>VSDH01000024.1 GCA_008636105.1 Candidatus Scalindua sediminis | reverse complement strand
CGCGGCTGAGTTTAAAGAGGTGGTTCTCCGCGAAGCCAAGATAGGCGGACAAATAGATATGACTGGTTCCAAATTCAACGGCAAACTGGATATGGCCTCACTGGAGGTAGAGAGCCATCTCTTTATGCGTGGCGCGGCTGAGTTTAAAGAGGTGGTTCTCCGCGAAGCCAAGATAGGCGGACAAATAGATATGACTGGTTCCAAATTCACCGGCACACTGGTCATGGACTCGCTGGAGGTAGAGAGTAGTCTATTTATGCGCGATTCAGCGGAGTTTGCAGATATAATCCTTTTTGGCGCTAAGGTAATGGGTGATTTACAAATGTATACTTCAAAATTTACCGGTGAATTGGATATGACCTTACTGCAGGTAGGTGATAATCTTGATATGAAGAATGCAGAGATAATAAATTCGAGTCCAATAAGATTAGCCTTTGCAAAAATAGGAGGAAACTTAGATCTTTCGGGCAGCACATTCAAATCCTTTGACCTGATTGGCACCCGTATCAGTAGAGAATTTAGGCTTAGTTCAAAAAAGACAGTTGATATGCCAGACATAGGTGATGCTGAGTGGGATGGAGTCTCGAAATTGACGCTTCACAACACTAAAGTGGGAGTATTACAAGATTCCAAGGAATCATGGCCAGATAATATAGAACTGGACGGTTTTACATATGACAGGCTGGGTAAGTTTTTTATTTTTAAGGATGGTGGTAGCGTTGAGGCAACTAGAGACTTCAAATGGTTAAAGGAATGGTTGGGGAAACAAAAAGACTATTCTCCTCAACCGTATGAGTACCTTGCAAGCGTTTTGCAAAAATCAGGCCTCGAGGGTATGGCAAAGGATATTCTTTATACTAGTAGGGAACGCAAACGAAGTGAAGTGGTGACAGGGCTAAACTGGTGTGGTTTAACAATACTGAAATATGCAATTGGTTATGGTTATCGTATCTATTATTCCATTCTTTGGATTATATTTTTTATTATAGCAGGTATGTTCTGTGTTTGGAGAAATAAAGAAGGAAGGGAAAGAGGTATCATTTGGAGTTTATTCTACAGCTTAGACATAATACTACCTATAATCAGACTGGACGAACGTCACTACGAGATCGAGCTGAATGGCTTTGCGAAATATTACTTCTATTTCCACATCGTGATAGGTTTCGTACTGGCATCTTTCGTCATTGCTGGAATATCCGGGCTTACACAGTAAAAATAAATAGGAAAAATAGGAGATAAAATAGGGGCAGCGCCAATACTGTTCGGCACGATGTTTGATAGCACATTTTCGTTGGAATCTTCCATTCCCACCGTACCTAATGGAGTTCTTTCGGAACTTCTTTAATAACGCTCCCCACTCCGACTGTTCTCAGTCGGACATGCCAATGGTTCTTTTCAGCTTTTTTTACTCGAACTGCATCGTTAAAAAAATACCTGAAAATATTTTTAATGCTGTAAGTTGTAAATTTTCATAACTTGCGACATACTAATATGTTATATGTTATTTTATAGTTGATTTTCTTCCTTGCTCCTGTTATCAATTCCATTTATGAGTAATTCAGATGATGCTAATAAGAGCAAAGAAATCAAGGAACAGGACATACAAAAACTATCCATCCTGCGCTCTTTTAAACCACTGCTTAAACAGCTTCACGGCCATGCCGATTGCTTCAATCGAACACTACATTATGATCAATACGTAAGCCTTACATTACTATATTTCTTTAATCCAATTCTTACTGCATTACGTTCAATACAACAGGCCAGTACTTTAAAAAATGTACAAAGTAAACTCGGTATCAAAAGAACCAGCATGGGAAGTCTCTCGGCTGCAAGCCAAATATTCGACCCGGAACTCCTTACACCCATCATCAGCGAACTTGCCAGCAAGGTTGGTTCTTTGAACTTGGACAAACGTTTACAAGCTCTCGACCTAACAGTAGTTGCTGTCGATGGTACATTGCTCAAAGCACTTCCAAAGATGTTATGGGCTTTATGGCTTGATAAAGACCATCGTGCTGCAAAGATACATTTAGAATTCGATATCCTTAAAGGCACTCCTCTTCGAGCTCAAGTTACCAATGCTAATGAGGGTGAAATAGCTAAACTTGAGTCTGCTTTAGCATCAGGCAAACTCTATTGTTTAGATGCTGCTTATGCCAAATATAGCTTTCTGGATAAGATTATCCAAAAATCCAGTTCCTTTGTTGTACGACTCAGAGACAATGTAAGCTACGAGATCATAGATGAGCACCAACTTAGTGATGCAGACCGTAATGCTGGAGTAGAGTTTGATCGAACTGTCTGGCTTGGTAGTGAACAAAAACGCGACAACCTCTCCAGGCCTATAAGAATTATACAAATTCATTATTTTGATGAACGAGTACTCTCAGGATACAAACGAAAATCCCGTGTCTCCAGCAAGAAGACATTCAGGACTCGGTCACCTGAACACACATTGTTAATTGCCACTGATCGTATGGATTTGCCGGCAGAACTTATCGGCCTCATCTATCGTTATCGCTGGCAAATTGAACTCTTCTTTAGATGGTTTAAGTGTATTCTGGGTTGCCAGCATCTATTATCTCTCTCACAAAATGGGATACAAATTCAAGTCTACTGTGCTCTGATTGCCAGTCTCTTAATCAGATTATGGACTGGACGTAAACCCACTAAACGCACCTTCGAGATGATCTGCTTGTACTTTCAAGGATGGGCTACCATGGACGAACTCATGACACATATCGAAGGGCTTAAGATTGAAGATCAAAATAAATAGCCACTCTCAGGGGACTTTTCACCTTTGAAGGTTTAGTGGGGGTGGTGTGCCTTCATTTCTCCATCTCGTCATACATTAGTATCCACTTGTATTTCCATTACCAATTAGTACAATAATCTCACTGTGTCTTATCTGTTGAACTACTTTATCAAACTCCGTGCCGAACAGTATTGGGTCAGCGCATATTTAACCTGAGCCTATTAACCCCCACTGCTTTCTTGCACCGTGGCGGCGAAAGTCGCGGCTCCCGCGGCACGCTGCCGAAAGTAGGCTCTGTAACCAGAAGTAGGCCCCTTTAGGGGGAGCGAAAGCAAGAAGTGGGGGATGTTTTTCAATTGTTATCCTAAAATGATCTTGTTATTCAAAACTGTATACTGGGACTTCAATTGTTTTTGAAGGTTTAAACTGCTTTTTTGAATATTTTAGGAGTTTGTCTGTAACATCCGGAGAATATGTTTTTTCCCCACAAGATGTGCAAACCTCTGCTGGAACGTTTTCTACAAAAAGATATTTATTATCCTCTTCATAATTAAATGTTACATTTTTCCTTTCTAATTTACCGCCACAAAAGATACATTTCATAATAAATTACCTCCTTATTTTGCAATCAATCCATGTTTCTGGGTCAGGATCGTATGCGGTAATAATTATAATTGATGGTGGAAAAGATAATTGAACATGTAAATCTCTTTCAGTCTTAGTTCTCCCATATATTAGACAACTTGGGGAATATTTATCATCTGGATATTCTTCAATAATCTCTCCATTTATCACTGCCTCTTCAATCTCTAGCCTAGTTATTGACCTTTTGATCATTTGTTTTACAGCATGGTCAGAAATGCGATACTCACTTTATATTATTTTATCTTGAATTGGTTTAATTATCATTCATTTTTATTAATTGCCATTTTGTAAATTTCATCGGTAAAATTAAGTCTAACAATATATTAAACTAAGGTATATGATTTCCGTATATTATTAAATATTTATGAAAATTGTCAAATTATTAATTGATTTCTATATCTAATTGTACTATTAAGAGCTTATCAATGGGCAAAAAGCTCATTTGATTTCTAAATATTCATCTGATATCTAGCATCTATGATCGAGTATCTGGCTATTCAAAAAGCAATAGGAAACGGTTTTAAAGAACCCTTTAAAATCAATAATATAGTACGAGACGTTATGAAGATAGTCTAAATAGGTCAGCACCTATTAAATAAGACTAATGTTAAACAAAAAAATTTTACTTATGGCAGTAATTATTGTAATGAGCATGGGCTGCCGCTCATTAGCAACCATTGCGGAAACTGAAGGATCAAGGAACTTTCCTGCTGAGATCAGCGTGGGTGATATTGTCCATGTTGCAACCGGCGAGAAAATAACCTTTTCACAACTTGCCGATTCACTTGACGGAGCAAGGATTGTGTATGTAGGTGAGATTCATTCAAACATGGAATCTCATGACGTACAGATGCAGGTACTGAAGGAATTTTATAAGAGATACGGTGATAATATAGCGATTGGCATGGAGATGTTTAAGAGGCCACATCAGGACGTCCTTGACAAATGGACGGTGGGTGAGATCAGTGAAAAGGATTTATTGTCTTCAACGGACTGGTGGCATGAGTGGGGCTTTGATTATAACCTGTATAAAGACATTCTGGACTTTACGCGTGACAATAAGATCCCAGTTGTTGCCCTGAATATTACAAGAGGATTCCAGAAAATAATAAGCGAAAATGGATTAGAAGGTTTGAGTAAGGAAGAAAGAGAGTCCCTGCCTGAAATAGATACTGAAGATTTCTATCACAGAAGATATCTGGAAAGGATAATGAAGGGACACGGGGATACAGATATGAGTGATGCCTTCGAAAGGTTTTATCTGGTTCAGTGCGTGTGGGAGGATGTTATGGCCGACAGCATATCAAGGTACCTGTCTTCTCCGGAGGGAAAAGACAAGAAGCTGCTGGTCTTCATAGGAGGCGGTCACATCATTTATCATTTTGGTGTTCCTAAAAGGGTGTTTCGGAGGAACCATCTCCCGTACCGTACCATAGCAACATACGAGTTGAGGGATTTAAAGCCCGAAGATGAGCATCCGCTTTTTGCAAAGGATATACCCCTGCAGCCTGCGGATTATGTGCGTGTTATTAAGCTCCACAAGCCGGAAAAGAAGGTGATGCTGGGTGTTGTGATTACAGATGTTCGAGATGAAAAAGAAGAAAAGGAAGATAAGGTTGTTATTGAAAGTGTGTTGAAAGACAGCCCTGCCGGGAAGGCCGAACTGCAGGCAGGAGATATTATCCTGTCAATGGACGATGAGAGTGTCAGCGGGGTATATGATGTAATCCACCATGTCAGCAAGAAGAAGGCGGGAGATACCTGCCTGATAGAGATATCACGCGAGGGCACGAAGATATTCATAGAGGTAACATTCTTTGAGTTAAAAGGACATGGTAATAAATAAGGACAAAAAGAATAAATCCGAATATCGAATATCGAACTTCGAAACAAATACGGACATAAATAGGACCAGGCCAGCCAAAGGTCACATCGGGCAATCACTTATTTTGTAGTTTAAAATAAAAGGCTAAAAGCCTTAACTCCTAAAGACCTAAAATGAAACTGTTTGTTAAAAAAATGAAGTATTCATTAATAATATTGACCTTAATCCTGGGAATTTCTATCTCCATTGCTTCCTGTAAAAAGTCTGAGGAAGTAAAGGTTGAAAGGGTTGAAGAGGCACAAAAATACGTGCCCAAACAAGGAGGTTTAGCAGGGACCATGAAGAAGGCATCTCTGTTGATGAGGAGATTGTCAGGGGCTGTGGAAAACAATGATTGGGTTGAAATGGATATGTGGACACAAGAACTCAAAGAAGGTATAGGCTTTTATTGTGTAACGCTATATATGATTGAAACTAATGATATTTCACTCGAGTTTATTATGTTAAGTAACAAATTTAACAGTGCCATAAATAAGTTAATTTTATGCAGTAAACAACATGACACTGATAATGCAAATTTAGAATTTGATAATTTAGTAAAGTCGTGTGATGCATGCCATAAAAGTTTTAAAAAAGACGTGGAAAAGCAATTAGAATTTACTGATTTTGGAAGAAGGATAGAAATAGAATAGGGTCACCTATATTTCCGGAAATAATATAATTTTCTTTACCCCATAGGAATGCCCCGTGCAGAGCTAAGCTAAGCTTAGCTTTGCGAAATTCCAACGGGGTATACTGTTTAATCTAAAGATCTGGACTTTTTCGAAGTGCGTTGTATTAACGTTTAAGCCTTGGGTCCTTGAAAAAAGACAATGCTTCGTAATCTTTTATTTTCAGGCAACTTATGATCTAGAATTTCTTGTTTAAAAATTGGTTATTTAAGTAGTGTTGGCATGATAATTGATTTATTATAAGTTATAAGAGAAAATTGTAATACTTAATAATTAATTCTAAATGGAGGGTATGAAAATGTACAGGAAGACGAAATTGATAATAGTTGCCTTCTTTCTAGGATTATTTTTGTTTGGATCAAATGCATATGCCGGGAAATCTGTTGACTGGCCTGGTTTTGCAGAAGGTGCTACAAGTCTTGCCGTAATCGAAGGTAAGATAAAGAGTATCGATCTGGAGAAAATGGAAATAAAACTGGAAGGATGTGATCTATTAGGTGATAAACCATTAATGCTTTCAAAAGACACAGTTTGCTATCTAGGTGCAGAAGAAGACAATATAAGATCAATAAGAGGTGGCACTTTGTTTACAGATGAGGAAAAAATAAGTTTCAATCAGCTTAAGGTTGGCCATACCATCAAATGTAACTATTCAATAAAAGATGGAAAATTTCGGGCTGTAAGAATTGTCAGGTGCTTTCCTCACGTTTACCGCATCTTCATAGAATAGTCTTTATTCTGTAAAATTGTCTCCCGGGTAGATATTCTGATTTGAATCAGCTGTGATAAATAAATTATCAGACAAAACTTCTCACTTGAGAGAAGCTTATGTCTTTATAAACCAACGCTATATTGTTTTAAATTCTAAGGAGGTATAGTTATGATAGTTGTAGTAACGGGTACTTCGGGTCTCATAGGTTCTAGTCTCGTTTCCTTTTTATCAAGGAAAGATATTACTGTTAGAAAAGTTTTTCATGAAAATCCAACAGACAATGAAATTTCCTGGAAACCGGAATACGGAGGCTGGGATTCTGCTTTTACTGATGGAATTGATGGATTTGTCCATCTGGCAGGAGAAAATATTGCGACTGGAAAATGGACTAAGGAAAAAAAGGAGAAAATAAGAAGCAGCCGTATAGAAGGTACTAAAAGGCTTTGCGAACACGTCCTGAAACTCCAGCCCCCTCCTTCTGTCTTTGTCTGTGCGTCTGCAGTAGGTTTTTATGGTGATAGAGATGCAGAGATTTTAAATGAAGATAGTTCGAGAGGGAATGGATTTTTATCAGACGTGTGCATTGATTGGGAGGCGGCTACTAAGGAAGTTTCAAAGGCAGGTATTCGAGTTGTTAATCTAAGATTTGGTATGGTTCTCAGCAATGCAGGTGGTGGCCTGGCAAAGATGTTAACTCCTTTTAAGATGGGAATGGGAGGAAAAATAGGCAGTGGTAAACAATACATGAGCTGGGTAGCTATAGACGATGTTACAGGTGCTATCCATCACGCATTAATTACAGATTCACTTCATGGCCCTGTAAATGTAACGTCTCCAAATCCTGTGACAAACAGGGAATTCACCAAGACATTAGGCAGGGTGTTAAAAAGACCGACCATAATGCCAATGCCTGCCTTTGGGGCCAGATTTGCCTTTGGTGAGATGGCAAATGACCTTCTCCTTGCAAGTACAAGAGTTGAACCTAAAAAACTTTTAGATGTCGGATATCATTTCCAATATCCAGAACTTGAAGATGCCCTTAAACACATTTTAATTGCTGCTTAATGAAGCTCAGCTCTTATTTAATATGCAATGTTAAATAATTAGCCAAAGGGGGCGTATTGGCATCTTTTCATTAATAAGGAACATCTCCGAAAGACACGTCACCCGCCCTGATGAACCCCTGCCCGACGAATGGTAGGCGGGCGTTCTGAGGGGGCAAGCCCGCCAAACAAGGCGTCGGACAGGCAGGCACTTATTTTATAACCCAAGCTAACTGAACTATCTTGATAAGTGATTAATTTGACCGGTGGTGAGGGAGGAAGATATGTTAGGAAAAACCATTAAACTCTTCTTTTTAATGTTAGTTTTACTTCTTATACCATCTAGTTTATTTGCTGAAACAAAAGGTGAAAAAGCGACCTTTGCTGGAGGCTGTTTTTGGTGTATGGAACATCCTTTCGAAGAACTAGAAGGTGTTTCAGATGTTATATCAGGTTATACAGGTGGGCGTAAGGTTAATCCAACATATGAAGAGGTTTTGTCAGGGACAACCTTTCATTTTGAAGCCGTTCAAATAACGTATGATCCGTCTAAAATAAGTTATTCAGAACTTCTTGATGTTTTTTGGAAACAAATAGATCCAACCGATCCGGGTGGCCAATTTGTTGATCGGGGTTTACAGTATAGAACAGCTATTTTTTATCACAATGAAGAACAAAAACGTTCAGCAGAGATGTCGAAGGAACAATTGAATAAATCTGGACGATACGACAAAGAAATCGTTACTGAAATTACTAAGGCTACTTTATTTTATAAAGCTGAAGAATACCATCAAGATTTTTATAAAAAAAGTCCAATAAAGTATGAATTATATAGAAAAGGTTCGGGGCGTGACCAATTTTTAGAAAGGATTTGGGGTAAAGAAATGGACACCATACATAGTTACAATCATAAAATATTTAAAACACCCACTGATGAGGAACTGAGAAAAAAATTGAAGCCATTACAATATCAAGTAACTCAAGAAAATGGTACGGAAAGGCCATTCAGGAATGAATATTGGGAAAATAAAAAAGAGGGAATCTACGTTGATATTGTTTCCGGTGAACCTCTTTTTAGCTCAGTTGACAAGTATGATTCTGGAACCGGGTGGCCAAGTTTTACAAAAACGCTTGAGCCTGAAAATATTGTAGAAGTTGAAGAAAGAAAGCTCTTTGTGAAGAGAATAGAAGTAAGAAGCAAATATGCTGATTCTCACCTTGGGCATGTATTTAATGATGGTCCCATGCCGACAGGACTTCGCTATTGTATAAACTCAGCTGCTCTTCGTTTCATTTCAAAAGAGGATTTAGAAAAAGAAGGATATGGTGAATATAGAAAACTTTTTGAAAAATAAAATATTAGAAATAATAAGTGGAAAGGCCCGCCAGAAAGCTCGTCAGATAAACATAATACTTAATTGACAAAGTTAGGTATAGTGTCCCTGAAAACTCTATAAAATGGAAAACGCGGAAAAAGAACAAATTCTATCTGAGATTGTATCCACACAATCTTTACCCGATTGCGAAGCTGTTGATGCCTTGTGGGTTGCATTGACGAATGCTGTAAGTTTGATGAAAAGCGCAAGCGCAAGCGAACGCGATAGTAAAGGAATGTCAGCGCTTGTCGAAAACTTTTCTGATGAAGAGATTAAAAGGTTATTGAATGATGGATCCGTAGACTCGTTGGTCTTCCTGGATCCGCCATTAGAAACTGTGCTTGCCGATCCTGACGAGAAGCCGGATGAAGATTCAACTATGAGGGCAATTGGGGAAATAAGATCATCAAGGGAAGCTGATCCCAGGAAAGCACTTATTAATTTAGGAGAAATTTTAAAAAGAATACGCAACAAACGCGCTCACGGGTTCAAAACAGAATCAGGACCTAGAGATAAAGAAATTTTATCACCAACCCGGAAAATACTTTATTTACTTTGTATGTTAGCGATTTCTAAACTTAGTTGAAATTAACATGACTGATTTCAAAGAAACAACACTCGACAAAGACATTGATTTTGACAATATCCCTTACTGGGACGTTGTTATCATTGGGGCGGGGCCAGCCGGTCTGGCGGCAAGCCTCACGACGGCCCATCGAAGACTTACAACGCTCGTAATAGAGGCTAAGGACAGGCCCGGGGGGCAACCACAGTTTCTTTATGCGGAAAAGCGAATTGTTGACATCCCTGGCTTTCCGGATGGAATCACCGGAGCCGAACTCTCGGCCAGGGTCTTTCGTCAGGCCCTGGATGCTCAGATACAGTTTCACTTCGAGGAGGAGCTGGTCGCGATCGAAGATACCGATCAGATAGAAAAGGAAGATCCACTGAAGCGTGTAGTTACCAACAACGGCTCGTATCTGTGCCGCAAGGTAATCATTGCCGTGGGACTCCTCCATTTTCCACGCAAGCTCCCAGTGTTGGATGCCATTCAGTCCAAGAAGGTGTACTACAAGACTCCCAAGATCGGGGACTACGACGGACAACGGGTTGTAGTGGTGGGTGGTGGCGACTCTGCGCTGGATGCCGCTGTCATGATTCTTGAACGTAACGGACATGTGGAGCAGATCATCCGTGAAGATGTTCCATTAGGCAAGGCGGATAGCCTGGCGAGGGTTAGCAATTCAGGCGGTGTCTTGCATACGGATTGCGAGATCGCTACTGCCGAGTTTGCAGGCGACATGATAGCCCTGAAGTTAACGAATGGGCAGACAGTAAATTGCGACATGATTGTAGTTCAAATCGGATTCCTGTCCGCAAAGGATACCTTCAAGCGACTGGAAGTCCGTCTGAAGGCAGATGGTAGTATGGCTGTTGATTCCTACTATGAGACGAGCCGAAACGGGATCTTCGCTGTCGGTGATGTCCACGGTGACATCAAACTAATCACCGTCGCATGGGCAGAGGGCATCCAGGCAGCTATCTATGCCTTCAAGGAAATCACCAGCCCGTATTGGCTAAATGAGAAACGCCTCAGAGATCAAAGGATTACCTTAATAAGTGAGAAGATCAGTCAGGCCGCCGAGCGCAAAAAGCCACTCTAGCTAAATGTATTTTGTGTGTTCTAGTTTTAACTATTGAGTTTTAATTATTAGACCAAATCTGTTAAAATAATATTTTAGTTTTTATATTAAAAAGGGAGGTTAATGCTATGTGTTATAATTGCGGATGTCAGGAACCAGACGACCCAATGGGAAAAGGGAAAATATCTGAAGGTGGAGCATCTTTAACTGAGGACGATTTAAAGCTGATAGCTGAAAAGTGGGAAATGAGTGTAAAGGATACAAAAAAGAATATCCTGACACTTCTTCAAAAAACACTTGAAGATTAGCTGGATTAGAAGAGTAATAAAAGAAAAACAATCTATGTAATTAAAAGATCCACCTATAGTAATAAGAGGGGAATATAAAAATGTATGAATTCAGAGTAACAATTGGTATGGAAAGAGTAGGAGAACAGGTATTTATTGTTAGTGCAGAAGCAGAGAGCGAAAAAGAAGCAGAAGACCAGATACGGTACTTAGTAGAAAACAGTCTGGAAGTGTTAGGCATATCAGAGATAAAGATAGGCAGCTAAAACAGGATACTACCGGCAGAACTTTTTAGTTTAACAAGAAAGGAGCAGGTTATGGCAAAAGCCAGTGCACGTCACATTTTGGTGTCTTCCGAGGAAGAATGCAATGAACTCAAGTCGCAGATTGAAGCAGGAGCTGATTTTGTAAAAATAGCAGAGAGCCACTCACAGTGTCCTTCTGGCAAGCAAGGTGGGGCCCTTGGGGAGTTTGGTCCGGGTCAGATGGTCCCGGAATTTGATAAAGTGGTTTTCAGTGCTGAGGTTGGTAAAGTTCACGGTCCGGTCAAAACCGATTTTGGGCACCACCTTATTGAAATAACGAGTCGTACTGAATAAGTGAAAGGCCTTACTATTCAATGCAACAATTAACAAGAGACAGACCCCTCTCTATCGCAAATTATGTTTTTTCATATGAATACAAAGAAAAACATTTTCCTAACAGGTGCTCCTTCTTCAGGAAAAACCACTGTCATCAAAAAAGTAATTGAAAATCTGGATCATCCCACTAATGGATTTTATACTGAAGAAGAGAGAGTAAATGGTAAAAGAGTCGGCTTTTTAATGAAGACCCTTGATGGTGGAAGGGGTTATCTTGCTCATCAGGAAATTAAGTCTGATTTTCATATAAGAAGATATGGCGTAAGTATTGAGAATATTGAAAACATTGCGGTGCCTTCAATCACTCCCATAAAGAGTAATATCATAATACTCGATGAAATTGGAAAGATGGAATGTTTTTCTAAGGCCTTCAAACAAGCAACCACCAATGCCCTTGATGCATCAAATATCGTTATAGGCACAATTACGTTTGGTGGAGACGATTTTATACTGGAAGTAAAGAACAGGGAAGATATAGAAATAAATGAAGTAACAATGGACAACAGGAATTCACTGCCGGACTTAATATTGAGAAAAATTTCAAATCTCCTGAATAATAAATAGAACACTTATCCACTGACCATAAGCTCGTAGATTATACCTGATAAGAAATAAACAATTTTGGTACAGCGACTATTTAATAATAAAAATGAAAGACCTGACCATCTATATAAACAGAGGTATGAAGGTGGATTGTGGGTTATGGTGTGGATGATTCAGCCTTCCCTAATCCTCTGCAATTGAAGGTATTTGTTTTTAATACGAATCTCTTTTTTATTAAAGGATAAACATGAAACCAACTCAGGATTTACATATACAGGAGCTTCTGCCGCTTATTTCGCCACGCATGCTGAAATCGGATCTACCTCTAAGCGAGACCTGTGCGGAGACAGTTGTAAATGCCCGTGACAGCATCAAGGGCATACTGTTAAAAGAGGATAAACGCATGCTGGTTGTCGTAGGCCCGTGTTCCATCCATGACGAGGACGCTGCCTTGGAATATGCCGGGAAGATTAGGATAATCTGTGACCGTGTGGCTGATACCCTGCTGGTCGTGATGCGGGTCTATTTTGAAAAGCCGCGTACAACGACCGGCTGGAAGGGGATGATCAATGACCCGAACATGGACGGTAGTTGTAATATATCTACAGGCCTGCGAAGGGCACGCCAGCTCATGGTTCAGATAACCGGGATGGGTGTTCCAGTGGCAACAGAACTTCTTGACCCGATTGTGCCACAGTATATCGCTGACCTGGTGAGCTGGACTGCCATCGGTGCCCGTACAACCGAATCGCAGACGCACCGCGAGATGGCCAGCGGTCTCTCCATGCCGGTAGGAT
Source organism: Candidatus Scalindua sediminis (assembly GCA_008636105.1). Taxonomy (GTDB): domain Bacteria; phylum Planctomycetota; class Brocadiia; order Brocadiales; family Scalinduaceae; genus Scalindua_A; species Scalindua_A sediminis. The sequence continues at coordinate 33,011 of VSDH01000024.1, read as the reverse complement.
ACAAGAACAGCACGGATGGTAGCCTGACAGCCGCCGTCAATGCCATGCAGGCGGCCATGAGCCCGCACAGTTTTGTGGGTATTGACCAGGACGGGCAGACCTGTATTGTAAAGACGATCGGTAATCGCTGGGGACATCTTGTGATGCGGGGTGGTGACCGGCCCAATTATGATCCTATTAGCATCGAGGAGGCCTGCCTGCAATTGTCAGAAAAAAAACTCTGCAAGGCGATTATGGTAGACTGTTCGCATGCCAATTCAGGCAAGAGGTTCCAGTGGCAGGAGATCGTCTGGAAGAGCGTGATCGATCAACGCCTGGCAGGCAATGATGCCCTGACAGGCCTGATGCTGGAAAGTAATCTTCATGAAGGCAACCAGAAAATTCCTGAAGATCTTGCTAAACTCAGGCGTGGTGTTTCGGTCACCGATGCCTGCATCGGCTGGCAGGATACCGAGAGGATCTTACTGGATACACATGAACGGCTGATGAAAGAGCTACACTGATTCCTCTTCAGAAAAAGAATAGTGAAAAAAAGGGACCACTTTCGTTTATCATTATTTGTGGTTTCTCTATTATTTTCGATACTGTTGAGGTTTATTATTAATGAGCTTAAGTAATGCATACAATGAGCTATTATAGGGTGTAGGTATCCCAAGTTTCTTTCCATATGTGACAACCACTCCATTCATTGCCTCAATCTCAAGGGGTTTACGTTTTAATAAATCCTGGAGTGTTGATGTCCGTGCTTCTTGAGATTTTTCCGGTACTACTAAATATTCTTCGACTACGCATTCATCTAAATTATGACCGATTTCTCTGGCAATATTCAATACCTCCATCATAGTTAAACGTACAAGCTCTCTGGTTTCCTCACGGTCCAATATCTCCTCTACGGCAGACCTCGTAATAGCGCTAACAGAATTGAAAGCAGCATTCCAGACAAGCTTTTTCCATAATTCTTTTTGTATATCATTTGAGATAGAACAGGGAATATGGGCATTTTTAAATATATCAGCAACCTTGTGGACCCTATCCGATATTCTTCCATCCATTTCTCCTATGATGATCTTTCCATAGGCATAATGGCATATCTCCCATGATTGGTTTAACTCAGAAGATATAAAGACTACTCCACCAAGTACTTTATTTCTGCCTACTATTCTTCCTATCTTTTCTTCATTATCAACCCCATTTTGCAAAGAGAGAACGATCGTGCTCTCGCCAATATTTTTCATACACTGTAACGTTGCTTCTTCGGTGTCATATGATTTAACACACATAAGGATAAGATCGATTTCCCCAAGCTCTTCGGGATTTTCAATTGCATTGACCCTTAGTGAGAGATCTCCCTTATAACTCCTTATTTTCAGACCAGATGTCTTCAGGGAATCAAGGTACTTCCCCCTCGCTACAAAGGTAACGTTTTCTCCCTCTTTAGCGAGTATCCCGCCAAAATAGCCACCTACTGCCCCTGCTCCAATTACCAGAATCTTCATTGTTATTTACTTGTTGAAAATATTAAAAATAAATATTAACAGACAATCTGCACTAGAAGAGTGGCTGTACTTCTTTTATTATACACTATTTTTCAGTATAGAAATGTAATGGCAGGTATTGCGATACAATATTATAAATAATTTGAACAATTCTTGACAAATTACTTCCAGAAGACATGCATAAGCAAAAAAAAAATAAAAGATAAAACTATTTACAAAACGTATGTTTGTTATGAGTATATGATGAAGGAGATTGTATAATATTTAAACATTCATTATGCAACCATAAGCCGGATATATTGTTGGAAATGTATTTTTTTAGAGAAATTTACCACAATCAGGAGAAGTTTTCTATCATGGCATATCTATTGCGAGATTAAGTAGTGAAGATAGAAATAAAATCCGAAAAAAGTATTTGAAATCTTGTGGTATTTTGTTTTAATTTACAGTTTAGTTTTAATGCACATAGAAGAAAAAGGAGAAAGGTAATTTAAGTGAACGCAATTATATTAACCTGGAAATCATCATTGAGAGACCTGTTAACTATCTATGAGACCAAAAGAGGAAGCCTGATTACCTTTTTTCCGAAGCTTTTTTTATTTTTTGTATTGCTCAATATCCTTTGCTATTGGTGGGCGATGTTCACCGCCTTTCCCCATTACATTCATGGCAGTGAGGGGACCCATTACTTTCTATTACAATTCCCGGTTGGATTTCTTGGTGCCATTTTTGATAGTTTTTCGCTTTTTGTAACGATTCTCATTATTCGTAGAGCCCTAAAGAGCAGAAGTAGTTCGGAATATATTGCTCATCTTTCTTTGGACCTGGTGATTGCATTAGTCGCCACCTGCTGGGTATTGTTTGTGTTTTCATTTTCCGGTTGGATAATCGGTCTTTTTGAAGCTAATCCCGAATTTTTAAGTGTACGTAACGAGGCATACGAACAGAGGATAGTCGGGGCAGTGGTAAGCCCTTCTGAAAATAAACGGAATATTTACTTTGGCGTAATCATGGGGATTTCAGCCTGTTTGCCGACCTTTGTTCACATCTCTATGTTTGTTCGTTCCGGCTTTCGTGTTTTGACGGGTTTGAAGAAGGTGACCATTGAAGAATAGTGATGAGTTTTGTCAGTTGCCTTCAACTGAAGTGCTTTTGGTTCTTCTCGAATAGCTAAACGAACGACTCCTTTATCATCTCTTAACCCTTGCGATGTAAACTGAAGTACCATTCCATATATCCTCACAGCTGTCATCACGATGCTTTGTCATATCTTAACCCTCCCGGGAGGCATATTGGGAAACAAAAGGGTAATGTCTTGCAATACTACATCATAGCAATGTGTGGGGAAATTAAGTTGCGAGATGTTTAGGTTTCTTATTTCTCAATCATATCTGTTGGCTCAACCCTGGGTGGCATGATTGAAGGAATGGTCTCGCCTTTTTTCAATGCCTTCAGTTGAATCTGGGCCTGTATCCTTGTCGGTAAGCCGTAAATCTTAATAAAACCAGTTGCCGCATCGTGCTCAAAGGTATCTCCTTTGTCGTATGTGGCGAGTGAGTGATTATACAATGATAACGGTGATTTTCTCCCAACTACGGAACAGGTGCCCTTGAGTAATTTTACACGAATAGTACCTGTGACAAAACGCTGATTGCTTAATACATAAGCTACCAGGTCTTGATGAAAGGTTGAAAACCACAAACCATTGTAAACTATATCCGAGTAGTGATTCGAAACCACGTCTTTAAATCTTAAGGTGTCCTTAGTCATGGTAATTTCTTCTAACGCCTGGTGAGCTTTGTTTAGCACAGTGGCTGCAGGGGCCTCATAGATTTCTCTGGACTTGATTCCAACAATACGATTCTCAAGATGGTCAATCCTTCCTACCCCATTCTCACCGGCTATCTTGTTTAATTCCTGGATTAGGCTTATCCCATCCATCTCCTTTCCATTCAAAGACAGAGGTATGCCCTTTTCAAAACCAATTTCTATGTATGTAGGTTTGCTGGGAGTATCGTTTACGCTTTTTGTCCATTTGTACACGTCTTCAGGTGGTTCCTTCCATGGGTCTTCAAGTATCCCACATTCAATACTTCGCCCCCAGATGTTCTCATCCACACTATAGGGGTTACTGATACTTGCATCAACAGGAATTCCGTTCTTCTGAGCATATTCTATTTCTTCGTTCCGGGACATCTTCCACTCTCGAACCGGTGCAATTATTTGCAAAGATGAATTCAGGGTATGTATTGCAACGTCAAACCTGACCTGGTCATTCCCTTTTCCGGTGCAACCATGTGCAACGGCACTGGCACCCTCAGACATTGCAGTGTCAACTAACAACTTTGCTATCAGCGGTCTGCCGAGGGCTGTTGAAAGTAGATAGGATTTCTCATAAAGGGCACCTGCCTGAAGTGCAGGGAAGATAAAATAGTAAACAAAGACCTCTTTTGCATCTATAATTATTGACTTACCCGCACCGATCTTTAATGCCTTCTCCTCTACCGGCTTCAGATCCTTCTCCGTTCCCAAATCAATGGTTAGTGCTATTACGTCCATGTTATGCTTTTCCTGCATCCATTTTATTGCAACAGAGGTATCAAGCCCACCCGAATACGCCAGAACAACCTTCTTTTTTTGTGTCACTATTAGTCCTTAAAAAATATTTCTTACTTAAATCGAGCAAAATTAATAATGTAAAAATACATCTCCCAAATGCGCATTTAAAAGCCCTCAATGAGAAAATCTATCTCATATTACCATCGCCAATAACCCGAGTCAAAGGGAAATAAATAAACTTATATTGTTCACTATCAACATCGACAGGATTTTTACGGCTAATGTCCTATTATAATTAACGATTGTTTAAGTATGATCTAAGAATGGATTATGTTTCGTGGGTTATCCGAAAGCTTACGGATATCTGAGGTTGGTGCATTGGTAGATTCTATACCCCGCACATCCCTGCCTGTCGGCAGACAGGTAAAACTGAGCAACTTTAAAGCAATAACGGCTTTGGATTAATTCCTGCGTTGTTCAGTTTGTCGTATTCATTGAAATAATTATTCAGGATTTTTATCTTTTCAACAAAACCATCATATGAAACTGGTTTAGTAATATAAACGTTAGCACCATTCTCATACGCTTCATTGATAGTTTTGTCATCAGTACTCGTCGACAAAATAACCACAGGGATTGAGCGATACCTGGAATTTTGTTTTAGAAATTTAAGGACGTCCATACCATGAACTTTAGGCAAATTGAGGTCTAATATAACCAAATCAATTTGAGGCTCTATCTCATCATCCCCATCAATGTCTGTCCGAATAGCTTTCTGATTAGATGACGAAGTCTGGCAGGCTTCTGGCGGGTACGCCTTCTGAAAGTAATCTATGGCTTCCTTCCCATCTTTAATTAAGATAACTTCCTTTTTACCTTCTACCTCAAGTAATTCAGTAATTAACTCCGCATGGTCTGGATTATCCTCTATGAGTAAAACCTTGTTTTTTCCCAGAAACATCCTCCTTTCATTTTCATTGCACTTTAAAAAGTAGATAGCAACGGATGGAGAGGAAATATGGTTGTTTCAATTTGTCAATTAAAGATGCTAACATCGCCATAATTTCATCTAACGCTCTTTATCGACTATTTCCCAATTTTCTCTACTCTCTAACGTCTTCTGCTCATGGCCACATGCATGGCCCGACTCTGGTTTTGCATCATCTCGTCTTCTAGACATTGGTATTGCAAAACAAAACCTTGAGCCCTTTCCATCACTAACGGGACTCTCTACCCATATTATCCCTTTATGTTGTTCAACAATCTTTTTTACCATAGCCAGCCCAACACCCGCACCGTCTGCCTTTATTTCATTAAGCCGCTTGAATATCTCAAAAATCTGCTCCCTGTGTTCCTCCCGAATGCCAATACCTGTGTCCTCAACAAAGAATTTATGGTAACCTCCACTTTTATCACACCCAATCCTGATCTGCCTTTTCTTATCTTCACCCATAAACTTGATCGCATTGGTAATCAGATTTGATAATACATCCCTCATCCTCTTTCCATCGCACAATACAATGGGTAGATCGTCCCGGATTGAGACATTAATCTTATTTTCTGCAATCATACTCTCCAGTGCACTTACCACTTCCCTGGCAATAGCCCCAATATCGTTGTTTTCAAAATCATCTGGTTTTACATCATCTCGTCTTCTAGACATTGGTATTGCAAAACAGAACCTTGAACCCCTTCCATCCTTAACGGGGCTCTCTATCCATATCTTCCCTTTATGTTGTTCAACGATCTTCTTTACTATAGCCAGCCCAACACCCGTACCCTCTGCCTTTACTTCATTAAGCCGATTGAATATCTTAAAAATCTGCTCCTTGTATTCCTCCCGAATGCCAATACCCGTATCCTCAACAAAGAATTTATGGTAACCTCCATTTTCATCACATCCAATCCTGATCTGCCTTTTTTTATCTTCACCCATAAACTTGATCGCATTGGTAATCAGATTTGATAATATATCCCTCATCCTCTTTTCATCACACAATACAATGGGCAGATTGTCCTGGATTGAGACATTAATCTTATTTTCCCCTATCTTGCTCTCCAGTGCACTTACCACTTCCCTGACAATAGCCCCACTATCGTTACTTTTAAGATCATATGTAACTCTTCCAACTTTCAAGACTTCCATAATCTCGTTGATCTTCAGAGACATCTTCTCTATATTTACCTTAGTCCTGTTTATATAGAACTTTCCTTTATCATCAAGGGCATCTTTATGAGTCTTGAGCAATCTTGACGTATGACCTTCAATTGCAAACAAGGGTTCTTTTAAATCATGCGAGATAATGTAAACAAAGTCTTCCAATTCTTCATTTATCTTCTTTAATTCATCTGCCTTTTCGAGAACTTCTTCTGTCTTATGATCAACCTTTTTCTCCAGATTAAGTGCATAGTCCAGTAACTTTCTCCTTGCCTTTCCCAAATTGTATACCATTTTATTAAACGAAAAGGTTAAAAACGCGATTTCATCATTCGACGTAGCGGTTATATGATAATCTAACTCATCTAAATCATGCTCCGCGATGGTAGTAACTCCTTTAACTAACGCATTTAAAGGTCTTGTTAATTTCCTTGAGAAAACAAACGCAGCTATTACAACCCCCGTAATTAGGAACACGGCCAATACGCCAAGGATTACATAAAAAGTATAAATTGAGGAATAGATAATCGACTTTGGAAGACTCTCTAAAAGTATCCAATATCTTTCATTGTCTAAGGGATTAAAATGAATCGGTATAAAATTAACAAATTGTTTATCTACCAATTTGTTCCCTGATTGTCCTGATAAAAAAAGAGAGGATATTTCTTGCGGGAAATCATTCTTTAGATTCTTCCCGGTATTAAGGCCACTCTGACCTCCCCATTGTTTTGTTATATCAGGATGTAGAAGATAGAAACCCTCCTTATCCAATAGATAAGAATTAACTCCTTTTTTGTACTCACTTGTTAAGATATTTTTAAGTAGAAAATATGCCTGTACATTTAACGCAATAATGCCTCTATTTTGTTTTTTTCCATCTTTGATGGAATCAAAGACTGGAATAGCATATCTTAACACAGTCTTATGGTCTGGTCCTGTACCTCTTTGTTCTCTGTTTAAATCAAGGCTTGAAACATATACATCCCCTTCCTTTAGTTTTAACGCCTTCTTAAAATAGTATCTATGGCTTTTATCCCGTAGTTCTTCAGGTGGAACGATATAAGCATATTCTTGCCCTGCATTTACTCGCACTATTTCTTGACCTGATTTATCTATATAACGTATCTGGTCGTAAATCCCCCTGCTTTCGGAAAACATCCTGAAAAGGTTTCCTACCTCAAACTTACAACTGCCTATTTGTTCTGTATCATTACTTCTTATAGCTTCAATTAGATTTAAGAGGAATACGTTGTTACCTAGAGAAATAATGTCGTTCTCTATAGAACGCATAAAGTAAATTACCTTTTCCGACTTGCTTTTTGTGGATTGATGAAACTCCACTATCTTGTCTCGTCTTAAAACTTTTGTCATGTATATACCAAAAAAGGTACCAGTAATGATAATGGGTATAATCACTACTGAAAGAAATGTTACCAGTATTTTATCCCGGATTTTAAACATATCTTGAGGTCTCTTTTTGCATCGCTTTATTATAATATTTTACCCACTCAGGCAACTTATCTGTCAAATTAAGTGTTCTCAAATACAACATATCAACGTATGGGGAAAAAGTTGTATCAGAAGAGCAATTCATTTGCACTGTCAATGCATTTGCTATATGCACAGCCGTTAATGCAGTAAATCCTGTTGAGTCTTTTTTTACTGACCGTGACTTTAATTTACCATCTTTCGATTTCATTTTACCTAAACCTTTTCCAAAGGATTCATTTGACATAATAAACATATTCTCCAGCAACTTTGACGGATTATGGTGATAAGCAACTGGTTCAACTATATTGTCAGAGATCCCCCAAAGCCCCAACATATAAGCCCCCAATTCTGCATGAGAAGTCTTCATAACAGTGTATTCAGCCTCTACAAGATCACACCCGGTCCTTTCAATAAAGTCCAGCACCTGGTTGTATAGCCTGGGAATTTTCAACAATATCAGCTTTCCTATGTCATGTAATATCCCGGCTATCAATGCCTCTTCCGCCACTTCCTCATCATCTGTTTCAGCACGAGCAATATCCCCGGCAAGTTTACCTACCATCAAACTATGTCTGCACATTTCCGCTAAAGAAAATCCATGTAATTCCGCATCTTCTGCGAATGAAGAAAACACATGAATAGAAAGTACAAGTGACTTCAACGTATCTATCCCCAGATAAACCGCCGCTTGCTGTGGGTCTGTAATTTCTTGTGGAAGACCAAAAAATGGAGAATTAACCAGCTGTAAGATTTTGGCAGACATTGAAACGTCCTGAGAAATAATATTGCCCACTTTTTCAAGAGAAACATCTTTAGAACTCATTTCCGCTACAATCAAACTATATAATGCCGGGAGACTGGGCAAATTCTTTATCCCTGCAACAATCTTTCTCAACGTTTCGCTTCTTAACAAATCTTGAAGTTTGCATGCACGTTCGATGGTATACTTCACTGTCTCCGCACTACTCGGCTTCATCAGGAACTGGTGCGCGGACCTCACTGACCTCAATAACATTTCTTTATCTGAATGTCCTGAATGGATAATACGAACAGTCTCGGGATAGCGTTCCATAACGGCATCAAGGAGTTCCACGCCGTTCGTTTTCGGCACATGCATGTCAGACACGACAACATCAAAGGGGGATTTGGCCATGAAGTTCAGGGCTTCTCCTCCACTCACCGCAAACTCCATCTCCCATTCGTAACGCATTGACCTCAGCATCTTCCTCAATCCCTTGATCTCTTTCGGATCATCATCTACAAAGAGTATTCTTCTCATCCAATTCGTCCCTTTATCTAAAGGAAATATATTTATGAAATTTAACCACTGTATTTGTTTCGAACCTTGGTTTTCAGACTTTCGCCTTCTTTTTTACCTTAGAACCTTTTTGCACTACCTCATAGAAAGTAATCACCAATTCGCAATTTTTAATTATGTGTGCAACCATTCCGATGGCCGGGATTTTGCTTACTGCCTTCACGTGTATATCTGCAGCACTGGGGCAAATAGGTAAATATAAATCTGGAAGGTTTAACTCAGTTTTTCGTGTCATTTTCTGTAAGGTCAGAAATCTTAGTTTCAGTTGTGCCTGTCTGGGCAGACAGGCAGGTAAAAAAAAAGCGCAATGAATATATGTCCCACTGAAGAGAACAATTCGATTGCGCTTTCGACTTGTAAGTGCTCGTCTTGCACGAAAAAAGGCCGATTCGATTGCGCCCTCGACTTACAGGTCCTTTATCTGCTCCTGTACGGCTAAGCAACCAACAACCGGTATTAGAATTGTAAAAGATACTATCGTCTATGGTCTTGAAAAATTGTTTTTTTATTAGACTCCCAACTCAACCACTCATGCCATATATACTTTTATTCCTTAGTCAGTTGCTTGCCTGCCTGTCGGCAGACAGGAACTCTTAAAACTTAGTTGTAATACGGTATATTGTAATTCGCAAAATAGTTGCCAATTCCGAATACGAGGTATATTTGACAGCCAGGAACCTTAATCTTCGTAGTTATAAAGCGAGAGATTAACCTGCCATTCATCCGTTTGTTAATCATAAACATCACCAAGACTTATGCAACCAGTTTTATAGCTTAATGTTGCATATATATTTTGACAACAGATGTTAAGAGAAATACTTAAATATCTATATAGTTTATGTGAGATTATGTTTCCCATTTAATTTCTGGTAGGGGTTATATTTACAGAATTTTTGAGGCAATTATCAACAGGCTGTCCAAAATCTGCACGTAAAACACATGCGGTACCCTAATTTAACATGAGCTTGCGGTTGAAGTTAAATACGGATATTATCAAGTCTTTCCCCACAGCTTGTTCGCCCCCATAGCCCCAGCATCTTGCCCGCCAGACTGGAGGCTGTGTCACAATAACAAAAACACATGATTTGTCATTCTGAATTTATTTCAGAATCTAATGATTCCAATGACTTAGCAACATTAGAGATCCCGAAACAAGTTCGGGATGACAATTGCGACACAGTCTCCTGATAGGCGGGCGCAGGGGCTATGAATGGGGGCTAACAATGGGGACTTTCTTTAAGTTAGTGCAGTATAGCCTGATTGCATAACCATCTATTCCACAAGCACTTCCTTTTCCCTTGACAACATTTTCCAGTAAAGTTAGAATTTATGCATGAACGGAGAACAGCGAAAAACCGGGGTCATAAAAGGTTTTCTTTACGCACCTTCTATTTTTTTAGATATACCAAGGCTAAATATCCTGCTTTTTGTTGCAACATTTTTCACTACTTATTATATAAATGGCCCAGCTTATGCAATTTGTATAATAACTATCTTGCTTGCACATGAAATGGGGCATTTCATTATGTGCAGAAAATATCATGTAGACGCAACGTGGCCATTTTTTCTTCCAGTACCACTTCCCCCCTTCGGCACATTTGGGGCAGTTATCAAGATGAAAGGTCATATTCCTGATAAGCGTGCCTTATTTGACATTGGAGTTGCCGGTCCGATCGGAGGTTTGATTTTTGCAGTTCCAATCACCATTATAGGTCTATACCTTTCGGAGATTCACCCTATTCCAAAGGATTCAGCAAGTTACATAGGGTTAGGAGAACCGATACTTTTTTCCTTCTTTGCAAAGATGACGATCGGTAGCGTTTCGGAGGGTTTCGACATAGTATTAAGCCCGATTGCCTTTGCCGGATGGGCAGGACTATTTGTCACCGCACTTAATTTGCTGCCTATTGGACAGCTTGATGGAGGGCACGTTGTTTATGCATTACTTGGAAAACATAGTAGTATTATTTACAAGGCAGGTATAGGGGCATTTTGTCTGTTTGCGCTTTTTGTTTATCCAGGTTGGATTGTCTTTGCGGTTATGCTTTTGCTGTTCGGCTTTAAACATCCTGCACCAATTGATCCATTCACACACCTTGATTTTAAACGCAAATGCGTCGGGGTGATAATGCTCATAGTCTTTTTACTATGTTTTACTCCAATCCCTCTTAAGCTCTGACATAATTTCTCTCTACCCCGTTAGAAAGAGAAGACCAACCTTATTGGTGGAATAAAAAGCCGTCGACAATGTCATTGCTGTTGTCAGGCAGGGAGGTGCCTAATGTCCTTCATCCTGTTAAACACAAATAAACACATAAATTAGCGATTGAGCTAATTTACTGTATCGTAATTTCAAAATTAGCTCTACGAGCCGGAGGCCACAAAGTCACCCTGCCAGTCTGGCAGGCGGGGAAGACACAAAAAGTTTTAAAGGTAGGGTGGGCATTGCCCACCAAAAACATATATTTATTCTTCATTAATCAATTTGCAAAGCTAATTTATAAAATGTCTAAAAGGGTAGTAATAGCAATGAGCGGAGGCGTTGACAGCAGCGTCGCCGCTCATTTTTTAGTAAAACAAGGATACGACGTAATTGGCCTGTTCATGCGTCTGGGAAGCGTTACAAGTACACCTTCATCCGATGTGAAAGTGGCAACATGTTGTAGCGTTGAAGATGCCAGAGATGCTGCAAACGTTGCAGCATCTCTTAATATCCCCTTCTACGTAATTAACTTCAAAGAGGAATTTGACAGTATCATTGAATATTTTTGTGCGGAGTACCTGCAAGGAAAAACTCCCAACCCATGTATTATTTGTAATCAGAAACTTAAGTTCGGCAAATTGCTGAGGTTTGCCGATTACCTCGGTGCCGATTATGTTGCTACCGGTCATTATGCCAGGGTTGAAAAACACAATGACAGGTATATATTGCGAAAAGGAATGGATACTAAAAAGGACCAATCTTACGTGCTATTTCCGCTGAACCAGACTCAGTTATCCCGCGCCCTATTTCCACTTGGGGGTATGACCAAAGATGAAGTTCGTAATAAGGCAACTGAACTGAACATGAAGACGAAGGACAAACCAGAAAGCCAGGAAATTTGTTTTGTAACAGGTAATAGTTACAGCGACTTGATTACCGAAAGGGTAGGTTCACAGATTGGCACAGGTTCATTAAAAGACACAAGCGGTAAAATCCTGGGTACACATGACGGCATTCACAATTTTACAATTGGGCAGAGAAAAGGATTACATATCGCACTGGGCAAACCAAGATATGTGGTAGACATTGATCCAGGACAAAACACCGTAACGATCGGCACTGCCGATGAACTTTTGAAAGACACATTCATCGTAAACGATGTAAACTGGATTACGATTGAAAGACTGGAAAGAGAATTACACGCATCCGTAAAGATCAGATACAAGAACGATGAAACTCCCGCCATAATCTATCCTCTGGAAAACAATCGTGTCAGGGTTAAGTTTGAACATCCCCAGCGTGCCATCGCACCAGGTCAGGCAGCTGTATTTTATGACGGAGACCTTATTATGGGAGGCGGATGGATTGAGAGGAATTATTAATTGAAGAATTGAATATTTACTATTGAATATTGGAGTGGAAATTAAATAAATAAGGATGAACTGAAAAAGCACACAAAAGACTTTGCGCATCGTTGTGTAAAACTAGCAATAGTCTTGCCAAAAACGCAATTAGGAAAACATATTACTGGTCAATTGATCAGATGCTCTACATCAGTTGCTGCAAATTATAGGTCCTGCTGTTTAGGCCAGCTTTGTTGCAAAGCTAAGCATTGTCCTTGAGGAAATAGATGAATCCTCATTCTGGCTGGAATTTATTACTGATGAACAAATCATGAAAGAAAAAATGGTTACTCCACTTCTCAATGAAGCTCTGGAATTAACGTCAATCTTTTTTGCATCGAGAAAGACAGCAAGGAAGAACAATTGAATATTACTAAGACCCAAATTGAGCAATTTTATATAGACAACAAAGAAAACAATAGTCAATATTCAATATAAAATATTCAATTGAATAGCGTCATTACTCCGAACTAAATAACATAAGACAATTCACTGATTTCGAGGGGATTATATGTTCAACACATTACCACTCATGAACATAGCCGTAATGGACGATGTAACAGGATTCCTGGGAAAGGTGGCTGGCTATATATGGAGCATGCCACTGGTCATCTTGCTTGTGGGTACGGGTGTTTATTTTAGTATAAGGCTCATCTTTCCCCAACTCAGAAGGATAGGGCACAGCATAGCAATTACCAGAGGTAAATATGATGATCCCACTGACCCAGGAGACATAACTCATTTTCAGGCGCTTTGCGCGGCTCTTTCTGCAACCGTTGGTGTTGGTAATATTGCAGGTGTTGCAACTGCCTTACATGCCGGTGGCCCCGGAGCACTTTTCTGGATGTGGGTATCTGCATTCTTCGGTATGGTTACTAAATATGCCGAATGCACTCTTGCACAGAAATACCGTGTCGTTCATAGTGACGGCTCTGTAAGCGGTGGCCCAATGTACTATATTGAGAAAGGTCTGGGTAAGAATTTCAAGTGGTTGGCAGTGCTCTTTGCCACCTGCGGTCTGATAGCTACCTTTGGCGGCGGTAATATGGTACAGTCAAACTCAATGACTATCGCCTTTATCGATCAATTCGCAACGCAAAAGTTTTACAATGATACTCCATTATCCAAATTGAACAAAGGAATGGGGGTTGGCACAATTGAAGGTGCAGATTTTCTTATTAGGTCAAGTGACGGCAGGACACTTGCAATCGACATATCCAATGCCAGGACGGTTGGTGACCTGTTACATACTATAAATAATCATCCGGAGAATTATCCAAGATTCATCATCGCCGAGATAGCTACAGATCACAATAGCATAGATATTACAGACCTCACACACGGTGTGTATGAGTTTACACTTGCATCCCCTGGCGATAGTAAATTTATAGAAGAACTCGGATTTATAAATGATGATGGCAGTATCAATAAGGTAGATGATATTAAGATAGCTACGTTTATACCGGAAAAATTTTTCCTGAGGGCTATGATTGGAGTTGCAATTTCTGTAATCGTTGGTCTGGTTATCATCGGTGGTATAAGAAGGATCGGCAAGGTTGCAAGTAAACTTGTGCCTTTTATGTCCTCCGTATATGTTGCTGGAGCTCTCTTTATTATACTTTGGAATTTTACGAAAATACCAGACGCATTTTACCTGATTATCAAGCATGCATTCACGCCAACTGCAGCCGTTGGTGGCTTTGCAGGCGCTACTGTGCTGTACACAATAACGTGGGGAGTAAAAAGGGCAGCATTTTCCAATGAAGCGGGGTTGGGGAGTGCTCCAATTGCCCACGCCGCTGCAAAGACAAAAGAACCTGTACGTGAGGGTCTTGTTGCAATGATGGAACCCCTGGTGGACACACTGATTATCTGTACCATGACGGCACTGGTAATCATCATAACCGGAGAGTGGACAAGTAAAGCAGATTCGTCAGTATTAACAAAGAATGCCTTCAGTGCAGGAATACCATATTTCGGGGGATTCATAGTATCGCTTGGATTGATATTATTTGCCATTTCAACGGCAATAAGCTGGTCGTATTATGGAGACCGTTGTGCAGAATACCTGTTTGGCCCTGCTGCAATCATGCCTTACCGCTGGGTATATGTGTTAGCGCTTTTTGTTGGCGCGATTGTACAGTTGGAGTTTGTCTGGAATTTCTCTGATATCACACTGGGTTTAATGGCATTGCCAAACCTCATCGCCCTTATTGCACTCAGTGGTGTAGTGATAGGCCTGACAAAGGACTATTTCTCGCGCAAACATATTCGAACAAAATAGTAAATCACTAAAAAAATTAAAGGGGAAAAAGAATATCCTTAATAGAGAATATGACGCTGTAATAGTAGGTGCGGGTCCTTCTGGCGCAGCTGCAGCCAAAGGACTGGTAAATGAAGGGTTAAGCGTACTATTAATAGATAAAAAGAAGCTGCCCAGATATAAGATTTGTTCCGGCATCATATTTAGAAAATCACAGGATATAACTGAGAAATACTTTGGAGAAATACCAAAATCAGCTTTTGCCTCACCAGAACTCCTAAATGGGGTAAGACTCTGGTCAGATGATGAAAACTATACTGATTGGCCATTCAGTAAAGACAGCAGAGGTGCGCCAAACGTATGGCGTTCTGAATATGATTACTGGCTGGTTAAAACCTCCGGGGCAGAGATAAAAGATTGTCTTGCTCTGGTAGGCTTCAGTGATACAGGTGATTACATACTCCTTAAATGCCGTGATGTCTCAAATAATAAAATAGTAGATATAAAATGCACATACCTGGTAAGCGCAGAAGGCAGCAGGTCAGTAATCAGGGAAAAGCTTGATCCCGAGTTTGAAAGAGAACTTAAGTGGTTCGTTGCTTATCAGAATTACTATGATGGCGATTCAGACCTGGACCCCCATTTTTTCCACGGTTTCCTGGAACCACAGTATGGTGATGTATACGCATGGTTTAACGTTAAGGATGGTTTACAAATCTTTGGTACTGCAGTAAGAAAGGGCAACAAGATTGAGCCTTATCTCCTGAAATATACAGAATTGCTGAAAAAGAAATTCGGCCTCAAACTCAAAAAGATGGTAAGAAAGTCCGGTTGCCTGGGCAACGATATGTGCCCAAAAGGGAAGTTCTATCTGGGGAATGGAAATATACTCCTCGTTGGAGAAGCAGCAGGGTTTTTAAATGCATTTGGTGAAGGAATTTCATGCGCATTATCAACGGGATTATTTGCAGCAGAAGCCATAAGCAAAGGCATTAAATCAAGAGATAACGCACTTGCCTTATATACAGAGCTTACAAAGCAGGAAAGAAGGCAGACCAAAGCATCGTGGAGGCTGGGTGCTAAAATAGCAGGCAGAGACCTCATGCCAATATAATGGATGTATTTCACACAATCGTATTTATAATTGTATTACTAATCATGCTCGGAGGGCTTTCAGGGATTGTACTTCCTATTATTCCGAGTACGCCCCTGATATGGTTTGGAATATTGATATATGCTATTTGTGATGGATTTGAGAGTATAAGCTGGCTTCTCCTCTTAATCTTAGCTCTTTTAACTATTTTTTCTCTTGTCCTTGATTATTTTGGAGGCGTTATCGGGGCAAGGAAATTTGGTGCGACAAAATGGGGTGTGGTTGGGTCCATATTCGGGGGTATAGGAGGTTTCTTTATGGGTGGCATAGTTGGCATAATAATCGGTCCTTTTCTTGGTGCAGTATTACTTGAGATAGCCTTTGGCAAGGATTTCGCAAATGCATTTAAGTCTGGTGTTGGAACATTAGTTGGTTTTATTGGTGGCGTAATATCAAAATTAGTCATAGGTGTTATTATGATTGGGATATTTATATGGAAGGTATTCTAACATAAATTGAGCACACACAACTAAATATGGATAACATACAATACACCCAACTCATTCTCATAGCCCTCCTCGCAGCAAGGCGTGCCGGCGAAGCAATCCTTGAGGTATACAACTCAGACTTTGCAGTCGAGCGTAAAGATGACAATTCTCCCTTAACCTTGGCCGATAAACGTTCCCACGAGATTATCATGGATGACCTGAGAAAAACAGTTGAGATTAAAAACAGCAAACACACACATAATAATCTCACATTGCCCATATTAAGTGAAGAAGGAAGAGACATCCCCTTTGACGAAAGAAAAGGGTGGGAATATTTCTGGCTCGTTGACCCACTTGATGGAACAAAGGAATTTATCAAGAGAAATGGAGAGTTCACCGTAAACATTGCACTCATCCATAAAAACAACCCAGTTCTCGGAGTTATCTATGTTCCCGTAAAAGATACCTACTACTTCGCTGCTACAAGCATAGGGGCTTATAAATTAACAAACACTAAAATTGTGACTGGTAAGTTATCAATGAAAGAATTACTCGATAAATCACAAAGACTACCCATAAGCACCAATGACAAAAAAGCTTCCCTTACCATCATCGGCAGTCGTTCACATGCAACAAAGGAATTTTTAGAATTCATAGAACACATCAAAGAGAAGCATGGAGAGGTTGAGCTTATATCTGCGGGAAGTTCGTTAAAGTTTTGCCTCGTGGCGGAAGGTATAGCCGATGTCTATCCAAGGTTTGGCCCCACAATGGAGTGGGATACTGCAGCCGGGCAGGCGATTGTCGAACAGGTTGAAGGAAGGGTTGTTGATATACAGACCAAAGAACCGCTAAGGTACAATAAGCGTAATCTGCTAAACCCTTTCTTTATAATAACAGGTCAAAACCCCAGAATCTTAAAGGTCTTGCCATAGTCTACATTCTATCTATGGGTGACACTATACATGCTACTAACTTCTTCTTCTGTCATACTAATGCCAGTCCGTTCGTGCATTTGCTATTCCGTTTTTTTGTAGATTCTTGGAACATTTTGCATAAATTATCCTAACCGTATTGCATTTCGACAAATATATAGCAACCGCAAAATGCTACGTGCTATCCCTCTTTCTTTCAGTTTTAGGTACCCTTCGAAAGATAAATACATATTAAGTCTTCTTCGGCTGTTAATCTTATCCAGTGTTTTCTCTAACTCACGTATGCGATCCATAAACACATCTTTTGCTATATTTTTACAAAAATAGTTCTCAGGGCTTTGATAGTTATATCGTGAAGGATCGAAGTCATTCGAAATAATTCCCTCTCTTTTACAATAATCAAACAGTTCTGTTCTGATATACGGAGTAAATATGCTATATACCACATTATCAGCAGGAAATGAAGTTATAGCAGATATAGTGTCACTCAAAGTAGCTTCAGTTTCTTGAGGGAATCCAACAATAAAGAATGTTTGCAGATATATCTTGTGTTTTTTTATTATTTGAGCTGCGGACAGAGCTTCCTCTATAGTAATATTCTTCCTAATCAGCTTCAACATTTCATTATTACCTGATTCAACACCAATCTGTATCGACCTGCATCCTGCAGACTTCATCAGAGCTATTGTCTCATCATCAACATTTTTTACGTACATCTTAGAAGACCAATATAGACCGGGGCACTTACTCTTTATAGCGTCGCAAAGTTTTTCGATGAAGACTTTGTTGATTCCGAATGTGTCATCATCGAAATGAATATAATTAATGCCTTTTTGCTGTATCTGTTGTATTTCCGCGACAATATTCTCTATTGAACGAAACCTTGCACTTCTGCTCCAAATGTTGCGGGCACCACAGAAGGAGCAATTATAAGGACACCCCCTTATAGCAAAAATATACTTAAATGCCTGTAAAGGATATTTATCATAACCTATTAAGGAAGTTTGAGCTACACTGATAGGAAAGGGAAGAGAATCCAGGTCACTAATCAATTCTCTAGCTGGATTTTCAACGCCATTATTTTCTTCTCTATATACGATACCATTAATTGAAGATAGAGGCTGAGAGCCTTCTATTGAATTGAGTATATCAACTATCGTTTCTTCCCCCTCTCCAAAAACACCAATATCTATCATTGGTTCTTTCAGTATCTCAGTTTTTGCAATCGAAGGATGTGGGCCCCCAACAACGACTATAGTATTTCTATTGAGAGATTTGGCAATCATCCCAACAATACATGCAGAAGCAAAGTTTTGCGACTTCATAGTTATGCCGACAACTGACGGTTGAAATTCATTAATGATAGTTCTTACTTCATCCCATATCGGAGATTTTGGTTCATTTAGAGTTTTTAGATAATTATCAAACCCCTTTCCAACCATATATTTTAAATCTAAAGGTACATCATGAGGTGAAAAATCTGCATTGTATATCTTGACCTTCCAGTTAGGCTTTCTGGAAATAATTACTCCTGCTAAGTAACTAAGAGAAAGAGGTACCTTATTTAAGGCGGCATTGAATTTATACAGTCTGTAAAAAGGTGGTTCGATAAGTAGTATTTTTTGCTTTTTCTCTATCAACGCTAATTTCCAATTTTATTTAAGTAAACTCGGTTCTGTTTCTATATAAGCCTGATGAACTGCATAACAAAAAAATGTTTAAATCCTCCTTGGCGATATACGAAAATAATTATCTGAAATTCTCTATGGTAAAGGAAAGAAACCCGGGGTCATCAATAATCAGTTAACTTTTTTTGGATTAATCAGCCAGAGTTTACATTTTTCTAAACAACAGTATCTATTTTTTCACGTGCTGTATTTAAAATGTCTGAATACGATTCAAATTTTCTAGCAGTTTCTTTGTCCTGCCCTCTTAAATCGTCTGCTCTTAATCGGCAAATTTTACTTAGACTGGTAACAACGTCCGGTAAAAAATATTCGTCAACAAAATATTCAAGTTTCTCCATGTCGGTATCATTCATCTTTTCATTCCTCCCATAAAAAAGTTAAATTAGGTTATCATTGCGGTTTCTCCTTGATTTTAATAATAAGCTAACTATTATAATCATCAGAATTTCTACCCGCCTACGCAGAGAGAGCGGATAGGCTTTGGCGGGTTTCGCCTGTGGGACTCAACAATCTATTAAAATATAATACCATACAGACATAAGCTCCATCAAGTGATGGATATGCTTTCATAAAATATTGAAGTAATACAGCAAAACATTGCAAATGATGAAGACATTAGTAAACACCATTAGAAAGCTTGGTTGGTGCATTAGACTCTATCTTCTCTATGTATTTTTTACACTACCCAAATGGCGTAGCCTTCTTTCTAACGGGGTAAACACAGTAAGACCTCTGACCTCATACATGGCGAAAGTTGTTTTGATAATGGTTCTGGTAGTATCGGTTACTTTGCCTGTATATGCCCAGGAGATATTGTGGAAGGAACTAAAGGCAAAAACTGATACACTCTATCAACAGGAGCAATATTCAGAGGCAATAAGTGTAGGTAAAGAAGCATTAAAGATAGCAGAGGAAACGTTTGGTTCTACCCACCCTAATGTTGGTACATCCCTGAACACTCTGGCATTACTTCTTCAAACCCGGGGCAAATATGCAGAGGTTGAGCCCCTTTACAGGCGAGTACTTAAAATAGATGAGAAGATACTTGGTCGAGACAATCCAAAGGTAGCTACGGCCTTGAACAATCTTGCAGGACTTTTTCGAGCCCAGGGCAAATATGCAGAGGCCGAGCCCCTTTACAAGCGAGTACTTAAAACAGATGAGAAGGTACTAGGTCCAGCGCATCCCAATGTGGCTACGGCCCTGAACAACCTGGCATTACTTTACCAGGACCAGGGCAAATATACAGAGGCTGAGCTCCTTTACAATCGAGCACTTAAAATAGATGAGAAGGCACTTGGTTCAGAGCATCCCAATGTGGCTTCAACCTTGACGAATCTGGCAGGACTTTTTCAAGCCCGGGGCAAATATGCAGAGGCCGAGCCCCTTTACAAGCGAGTACTCGAAATAGCGGAAAAAGCCCTTGGTCCAGAACATCCTAATGTGGCTTCGGCACTGAACAATCTTGCATTACTTTTCCAGGCCCGGGGCAAATATGCAGAGGCTGAGTCCCTTTACAATCGAGCACTTAAAATATATGAAAAGGTACTAGGCCCAGAGCATCCCAACGTAGCTTCAACCCTGAACAATCTGGCAGGGCTTTTTCGAGCCCGAGGCAATTATGCAGGGGCTGAGTCTCTTTACAATCGAGCACTTAAAACAGATGAAAAGGTACTTGGTCCAGAGCACCCCAATGTGGCTTCAACCCTGAACAATCTGGCATTACTTTACCAAGCCCAGGGCAAATATGCCGAAGCTGAGCCCCTTTACAAGCGAGCACTTAAAATATACGAGAAGGCACTTGGTACAGAGCACCCCAAGGTGGCTTCAACCCTGAACAATCTGGCAGGGCTTTGCCAGGACCAAGGCAAAAATGCCGAGGCTGAAGAATTAGCAGAAAGAGCAAAAGAGATTCGTTCAAAATGAGGTTCTGAGGTTCAAACCTTCATTATTCACACTCTTGACTTTCATCCTTATACGTGACCCCCGATTCCCCCCAAAAAAGTTGCTGGATTATTGAGCTAGTACATCTGTCCCCTATTTTTACCCATTACCCCATATTAGAATGAAGTCAAGGGGGAAATTACCCCATGTGAGGGGTTTTGCCCCTATTTTTCATAACATTTTGAAATTTCATGAGTTCCACTAATTATGGTTAATTAACATTCGAATTGCCTGGGGTATTTTACCCATCCCACACACCTTTGATTCGATGGATAATGCCTTCCTAATAAATTGACTTATTTGATGTAATCAAAATATTATCAATATGTTACGAAGATGTGCATCTATTGTTTTGTGTGCCCTGATGACTCTGGCATATCTTTTGAGATATATATAGATGGTTTCATTTTACGCAAAAACAAACTTAAAGAAAGTAGGTAATTTATCCTGAAAAGTGCGATATTTATATATACCATTGCAATATTGACATTGATGGTAAACCCGCCTCTAGTTACGAATTTGAGGACTGAGGTGTTTACGGTAACCGCTTACTGCTCGTGTGAAAAATGTTGTGATAAAAAACCTTCAGACAAGTGGTATGGGATTACGGCAACAGGCGAACAGGCAAAGTGGGGAATTGTGGCTGTGGACAGAAAGGTAATAAAGTTGGGAAGCAGGCTAAGGATAGAAGGATTTCCCAACACTACTTTCAGGGCTGAGGATGTAGGAAGCGCTATAAAGGGAAATCATATTGATATATGGTTTCCAAGTCATAAACAGGCTCTTAAGTTTGGCGTAAAAACGATGGTTGTTTACAGTATTAATAAACCTGTTTTTACACGTTCTGTCTGAGAGACTACCTCCTCCAATGTATGTCCATCATAAGGATTACCATATTGAATGGTGAGGGGTTATGAGAAAATTAATGACTAGTTAAGATAGACATAGGAAACAATCAGAAGGAGGCTTCTTATGTATAATGATCTAGAAAGAAGGAAATATAAAAGAAAAGAGAAACCGTATATGGCAAAATTCAAAATTAGATCAGATGCCCAAGAGACGGAATCTGATGATTGGAATTCAGTTACTTTGCATAGTTTAAGCGCAGGAGGTACATTTTTTATTTATAAGAAAGATTTAGGAATTGGTACACCCCTAGATTTCAAAATAGAGGTGTCTAAATCCAAGCCCCCCGTAAATCCTATTGGGAAAGTAATTCGAAACGAACAATTTCAGCTTCCGCCTTATTCTATGTTTTGTATCGCAATCAAGTTTATTGATATCGGAGAACACGAGAAAGAAGCGATAAATACAGCTGTTGAAAAAGCCTTAGTGCAGGACAATAGAACTTCTGTGGCATAGCTACAACCCCTTTTCCTTCCACTTTTTTATCATCCCCTCAGTGTTTTCCTATATCCCATTTGCAGACGGTGTGCATGTGTATGTATTTGCTCCTATATATGCCTCTCCGCAATCAGGGGAAAAATGGTTTTTGGGGATAGTTCCAAGCACAAACCTTAAACAACATTTTCGGCACGATAATGCTATAATATAAAAGGAAGAAAAAAAGTGTCAAAATGAAAATGAGTGAAAAAATAAACTTATTTCAAGGACGAAAAACTGTGTTATACAATTCAAATAGGATTGAAAGAAGAGTTGGAAAAAGATTAGAACTTTCATTACCAATGACGTTACTTGGCCAGAAAGTTAAATCAAAGAATATCGGCCCATGTGGTGTTTATTTTGAAGTGATAACAAATGATATAGAAAAGTATTCTCCAGGGAAAACGTCTACAATTGAAATAATTGTAAGCACTTCAACACCCATGTTACCCAAAAAAACAGTCAAGCTTACTGGTACTGGAAGGATTATCAGGGTGGATGAAATAGAAATCATCAATCAGGATAGAAAATTAGGTGTGGCTTTGAAGTTCATTAAAAACCTTGAACCATTTTTAACGTATCAAAGCAATCTGTAATAAACAACACGAAGAAGTTAATAATGTTTAATTGTAATCTTCTAAAACGACTGTTCAGTTTACTCCGTCTCTAAAGCTAACTAATATTAATGCATATTTTCTGCCACTCTTGGTTTAGCACTTTTGAATGCTGCAGGTAAACATAAAGTAATAGTTGTTCCTCTTCCTTGTGTACTTGCCACATTTATCTTCCCACCATAATCTTCTATAATCCTTTTGCTTATAGCAAGTCCTAAACCTATGCCTTTTCCCTCACCTTTTGTTGTAAAAAAAGGCCAAAAGATTTTATCCATTTTATTTTTTTTAATTCCGTATCCAGTATCAGATATAGAAATCTGCACACAGGAATCATGTTCTTTGCAGTACCTTGACTCAATCAATAATTTCCCACCGTTAGGCATACTATCTAATGCATTGGTTAAAAGATTTACAATTACAAAGGAAATATCATCAGCGTTAACTCGAACTTTGGGTAAGTTTGGTGTAAGCTTTTTCTGCAAAGATATATGCTCAGTTTTGTTAAATATTCCACAGTTTTTTAGCGATGATCTTATTAAGACATTTAAATCCTGTAACTTATTCGGGTAATCTGAACATTTCCTAACTCATCTTCCTCCTCTGCATCTTCATCATTACCCTTATATTTAATATCACCATAAAGGTATGAGTTATGTTAATATCTTCATTTTTTAGCTCATTGCCGGGCTACATACCCGAAGTGGGTTGGAGCCTGACTGGTTATTTGTCAGGTTGTGCTGATAAGTCAGGTATGAAGCCCACACCTATCGTAGATTTTCGAAATAATCGTCATTTTCATAATTCCATTTCTTTATAAAGTATACCACATATTTAATATAAGCCCAATAGGTACAACCTTATTTTTGGTTTTTTTTATACCTTAGTTAGTATGTATTTCAATAAATATGAAGTGGAAAACAATTAACAAAAGTTTTACATAGTGCGTGCGCTATTAAAATACCTATCATTTCTCAATTCGCCTGCCCCCCCCCAAATCTCAATTCGCCTTCATCAATGTATATTCCCTTCATATATTGGAGGCCAAATTTATGGGTTTCATGACCGACATGTATAATTTGGTGTGTAAACTCTGACAATTCAATTATTGTTGAATACTGTAAAGGAAAACAAACATATCTACACCCCCTTTCACAAAAAAATCAAATCCTAAGATAGGTGCATTTCATAGCTTACAACAATATTTACTCTTTAACACTTTTTGGTAAGGGAATTGTATATATAGCTTTTATGAATGATGAAAGGCGAGCTTCTGAAAGATTAGAACGCTCACTACCAATATCGTTACTTAGTCATGGTCACATGGTAAAATTAAAGAATATCAGCCCTGAAGGTGTTTATTTTGAAGTGATAACAAATGATGTCAATAATTATGCACTTGGAAAAGAGATTATGGTTTATATAGAACCGATTCCTTCTATATATATGGGAGCAGAAGGAAGTGTTTGTTGCATTACTGGATTTGGAAAGGTTGTTAGGGTAGAGGGAATAGATATTACCAATCATGATAAAAAATTAGGTGTGGCTTTGAAGTTCAGTGAAGAACTTAAAGTATGTGTCTAATGGTAAAACCTTAGTCTTTCTTACTACTAACATTGCAGGAGATATTGTCCATAAATTATTAAGTAAATAAAAATTGTGAATGACAAAGATTTTAAAATGCTTAGTATGCAAGTTTTAACCACTGAATGGACTGATATCATTGGGGAAAGGAGAAAGTACATTCAACTCAAATTGAGCGATTTAGGCTGGCTCGACTGTATGGGTTTAGGTGGCAAAAAAATCTAATAAAACAGACCTCCAGAACACAGTCGGGTCGACCTAATCATGTCTTTCGGTAAAGGTGCCATTTAGATAGGTAAACAACAAATTTAGAAATAATAAATAATGAAAAGTATGATAGATCGGTTCAAACCTAAAGGAAATTTCTCCTTTCATCATAAAGTGATGCTTGATTACGTGTCAAGATTAAGTGTCTGCGTAGAAAGCTATAAAAATGGAGTGATAGATGCTGGTACTTGTTTAAGAATATGTAAAAAAATACTAAATGAAATTGATAATCCAGAGTTTCCTTTTTTCGCTGTAAGGAACTTTAGAGAATTATTTTTATTTATCCTCTATCACCTTCCAGAAGTTCCACCTCACCATCGAGTACTAACTCTCTAATCTAAAGAACAATGTGGAATAAAAAAGAGGCGCAATATTATGTATAGATATCGAGAAAAAAGGGAACATAAAAGAATAGAGAAACCATATATGGCAAGACTCCGAATCAAACAATATGAAGGTTTGGAGATATCCTCCGCCGAATGGGATATAGTTGCATTAAAGGATTTGAGCGCAGGGGGTGCGCTTTTTTATTATAGCAAATATTTAGGACTTGGTTCACTTCTGGATTTAAAAATTGACGTATCTACAGCCACGCCTACTGTAAGATGTGCTGGGAAAGTAACTCGAATCGAACAATCTTTGGCACATTCACTAATTCGTATCGCAACAGAGTTTACAGAGATTGACGAACATGTGAAAGAAATGATGAATACAACCATTGAAAAAGCTTTAGAGCAGGCCAATAAAACTTCCGTGTCATAGCTACAACTCCTTGAAAGTTAATGGAAAGTTTAAGAAATTTAATTTTAAAAAATCTAATATCATTAATAAAATTGAGAGTTTTATGTTTATATGTAGTGTTAATACCTACAATTATGGTTCTGCATGGCCAAAAAGTTTATACTGAAAGAAGTTTACCTGAATTAGTTACTGACCGTCCAGATCAAACGGAATCCAGCATAGTTGTCTTGCCAGGAATAATTCAGGTTGAAACAGGAATTTTATATACAGAAGAAGATGAAGCCTCGCCACACAGCCGTAAATTGGCACTGCCAGGGACTCTTTTTCGTATTGGACTGTTTGACAGAGTAGAACTTCGTTTAGGCTTTGATGGTTTTATAGCGGAAGACGGCACGGATGAGGAAGATGGAATTGGTGATTCAGAAGTTGGAGTTAAAGTATTTTTTACTGAGGAAAAAGGGCTGCGTCCAGAAATGGCTTTTCTGGCAAGCCTATCGTTGCCTACCGGCGAGAATGCTTTTTCCAGCGAACGTAAGGATCCTTCATTCCGTTTTCTATTTTCACATTCATTAACAGAACGTTTGGCTCTAGGAACTAATTTAGGAATGGCCTGGGGAACCAAGGCAAACGAAAGCGGAGTAGGCCTCAATACACTTTCAGCGTTTCAATACACTATTTCATTAGGCATGGGACTTACCGATAAAGTAGGGTCGTATTTAGAGTTTTTTGGTGATATGCCGATGAGCGATAAAGGAAATCCAGCTCATTCATTTAACGGAGGCGTTACCTATCTATTAAAAGATCAACTCCAGTTTGATGTTTCATCGGGATTTGGATTGTCACAAAGCGCTGAAGATTGGTTTGTTGGAACCGGAGTGAGTTTTGCATTTCCGTTTTTAAAATGATTGAAAAACTAATGAGGGATCGAGGGTCAAACCTTCATAATTCAATTTTATGAAGGGTCACATCCCCTTGGAGTAAACCCGAAATATCCTGTGCCAGCGGATCTGCCTCTCGATAACGAAGGAGAACTTGTTATTTCTGGTTCCAAAACGGAAGAAGTACTTTCTGGCGAAGATATTAGGATAGTTCTCATAAAAGGAGATGTAATTCATATCTATCTTTCTGAGTCTATTTCTGTAAGAAGAGAAAAAATTGATTGTTGCCTCATTAATAACACGTAACGTGGTCACAGTAGAAATGGAATATTCTATCAGTACGGAATACGCCTGACGCACCACATACGCACATTAACACGTTAATATATCTTCATGTGCCGGACATGTATAATTTGGTGTTGACGATAATAAGGATAGTGGTAAAATGTTTTAAATCGTTGGAGAATACAAATGACTGTTGCCTCAATTATGACATGCAAAGTGGTTACGGCAAAAATAAATGATTCTCTCTCGACAATTTGTGAGATTTTTGAAAATGTTAAGTTTCATGATATCTTCGTTGTAGATAACGGAAATCTCATTGGTGTAATATCTGATCGTAACCTTCCTGCTGAAAAGGAGCGTGACGCTGCCACCATGAATAAAAAAGCCTATGAGATTATGAGTAAAGTAGCCGTTACTGTAGATGCGAAAACCAGCATAGAAAAAGTCAGCAATTTATTGTTGGAAAATAACATATCTTGCATTCCGGTTGTCTCACCTGAGGGTGTTATTGAGGGTATTGTGTCGTGGAGAGATATCCTTAAGTTTTACTTAAAGAATCACCAATGAGATATTATGTATAATTTGGTGTGTGATGGGGGAGGAATAATATAATGTAAAAACCTTGACGTTCCATTACTAAAGTATAATTGCCTATTAAAATTGTAGTGAAGCTCTAGACAAAAGGAGATAGGAGGTTTTTAGAAAAATTGTGTAATTATATTGGTGTTGGTTTTAGTTTTGACTTCCTATTTTTTTAGACTATTTGCTTCGGATAGCTTTCTTAATTTCTGGTTTTAAATCTATAGTTACATAAAAACGTTCTGTATATTTGTTACCTGGAGCTCCCTGATATTGGCGAGAAATTTCTATTCTATTAATATCCAGTTCTTTAATATCCCATTTTCCGAAAGTCCTTACCAGGTGAGGAGCTGTAAGTTGTTTCACAAACTCCCTCTTAGAAAAAGTTTTAAAGGTCTTAGAGCCACGCTCTGCATACTTAAAATTAAGCTTACCCCACGTAGAAATTCTAAGCAACCAAGCCTCAGTAGTGACATCAAATAGCCCTGGACGCATGTCGGGAATTGCTAAAATGTTAGACGCCTTTATAGTCGTGTCCTGATCTGCTTGATATGAATCCGGATCAAATAAATCCTCCTCTGATAAATTCTCCCCTAAAGCCTCAGTTTGGAACATATCAATGAAACCACCTTTTTCTTCAAGATTGTTGGTAATATGTCCATTACTTATAGTGGCTGGCTTTCGCACCAAAGCATATAGAAGAAATAATAAACCGCCTATAATAGCTAATTTCAGAGTCTGCGCTGAAAGGCTTCTTGTTTGGAATGCCTCATCGCTTTCACCTTTACGTTTCACTGCTCCGCCAAATACATATGTAAAGACTATTAAAATTGGGATTAAATATCCTAAAGTTACTCGTCCTGTTCCAATGCAAAAAGCCAGAAACTTATTGTGCCAATTATATTGAAATGCTCTAAAGAAATTATAGACAATCGCTCCTATCATCGATGGTATCATAAATATATTAGACTGTTTGTCTTCAAAGACAAACATAGCTGAAATAAATAAAATAAATGGTACAAAACTAAAGAACAGATCAATATAACTACCAAAAAAGACCAATGTTCTATCAA
The DNA here is from genome assembly GCA_008636105.1 of Candidatus Scalindua sediminis. GTDB lineage: Bacteria > Planctomycetota > Brocadiia > Brocadiales > Scalinduaceae > Scalindua_A > Scalindua_A sediminis. The sequence goes on along the minus strand of VSDH01000024.1, from coordinate 4,571 downwards.
AAGTCTTAAAAACTCCAATTCCTACGATTACTATAATAACAACTAAAACTAACCACTTAATCTCATTAGAACTTAGGTGTGTAAAAAATAACAACATCCTCCTCTTCAGTTTGTTTAAACTATTATCTTCTCTAATAGTTGTTTCTTTTGATGTTGTTTCATGTAAATGCCGTTTCGCTTCCAATTGTTTCCCTTGAACCTTGCCAGTAATAGCTATCTTTTCGTTTTGTCCAATTACATTATTTTTCTTATGGTAATTGTTACTGTCTTTAATAATCACATATTCTTCACCATGACGCAAGAAAATCAATGTAACTGTTTCATCACTACTTGTGGATTTTGTCTTTTTAACGTAATCATCCAAAGTCTTTATTTCTTGATCATCAATTTTTAATAGTATATCTCCTATTCTTATACCAACATCCCAGGTTTTACTTCCTCTTGTTACATCTAGAACAACCACACTATCCTTTTCTTTGTGCAATGTTAATCCAGGAAGAAGTGCTGTTGCTTCTGAAATTTTGGCACAAAAAACTGACAACAAAATTAATATTATAGTTGTTATTTGTATTATCTTATGCATCACTTAGTTGATAATTAAATGTTAAAATACTATACATCATTACAACCCCTTTTCTTCCCCTTTAGAATCTAAAATCGAGAATACGTAAAATGATTTCCATTTTTTTCTATGACCGGCCAGAAGAATACAGTTTAGAATAAAGTGTATACATATCACTTATCGTGCCAAGGCGATTGTGGTTAAAAGAAAAGATTGTAATTTGTTGAAGTAATACGGCTTACAAAATCTTGGGAATTCTGGAAAGACATGGAGGGTTATTTAAGTGTCAATTTATTCAACACCACCTTCCCTTCCTTCTTAGAATCTTCTAATTTCTTCATCTAAATGTGAGATTACTTCAGAAAACCTATGGATGTTATCATCAATAAGGATTTTTAACCCATTTAAGTTCACAAGAGCAAATTCATCTGCAGGATTATTTTTGATAAGATCTCCTTTTTCTGTACTAAATCGTTCTAAGATGTGACATAATTCGAAATGACATTCACCAACTTCTTTAACCAATTCACTACTTAAGAAAAAACTATTAATTTCTATTTTACATTTCTCAAGAAAATCAGGATATAGGCTATAAGAAGGCATTATACACTTATTGCCTTTTTGAAGGTCATTAATAATATTGTTTATTTCGCCTGATAATTGATTTAGTTTTCCTTGGTAAAAAGAAATTTCATTTCTTGTTGATTGAAGTAAAATTGTGTATTTTTTCAGTTCTAATTTTTTAGCTTTCTTATTTTGTATCCATTCTTTTATCAAAAATGCTAGAAAACTTGTAATAACACCAGTTATAATTCCAAAAATGTAATGCTTTATCTCCACAACCCCCTCTTCCTCTCCCTTGCCTGTTGATATGCCTTTAAAAACCTATCCTGATATTTAACGTTAGGTGGTATAGTCATGACATTAGCGTAACCAGTCTTTACGATCTCCTCATTTAACATCTTACCATTTGAAAGATAGACATAGCCTAGCAGTCTATCTATCTATCCCTTTGCTGTACATCAAACTCTATAGTTATTAAGTCTCCAGGCTTAACTAAGCTCTCAACATATTCAGTTGCTTTCTTACCCATAGACGTAATTGTCCTTATGTCCTGTCCACTTCTCTTAGCATCCCTTTTAGCCTTCTTGTTAGCTCTACTCTCCGGTGTGTCTATACCAATAAGCCTTATGCTTTCTTCTTTTCCCCAATAACGTACCTTTAGGGTGTCTCCATCTACTACTCTTACAACTGTGGTTGTTTGTTGAGCGTGTGATGACTTAGATGTAGACTGAGATTTTGGTCTACTATGATAATGGTATTCACCAGTCTTTTTGTTTGTGTGTCCACCTTGCGCATCTGTTCTGCCTGAGTGAGGGTAAGCAGTGGATGGAATAATAAATAGAAGTAAGAGAAATAGAGTTAGTTTTAGGTACGGCGGCACACCGTCACCTCCGCTGAATGGTTAGCTAATTAATATTAAAAAATAGTTTACAAACATTAATATCACAGCTACAAAACCGCTTACTAAAGATGGATAGAGGAACCATTTATTCCATTTTTCCATTCTGTGTAAAACAACATCACGGATTGCATCAACAGCCTTAAGAGGATTACCATCGGGAAGTTTCTCAATTGCGGAGGCTTTATCAGATGTATATCGACTATAATATAACATTCTAAATAGTTCATGAGCGACAAATAAAGTAACAGCAAAGCTCATGAAAATGATTGACCAAATGAAAATAGTTTTATTAGCATCGTTTTTTACAAAACCTGCCATAGCAAAAAATGTAGCAAATCCCATTGTTGCAATCACTTTGTTGTATTGATTAAGTAATCGGAACTCTTCTTTAATACTCTGTATGTATTTCTCTGCATTTTTTATATAGTCTGACATTATCCCCATTTATAGCTAACATTAATTTTTATATTTATTCTACAAATTAGTGAAACAATAAGTATGGCAAGAAAGTTCATGTATTTAATTCCTGTAATCATAAACCTAATTTTAAGATAACTTATCCACATCACAAGATGTGGTATAGTTTTTATGCTGGTAGAGTGGTATGAAATGTGATAATATCCGCATACTTACCTATAGTCTCATTCGGATTAATCAATCAAATCAATTAAAGCTAAAGCATGTTTGGGAAAAAGAAAGATGCAAAGCAGGAGCAACCTACTATTCCGGAAAAAACGGATGAACCTAAATTATCCGATGATAGTAAAAGTGGATTCAAGAAAGTAAATGAATCCAGAAAGGAATCAAAAATGACGAATCTGACATCAGACACTAATGTTAAGGGAACAATCAAATTTGGCGAAGCTATGAAGATAGATGGAAAATTTGATGGAGAATTGATAACCGATAACGGAGAGCTTGTTGTTGGCAAGACAGGCAAGGTTAAGGCAACCATTAAGGTAAGAAGTGCCGTTGTTGAGGGTCGAGTGGAGGGAAATATTAAAGCCTCTGATAAAGTCGAGCTTAAGCAAAATGCGCACCTTATCGGTGATCTACAAGCAAAGACATTAGTTATCGAAGAAGGTGTTGTTTTTGTTGGACAATGTAATGTGAATCCAGAAGGAACTAAAATAGAAAGCCAAAGTTACAAGGAAGAAACAAAGGATAAGAAAGCTGGCAGAGTAGGTGTTCAGTAACTCTTAACCTTAAAAGAAGTTATGTGATGCAAAAAATAAGGCTTATACACTAAACACCGAGAATGTTGCTTCCTTCGTTCTTGTGTATAAGCCTGTTAAAATATATTAACTGGGAGGCTTATAATAACTGACGAATAAAGAAACTACTTAGTAGAGTTGATTTAACTCTTAGTATCCCTTATAGGGATTTACTTCATTGTACTTCTAAATTAAACAACGATAATGAGCCTCCCAGTGAAATAGCCGTTAACCCTTTTGACTTTAGTATAAACCATAAATAAAAGTTTTCAATAGTAGAATAAAAAAAATTCAAAAATCTTGACTTTTGTCAATGATTTTCAGAAAGCCTTACCTTGTGCGTGCGCTATTAAAATACCTATCATTTCTCAATTCCCTGGCTTCTAAATCATTCTGAAGGTCAAACCTTCATTATTCGCACTCCTGACTTTCATCTCTATGGTTGACCCCAAATCACCTAGAAAAAATGTTTGATAATACCGAAAATCGATATCACTCCTAACATTATCAGGGTAATCCTAAACCGGTCATCTTTACGACGATATCTTCTAGAATTGATCGCAATTCCAATGATGCTTATACAAAGTCCAAAAATCATCAAGTAGAAAAGGGCGCTAGTTAATTCCTGGTTCCAAGTAGTACTCGCTTCAACTTTTGTAGCTTTGATGAGGAAGTTTTCAGATTGTGGTTTTGCCCTGTCAATGATAAATAGAGCCGCAAACATTAAAAGCCAGCCGAAAACACTAAGCCATTCAAGTGCCTTAACCAAAGGATCTGGCCCCTTGCGCCTATCCCCCTTGCGTCTATCCAGTTGCATTCTAGTATTAGTTACTGTCATTTGTATATCTCCCCTATACTATGCGTCATGGCTTACCTTAAATGTTGTTAGATTGATCAATAGATAAATCCCATTTATATCTATATCAAAAGAAATGCCAAAGAAGAGTAAAAAAATTTTTATTAATATTTTACTAAGTACTTTTAGTCATTACTTTTAATTTTCTCACTAAAGTACACTCTATTATTTATTTAACCAATAACACCGATAAGTAGTGGTATTGCCTTATCTTATTACATTTGCAGTGTCAAAATGACTTGTCTGCCCCTGCCCGACGGCAGGCGGGGACAGGCAGGGACTGAAAGTTCTGTTCTGAGGGTTAAACCTTCATTATTGTAAGAGTTTTGAAAGAAGACTGATGTGGTGGCTATGCTTCTGGCATCCAGCATCCGGTAATTAATTAGGGACAGATGTCCCAATACTGTTCGGCACGGAGTTTGATAAATGAATTCAATAAGCAAGATCCAAGAAGATTATTGTACTAATTGGTAA
>VSDH01000023.1 GCA_008636105.1 Candidatus Scalindua sediminis | reverse complement strand
GTTGAACAGCCGCTTTTTGTTCAAAAAATTGACAATAAGCCCGGTAAAGTGCATTTTGGGTAATGTAATGCGGCATTTGCTTACAATGACACAATTTCGGATTAGGGTTGTCCTTCAGGAAATGCTCACACTCAATGTATTTACCAAAGCGATTGGTGTTAGTCGGCTGTTCATTACTCAATTTGTAATTCCGTCCTATAGCGTAACATCCCTAACATGATTAGATCAAACATAATTACTGCAAAGCCTAACTCAACTGTGTGGGAGTAATCCCAGACATCCAGCAGTATTAAAAGCGCATTAACATTCAAGAGCCCCAACAAGAGCACGAAAACGATAAACCGGTTATTTTGACTCATAAGATTACCTCATTCAAAACTCAATTTCTCCACTATCATGACTGTCTAATTTCCCGGTTTAAGGCCCACCAGCCCGGCTTAATTTTACTGGGCGAAAAAGGCTGATCGGTCTCCCAAAAATTCAAATACACCTTTTTGTACTCAACCAATTCCCCAGCACAGGTTTGATTCCGCAACACATCCGAATGGCCCCTTAACCCCTCTTGTTGCTCGGCTACAAAGGTGCAAACCCCACATTGATAAAAGTCCACATAATCCAGTGTTTTGTCTAAATAGTTAGAGAAAAAGTGCCTGTAATCCATCCGCTGAGCCGAGTTCCAGTGATATTTTTTTTTCAAAAAGGTAAAATACCCTAAATACCAATCCTGACGATTCAACAACAGGTCCCTAATTTTCGTCCGATAATCACGCAAAGCGTCCCGGACAAGATCCTTCATAACTACAACGGCAACCTCGGCCAATAAATGCCCCTGATTACGTAACCGGGTCTTAAACCGGGCCAAAATCAATTGTTCAAGTTGCTCAAAATCCAGGGTTTTCCTCTTACCCATCATAAGACTTTCTCCACAACCCCTAATTCTGTAAATAATCGACCAATCTGATAGATTGTTACATTTAAGGTTTCTTGAATATTATTCTGGACTTTAGAACGATTTGAATTATTATAATTCTCTCCTTTTCTCCCCTCTACTTTTCCCGTATAATGCAATTTTCTATTCAAGGTTTTCGCTGAATCCGTATCTATCGCCACTAACTCAGCAATAAACTTATCCCGACTTAACAAATCCAAGATTTGTTCTTTCAATACCTGTAAATTTACATTACTTAATCCGGTTGATGAATAATTCAGTCTTTTATTGGAATCTGAATTATTTCCAAACAAATCCTCTGATTCAAGTTCAAGTTCAGGTTCAAGTTCAGGTTCAAGTTCAGGTTCAAGTTCGGGTTCAAGTTCAGGTTCAGATTCAGGTTCTTTTTTCCTAATTGGATTCGTTATGCGAATATAATTTTTTGTTGAACGACCCTCTCGCTTGCTCCATTTTACAATCAAACCTTCTTCTTCTAATTTTTTAAGATTCATCGACACTGATGATTTGGATACCTTTAATTCAAGAATTAAGTTAGCTTGTAAAACATCCCCAGTGTGTTGTTTCAAATAATCAAGAATCCGCTGTTTTGCACTCATAAAATTAGAAAACACTCCAAGATCTAAGATACATTCAAGTTCAGCTTCAGGTTCACCTAGATAGTTAACCCCTTTAAATGGGTTACTTTCAGATGCTATTGTTTTATCATAGCAGATTAGAGGCAAACCCTTAATATCCCCGAAAAAATACTGATAATTGACAAAAAATGCCATCTAAAGGTCGTACAACAGTAACATTATCAATAGAACTGTTAAATGAAATAGATCGATACATTGAGACCCATCCCGAACTAGAATATCAATCAAAAGTTGAATTTATTCGTGAAGCAATCCGTGAAAAATTTCAACGAATTGATGAACTTGAAATTAAAAAAGTGGAATTTCTTATAGAATACGGTGAATATAAAAAACAAAAAGCTCAACTTCTTAAAGATCTTTCAGAAGAATAGATTTGTTTTTCACTTTATCTTTTAAAAGCAACATTTTAATATCAAGATTGTCATATTCAGCAACTTTCATAATCCAATTACACAATAAATCCCTCACCAAATCATTAATTCCGCTATAAATAAATTCTGGATGATTTTTCAAAAGAGTTTTAACAGCTTTAAACATATTAGCCGGAATAACAACGATTCCAGAACCATTTTTCAAAATGTTTTCTATTTTTCCTGTTTCACGATTATACAATTTTTCTTTCTGGAATTGATTAATCCAATATTGTTCACGTTCCTTCAATTTTTCTTTCAATAAAGTCCTATCTTTTACTGGTTTCATTGTCTCTATTAATTCAAATAAAAAATATTTCCCACCATCCCGTAAATAATCTTTATTTAAATCTTTATTCGGATGATATAACGCATTTAATCCTAGTAAATGTGTTTTCAGTCTCTCCTTCACATTGATTGATTCCCCAACATAACTCTTACCCGATTTACTATTTTTTATAATATAAATACCCGATATTTTATCTAAATTATTAATTTCTGTCTCATTAAAAGAAAAACCTTTGTTATCCATCTCAATTCATCCTTATTTACTTAATCTCAACTTTATTTAACTCAAACCGAATGGCACAATCAAAATTCAAATGATTAGCTTCTGCATCCTGTGAGATTAGCCCCACATGATAATCCTGAATATTCCAAGAGTGTAAATTCATTTCAGTGGTCATGCGATTGATCATGGTTAACAAGAAACGATCAGGGGAGAGAAGCATCAAGTTATGCGCATTCACCCCAATCACCACCGAATGTAACCCTGTCATATAATTGGATGTTCGGATCAGATGAAAACAGATCACGACATCCACGGATTTTGTGTGTTCGTCCCGCACAATATCATCAATGCGGATGTCAAAGTCCTGAATCAACCACCGTACTAAATTGCATTCATCGGCTAAATACTCAATAATGGATTGTAAAAACTCTTTTCCAAATAAAATTTCTGCATTATGTTCGTTAATACAGTTATTAATCGTTTTTTAAAATTTCTGTAATCATTTTTGGTTCTGAACTTGCCATTTTTGTTCCCAAATTAATTTTAATCAAAACAATAGCTGCCAGTATAATACAACTGTTTACAGTATACTACATATTATCACTGTATATAAAGCGATTGTAATTGATAATATGCAATAGAAATGTTTTTTAACGAACATAATGTAAAAAGAAGCAGTGATTATTATGCCTAAATTACAAGAGCGATTACATCAAAGAAAAGGTGGGAAGATTACAAATACTTTTTCACTTAATATTCCACATGAACTTATTAAAATGAAAGGTTGGAAAAGAGGAGATGAGATAGGAGTTACACCTATCGAAGGGGGATTAAAATTAATTAAATCCTATTCCACCGAAAGTCTTGAGGAATAACAGATTTATAATGACAAATCTCAAATATTTTCTCCAAGACAATATTAATTTTTTTTCTTGGCAATCTATTGAACAATTCAGGCAGTTTTTATCAAGAAGTGGTATTTATGGACTTCATATTATATTGAACAATTAAATAATGAGATTGGGTTAAAATGTCTAAAAAAAAAATGATCTTCGAAAAAAAAGAACCGGGTCGAGCAGGTGAGTTATTATTTAACACACTTTACTATTTTCCCTTTAACTTCACTCAACTCCTTAGAATAGATGCTCATGGCTTAGAAGAACAATTTAATAATGAACATCGAATGATTTCTTTCTGGCAAACGATTACTAGTAGTATTGAATTACAGGGGTATAGAAAATTTTTTGTAATGCATGAAACTGGAGGAAAATATAGATATAGCGCTAAATTTACCTGTAACTCCATCGCAACTGACTTCACAAATAACATAATGAAAATTTTAACTGAGTTACCTCAAATCCCTAATAAGAAAGGTTCTTTCCTTGTCGGGACTAATTTCAAGGCATTGTCTTATTTATTATCGAACCTGTATACGTTGGTATCCACTCTTGATGATCAAGGCGGATGGAAAGTTGCTTTCTCCGATGAACAATTGAAAAATGACTTCATAAGACTATTTCAAGTACGAATTGAACCGGAATTTATTTATACCGCAGATGAATTTGTACACGATTTTAATGACATCTTAGTTATGTTCTATGGTGCAAACATTTTGCATTTATTTCCTGATGGGACACTTGGGTATGCGGATGCTTCTGAAGAATCTCATCAAGAACATGTTGCTATTCGTGCACTTACTAAACGGAAAATGCCCAGTGTAACAAACAGTATCAATGATATTCGAGTAAGCAAACTGAAAGGCGAGTATAATAAGGCTCTTTGGCAATGTCGAGTTGCAGTGGAAGATTTTCTCAAAGATTTCCTTAAGAGACATAGCATAACGTCATTTACATCCAGAAGTAGGTCAAAAGATGTTAAAGATGCGGTGCTAGGTGAATTAGTGCAAGTGTTACGTGATAATTCCAGCACAATCTTTAAATTTCCTGCTTATTTTAAGGAGAATACCGTTGTGGAAGGGTATGATCGCTTCAATCAGAGCATTGGTCAAATTTTTGCAGGAATAACCAATAACTTTGCACATGGGAAAGGAAGTCCCGGAATTAAAGCAAAAGAAGCAGATGTAGCTACTACTTTCACATTTTTGATTTCTGTGATCAATATGCTTTTAGCTTATGAGAAATAGACTGGATTTAGATCATAGCTTTAACCAATAGTTGAAACCATATTAAATCACTAATGCGGCCCTAGTTAAAGAACCAAACGCTTCAATAATTTCAGGAGCTTTAATCGCAAGTATCACAACAATAACAAAACCACCCATGGATAGCATTGTTTTTTCCCAATCAATATTGATTATTTTTGTTCCGACTTTGTCAAAAAAATCTATTAACTTGTCTATTAACGTAGATATTTTTTCAAGAGGTATCGCAAAAGGTAATACTATCTTCTCATGAATATCATCTATTGTTTTTGGAAGAGAATCATTAATCTCTTTAATTGTATCAGCTAGCTTTTTTGTTCCAATTGGATCAACCATATTAATCACTTATTTTTTGTTTTTTGAATTACGCCTAATGCCTAATACAATCAAACCAAGAATAATCAGCCCAACAAACGGCGCATCTGTATTTGTGGGATTACTTGTTAGCGTAATGTCCTGATCCCCAACTCCAACTTCCGTAAACGAGAATGTCATGTTTACCTCTAATTTACCGTTGGTTAAATCTTCTACAGGGGTAAGAATAACTAAGGTTTTTTTAATTCTATAATTTTTTTCTAGCTCGACTTGAGTCGTATTTTGCTCAGATTTAGGGATTTTTTCGTTGTTTTCATTGATTATGGAATCAACCCTAACGCTATTCCAGGTTACATTAGACTCTCCCTGATCTCGTAAAATGGCCCAGCATATAAAAATAATATCGGATGTCTCATTTATTACAGCATCATATCCAAAGTCAACCCGAAAATTAAAAAAAGTTTTGGATGTCTCATCAGAAAACACCTTATTTGAATCGTTTTGGGAAAAGCCGTTGATTGGGACGATTAGAATCATAAATACCAAACCCATAAACAATATCCGGTTGTAAATCCTGCGATTAATCATTTTTAACCCTCATCATTAACCTTCTTCTCTTCTTTTACTTTAAAAAATTACCTATTTTTCGTTAAGCCAATACATAATCTGAGAAATCTGCTGACTAAAAACAGAATAAAAGAGGAAAAAAAAATTAAATTTTTAGGTTAATTCAAAACTAAAAGATTTTGAATAGTTAAATATAGACCTTTAAACAATATGTGTAAAGCTAACCTAATTTCGTCAATTACCTTCCAAAAGTGGTTTTAATGGCAAATTTCAAATTTATTGGCTCTGCAATAGCGTTTATTGTTTTTTTAGCAGATTTACTCCTAATGATTTTAACGTTTAGCATTCCGATTTTACCTGAGTTGGGACTAAATTTTCCAATTGTTAAAGAAGTAATTCTCTTTATATCTGAGACTTTTGAGATCATTTCCTCAGCTCAGGATCGAATTAATGCAGCAATCATTCTTGATGGAATCGTACTAATTTTAACTGGAATTGTGGCATATTCCTCAAACGAATAGTTTTCAACAAAAATTTATTGCTTTGATACGAGTGATGAGTCTAAATCAAACCCTGGTGAGTAAGAAACATGAAACGATCATTCATTTTATTGGTAATGTTATTGCTATTCTCAACCGCGGGTGCAAAAAGTTCTTCGGACATTTCGTGGGATTCAGTGCACTTGGTTCAGGATTCGGTCAAACAATATTCTTTTTTAGTGGAGATAGATGAACAAGAAACTGAAGTAATAATTCGTATAAATGATCCATTAATAGCTAGACGTCCTATTTCATTAAATATTACAGGATTAGCCGATTGGGTAGGGATGCTTCAATCATTCAGGGTCGTTCATGTGGGCGTATATTTTAGTAATCATACCGAAGCGTTTGATTTTGACGTTGATTATTATTATCGACAATTTCAACCAGATTATTATGGTTCTGATCGTTTTAGGGTTGCAGGTGAGTATTACTTGTTTGTGGAATTGATTGAATATGGATTTTTCGGAGGACATGAGATGATTGGGAATTATACCACGCCTGTGTTTCAGGTTCAGGATCGGGCCAAAGCAGACTATCAATTTGATATGGAGTCGCAAATAGAACAGGGAGCAAATTATGCGTTTTATTTAAATACTTCAGATCCTTATGGGGAACAATTCGTTGTATCACAATTCCAATTTCAGAAAACCGATTCAAATATTCAACAATCTTTAGATTTTAACGATGTTAATGTCAATGGATCTAGTTGGGTGTTAAATTTTGACACTGCGGATTTAGCTGTGGGAGAGTATAACTATTCCTTCGTGATTAATACTATCGATACATGGTCATATTGGAGTTGGGCTGAACATTTGACAATCACAGGGGTGTTTGAGGTTCAAACACCGTTGTTAAGTACAGGGTTTGAATTGGAGATTTTATTAATTGGATTAATGGTATTAGTTATTTGGTATCCCAAACATCGCCTATTACAAGACTAGCTATTTCATTCAAACAATCTAGCAATATCTATAAAATTCGAGTAAATATCCGAATCATCCCAATCTAATTCACTAGAAAAGTCTAATTTCGATAAATCAAAATCAGCAGGAAGTTGAAACGACCAACCATCAATAGAGGACCTAGCAAATAACCCTAGGTCAATGGCTTCTTGACATTCCCCACAGGTTTGATCGATCAAATCAAGCTCAAAAAAGATCCGCTTACAATAGACACAGCAGCTAGTGGCGTTATGAACCTCAATCATTTTCGTTGCCAAAACTCCGCCTGCTCAAACCCCTCCTCTTCTTTTGAGTTTACCAAGCAATTCGGACAATCCCGACCCCAGCGATCAAACCAAATCCCGCAATGTGAACATTTAACAATTTTAATTTGTTGATAACCCTGTTGTACTAAATCATTATGATCTTTTAACGATAAACTACTTACCAAAATTTAAGCCTCTAAGTCTGATAAATCATCTTGGGCCTCTATTAAATCTTGTGCAATTATCGAAATTTCATCTATAGCAATGCCTCGATCAATAGGTTGAATGCCGCTTATAATTTTTGTTAATTCATCAACAGATTTTGCCTTTCGTATTTTTTGTTTCAATTTAATTCCATCAAACGAATTTTTTCCATTCCAAGTATGGGCCGCTTTCATTGTTATCCCACGTTTATCTAACTGATAAACACCGTTAACTAAAGAAACCACCCCACTCTGTTTTAACTCTGCCAACTGAAGAGTTCTAGTTGCCGGTGTATTAATATTATTCTTAATGACAAATTCAGTTAGTTCTTGAGGTGTTTTACCCTGCTTTTTTACATCGATATCTAATTGATCATCCGAATAGATAAACGAATTCTTTCCAAATACACGCCCTTCCACCTTAGCAATAACATCATTCCCATAATAAAGCCTCCAAAAGCCATCTTTTATGTAATTTTCCCCTTCGGCGTTTAAAATCAACATTAAAATATCTTTTTCTTGTTTGGTTCCTTTAAACATTTCAAAAGGTTTTGTAACAAAAATTGGATCATCTAAAGCCTTTTCAACATCCGCTCGGGGATAATTAATCCATCCCGATGCGTGAAGCGATTCTAAAATGGCCTGAACTGATCCCGGCTCCATACCTTCTCGATCTACTAGTGTTTGCAATAATGTATCGGAATCTAGTGGTTGAAAGCTTTTGTTGTTCCACTCAAATTCTAAACGGGGTTTCACGTTTTCCGGTAGATCCTTAGCTTTGAAATCGAATATTAACGTTTGATCCGGGGTCTTAACATGTAATTTTGTTTCATCTTCAAATAAATAGTTCGTAATGGCCAATTTTTCATCTGTCACAGCCAGATTTACGTCCTGCCCTGAGGAATTGCGATATTTTAATGACGAATCCATGTTAAAAACAATCACATCGTCAATAGCTTTATTTCTGCGAAATGCTGAAGAAGTCACAATTTGCTGGGCTAAAAATCTCATAGCTTTAAACTCATTGGCCATTTCTAATTTCCCCCGCCCGAAATCGACATTTTTGAGTTTGGGGTCGCCCTTTACGTAATAATTGAGGATATAACTGCTGTAATGACCAGCTGGATCTGAATCGTTTTGCAACTGAATAGTGTCATAATCCCCAAAATGCGGGAGAGGATCGGTTTGACTTCCATCCTGAAAATAAAAGCCTTTAAAACGGAGATTATCATCAATGCTGGCCTGGAGATTTTGCCCGCCTAAGGATAAGACCTTTAAATTCTTTTTCTTGTCTTTCGGTATTTCGGAGGGCTTTTCCACCACAATGTCAAATTTTTCTAAATTTTGAGGTTGAAATAATGCCGGATCAATCAAATTACTACTCGCTCTCACCCCTGCCGGCGCTTTGATGGGTTCATACATCGGAATTAAGTGTTTTTGCTGGTAAATTTCTCGTAACCGTTCCTGTTCTTCTAGCCGATCATAACTGTCTTTCGTAGTAACCCAATATTTCGCTACCCGCTCGGTTTTGGCTAATTGCAGGCGCTCGACTTTCGACTGATTCGCCCGGCGATGAAATTCCTTTTCGCCTAATCGGTGAAATAATTGCTGGCCGTTGGTGTTGTCTTCCCATTGTTTCGCAAGTTTCACCAGCGATTTGGAATAATTAATCTGGGCCTGCGACAGAATGGGTATTTGGGTTTGATCAACCGCTACCGTATATTCCCGGCCATAGCTCACGCCAAACTTGGTTTTTCGCCTTTTTTTGGGTAATTCAAAGTTGGATTTGGCGATTTGTGTCAAGGTCATCGGGGCATGAGATACATCCACACCTTGATCCTGACCTTCGGGACCACCTTCACCCACTCCGGGACGAGTTGACACGTTGCCGCGTGACCGAATGGTTTTACCTTTCAGACCTTTTTTACCCCCGACCTTCTTTTTACCACCGACTGTTCGTCCCATCTTACTCACCTTTGTCTTGTTCCACTATTGTCACTGGTGCAACCACAACATTCGTTTTAACCTCTAAGATCTCCCGCCGAATAATCGCCTGCTTGATAATATAAATCACCCGTCCTTCATAGACTTGTTCCCATGGGGCTCCTGTAATTTCGGTTAACATGACCAGCATTGGAATGCCTAAACACTCATATTCCGCAATAATATAACCGATACTCGTAATTGTTACAGGTTCAACCTTCACCTGCCAATCAAAATGTATTTCACGGGTGAAATGATCGACACACTCAATTAATTCTAACGGTGTTTCCGCTTGAATTTGCTCCTTACTTAACATGCTGTTATGCTTACTCTTGCTCAAATTATCGTTTGTCATTAGTCTAATTCCTTTTCATCTTCCTCTTCCTCTCCGTTATCGTAACATAACGTGATAGTATAATTAATTGCAACATAATAGCTTTGAATCTCCTCATTGGTTACATCTCTGGATGCATCGTTAAAGATTTCAAGGAAATGGTTATAATGGGCCTCTAACCGTTTTTTTAACCGATTTAAATCATCGGTATTTCGTATCTCAGAGCCGTTTGTTAATTTCATTATTACTTTCCCTCCTCTAATTCCTCTAACACTTCTAACACATCGATGACTTCCTCATCTAACTCACTTTTGACATATTTTTGATCTAAAAATAATGATAGCGACTTGATTACCACTTTTGGACTAAGACTAAGATTCATGGAGTTTCCGCCGTTTTTTCCGAATTTGCCTGATCAAATCCAATTTTTCATCCTTCTTGCGACTGGATTTAAGATCAAAAGCCTCTCCCAGCACCCGGAGTTCAGACAGAGAAAATTGTTTCTTAATAATGCTGGCCGATTGCGTTTGCACCTGATCAAAGCGCTCTAACAATTCAAAACCCTGGGGGGATAGGACCACAAAATCTTTTTTTCCGGTATTTATCGCCCCGGTTTGATTGACCTGAACCAATAACTCCGCTAACAACTGTTTATTCCGATCATACTCCCGCACACGGGTTTGTCCTTCGTAATCATCCATGACAATAAATTTAGCGTTCGGGTTATACTTCCCGGTGCGCTGCCGATCCTGAATCGTCAAAAGCAAGTCATTGTCCTTATCCTCGATCACTAACACATTATGCTGAAATTTCTGGCCTTCGTCTTGTGTTAACAATGAAGCCCCGACATAGCCATGTTCGAGATCACTGGCTCCCATAATCTTCCGCTCAAACCGATCCACCCGTTTAAAGGCTTTCTTTGAGCGGGGTTGTTTTTTTCCGCCAACCGTCTTTTTTTTCGCTACTTTTCGACCCAATTTCTACCACACTCATGTTTTTTTATTCTTCAGTCGTTTTCGTTGTTCCCGTTTACGTTTCCGTTCCGCCTGTCGCCGGGTGACATCCTTCACCCGTTGGATAGCTCGTTCTTCATCCTGTTGGCGTTGCGCTTTACCGGGATCTTTTTTGTCTAATTGTTTTAAAAAGCGATCAAATTCCTGCGCTTTTTGTTTGCGCTCTTGGGGATAAGGAATATTTGCTATATCCGAATGCACTCGTTGTTGGGTTTGTTGAAAGGATTCTTCCCGATTAGTTTCTTTAAAGACTTGTAAAATATCTTTGTCTTCTCGATTAAAGGCTTCGGTAAACTTCTTCAAATTCAGCTTCCGATTCCCATCATCCACCCCGTCCACATCTCCACCTTTCTTTGAAGTCGGATTCTTTACCCATGCTGTCGTGATTTGATCACGCACAGGTTCTGTTTCTGTCTGAGCGTCTAGCTGATATTTCTCAGGCTGATTGGAATCATTGGCTTTTTGAATAAAATGATTCTCGGCCCACTGGCGATCTCCGTCACTTAAGCCTTGTTTCTGTGCCGATTTCTCTTCGAGATTTTTGACAAAGAGCGGGTTCGCTCGCACATTGTCTTCGAAAGGCGATTCAAAATCGATTAAATCCGTGACATCGCCGGCCTCAGCACCATTGTCTGTGGCTCGTTTAAGTAAGCGCTTGATTTGGGCTCGATCCATTTGACTGGCGTTAATTTGTTTTTCGGTAATGCCCGCTCGAAGAAAGATGAGGTCAACACGTTCTTGTTTTTCTTTGCGCTGTTCTTTTTGCTCTTCCTTTTTGTGTCTAACAGCTTTTTCTTCCACCGATAATTTCACGGTTTTTACTTGGGCCTTCACTTTACCGGGTTTACCGGGTGAGACAAATTTTGTTTCTAAAAAGCCCTCTTGTTGCCTTGTTTTTGGTAATTTCTTAAAGGCTTGAGCCATTTGAATTTCTTGGCGACTATCCCTGGCATGCTGGATTCCCGGTAAGTCGGTGAGTCGAATTCGTTGACTTGTCCGGTGCAAATCTTGCTTTTTCCCTCTGGCTGTTTGTTTCTTCTGGCGCACCGTTGTTTCAATAATCTCACCTGTTGTTTTATTTTGATACTTCACGCGTACTCGCCCTTTTTTTAATGGACGTTGTGCAGATTTCCGCCCACCAACCCGTTTTTTACCGCCTACTTTTCGACCCAAACCTTATGACACCTGACACTTATTTTTTCTTATTCCCAACGATTTTCCATTGCCCAAAGCCTTTTTTGCCCGTTGCCTCAAAGGTCGTTTTCCCATGCTTGGTTTTAACGACTTTTTTCTGACCCTTTTTCGGTTCTTTCGGGAATTGATGCTTGGGTTGTTTCGTTTTCGCTTTAAAATTCACTTTTTGCCCTTTCTTCGTTTTAAACGCTACTGTTTTCTTGTTCTTGCTTTTTGTTTTATTCTTGTTTGCCATCTTCTAGTCACCTATTGCTTTCTATTTCTTTTGTTGTTAAATGCCCCTACCCGTTTAATCGTTTTTGATTTTGGTCGCCGTTTCTGTTCGGCTGAACCTTGAGACGACGTGGCCGCTACCACCGTGATTTCTTTCACCGATTGAATCGCCAGAATAATTTCCTCTTTATAGCGATTCAAGGCTAACGCCCCGACCACCGCCACCCCAATCACTACGATCAATAACACCCCGATAATGCCCAAATCATTCACGGCTTGCGATGCTATAATTTCTTGGGTATTGATACTCACGGTTTGTTGCGTTACGATGACATTCTGAGAATTAATACTGGCCAAATTCAGCACATCGGCGGTATCCAAAAAATACTGCACCGTGCGAATGACGGGATCATAGCCGGTGCGATTAAACCACAAGATTATGGCATGATCACCCTCTACTGCAATTTTATCTAAATAGACCGTCTCCCCCACGGTATAATTGAAGGTATTCTCAAGGGAAAAATCATGATAGACATTCAAGGTCACATTCAAGGACGTATTAAACAATAATTGAATGGTTGTTGAATTAATGACATAATTAAAATCCGTCAGTTCAATGCCATCCACCTGATAGGTTTCTAAGCCTGCTATATCGGCATGACCCGTTTTTTTCCATTGCAATTGCACAAAATGATCCCCTTGACTATCGGCTTTCGCTATCACCGCACTTGTAGTCGTAGAATTGCTTTGTAACGTGCCGTCCTCATAGACCTCTAAGCGGACATCCGATGCCGCTGTCTCAAACGAAATCAAATAATGGGTCGTATTCGGATAAAATAAGCGATTATTAATCGCAAATTGTTCCACCAGATAGGAAAAATGACTGCTCACATTATTATGGCCAGTTAAGACAAAGACCGCACTGACAAAATACGTGCCCACTGCCACATTCATGGTAAAGGCTAATTCGGTGCTAACCCCGCCGGAAATCTTCAAGGTATTCCCTTCGGATAGATAAGCCGTCACCCCCGTCACAGAGGTTTCAAAAGAAAAGATGACATGGGAGCTATTGGTATAAAAAACCGAATTAGCCACCGAAAATTGCGCCACGGTATAACTAAACAAAAAACTCACCCCTTGATAGTTGGTCTTGGTAAATTGGACGGCCACCAAATGCTCTCCCACATTACTATTCTTCGTATAGGCAAAGCTGGTAGTCGCAAACGTGCCTTTGGCTTGCCCGTCTTCCGTGGCATTGACCGTAAGCCCGGTTTGTAAACTGGTATATTCAAATAAAACATGGCTAGAGTTAGTATAAGTCAAAAATTGCGTAATGGTAATAATCAAGGCATTGCCATAGGAGGTATTGAACCAACGAAATTCACTCGCATTCGTGGTGACTTCCATTTTCACCCCCACCATGACCAGGTTGGCATCGACATTGCGACTCCAGTCAACCGTCAAGCCGGAACCATCGGAAGAACCAGAAGTGATACTGGAATCATTTTCATAGACCGTATAACTGGTGGCTTTGTTAGCTGTAAAATAAATACTCACAAAATCGGATGATAAAATAAAAGTATTTACATTCGGCGTATAAGTTTCATAAATAGTATAAGAAAACGAATAAACAGCCGATGGAAGATAAATTCCCGCGGTATTCGGATTCTGAAAGGCTTGATAATTAATAGTATGAGATCCTGTTGTTAAATTCTTAGGAATATTCTGAAAACTATTTGTTACTCCTAAAAATTGATTATCAACCCAAATATTATATTGTAATTCTTGCTCATTATTAAGAATAATAGCAGAAGATGATTCAATCAAATTAGATGATGAATCTTGAAACAGACGAATATATTTCAGAAAAAAAGTTTCATCCCCACCAACACTTTGCTTTTCTAAATTTAATAGATCTCCAGCAAGTAATGTTGCACCAGATAAATCAATAGTGTATATTTCCCAATCAGTTGTTAAAGTAACTGCTGAATCTATTAAACCAACTCCAGCTTCATAAAGCCAAATTGCCATCGAAATATCAGCTTTCGCTTCAAATATCAAATAATCGAAATTATTAAAATCATCTGAGAATATAGTATATCCGATACCTCTATATTGATCGGCTGTTATCGTAAATATACCATTAGCAATAAAACCATCAACATCTGGAGCATCATCATCATCAAAATACCAGCCATTCACATCATTCATACTTTCAGTAAATCTTGGAATACCAACTTGATCTTCTTCAAATTCCCACGCATAACCCTTGTTTAAAGAAGAATCTTTGTGAGTAACCTTTACGAAATCCACAAAAAACCATTCATCTGCATCAAAATTGCCTTCTCCTATTTTTTCATGAAAATTTAATCTTAAAGAAGTTTCAATACCAGCCCAATCAGAATCAGCTTGTAATTCACCCATACTCCAATCAGTAGAAAAAATCAGAACTTCTGAAACTACTTGTGTAGCACTTGAATCATAAATAACAAACCAATTAGCATCATTAGATTTAACACGTAAAGCGAAGGTATTATAATAATTAGCATCTATACTTAAACCACTAAGAGTAACTGCTATGTAAGATCCAGATGTCCAAGTAACACTTATGTTTAGATAACCAGCATCATTCCACTCTAAAGAACATCCAGAACAAGAGGCACTGTCCCAACCATCTGCACCCTCTGAATAATCCCAAGCATTTAAAAGCTCAGTTGTAGCATAATCCGTTTCTGCCACTGATGCCGGTGTAATATAAGATTTTTGACTCTGAATAAACCGCATAGAATCAATAATAAAATCTCTTGCAAAAACACCACCTCCAAAATAAATATAGAAATTATTCGTTTCACCTACCGCAGTGCCAACTTCTATCCAAACTAAACTGGTATCTGTTGATAAAGTAATTGTATTCCAGCCTATTTCATAACTTGTATCTGGTTGCCAAGCAAAATAATCACCACCACCATCACGAAATAAGAATTGAGTAATATAACCAGTATCCTCTGGTGAATATAGATCAAAATAAAAATAATCAGCTTTTGTTAAGTCAAAATCTCCAATTTCAGCTGGATTGATATTAATATATCTAACATCTTCTGTCCAATCATAAACGTGAACAGCATCATCTCCAGTTTTGACATTAGACGTTTCAATAGCTTCTGCATACGCTGCACACGAACCACCACAAGAAAATTCACTTAATTCATCAAATACTTCTGAAGATTGTGAAATGCTATTCCAATATGAATCCCAAGCAGTAGCCCTCAATTCATATTCTTTTTCTTGTAAAACACCCTTCCAAATCCAAGTAATTTCACCATTAACATCAGTATCCACAGAATAAGAATCCACTAAAGTATTAGCTGTCCTATCTCTAATCTGCAAAGTGGCATTCTCATTATTGGCTGGAAAAAGCCCATAAGATGTCCAATAATTGAACTGAGCAGTAATAGTGCTTTCACTACTACTAGTTGTCTTAATTTCTGGATTGGCTTTAAATATTTTATAATTATCAATAAAAATTACTTGATCTGTTGCAGTAGTTAAAATAATAACATTTTGTCCTGCTGATGTTCCATCAATTTCTATAAAAGCACTATAATGTATCCAACGACCAATTGTTGTATCTAAAGGATCATTAGACCATGCACCATTCCAATTATAAAAAGAAATCCAACCTGAAGTCTCACGATAAAAATCGAATGATACATAATATTCTCCGTTTGGCAAACTATTTGGAGAATTATCAAGATCAGCCTCACCACCCGGAAGACTTGAAGCACTTTCTAACCTTAATGAATTAATACCAGAATGAACAATAGATGAATTCAAACTTTTACTCCAATAATCATGATTTACTACTCCCCAATCCTCCTGCCACCCGGTTTCAAATCCTATATTTGAAAGATAGTCTTCTGATTTATCATCAATAGCGAGAATTTGTTTTTGTCTGGTATAATCCCGACCAAAACCAACACCACTTGCAAATCTAACGGTATAAATAACAGGTAATGTATTAGTTACAACATAATTATTACTAGTAAGTGCTACAGTAGCACTAGGTTCTATACTAGTATAATTCCATGACAAAGGGGCATAAATAGTTACTTCTGTTCTATAATCCGGCACAAAAAATTCTATTTTATGTTCAAATATTCCAAAATCTTTATAACGCTGTTCAGATTTAATTTGACTGGTATATTCTGTAGATTCTACCCAAACAAAATCTACAAATACGAAATAAAAGGAATAAGCGGCATTCCAAGCAATAGCACTTGTATCCGTATCGGTTAAATAAACATTATTTAGTGTATCGAATAGTTTTAATTCAGAAACTAAACCAGCTCGGGTAGCTCTTAGTGTCAAAGTTAAAATTAATTCTGATCCACCATAATTAGCAGGAATACTTGTCAATTCTAAGGTTGAATCTATAATTTGGTCATAGAGACCAGAACCAGCCCCATACCAAGAAAATTTTATTCCTCCTGACGCTGGATCAGGAGTATCAAACATCGTGAATTTGTATTCTCTAGATATTACAGGTATCTCTATGCCTGTATCTATAGTAAAAACTACATCTTCCCCATCGTCAATTAATGGTAATTCTCCTGCATAATTAGAATGTATAGGTATAGTTTCAAATATAGCCAATTCTTCACTATAAACATTAGCTATAATTATTTTACCATCTGCTGATGCACCAACCGTTAATGCATCGCCGAAATTAATAGGATGACCGGTAGCATTTAGATAATCATCAATCCTTGTCACCCAATTCCCATCTTTATCTACTACTTGGATTCCCGTTGCAGCAGAATAAGAACCGATATAAACATTACCTTTAGCATCTACTGCACAAGAACTAGGAAATTGGCCTAAATTATATTCCCCACTATCTGAGAAACTTGCCAATGTTCCAGCTGAAGCACCGGCCGTTGTCCACATTTCTATTTCCCATGAACCTCCTGCATCTATCGCATAGATTATTTCATCTCTATCAAAACATAAGGCTCTATTATAAGAACCACCTCCAAAAGTAGTAACCAATGTTCCCGTAGAATCATACTTATGAATATGTTTATGACCTACGCCATCTTCGGCAATAAAAATATTTCCAGAAGAATCTACTACCACATCGAAAGGATCAGCTAAGCCAACAATAGATAATTGTAATACTCCTGCATAAGAATATTTTGCTACAGAATCATTAGCAACCTCAGCGACATACACATAATCAGATCGATCTACAAATAGCCCAACAGGTTGAGTATTCCCTACACCCCATTTTTGGATAAAAGTGCCTGAGCTATCATATTGCATAATCCAGCCATTACCACTATAAGTATCTGCCAACCAGATGTTCCTTCCCTTGTCGACATAAATACCATAAATGTCATCAGCCCCATCACTAGTAGCATCAAATACCGATTGATATGCAAGATCGGATTCAACAATATCAAGCTGTTTAGTCGTTTTATTTTGACTAGCATAATCTACTCTAACATTTTCACGGGATTCCCAAAAAGATGATACAGCTTTTGGTTCTACCACAGATTGTATTACCTCCGGTTCTGGGACAAATTCATCCGGTTCTATCACTTCACTATGATCTGTCTTAATATTTTCATCTTGATCTTGATCTTGATCTTGATCTTGATCTTGATCTTGATCTTGATCTTGATCTAAACTTAAATTTGAAATTATTGAAATTCCTAAAACGATAATTATAATTAAAGCGATTTTTCTCATGATTTACTCAACTCTTGGAAAATAATCCTATTAAAAACAAAATACACCGAAATCGCATCAAATGAAACGTCATTCACTTGAAGAGCGACTTGTTTAACATTTAGGGACATATCCCACCCTAGCCTATCTGCCAACTTTTCCCCTGAGCCACTAGTCATATAATTCATACCCGCTAAATTTTTTTTTTTTTTTTTCTTCAATTCTCTGTCTCTTCATCCTGTTCTTTCATCATTTCCATGTCCAAATCATCCCGCACACTTTGGACATACTCATAATCCACATCATAACCCGTTCGACGCAGGTAGCCCGTAGTCTTTTTCATATTCAGGCCCATTCGTAATAAAGTCATAATTTTTTGATAGCCGGTCTTGTCTTTGTCCTTCAACACTATATTAATCCGTTTTAAGAACTCTTTCTTCTTTTCTTCCTTTTTCATCCGCTTCTTCTTCTCAAGGACATTTTCCCGGCCTAATGATTTCCCCTCATAAATTTCTGTGTCCCCGGCTTCCAAGGAATAATCATACAAAGCGTCTGGAGCCCATTTAAACCAAACATTCTTCGTAGACGTATATTTCAATTCTCGGCCTGTAACCGTCTGAGTGTTCACATTAATATAACAGCGACTCATGCCATTACCTTTCCAATTCACATGCAACCAGACTTGCACCTGTTCCTGTGCAAATGGTCGATCCACCGAATCGAAACGAGGCGCTGTGCCCATAACGGCTAATATACCATATTTCCGACAGGCATCAATGAATTTCCCAAACTCCACATTCACATCCGCAGTTGTCCGATAGCCGTGAATAAAATGCTGAATTTCATCAATAAAGAGTAAATCACCCGGTTTAAAGCGTTTCTTAATCTCTTCAATGACCAAACTTTCATTTCGACCAATTAAAAAGCATCGGCTTAAATCAAACCTATAGCCCATCGCTTTCGAAAACCAGTCGGCTAAGCCCAACCCTACACTCGTTTTCCCGGTATTCGGAAACCCGGTCAAAAGGATAACAGGCAAAAATCCGGCTTTTTTGACTTCGATCAAGGCCCGTTTCAGCGGATAGCGCAAATAATAGGTCGGTAACTGATCATATTTAGAAGAGCGTAAATTAATCCGTTTGGTTTGTAATGCATCGGGCAAATCATGCTGTTTCAGCTGATAAAACAACCAACTTACATCATTTTCAACAGTCACCGGAAGAGAACTAGCAAAAGCATTTCGTTCCTCAAAAGTTAGACTGGTTTGCACACTCTTAGACATACTTTCACCCATTAATCCGTATTTTCGGCTGTTGCCTCTTCAGTCGAAGTTTCTAATTGAGGTTCCTCTGTGGCCTCTTCTGTTGAAGATTCGGATTCGGACTCGGGTTCAAGTTCTGATTCCTTTTCTTCCTTCTTTTCCTTTTCGTTCTGAGACTCCGTTGGGGATTCCTCAACGCTAATTTTTTCATCGGTTATATCTTTCATGGCATCAAATTCACTGGCTTCATCGGCTCCCATGGCCGCAATAGTTTGCACCGCACCCCATGATCGGGCCCCATACTTAAGCACTCCCCGATCCGTCATGTTCACCATAATAATCACACAAGCCTTCATCCGCTGCAACTTATCATAATTAATGGGTTTTCGCTCAGTCTGCTTGGTTTGTTTATTATACACCAGAAGTTTAACGATTGATGCAATAGCTCGCAATTTATGAATAAAAAGAGCTGTTTCCGGCGCTTTTACCAACTTACCCATCGGATATTGCTTGACAAACCCTTTCGTGGACAAAAACTCTACATTACTTTGTTTCGTCATTTCACAATCACCCAATCGTTTTATCAGGAGCCGGTGTACGCTCTTTTTTCTTATCAAGCACTGCTTGATCGATCTCTTCTAATGATACCGAATATTGATCCTTTTGATCTTCCAGATCGACTAACCAAGCCAAAATATCCTCCGGGTCATCCCCGGAAATGATGGCTTGAATATCGGCTAATTCTTCAAGACTCCCGGTTAAGCCGCTTACCATGAGCGATGAGCGTAATTCACGCTTTTCTTTCTTAAGTCGTTTCACTACATCAATTTTAAGTAACAGTTCCAGTATTTCTTCATCGACTATCGGATCAAGTTTAATAAACGGCGAGCTGGTCTGTGTTTTCGCATCATTAATCGCTAACACTATTCCTGCCAGAAAGACAAACGAAAAGATAGCATAGAAAAAAGTCCGAATATCATCCAAAATCAAATTAATATCGAGAATTACCGTCAAAGTGAGGCCGATCAAGCCAAACAGCGGAAACAAATATAATTTCCAGCCCACTTTTTTCAAGGGTAAAAATTCCCCTGTATGTTTCTGATAATCCGAACTCAATATTAACTCAAAATCGGATTTATAGCCCGCCATATCGGGTATATCAATGGATTCCCAACCATAATACCGCTCACGATAGCCAAATAACGCCAGCACAAACTCTTTTAAGGCTTGCCAATCATTTTTGGCATGGACATGATACAAATTATCGTTTATTTCCAACACCTTGTCTTTCTTCAGTAATTTCCGAATTTCTTTCGTCTTGTCATCCAATTTCAAGGCAAAAATCAATTTATTCTTGATCATACCACTTTTGAGGGAAATAACATTGCCAAAGCCAAAGGTCAGGATGATAAATAACGGGATGACAATAAAAAACGCCAGATTCCGAAGGATCGCAAAGGCCACTACGTCAAAATCCAAACTCAAGTCAAAAATCAGAAAACCTAGAAACGAAGCTAAGGAAAAAATAATAAGCAACGCAATCGCTGAAAACGGAAGAAAGGGAACATAGCCATATTTTAACCACAGCCCAATGGAAGCAAAAAAAGCCACAATGGCCACAACAATACCGATCACAAACACAATCAACAATTGGCTTAAGATCGCCCCGGTGGTTAAGGTCTGAGGCAACAAAAATTCTACCGTGCGGTGTTCAAACCAAAAAGTGCGGTTCGCATATTCCACTTCAACAATTTCGGTTTGATTAGACAAACGTAACTGAAATTCCGCATCATAATAATATTGATTACCCTGTTCATTCACCCCCTTTTGCCTTGCGACAGGCTCAAGGGCATATTTTAGCGTGCGACTAGCATTATGAAACCCCGTCGCTTCATACATGCTCACCGTGATATTTTTGGGCTCATTGGTACCTCCAGAAATAAAAAGCCGAAAGGTATCTGAGCGCAAAGTCGCCTCATCAATACCCAGGGCAGTTTGAATATCCAGCGAGCCATCTTGCCCCGGCTCATAAATAATCATAAAAGTCATAAAGCCCTCTTCCTCAAAGAAAAAGCCCTTAATCTTATCGGAACGACTAGGAATAGTAGTCGTAAAAAAACTCACCACTAAGATTCCCACCATGAAACCGATTAACCATTTAGTCTTCATCATTTTTGTATAACCGCCTCATCCAATATAACAGTAACAATATAATACCCAAATACGCCATTAATTCTCCTATCTGAAGCCAATTGACTTCTAATGCAATAAGAAGCAACCAAAATAAGACAAATATTAACAATAAAACCCCTAATTTGGCCGAATGTGCCGAAACAAAAGTGCCTATTTGACGGACAAATGAAGTTACAAACCAAATGCCAATTCCGCCTGCGAATCCGCCTAAGACGATTTGCAAAGCAAAATCCAGATTAACCATCAGTCGTCTTCCTTGTTCCTCAAAAACAAAAAGCCATACAGATAAGCCACGATAAATAACAGAAATAAACCGATCTTCAATTCCTCCAAGTTCAACCCCTTAATTTCAGCAATGCCTATCGCTACCGTGATCACTCCAAACAAATCCACAAAAATCGGAATCAGCGTATCAATAAAGCCAATAATCAAGACAATCACCATAAGTGAACCATTTTTCATATTAGAAGACAAGACCATAAAGTGCTAACACCTCAAAAAAGAACAAAACACCTGCATTATACAGGGTATCATCGGCGGAAAATCCTAACGCCTCAAAAAATAACTCATACAAACCGCTTAAAAAGCTCCAAAGATTTAAATCTAAATCAAACAATGTAACACCTATTTGAAGCACTAAATGGTCTGATTTATCCGGTAAGCCTAGAATATCCCGTAAGCCCGGCACAACAAATTTCAAATCAGGCATCAAATCAGGCAATGGAATTTGATCCGTCCCATCCCATATTTCCCAAAGACCTATAAGCTTCGTATTAAAGACCTCTTTGCCTTGGAAATAGTCAAAAATAGCATTAATCGGAATAACAACCAAAAAATTAACCCCAAATTGCGGAATTATGGTTAATGCATCTTCAATCGTTTTCCGAAAAACCAATAAGCCTGAAACTAAGCCCTCAAACATCAAAAAGCCTTGATCGTCTAAATTAAAGCGTGGTCCAATGGTCGGTAACTTCATCACATCGAGGATCGAATTAATAATCCATGTAAAAAAAAAATGGCCCACTAATAACAGCATCCCAAAGATCCAGGCCATTACATTGACGATAAAGTTCTGCACCTGCGCTCCAGGATATCTTAAATCTAGATAAGCCGAAATTACACTTAATAATGCAACAAATAAGAAAAAGAAAGTTTTGAAAAAGCCCATACCAAAACCCGTTAACCATCAGTGCTACCAGACCCCAATCCACCCAGAATGCCTGACCCAGCGCCTGTCAAAGCCCCACCAAGCAACAATTCCCCACTGGTTGTATTAGTCACACCCGTAATATCGATGAAAAAGCGGGCAAAAAATTCAGCCACGGGTAACAAATTCGTAGGTTTCAATTCAAAGACATACTGGGTCGGTCGTTGAAAGCCAATTTGTTGCAACGTGAAAAAATTGGCCCCGCCGACTAACGCAGTCATAACCCAGTGTAACAACGGGGATACAACATTATTAAGCAAGAGAGCCCATAACGGGCCAATGAGCAAATTCCAAAACTCTTGAAACGCAATAAACCCGAAAATAGCAGAAAGCGACACTATAATCAAAAAAAGACTAGTTGTAGCCGCAAATAACTCAGTGAACACTAGACCGGGAAAGAGTCGAGTCATTACAGCAGTAAGAAAGACTACGACTACTGCAATACCCATCGCAAAAAGAATATCCATTTTTCCCGGTAAGCCAAACATGCCCATTTCAAGAATCACCTCTTAGACTAATTCTACAAAGAACTAGCCTATTACTTCCTTCGGGCGAATCGAACTAGTCCAAAAAAGGCTAAAAGGACAGCGATAACACCAAGCAATTGGCTCCATGACGACACATCGCCCGTTATAAGACCATCCCACCAGTTTTGAGCTTTATCCCAAAGGCCCTCATCACTGGAGCCTGCCACCACCACCACACCATCAACTGTTGTTGAAGTCGCAGTAGTAGTAGTAGCCGCCACTACAACAGTCGCATACGGCCCTCTGGTATAATACTGCAAGACATAATCTTCTAGAGCCCCTGTAGTGCTCGAAAAATCCGATTGATCATACTGGATTTCACTGTCATCGGTTACTGTAGTAGCAGACCATGCCGATTTGAAAACATTTTTCTGGCTGATTCCATTAGTATCAATAAATTCCACCAGATTTTCTTCATAGTCGACACTGTCGTAGAGGACCTGATCATCAATCGTAACATTGAGCTGAACATTGGTGTAAGTCCAAACATTCCCTGGAGTTTTCAAGGGCTCAATAGCTGTCGTATCAAAATAAAGAGTTTCAGTGGTAAGATATTTATTCGCTACCCCACTCACTGCTGAAGAAACGACTGTTGAACCGGTTGTTGGGTCAATTGACACCACTCCTGAAAAATCAAGATATTTGAATTCATGAGACAATGTTACTAACCCGGATTGATCCACTAAAAGCGGGAGAGTATTATCCCATGTCTCAGTGCCTGCTTCCACGACCGAGGTCTGGAGCAGGTCATTGTCATCCCAAGGATTGGCGAAAACATTACCTGCATCATTGAAATCCCGGTCTTCGTCATCATCCACAGCATCACTATAGCTAGGCCAGTCGCTAAAAATCGCCACATTATGACTCGTTAAGGTAATCTGGTTGCCTGCTTCATCGATATTGAAAATATAATCAATCTTGTCCAGTCCTTTCATATTGACGGATGCAGAAGCATCACTTACAAT
Source organism: Candidatus Scalindua sediminis (assembly GCA_008636105.1). GTDB lineage: Bacteria > Planctomycetota > Brocadiia > Brocadiales > Scalinduaceae > Scalindua_A > Scalindua_A sediminis. The sequence continues at coordinate 22,849 of VSDH01000023.1, read as the reverse complement.
TTCAGCAAAGGGAATAATGACTGAAATACCAGTATTATCTGCATCATAAGCCGAATAAATAGCAGTTGTGGTTGTGAAGACCCAACCCGAGTCCCCGGAGCCCATAAATGAGCGAATTTCAACTGAGAAATCCGACCCCGCTGTGCTAAAGGTTGCTTTAATGCTTGCATAGTCGGTCGTACTAGTGGCATTTTGGTCGGCTAAAATTTGGATCAGCATGTAGAAATTATTTCCCGAAATTGGGAAATATGTACGATCCCCGGAGTCAACAAAATCACCGTCCTGATTCAGATCTCCTCCTAAATCACTGGTATAAGTAGCAGTAACAAGTGATCCATTCCCATGATATGCACCAGTTATTGCAGTGCCAGCAGAGCCACCCGCAATGGCGGTAACTTCCGTCCCCGCACCTGCAACCGCTTCTGTTTCAACCACAGCATTAACCGTATCATTGAAAAAAGTGCCAGAATAATCTTTGGAAATATTCACCCCATTAAATATAAAATAAGAACTATCAGATATTGCCGTAATACTATTCAGATCTAAATTCGTCTTTTCTTTGTTTAATTTAAATCCAGTAGGCATTTGCGTCAAATCAAGATTCTTAGCCTCCAATAAATTATCATTTGGGTTATAAGCAATATCAAAAGGAGTAAAAGCGTTTAAACTAACGGAATATTCCGTGTTAATCGGCATAGCATTACTCATCACTCCCTGAATTGCTACTGTTCCTGTTATATCTGCCGAAGCATCCTGTGCTGACCCAATGCCGATCAAAAAAATTCCGGCCATGGCCAACGCTAATATTTGTTTTTTAGAAAATCTAGAAAATCTAAGTTTCACTGTTGTACACCAATTTCAAAATTCAGACCAAATCCCACCAACTCAATAAGTCGGTCAAGAATTACTCTAAAATCTTTAAATTTATTTTCAATCTTCTAATATTTATAGTTTTGCTCTCATTAGGTGAAATTGACAACAATTAGACGCTTATTGATGGTCGTAAACATTTATAACAATTCTTTTGTCATTGTCTAGTGAGTGTCAATATCCATGAGTGAAACCAGCACAGCCCCCAATTATGCCTCTTCTCCCACTGAAAATATTACCATGTGGACACGAATTAACCCCTTATTACGCCAAATGATTGATGATGGGATTAAAACCATTGGTTGTAAAGATCGGTCTGAATTTATCCGTGATGCACTCAAATTTTATCTAAAATGTTACGTAAATAGCAATGTAACCATTACAATCGAAGAAAAATAACAACCCCCCAGCAATTTAAGGATTAAAGTGAATCTTATGAACCAAACCACAAATAATATAACACCAGCCAACTCACACAAGGAATATGATAAATTATCCAATATCTTTCTCAATAAAACCTTATTTAACGGAATTTGTGATGCCTATCAGCAAAATTATTTGACTATTGCCCTTTTTACAGGTAGTATCGATAGTCGTCATCATGAAACCGTATTTCATCTCTGGAAACAATTAATGCACGAATTAAAGCCTAAGGAACCTAAAGAAGACCGGCTTAACAAAGTCCTCTTAACAACTAAAAACGCCCACGATTTTTATAACTCCTCATTTCTTGAAACGTTGACTCAAGGCGACATCCTAATTATTTACCATGCCGAGTCTTTTTTCAGTAGATCCTCCTCCCTACATGATCAAATCAAACTTCCCTCCGTCTTACATTTGTTATGGAAAAAAGGCCTAACAGGGTTGTTTATCCTCTCAAACTCTATTTCCAGTATTCCTGCATCGTTCCAATATAATTTCGCTCGTATCCATGCCAATTTCTTTGACAAAGACGAAGACAAAAAAACTGCCTCAGCCGTAATCAATGTCAACTGTCAAACCAAAGATGCTTTTAGTAATGAATGGATTACCAACCAAATTGAAACCTTTGATTGGAAAACAGACGAATTAATCACCCAAACAATAAAAACCACTCTTCAACAATATTAACTTGTTTTGACCACATTACACAGTATTTTTTATTTTATTTTTACTGGATGAATTGATATCAAATCTTCAAACTGGATGAATTGATATCAAATCTCTCCACCGAAACTTTTTTATAGGTTTTTTTTGTCTTTGCTGCCGCATCTGTTCTTTTTCTAGAGCAGGGGGTTCTTTTTTGGATTTAATAAGAAAAAGTAAACTTTTTTTAAGAATTTTTGACCTACTAACTTTGTTCATAGCGCTTGTTCTGCTTGTTCTGGTTCCTGTCTTTTTGGTTAACAAGTTTAACCTTTTCAAACTTTATTTTACTAGCACAGGTTTAGCGAATGAAGCGTTATACCATTCCTTGTTCGATCAATTATACCTAGGAATAGGTTTATTGTCTATATTAATTGGATTGTATTTATTATTTTTAATTTTCGTCTACTCGATTGTCTATAATCGCATTTTACAGTTTGTAAAAGCTTGGGAAGAGAAATTTAAAACATTAGAAAGTGAATTAGAAAGCATTAAACAAACTCAAATCTTTCAAAAATATCAAAAACAGGAATAAGAAAAAATAGGAATCTTTATAATTCAGAAAAAACATCTATTATAACGATAGAAATGGGTGACGTAGATATAGCAGCCCTTCAACAGATACAAGAATCAGCACAATTAACTCTTCTAATCTTACTGATTTTGATCATTATTTTATCTGTGATTTTGTCAAGATATCTTTCTAGAAATATAGAAAAACTTGATTCACAAACGCCTTCTACGCTTGACACAACAAATACCAAACCCCAAAAGCGAACCGGAAACAAACCTTTCAAGAAGAGTTATTTTTTCGAATTAGAAAATCGTTTCCAGAAATTAGAAACAGACATTCAAGAATTAAAAACTAAATTCGAAATGAAACTACTGGAATCCCAATTAGATCTTCCCCAAGACGAGCAAGCGTGGCAATAAATTATTTCCTTGCTTTTTCCCTTTTACATCGCTTTATCATAAGCACCATCAATCCAACTAATACAATCCCTAATTCAAACCCTGTGCCTAACAGCGGTTCTTGAACCACAAACTCCCCTGTAATTGTCAAATATTCCACCCAAAAATATAACCATGCATCTATTGTCCGAAGAACAAATGAATAATTATACTTTCCAACAGCTAAATCCTTGGTTTCAAAATCAAGCCGCCAACTAGAGGCATTTAGCTCTTCAAAATCCAAAAATTGCTGAATATTTGAATCCGTTTTCTGAAATTGGAATTGTGATACAACGAATTGTTCCCCATAAGGATCTGAAGCACTTAAATAAAACGCATACTTTGTTCCCTGTTCTATTTGCGACTCAATATCAAATTGATATTCTACTTTTTCCCGATCCTGAACCTGAAACACGGGCGTTGTATAATTTCCAATGATCTTTACACTAAAGAACACCGTTTCCCGTAATTCTATAAACAAATAATAATCCCCACCCACACTAAAACGATCAAGTCCGAACTGCAATGATCGAAATTGCCAACTCAAATAAACAAGATTCGAAAATTCAAACGCTTCTGTATGATTACTAAAAAACGCATAAACATCCACATCTTTCAACACCCCACCCCATTCTGTTAAACCTGTAATATTCAATATTACAGGACGTTTTGCTACTAGGGGATCATTCAAATAAATAGTTACTTCAGTTTCTCGATCATCTATATCCACTAAAAAAGAATATTGCTTTACCGAATCCTGAACCACCCGCGCGGAATCCAAGGAAACGTCTGAAGAACTCTTTACACTTATGGTTGAGAATGCCAAAATCATTATCAATAAAATGATTACTTGTTTCATGTCTCTCACTTCTGTGAATACTAGAAAAAGGGTATTTTTAACACTCAACCTTAAATCGCTTCTCTTTCATACCAAATCCTGTGTTCTTACTAATTCCATACCACGTTCAGTTTTAATTACAGTTATATCATCGCTACCTACCCATTTAAGCTCTTCAACAATTTTTTTAGGTAGACTTATTGTATATCTAAAACTTTCAGTTCTGATTCCACTTCCATCCTTATCAGCTTTATAATGACCAATTTTTCTTGATTGAAGTCTCGGCATTCGAATTATCTCCTAATACGATTGTATACATTTGACAATAAAGGCGGTTAAATGTATTTCTATGTATGCTATTGTTGACAATATTAATAAATGCTAGCAATAGCCAACATTTGTTAGCAAATCAAAAAGATATCCTAAACCCAAGTAGGGTGTTTATAAATCACTTTCAATGCACTATCTCCCTTGAAAATAAATAATCCAGAGTTTATAAGCTCCTCACCTTCAATCGGGGAAAAAACTTTTTGAACTTAAGAAACAATGATTAAAAATGGGCGTGAACACATGACCGAAAACACAAATCTTAAAGAAAAAAATCAAAAACTTCAAAAAAAGATTTTATTAAACTTCCCAATTATTCTTAACGATTTTACACCAAATGAAATCTCCAGTATTCTAATTGAACACTTAGACAAGAAAAGCATCCTTAAAATTATAAAAAAATGCTTGGACACTACCCCAAAAAAATACCTTTCTTTCAATAAACAATAATTTACTCTAAGCCATCCAAATCCCGAATAGAATCGGCTCTTCGTGTCTTATACTCTTCATAATCTCTTATCAGTTCTATTTTCTTTAGCTCATGTTTTTCTATTCGATGAAATTTTTCTCTAATTGATTCTCGAATAAACTCTGCTCTAGACTGATATTCCAACTCTGGATGTTTTCTAATATAACGATCAACTTCCTCTAAAATTACATTAGAAAAAGTAACTGTTGTTTTTTCCTTTAGATGGCATTTTAAATCAAATGATAAAGTTACTTCACTCTATATTAAGAATATTACTCTAAATTGACTTCACTACTTTATAAAGATCAAAGTGATTTTAGAGTAATGTTATTAAACTAGCATTGCATTAAACCTCTCAAATGATTCAATTAACTTTTCGATTAAAAAATGAACTGGAACAAGCCTACAATAACTACAAGATTGAAATTGAAAAAAATACTGGGCTTAAACCTAAACACCAAACCATTATAGACGCTATTTTCAAATACTATTTCACTCAAAAGAATTTATACCCTACAAACAAAAACTAAAGGTATCCCACAAAATGTCCAAACTTTTCAGCCCTCACCGCATTAAACTAATTAAAAATAGCTTCCGTGCCAGCCTCAATGGTTATTCAACAGACGAAATTGCAGATGTTCTCATTCAACAGCTTGATACCGAAACATTGCATAATCTCGCCCGGAAATTTTTACTCAGCGAACCCAAGCAATTTTCACCTCTCAGACTTAACAATTTAATCTTTGAAAACATGGTAGTTACTGAATAATGGCTCATATCATTCTTCGTGATTCGTCAGAAGAACAAGCATTGAATTTTTGCAATTATTGTGCCAAAGCCCTTTGGGAGAAAGGATTAAGCTATCATCCGCCATGCTGGAAGAAACACAAGCAAAAAATGCCTTACAAACCCTTTTAATTTTACTAAAGGTGAATAATTAATGAATTCTACAAGTTTAATCAGTTTAGACGAAAAATTATATGATATTCTGGTTGTTAAAGGCCCTCAAACCCGAAATCAACTAGTTAAAATAACCAAAAACAAGCGTTCAACGATTTATGATGCACTTGTGAGGTTGGATCTGAAAGGGAAAGTCGGGAAACATTCTAAGAAAACATCTAATAGAGGACGACCCAAAGTTTTCTTTAATGCAGTCGCTACGGACATGAAACCTCAAGGTATATAGCCAGCAGGTTAGATCATCGTGAATATTCCAAAAAATCATCCATCTGACAAATATTTGAAACCTTCATTAGCTTGGAAACACATTGATTGTAACAATTTCGTTCTAATCAATGGAGATCTCCCTCAGAAACCCAAGCCTCATTATTGCACTGTCTGTAAGATTTGGTTAACAGAAAATGATATTGTACGCGATGACGACATTCCAACAAAAAAGGTCTTACAGTTCTGGTTTGGAAAAAAACTCAGCACATTAGAAAAAAAATTTGAAAAACAATTTGGTTATAATCCTAATTCACTCTTTGAGTAATTCCCTCACGTGAAATTTATGCGTAAATCTTAATGAGAACGGAATTATCCAAAACAATACCGATAGTTGTCCCGCAGATTCTAACTGCGCTACCAAAAACCCTCATAGGTGTAAATACCATGTCTAAAAAAGTATCTGAAGAAGATCTTCTTGGAACTAAGAAGTATAAAGCAAAACGCCTGAAAGCGTCTTTAGGGACGTTTGACAATGGAGAAAAGCGACCCATTCTAGAAGTCGAAATTTTAGATGAGCCGCATGTTGGATTAAAACATCGCTATGGGATCATAACCGATAGTATCAAAGATAAAATCCTTAAATCTGCCGAAAAGGATGAGTCCGGTGATATTATCATTATGGTTACGGAACCACAGCTTGACAAATCGATTACATGGATCAATATGTATTAAGAATTAATAAGGTTTGTCATTTCACAAGTCTCTCCACTTTTTCTTTTTTTTTCTATTTTCTTACCTTTTTTTCCCTTTCTTATTAATTTCTAAGGTATTGATTAAACATGGACGAAACTACCCCTTTTAACAACAATAGACCAACAAACAAACTTCCACACATCTCTAAAACAGTGTGGGATTTATACTGGCAAATAACTGACATTATCTGTTCTCATTGCACCACAATATTCAAACCCAGCTATAAAAAACATTATCTTACAAACAAACTTCCAGACTGCCCAAATTGTAAAAAGACATTAACACGCTGGGTTACCAGATCAATTAGATTAAAATAAACTTCCAAACACAATACAACTCCTAAACCCACTATAAATAGACACCTCCAATCTAATATTCTACATATTATCAAAAGAAAACAAAACTACAACTCAATCATTTCAACTTTCAAAGGTATTGATTAAACATGGACGAAAAAACTCTTTTTGGCACGGAATCTAGCAACAATAAAGACCTATCAATGCAAGATATATTTGGCGATGACACTAGCACCGAGGAATTTCTAGAAGAACGGGGTTTTGCCCAATTATTACAAGGAGCTAACCATGACACCAAAGAATCCCTCAAAAAAGTCCTATTATCGGGTGAGCATCGCCTAAAAGAAAAATTTACACTTCCTAAAATGATGAATCAGGAGATCAAAGGGGTGGTCAGGTCTAATAGTGCGCTTCAGCAAATTGACAACCTGCTAGCCCTTATTCAGGAAAACAACACCCGCATTAAAGAATTCCTTGAACTTATTGATATCGGTTTTTCCTTAAAAGCGTCCCTAACCTTTAACTCTACTTTAGAAGGTAAATTTGATTACAATCATGTTGCCTTTGACACCGAAGCCAATACCAAAAGTCAAACGGTTCTCAACACAGCCATTAATTACGAAGCCAAACGCATTGTATCCGCTTATTACGATCCTAATGACCCAAATCTCTCATACACAATCTGGAAAACCAAAGAGAATTGGCATGTCATTCGTCTCCGAAATCAAAACCTCTGGGGCGCAAATCTAGTAGCCGATTATGAAAACACTCTGGGCACGATCATGATATCGGCTCTGATGCAAGGTCATGAAGATCTAATCTCCATTTACAATCAAGTCGCCGCGGTTAAAATTCCCCTCAACCGGGATTTATTAATTGATATTCTCCTCAACATTCGCAAATCATTGTGGATTTGCCATAACAACGGGTATGACATTCCCAAGCTCAATGCCCTTCACAAACCCAAACGAGGTCAACGCACGCCTTTTGGAGTCGTTAAAGACTTTGAACTGGAATTTATTGAGATTAAGAAAAACCAGTTTGAAGGTTATAAACTCAAATGTGGCAATACCAAAGCTGGTTTTCGGTTTGCCGCCAATTCCAATACCCGATTTAATTGGAAAGGCATGCCCTATATCACACTGGCCCCCTATCAAGCCAGCAGCTTTAGTAATGTTTATGGGGTAGACACCCTCATTTTAGCCGAAGCAGGACGTTTTAAAAAACTCAGCTTAGAAGCCCTGTCCAAGGATCTGCCCTATCCAAAAATTCAACTGGACGAGGAAAAAAATTTCACCCCCGAAGATATGCAACTCGTGAATGGTAACCAGATCTCGGACAAATGGCGCTATAACATCATGGATTGTATGGCCACCCTCTCAGTGTATGCCATGCTTACCGATCATCTAGACATCTCTGAAATTGCCCAAGAACTCCAAATCCCCCTGTTTACTAATACTAATGTTCCCTTTGCAACCAAAATTTATTCGTCCAGTTCGTTTCCCAAAAAACTCATTTTAGCTGATCTGAGCCATAAACTCGGCTTATCAGAAAAAGAAATCATCGATAACCTGAAACGCTCACGAGAACATTTCAAAAACTTTCGAACAACCTTTATGGGAGGAGCCGCTGATTGTGAAGTGGCTAAGCATGTTGAAAGTGATGACTTTACCATTGAGGAACTCATTGAGTCATACACCTTATGGCTGAAAGAAGGCATTTTAAACGATTTTGCCTTACACAAAAAACTGATTGCCTATTTAGACTTTCGAAACCAATATCCGCATGCGGCATGGCTTATTCATGCAGAACTCAAATTACAATTAGCAGCCCAGGGTAAACTCCAAAATTATTTGAATAATGATGTAGATCAAATCCGGTCTAATTTCTGGAGGACCATCATTCAGCGCTTAAAACAACCCTTAGAACTCTTTGACAAAAATTTTTTTCAACCTTTAGATGGGAATGCCACTGTTGAGATTGATCCCTCCTTAGATTTACAGTTTAGACGCACTCATAACACCAAAAAAACTGAAGTGATTATCAAAGGCAGTTCCACTATTACCTGCCATTTAACTGATTTAGCGATCTCAGTTTTACAATATTTATTTACCCATCCCGGTCAAAAGATTAAACACAAGATTAAATTTCTAAAAGCCGAATGCATGGATCTGCCGGAAGTAGGGGAACGGGGTTCCGAATTTTTCACCAAATTATTTAATATTCGGATGAAATTTGAACGCAAGTATGGGAAACATCACTCGAAACCTCAACTCTGTAAATTTATTGGAAACACTGCCTTTGGGATTACAGCAGAAGGTAATTCCAAAGATTATGAAGGCGTTTTCCAACTTTACTGTGTTTCCTCTTCCATCACCGGGGTCTCTCGCTTTCTCACCAAATATGCTAAACTCATGTATAAACATCACGGAGCTTTAAATCTTAATAATGATACCGATGGATTTCAAGCTCTTACCACCATTGAAACACATGAAAAAATCCGCACCATTTTTGATGACATCATGCCTTTAGAATATGAGGAAGACGTAGCCTTTGATCGGATTGATGGGGTTAACATTCAATATATTCCGGACGGTTATTATTTAGGCAAAAAGAAATACGGCCTCAAATACTGGAATGGTGCAAAATATCAAATTTATGCCAAAAAACACGGTATTGGATCTCATGCAGGGGATATTGATCCCTTTTTTCAAGGAATGTATTCTCTCCTGTTCCAAAAGAAAAGCCCTTCCGAAATTGTGTCTCATTTACTCCCGGATTTTAAATATTGGAGTCAATTAACCTATAAAAAAGATAAAGATGGCCGTATTCGGGGCATCAAAGCCCTCAAAAGACCCGAATTATATCGCGGCTCCTATCATTGGAACGACTTAGAGATCCTTATCTATGAACAACCCAAAACAAAGATTTTTATTTGTCAAACATGTGATAAAGAACATCCGAAACTAAAAACCATTGTATTAAAAAAATATCTTCGCACCGTTCTTGACATTCATTCGGCTAATGGTAAAAAGAAAATTTATCGGAAAAAACACAAACAAATCACCCCCTGTTGTGAAGCTGAATACAAAACCAAATTAATCCCACGCCGTTTCCTGCTCACCAATGTCGACACCATCACCAAAGGCACTTTTGGGGATTACTTTATTTTTCAAAACGTGGTTTTTTGGATTTGTGCCGATATTAAAGGGCGTTTCCATGAATTAGCAGATGATTTAATCGCTCAGATGTCAAAAGATCGAATTCTACCTTTTATGGTGAAACCAATCAAAACAAACAAAACTCAGCAAATGTGGCTAGATTTTTTAGAAGGGTTTGAAGAGGTATTCGCTCGTTATGATGAATCAGAGCAAGAAATTGAATTTTCTGCTTTCGGTGAACTCTATCAAACGTATGCCAATAATGTCTCCTTGGCAAATAAAATGCGTGTGCAATTTCTTAAATTAATAGCCAAAGTATTCAACGTCAAGACCCCCATTAATGTTGAACACTTTTACGAATATCTTTGGGATGAAATTTATTTTCAAGAATTAACCACTTACACAGATTTTCTAACCTATTTAGATCAAAAAATGCCTCTCCAACGGGGGGTTAAATGGTGGAAAAAAGGTCTGTCCGAAATTTATGATAAAAACCTCATAGAACAGGAATATGAACGGATTGAATCCTCCGAATATTTAACCTTATTAGAAGAACTGCCTGAAGTTAGAAAACGAATTCTTCAACTCTGTCAATATGACAACAAATATTTTTCCTTAGATGTCAAAAAATCCGCCAAATCTCTTCGCACTCAAACTGAATATCTCATTATGGAACCAATTAAATTAAAAAAGGTCATTCATGACAAATCTATTGATTTACGAGTAGATTTTAATCGTCAAATCAATGTGGATGGCTGGAACATTGGAGCGACCTGCATTCTTCCCCGGCTTGATTTCACCACACACCTGCAAGCCCGACAAACTTACTTTTATTCCCAATCCATTCAAATGTTTGCGTATATTTACAGCCGTATTTATTACGAAACCCGCCATAAAAATAATTATTTAAAACGCAAAGAAAAGGTGGAAGACCTATTAACCAAAAAATCTGAAGAATATCCAATTGGGAAAGAAGGCCGGGATATTGTTGTGCCTTTTCGCATTCGGCAATATTGGTCATCCATCGCCTATGATCAATTTATCCCCGAATCCGAACTATTGATGAGCCTGACCAAAAAAGAAATTGACTATCAAGTAAGCAAAAAACACTTGGAAGAAACCTATCAATCACAGATTAAAGGTTATCTGGTCAAAAATCCTGAAAAATTCCTGTATAAAATGAAACTCATTAAAGCCAAAGGTTTTTGGACAGGCAAATGGATGAATCGAGAATTTTGCTTTGAACTAGTCTCTAAACAAAAAGATCCCGCTAATATCAATGCCACGCTCCGCATTAAAGTCATGGTTGGCGAATCCAACCTCATTCGACAACTGGAAAATTTCTCCTTTAATGCAGAAATTCGGGTCAATCCCACGTCCAGAGGATTATACAACCTTGATCTCTTCAACACCACCATTAATGAGATTAACAAAGATACATGGATCATTAAAGAACTCATTTTAAAAGCCATTAATTATTATTCCTCCCATAAAGACCAAATTCTTAAATTCTTTACCAATAAAGCCTCACTCACTGTAAAGGATATTAAAGAAAAACAAGCCAAAGATTATGCTTTGGAATCAACTTATATGATTCTGTGTTATACCAGTCTCAAAAAATCGCTTGAACATTTACGCTATAACCTCCGAACGCTCGCTATCACAAACAATATCCACACCAATTTAACACCCGACACCTTAAAGATATTAGAAAATCAAGTCTTCCAGATCACCGATCAATTACGGAATAATAAGACCTTTGAATCCCAAAATTCCAACCAGATTGCAGAACTCATTCGCTCTCTCAAATTAAACAAACATTCGGAATCAGAGGGTTTTACTTTCAAGAATTTAGCCAACAAAAGCGCAATCCATACTTACATCAAAAATCAACGCCAATTTATCAACAAACTCGCCCGATTTACCAAAAATGATAAAGCCAATCTTATCAAAGGTATTGATCGGAGTAAATCCATTGAATTCGATGAAACCATTCTTAGAGTAGAAATTACTATGTTTAGTTTCTCTAAAATTCTACTCAAAGATTATTATGATCTATTAGATCTTTATACCGAATTTATTCATGATTGTATTAACGATTTCAATACTGAAGAAATGAAAAAAGCTATCAAGCCTTTTAAGGAATTTAAAAACAAATTTACCCCAATATTAGAACAAATTCTCGATAAATGGCTTGAAATACCTAACCCGGAAATGTTATTTCTAGATCCCTCCAGTTTAGAGCAAGAACTATTTATGAAGGACCACCCCCCACCGTATATTATTCCCTAATCCTCTTTTTTACATAAATTTCGGCAGAAATTTGGCTTCCTTTTTTTTCCTCTGCACTTGAGTCTCTCCCTTTTCCTACTTTCTAACCCCTCTTTTCCCTAAATAACCATAAGTTATACATAATTTTGGAGGTCTATTTTCGTGCCCGAAACAGTTTTATTGCATGCCCCCCGACTCAGCGCATTATCTTATATATGTATCTTAAAGTTGCCCCGACAAGGCAACTCCAAGATACATGCCTTGTAATGCGCTGGACGGGGGGCTAGCGTGTGAACCTATTACGTTATCTATCAGCCCTTTATAGCTACACTTAGAAAACAACGGAATCACATCACTTTTTGTAGTGCAATTAATATCCTATTAACCTCTAGTTAATAAATTATAGCACTATTCTTTTAGATTAGAAGGTAAGTATTTTTCATAACTGCCTTCTAATTTTTCTTTTTCATCGTTTAGGATCTTTCGTAATTGTTTATTCACCTCATACAACGCAGGAATGCCTTCGTTTAATTTAATTCTTGCATTGTCTAAATTATTTCTAATTTTATAGCGTTTTTCCACTAATTCTCTTAAGAATTCTGTTGACATCTTATTTATACATCTCTTTGATTTGATTAAGTGTAAAACCTTTTTCTTTTAAGTAATTACTTATCAACATAAAATTTACGGCTGACTTCCCCATTCCAGAAACACCCGTTACCATTAAAACTTGTGGACGTTGATTGGTATCCCTAGTAACTAAAAATTTCGTAAAATCATTAAGATCAAAAGGAATTCCTTTCATTAAAAGGGTTGATTGATATTCTTGAATCTCCTTTTCACATTCTGCATGAAAGTCGTTTCCATCCAAATTCAACGCTTGTTTACAATACAGGCAGAATTTTCGTTCTTCTTGCATTTTATCACTCGACTTTTCGTTGGTATTGCTGTTTCAGAATCTCAATCTTAATTGTATTAATTCTTTTAGCTGTTAATTTCGTTTTGACACCCTGTTCTATGAAACGACTAAGATAATGATTATACAAATCGCCTATCTCTTTCGGACGACAATTCATGGCTAATAGAGCTTTCACAATCTCAAACTCTTCTGAAAAGTCGATGAAACATTGTCTCATTGCTATAATGCGTGCTTCTCTTGCTTCGTTCCTTATTAAATCTCGTAGTGGGGTTGTCAAAACTGATTGCTGTTCCTGGTTATCAATTAATTGCTTGTTTAATTTTGTATTCTGTGCCTTAATCTGTGCCTTAAGTTGCTGATTTTCCAGCGCTAACCTGATATTATCCATTTGTAATATTTCGGCTTTAAATTCTGAACAATTTTGACACACTTCATTAATTTTCTTGATTGCTTTGCAGTATGAACATTTTTCAGAATCATCGTCTAATATTTCAGGCAATTCATTCACCGAAGTAGTCATATTTCTTGAAAATAATAGATAATCTTTGATTTTCTTTGATTCACAAGTATTAATAATCCCAGTGTTTCCTTAACTCTGAAAGAAGAGATTCCTGTTCCCCTGCTTATTCGATCTATCCTTTTACTACTAAATTCTTGAATATCGATAAAATCACGTTCTTCTAAGGTAAGGCTGTTCATTATTATAGGTAAAAGATAATTTAACTCTTTCGTTTCTTTAATAGAAGCAGCATCGTTATTTTTCTTTAGAGTAACATTAAATTGGGAGAGAATTTTGTGTATTCTAGGAAAAGAAAGACGATTAATATCAGATAACATAATTTTATTCTCAGTTATTTTCAAATCACAAATAATGTCTAGATAATTTGGTGTAGAAACTAAATATGATTCCTTACACCAAGTAACGTCAAATCCTTCTTTTATTAAGGAATCAATTATTATTTTTTCATCACTTTTCAAAATTATCCACAGTTTCCTCTTTAAAACATTAATTCTTCTGTTACCCGATCCGTTAAATCAGCTCTCGTTTCATGAAGTGGATGAAATTATAGCATTTTACTGAACCCACTATTTTAAATGTTACTTCATTTGAAATATCTAAAGCCCTTCTCCTAGCGATTGTTACAGTCATTTCAGTGAATGTGTCATTGAAGTAGAAAGTTATAAGCGATTCTGTTGTAGCTAAATAGTATATTTCAGCCACTATTTCTAGGTTCCCGGTTTTTGTCATTTCATTTATCGTTTCTAAGATTAAAATATCCGTTTGGGTCATTTTAATTCACCTTTAGTTCTCCCCACACGTTTTAATGCTTTTTTATGTTGAAAATTTGACAGTTTTCCCGTTCCGAACCTAACGGTATGTTGATCCGATATTTTATCATCAATCTGATCATTAAACAAATAAAAACAATTCCGACATTCAGGATTAGGACAAAAAAAATAGTGACATTTTCCGGTTTGTCTAAAATAACAAAATTTCTGCCCACAATCACATGAAAAAACCTCATCTAATGTTTGGCTCATTAAAACACCTCCTTCTGATAATCATTTACTATTAAATTGATTAGAATCAATAAATGTTGGCGTAATGACGAATGACCAAATTCTAAACTTTCATTAAGTAATTCTAAGTCTTTGGATTCATAAATATACCGATACAGTTTGTAAACACTAGTGGATACCTCTGCGATTTCTTGCGCTAATTGTTTAAAATTAATCTTCCGGCTGGATTTCCAGTTATACCGGGATAATCTGGGTGATCGGTGTTTTCGGGTTATTAATGCCGATAAATGATCATACTTCCGAAATTTCTCAATCACCGGGTCGTCCGTGTGGTCATGATGTTGTTGACATCGCTCTCTTAAGATTTGATCCGTGATTGGCGGTTCTACATAAATTTTAGAGCGGTGTTTGCTCGTTTGAAAGAAATCATGTAAGATCCCTAGCTGTATCACCTCTTCCACTGCCGGACTTAAATTATGCGGTAATCCCTGCCGAATTTTCACCTTGCGATAGGTGCGTTGGGTATTCCCTGGAGTGTCTGACCCATTCGAAAAAGTCGCTTTTAATGACCCCTTGAGCCATTGGATGTATCCCATCCCTTCTGACTGGAATCGACCTATCGCCTCAATTTCCATTAAAGTTTGTAATTTCCGCATGGCTTGCGTTTCGGTCTTGCAGACATAGCTTATTATGATCTTTCCTAAATAACAAATATAGGCATAGGGATACATCGGCTTACTTGCCGTAATCTTCGTAAAATATCGCCTGCGGATCTTGGTAATCCGAATTTGACACCCAAAGAGCCGAAATTCAGGCCGCTTTCTGACAATCGGAGTGAGGATTTGGCCTTCTAACGTTAAATTCATGCAACTAGCTCCCGGTATTTCTCCCAGCCTTTCATGGCATCCTTGACCTCTTGTTTTAGGGGTTGATTGTCAATTATTTGTTGAATTTTAAACTCCCCTGAATCTGTTTCAAAGATGGGTTTTCGTTCGATGGTGCGATTCAGTAATTGAAAGGCTTCCACTAAGACATGCCCATATCCAGAGTTGTAGCCGCGACCCATTTTCTCAATATTCATAATAGCTTCGATAAGCAAGCCGATTTGAGTGGAAGAACATCGCGTGACATTAATTTCAAAGCTGAAATGCCCGGAAAAATATCGCTCCCCAAAATCTTGCACTGTTTTGCCGTCATAGGTTTTATTCACCCGGTTTTCCGTTGCAATATGAACATTTTGAATCTGTTGATCAAATTGGGCTGTCTTATGGTTGACAGACGTGATGGGATCAGCAAAGACTGCGATCAAACTTTCTTTTCCTTTGGAACCAAAGATCTCATGGACAATACAGCTTTGTTCTTTGGCACAGGCCGCTAACAGATGAAAGCCTGCCGGTAAGAGTTTATTACCCGATTTATCTTCCTGTTTATCAGTGGTATGGCAGACCTCCATGCCATAGGTCTTACAGACCCACATCACCGCATGTCTAACTGCCCCTCGTAGACCTTTGATCAAATAAATTTGAGTTTCAGCTTCTTTTTTCTCCTTCCCAGTCCCATACTGGTATTTGATGGGATATAAACGTAGCATGTGTGAATTATTACTTCGTGGAAGTGACCCATTCAAAGGTTTAGAAATGGGGGTATAACACTTGACTTTTAATATGATTCTTTGACTCGATAGATTTTTATGCTTACTTGACATATTTTTACCTGCCTGTCGAAAAGCAGCTAGCCTTGGTTAGTGGCCGAACTAGGTGCTTTTCGTATTGGTTCTTTTCTAAATCGTCTCTTTTCCAGTTTTTAATTTTAAATAGCTTTTTAATAGTATATCAAAGACTTGAATGGCATCTGGTTCAAAACCTAACGGTTCTTTTTCCATCATTATACCTTTCAGCTTTTCAAATACTTCTCGTTGATGTCGTGTAATCCCTAGTGTTGTCCGTTCTTGTTTTAATGCCATTATAAAAACACCATTGACTTATTATAAAATTTGTATAAAGAATTTATAAAGATTTTGTCGAATTACTTAAAATAATTACTCAATGATTTATTACGTTTTTGAAAACACATCCAGTCAGCTTTCTTAGAAAAATCGACATCCTCTAAAATATCAGAGACTTCGGAATAGTTTTGAAGTTGCTCTTGGAGATTGTCTTTACAGGCCGAACAAACATCTGTATGATTACAAATTTCTAACAATTGTTGCATATATTCCCATGAATGAGCTGAATTATGAAATCCATCCTGTGCCCATCCTTGAATATCCCATGTAAACTCGCCTGCATCCATTATTCAAAACTCCTTAAGTTATAACTATAATACTGTGCAACTTACAATGTTAGTCTATTTCTTCTCATTTTTTCCTTAAATAAAAAATCCCAGCAATTACCACAAACTAATTTAGCCCATAGTTTCTTAGCTCCACACTTTACACAATCCGCTAATCATTTAGTTCGCTCCTTGCTCTTATTGGTTCAGATATAGGTTAATTACAAGCCCAAATAGTACAATTATCAGAAAATAAGCAAATCCTTGCATGACGGCCAATTTCATGATATTCTTTTGATCCTCAGTTAATTCATCTTGTTTTGTTTGTTCTTCCAACTGGTTCACTTCCTTGCAATTTTGTTTGGGTTCCTCTTCTACTTACTCAGAACTTGAATATCTGCCCCAATCAGAGATCTAAACTTTTCTATTACTAGGACATGGCCGAAGCGAACAAAATCAAGATATCGAAAAAATAACGTTTTTGTCAGATCCTCTTTAAAGAGATTTGAGCTTTCTATAACAAGATGTTGAAAAATGACTTCTTTTTCATTTTCAAACTGAAAAATACAGTATAACTGGCGCTCATGAATATAATTTCCTAAATTCTTTATAACTCGGAGTCGATCTTCCTTTGGAGAACTTCTGATTATCTCCAGATGTTCTGGAGTGAGCCTAATTAGCGCAGCAATAACTATCGATTGTTTCCCTTTTGGTTGGATGATCAATAAGGGGGTGGTTCTGTAATTTACTCGCAATCGAAAAATATCAGTCTCTTTTTGTGTAATATCCACAGATTCTTTAGATTCTTGATCTAACCAATTACGAATGCGTCTTTTTAATGGGGTTGGTTTAGTCTTAATTGTCATAGTTTGGTTCATTCCTTGCTCATTTTGAAAGAAAATTATCTAATTGGTTTAATTTCCAAAGTATTGTTCTAATTTCCATGCCACAGGCTTTGCAAGTATAATTTTGAAAATACTCACCTGGATTTACTCCCTGATTTTTTTTTCCAATTGTTTTCCAGGAAATATTATTACAGACAACGCATGGTCCATCACTTGGATCATGTCTTTTGCCAATTGGTTTAACCTTCAGCATTGCCAACTAGTTCACTCTCTATTCAGTTTGTTCCTGTTTTTCTAATTCTAATTTTTTTCGCTTGAATTCATGGGCTCGATGACTTAGATCTTTTTGACACAATAAAAAAATACAAATGTTATGTTTTTGTTCACAAAAATCACAAATTTCCTCAGCGATTTTCGTTTCTTCGTGTGAACATTCATTTGTTTTAAAAATAGATCGATAGGCTGAGTCAAATCCTTCATTATAGATACCGATGAATTTCGGCTCCTTTTCATTAGAGGTGTAGTAAGTTGATCTAGTCCAATGTTCACTTTCAAGGTTATCTACTAAACCAGCTTTTCCCGAATTCCAATAGCCTTTGTATCTAATATTTTTGGCAAAGATCACCTCATAGGTCTTTTTAATTACTCTTTCAGAATCACGATCTCTTCGATTACGTTCAATCTTCCAATAAATATAATCTGGGCTTTCTTTAAAGGCAATTTCTTTATAAAAACCTTGAATATAGTCATATTCTTTAATTTCAGCCATTTTTCTCAAAATATCTTTTCGATACATACTTGTTCACTCTCTATAATTTTTAATTATGTTCGTATTCATCCCGCATCTCAAGATATTTAAGATAATCGGAGACAACTATCCATATTGCTGCGCCTAAAAGAATTAATATACCTAGTGTCAATAGAATAGCAATAGAGCCATTATCCCAATCAAATAACCAGTAATAGGTGTTAATAGGAGCAAAAATAAGACTAATTATTTGACTATCAGAGCGTAATTCGTGGGGCATCCAATTAAAGATGTTAAATAGCATTGTAAAGTCGAAATATACAAAAATCATCATTAAAAATACTAATGAATCCTTTAAAATTCGTTTTTGTTGTCTTACATCCCATAAATAGATTCTTTGTTTCATTTCGTTCAGTTCTCCAGTTTTTTTCGCCAAGTTTTTTTCGTCTTTCAGATTTACTCCATTACGTTCTAATTTCCGGGTTTACCAAAATATAAGCTGTCCGTGAATGAGTTGGATCGTTCAACACCATTCGCACTTCCGTCATAGTAAACAAATTCATCCAATCGGTTCCCGGTGCAATATAGACCCGACCTAGTTTGACTAACTCCCCAAAATGTTTCCCGCAATAGAGCACACATTGTTTCTCTGTCTGTTTCCAATCAGTTTCTTGTTCCAGATCCAAAATCCGGGTGGGGATTAAATACATGGGTTCATTGCCTTGTAAACTCGGATGTCGGCCACACAACACACACCACGGTTTAGCTACTTTTTCGGTCATCTTAGAATCACCCTCGCCTCAATCGTTGCGATTCAATGTATTGTAATCGGTTCACTAATTGCTCAAAATGGGGTTGCTGTGCCTCTCCCCAACCTTCTTCGGATTCACTCACAGATTGCAAGACCAGTTCAAGGGTTTGGGTAATCGTTAAACCAAAAGACTTTTTATTTTCGTTTTTTACCCAATAATCACATTTGGCAGGTTGTAATTTAGTGATCAATTGTTCAATATCAATAATCGATGTCATTGTAATCGCTCCTGCAAATCCTGATGTAAATCAATTAAAACAGGATCTTTCAAAGGCATACGTAATGCCTGTAATTCCGTAAAATGTTGGTTCAAGGCCTGCTGGCGTTTTCTAGATAATATCATCCTTGGTTCACGCTCACTCACTTACTGGCACTAATGATATCTAACATTCCAGGAATAGTAAAATTGTTAATCGAATCCCCCACAAAATTTTTGACCTCTAATTGGTCAACGGCATGGCCCTGACATTTGTCCACCCGATAGCGCCACAAGTGACCATTCCTCGCATACCACCAGCCCGCAATGGTAATGGTTTTAGCTTGAAAATTGATTTGTTGGACTAATTTTTTCGGCACAAAAGACCCGGCCGATTGTTTAATCTGCCCTCGGTTGTTAACATAGCCAAAATAGACCAGTAAACTTTTGGTATAATAATTCACAATTTCCGTCATGTAAAAGGTATAATAACCCACGATAATCACTTCCAAATTTGCTGATCGAAATGCCGGATGACTCGATCCCGCCCGGACACATAATGCTCATCATCCGGTAAAGCCTGTCCTGTAAAACTCGCTTCAGCCATTTCCAGTAACTGTTTCTCAGGATGTTTCAACTGATGACAGGGCAGACACAACACTTCCACATTCCCCACCCAATTATCCTTGGGATTACCGTTGCGATGATGGAGATGATAATCCCCATTGCCCGCTGTCGGAAAAAAACAGTGACACGCCTTGCAAGAAAAATCCTGCCAAAAGAGGATCATGGCCCGAAAATTGAGGAATTGCTTATCTGATCGAAAGCCCATATATCGGGTCGAAACACGCACCATTCTGATTAGCCTCCCAATTCCGTCTTAGCAGGCACATAAACATATTTCACGTCCCGATGGCCGTTTCTTTCTTTATGCGCCCGGCCAGCTTTCACCAACTGGCCTAAATACTGAAGCACTAATTTATACCGCAAACCGGATTCTATCTGCACCACCGGGGCTCGCACGGGTAGTGGATAATGCTTCTTTAAGGATTGAAGGATTTTCGTTTGATTAGATTGTTTCTGATGCATTCGCAGTATATTCGTGTCCATTGTTACATTCACCCTCTCAACCAAATAAGCTATCTAAGGACAGTTCTTCTTCTTCAACAGGTTGTTTCTTCTTAGATCGTTTTTTGCGGGCACTCCTGTTACTCACGGGTCGAAGTCTAAAAAAGCGTCTAAGTTTACCAAAGAACGTCCATTCAACCTTGTCATCGTCTTCGTTCCCATACATCTTCTTCAATTCTAATTCCGCTAAAAGGGTCTCCAGACTCTCTAATTGCAGTAATTGAGCCGATAATTTAGTGGACACACCCTGAAGATTTTTCAGCGACTGGAAATAATGAATGGCGTGAATTTCCATCTTTTTCTTAATTTGTACTAAAAACAAGGGAATTTTTTCCAGAATATTCCGCTGATTTTCCACCAAAAAACTTTCAAAACGTTCTTTATCCGAATAAACAAACCCCTGATCTTTATCTAAAAAGACCAGCCCCTCGTGCGTATAACATAAGTGATATTGATCAAACTTTTCCCTTGCCGGGTTCTGATGCGTCCCTAAAATACGCACACGATTTGGATCATGCTGAATAAGCCATTTTTTCCCGTTCTCTTCGTAAATAAAATTGGCATGTTTCATTTTTGGTAATTTCGCATTAAAATCGGTAAACCGTTGCACCAGCATCCGTCGCATGACTTCGACTTGGGCAAACTGCTTCACCACACCCAGCATTTCATCCTCGCATGAACAAACAGGCTGATCCGCTAGAAAAAACTGTTTGCAATACGGGCACCATTCTTGCTGTTTGTTCACCTGTAATTTAATTTCGTTCACTAATTGATCTAATTCAAAGCTCATCAATGATCCTCCTGACTTCGTGCCTCACATTCCCCTAAGCGTTCTTTCAAAACCCAAATTTGATTCTCTAAAATCTTAATTTTAACATTCGATTGTTCAATCGTTTTATCCCGGTCTTCAATATAATTGAACAAAATTTGAATTTGGTATTGAAAATACCGATCTAATCGTTCCAAACCATCCTCATGATCCGCTCTACTCATCATTCTTCATCTAGCTCCAATTCCAATTTACTTTTGACATGCGCTTTGATACGTTCTTCTAAAGCCCAAATATCGGATCTTAAGGCGTTGATGTCATCGACAATCGGTGTCATTGTATTCAGTCGTTCCTGCTGGACAAAGATTTGCCCATCTAATTTTTCATACTCCTCTTGAAATTCTGCAAAATCCACTTCCTTGAGTTGGTCTTCTTTTTCTTCGGTAAAGACCTGTGTCAATTCTTTGTCCTCATCCAGTAAAGCATGGGCCTCTAACTGTTCATGAATCATGTTTAACAGCTCCAGTCGGGGGACAGCATCGACTTCAATACAACTTTCACTCCCCGATTCCCGAATAAAGCGATCAATTTGCCCGGGGGGATATTTTTTCATATCAGGTTCAAATGAGACAGGTAAAGCCAAGGCTTCACATTGTTGAAGGGATAAGGCAACCCGGAATAACTCATGCTCTTCATTCGGATAAATTTGCTGAATCCGTTTCAAAACAGACTCAGGCATAAACCAGCCGGCCACATCAAGATCCGAAATATAAAAAATCTTCAGCGGTTTAGCTTCTTTTCTAGCTAGTTGACAAATTTCAAACAAGCGGGTCAGGGAGGCTTGGCCACTAAATTGAATAAAATCGGCGCCATAGCGGGTCGCCATTTCAT
The DNA here is from genome assembly GCA_008636105.1 of Candidatus Scalindua sediminis. Taxonomy (GTDB): domain Bacteria; phylum Planctomycetota; class Brocadiia; order Brocadiales; family Scalinduaceae; genus Scalindua_A; species Scalindua_A sediminis. Next base: position 522 of record VSDH01000023.1, on the reverse strand, counting down.
GAATGGATGATTTAGCCTTAGACTTTTCAATCAATAACACCAGCCGATGCGTTTGCGAATAAAAATGCGCCGGTTGGATTTCTAAGGCTATTTGTTGGGTAAAAGCGTCAAAGGTCTTCGGGGGAATAAAATTTTGATAATAGGAAAAGCCGGTGCTGACCTCGACATTCTCAATCACAGGTTCTAAGCGTTCTTCGACCCCTATACTTAAAGCATCATTTTTCCGATCCTCTAAGGCATCAAACGGAATGAGCCCTTTTAAGCGGGCATCGCCAACCGTGCGAGACAGATTCTTGTATTCCTGAGCCGTATTTTCATAGGTGCGCCGCCCGTCCACACACCATCCGGGTCGTTTTTTCTTGGCTTGACAGGGCATTTGACGTAGCGCAACCAGCTGAGAGACAATGAAGTAGTGAAGCCCCCGTAAATAGGCATCGGCAGCGCCTTCGGCAGTAATGTAGTCATGAAATTTTTGGGTGACCCATTGCAAAATTGGTGTTGTCAATCCAGGACCTCCAGTTA
>VSDH01000022.1 GCA_008636105.1 Candidatus Scalindua sediminis | reverse complement strand
TAGGAAGATAGGGTCTTGAATTATAATATCTATCTCCATAAAGCTTTGCTTTGTTGGATTTTAAAAGAATTCTTCCACAGGTATTAGAATAAAAAGGATTAATAACTTTTCAGAAGAACTGTTATTATGTATGATTAAATAAATAATGAAACCGATTAATGTCCGTTTTTATATTGATCCTGAAACTGGAAAACCTCATATTTATAATCATGGCGTTCAAGAAAACGAAGTTGAAGAAGTTTTAGCTAAACCCGGGGAAGATCGAGCAGGTAAAGAAGGGTCAAGAGTAGCTATAGGACAAACAAAATCCGGAAGATTTTTAAGAGTTATTTACGTTCCAGATTCTGAACCCAATAGTGTTTTTATTATTACGGCATATGTGTTGAAGGGAAAACCTTTGATTGCGTACCGTAAACGAAGGAGAAGAAAAAAATGAAAAAGAATAAGTTTCCTAAGGGATGGGATGAAGAAAGAGTACGAAAGGTATTAGCTCATTATGAAGAACAGACTGAGGAAGAGGTTGTTGCAGAAGATGAAGCGGCCTACGAAGACGAAAACCAAACTTTTATAGAAATTCCAAATGAGCTTTTACCGGAAGTGAGAGAACTCATTGCTCATCGCCGGCGTTAAACATTGTTTTCAACAAATTAAATCCCCCCTTCCAAGAAAGGGATGTGATCACATCTCGCTACTTGACACAATTCAAATCCCCCTAACCCCCTTTAGAAAGGGGTGAGAATAAAAAAAATAGAAAGAAGAGGGCCAGGCCCGCCAACCTGCCCGCCAAGCGTTCGCCAGCCCGACGCTCATTCTGGCGGGGGCGGGAAAGATCGGCGGACAAGCCTGCTAAATTAACAAATCCCCTGAAATTCCCTCCAAACCCAAGAGCCTTTTTTTTATTGCAATTCCAGACGAGTAACCACCGAGGGTTCCGTCAGAACAAATCACACGGTGGCATGGCACTATTGGGGCTACTGGATTTCGCCCAACAGCATTTCCCACAGCCCTGGATGCATGCGCCCTACCAATTGACCGGGCTACCCATTTATAAGATCGTAATTCTCCGTAAGGAATCTCCCTTACCTTATGCCAGACCTTTCTTTGAAATTGTGTACCTATACTCAAGTCTAATGGCACCTTGAATCTCACCAGGTGACCATTAAAATAATCAAGCAGACCCTTTTTTACATTCGCCAATACCTTATCGTTTCTAATTATGTCTTTTTGAAATCTCCTCCTGAGAAGTGACAGAAATTTAGTCTCTGTGATTTTTGAAAAGCTAACAAGGCATACACCTTTGGGGGTACTCGCAACAAAGACAGGACCAAATGGAGAATCAAAGCCGGAGTAATAAACCTTATCTGTCATCCACTTTTATGACCAAGAGTTAATTTAATTCCCTTTATCACACCGATTATTATGGATGATATAAAGAGTATGGTTAACAACATCGCAATGATGTAACTCATCATCTTCCATGAATTATCAAGTATTACCACCCACCATTTATAACCCAATAAAGATATTCCAAACCACTCCAGGGCATAGAGGATAAATCCCAGAATAATAAAGCCAAGTACTATATACTTTATATCAGCCCTATGTGGCGCCATTGATACGGTAAGAATGATGGATGCTATTATGAATATGATCGAACCTATTGTGTGAAAGCCGCGTCCCCAGAATGCGTTAATGGTTAGCCATATAATATCCAAAAAGTTTTTTGCATAATCGAATATCGCCTTTATAGAAAACGTCACTTCATAAGGTAATGACTCGTTTACGCGAATGGGATTTCCAAGGATTATGGAAATCAATATAAGGACGAACGCACACCCAAAGATAGGAGCGGTTGCTATGAAAAAGTCAAAGAGGATGGGAACCTTAGGCTTGTCGTATTTTACACCACTACTTTCAAGCTTAAGTATGTTCAGATCTTTTATGGTAGTCCCTGTGACGAGACACAATAATGCGTGGCTGAGTTCGTGCACTACGGCACCGGGAAAAAGAAAAAACTTAAGAATCCTTAATTTTAAATACTTTGACCATAGCTTTTCGATGCCGAAGCTTGAGAAAACTATCAGAACAAAACCGAAAGCAAAAGCTAAATATATCGTTTCTGAGATCCCCGTATTTTTATGATAAAGTTTATATAATAATACAAAAAGAAACGTAAACATTTCATCAGTTTAAAGAGTCTTGTATAACCCAACACATCCAATTTGGCTTTTAAGTTAACAAACCTTTAACAAGGTGTCAAATGTATATTGTACTTTTATCTTGCTTTTGCGTCTCTGGTATTTATTATTATTGTATTATGGGGACGTAGCTCAGCCCGGGAGAGCGTCCCGTTCGCATCGGGAAGGTCGGGGGTTCGATTCCCCTCGTCTCCATGTATCATATAAAGATTTGTGACTAGTAGTATGAAATTCAGATTTGGAATTGTGAACTAAAATTTTCATTCAGCTCGTTTTAATGCCAGAGAAAGGTACTGGAGTATGGATAGAATTTGAACACGGCGATTACCACTTGGCTGGTTCAGGCTTGCCAGCCTGAACCTAAACATTTAGGTTCAAATCAACATGATTGAACCAGCTAAGATGTTACAAGCCTGCCCCCCCCCATAGCTTCCTTGCCGTTAAGTCCCGTTTTGCGGGAGTAAGCCAGGAATGGGGTCGGGTAAACAAGATGTGGTTTGGGGTGGGATAAAGTATGAAAACACAATGGCAAGGAAAATCAAACTTCTCTGGCATAGCTACAACCCCTTTCCTTCCTTCTTAGAATCTTCTAATTACTTTTCCTTCGATTAAATAAGTGCTATTCCTAAGGACTCTATTTGACCTTATTCTCAGGTATAATCTGACTTAACGGTACTCCCTTAATCCTCTTCAAACAATCTTTTAAGGCTTCTTCTACAGAATCGCCTAAACCAATGTACTCGGGATTGCTGCATTCCTGAATAACAAAGTTGGGAATAGCAAAAAATCTGCCCTTAATCGAACCGCCAAGAATCTCTTTGACGGTGATAAACATTCTTCCTTCTTCTCTTTGTAATTCAAATTGATGCACTCGTGATAAAATATCATCTTGGCTTAAGAGATCTTCTATATTTTCCATTTTACCATAATCCCCTTTTTCTCTCTCATAATCAGAAACCATATAATTTGTAATACCTCCACCTCTTTCCTTTACTGCAGTCTTATTTTTATGTATAGAATCTATTATACTCCTTGTCCCTTCTTTACATTCATTCGCATCTGTCCCCATTGAACCATTCCAAACTATTGTTTTAGATATGCTTATAATGGCATCATAAATCCGTTTAGTTTGTGTCCCTATATCATGAATTTGATCTCCATTATTCAACTCAAAGAACTTGAGATTGACTTTCTTCCCATTTCTTAATACAGAATAATCAACTGGAATAATTAATCTACGTATTACTAAAATCAAGGGGGGGAAAGAGAAGGTATTATATTTCAGATTTATCACCTGATTACGCTTGATAAGTAATCTCCCACTGTAGTCAGATTCTAAAATTTCAACTCCGTCTCGAAGACTATCAGGACAATGTCGTGATGTGACCCTTATTCCATTAAAGCCAAAACCCAACAAGTTTTGCATTTAACCTGGGTATGTCATACATTTTATTCACATTAACTCTTCTCGTTCCTTTGCTTACATCATCTAATGAAACGTGTGTAATCTTGCCATCACTATAACTAATCATTCTGCCTGAAATCCCTTTTTCAATCAATTCAACAGCAGCAACACCAAATTGCCTGGCTTTTCTTACATCATAACTATTTGGAGCTGCTCCCCTTTGCAAATAGCCCAAGCTAGTTGATCTAATCTTTTGATCAGTTCTCTTTGCCAGATCAGTTTTTAATCTTTCAGCAATTCCACCAAGTTGTATATGTCCAAACTCGTCCTTTTCACCGCTAGAAATTAAACCTTCATACTCTCTGATCTTAGTCCCTTCTGAAACAACTATAATATCATAAGAGACTCCTTCTTTTTTCCTTCTCATTAAAATATCAGAAATCTCATCTAAAGATGGAGACCATTCTGGAATCAGAATAATACCCACACTTGTAGAATTTCCACCCTCATATGCAAGCAACCCTGAATGTCTTCCCATTGTTTCAAGTATTGTTGTTTTTTCATGTGATTTTGCAGTACCATGAAGATTCTTTACAGCTTCTTTTATCACATCAACAGCAGTTTCAAAACCTAAAGTATAATCTGTTCCAAGCAAATCCCCATCAATTGTTTTTGGAATACCTATAACATTTATTCCTAATTTAGATGCTTTGTTTCCTGCACCAAGAGTATCCCCTCCACCAATTGCAATGATGCAACCTAAACCCAGTCTTTCAATATTCTCAAATAAGATTTTTGACTTATCATTTTTCTTGCCAAAGGGATTTGTTCTTGAACTTCCTAAATTTGTGCCCGGATATTCACCCCATTTACTAACATCTGTTTTAGACAAAGGGGATATTAACAAACCAGCATTCTTTACAACATCTTTCCAAAAAAACTCATGTACTTCTCTCTTAATCATTTCCTTTGCGGACGCCTCCAATCTTTTCTGTAAATCAGAATGTAAATCTTTGGTTTTTTCAACAACTCCTGGTTCAATTAATCCCTTCCATCCATCTACGATGCCATAAACCTCATAACCTAAAGCTAATGCTTTTTTTGTAGCGTACTTAATAGCTTGATTTAACCCAGGCGCATCTCCCCCTCCTGTTAAAATTCCTATTCTTTTTGCCATATTTATTCTTGCCTCATCTTAAATTTATTTTGCAAGCAAATAACTTATTGATACTGCATCTCTTAAATATCTAAACTTAGGGTCATAACCCCCTCTAATTAATTTTTGAAAGCTCATACTTAAACAAACAGTTACTGGTGAATCCAAAACAGTTTCACGCAAAGTAGCTCCCCCGCCAGTAGACTTAAACCCCAAATCAAATTGTTCACCTTTTTCTTTCTCATAATCAGAAACCATATAATTTGTAGTACCTCCACCTCTTTCCTTTACTGCAGTCTTATTTTTATGTATAGAATCTATTATACTCCTTGTCCCTTCTTTACATTCATTCGCATCTGTCCCCATTGAACCATTCCAAACTATTGTTTTAGATCTGCTTATAATGGCATCATAAATCCTTTTAGTTTGTGTCCCTATATCATGAATTTGATCTCCATTATTCAACTCAAAGAGCTTGAGATTGACTTTCTTCCCATTTCTTAATACAGAATAATCAACTGGAATAATTAATCTTCTGTTATCTGCAATATCAAAATCATCAAAAGAATTACCTTCTTTATTAAACTGAGTTACTATTTGATAATTGTTATAAAGTCTTAACAAACCCTTTGCCAATCTAACTTCTTCTTCAACTTGCCTACTTTCTAAATTGTACTCCTCTAAAAAGCTTTGATCTCTCAAGCCTCTTATATTTCTTGCAGCTTCTCGATTAATTTTAACTAAAGTACTATCATTAGCCATATGTACTTGAGCATAAATAAATGCATTCATCAAATGCCCCCCAACTAAAATAGAATCAACAAGATCTTCTCCAATACTTGTCATAAGATCCGGATTTATTGAATTAATTTGATGAGATGTTTTCTCTGCCCAAAGAATCCTTCTTACAAGGTTCAGACTATCTTTAACTTTGTCTCCACCAACAATCACAGTGTAAGGAGAATTAGGTTTTTTAATTTCTTTATGTCCTTCTATTTCAGCATGCAATAAATCCCCTGCTAAACCAGGCACCAAAGTATGTATATAATTCGATGTATCTTCAGTTCTATGTGCTGTCCCAAAAGAATTCTGTATGCTTAAATCTATAACCTCGGCTAATGCTTTTGCCAACCCTCCTTTATTCTCCTGTTCATCAGGATGAAATCTGATATTATCTAACATAGGAATTTTCCCACCTTCAATCAATTTTCGGATATATCCTTTGCTAAGTTGGTCATTATGATATCTGTTATTTTTTTCATCAAATCTAATTATTTCTGCTTGATGCCCTAAGTTGCTTGAAACAGGATCAACAATAACATCTAAAGAGTATTTCGGGTCATAACCCCCAGGTCTACCAAGATGTGTAGCTAACAAAGGGAGCGCACAAGAATCTAATAATTTATTAATAAAAGGTGCAGATTGAGCTATCCTATAATCATCTACCACAGCGCCATCATGAATAGGAACATTAAACTCAGATTTAACTAAAAGTATCTTCCCCCTTAACTCATTCAAAAAGTCACTGGCAATTAAATACCTTGAATTTAGACCTATGCCCATAATAGAAGATAACTCAAATTCATTTAAAAACCTTATTGTAGAGTGGTACTAAATTGAGCGATTTTATACCTTATATTATAGTAGCCGCAGGCTTTAGCCTGCGTTTCTCATCATCTAATGGGTATATGATAATCTCACGTAAGTTACGCCCCCATAGCTTCCTTGCGTAAGCTAGGAACGGGGGCGGCCACACAAATCGCTCAATTTATGTAATAGTAAATTTTGATAAGATTTATAAAGTAATAATTATGTACGTTCAAATATGAAAGAATTAATACAAATTCAACTTGTTCATATACCATTTGGCGTATGGGAACCTGCAAGGTTAGAATGGTATTTTGGAAAAAATCCAAATCCAGAAACAGTGATGGTAATTATTGAGAGTAGTAAAATAGTTAATAAAACTCAAGTGTTTTTTGGAAATTATGCCCTGAATTGATCTACTTTAGTAATTACTAAAATCAAGAGGAAAAAAGAGAGGGTATTATATTTCAGATTTACCACCTAATTACGTTTGATATATCATCCTTAACTTGATGGCTTTTTCTTGATTGACAAATATATAGATAACAAATACAATATGCGTTATAGGGGTGTTGGTGTCGGGGAAAAGCCTTGATAGTAAATTACCCAGTTTTGGGCTTACCTGGGTAGCTTCGCCACTAAACACCCCTTGTTTTTTAATCCTCTTTAAATTCGCAATACAATTGTGGTTCTTCAACTCATTAATCATTCTTTAACTGGTACTGCATAAACAGTGCTATCACCACTTGTAAAGACATCTCGTGAATAACATAAAACTTGTTATAGAGTATGATGGTACGAATTATGCCGGCTGGCAGCAACAAAAGAAAGAAAAAACCGTCCAGGAAACACTTAAGATAGCTATAGAAAAAGTAGTCAATGAAAAGATTACGCTTCATGGTGCCGGCAGGACAGATGCAGGCGCCCATGCACTTGGACAGGTTGCAAACTTTAAAACAAAGTCTATTATCCCTACCTCTAAATTAGTTCAGGCAATAAATTTCTATCTTCCCAAAGATATCGTGGTAAAATCCATAAAAAAGGTATCTGAGAAATTTCATTCACAATATAGCACAAAATCAAAGATTTACCGCTATACTATCTTGAATAATAATATCGGAAGTGCTATCAACAGAAACTTTTGTTATCATTACAACGGAGATTTGAATATTGAAAAAATGCAAAAAGCATCAAAACACATAATAGGCAGACACGATTTCAGTGTATTCAAGTCAAAATCAAATAATACCTGCCCGACTAAGTCATTCAGGCGGGAAAGTAATATAAGAACGATAAAAAGACTGGAAATCAAAAAAAAGGGGAAATACCTATTGTTCACAATAGAAGCAGATGGATTTCTGTATAAGATGGTAAGGTCAATAGTGGGAACACTACTTGGAGTCGGAAGGGAGAAAATGACCATAAAAGAATTTAAAAGAGTCTTAAAGTCACGATCCAGGTCTCTAGCTGGTGCTACTGTTCCAGCAAGAGGTTTGTGTCTCTTACGAGTTAAATATTAATTATGCTGTATATATAATATTAGCCATTACGAGGGTTTTTGACTTGCTTATCAAGAATAGCATTTGATAGAATTAAAGATTAATTGATATGAGTTATTTAATGAGAATGAAGAGGATATAATGTCGGTTAGCATTCAAGATTTTATAGAAATAGATTTGCGAGTGGCGGAGATAAAGGCGGTAGAAGAACATCCAGATGCAGATAAACTACTGATATTAAAAATTGATATTGGTGTTGAAGGTGTAGAAAAACAGCTAGTAGCAGGAATAAAAGAACATTATACCCCTGAACAACTCATTGGGAAAAAAATCGTTATTGTTAATAACCTTGCACCAGCCGTAATAAGAGGTATAGAAAGCCAGGGTATGCTTCTTGCCGCAAAGGATGGTAACCATGTCGTATTGCTTACTACAGAAAGAGATATAAAACCCGGTTCTAAGGTTCAATAACCTAACCTGGACGAGTCAGAACCAAACAGGAGTTAATAAATTACAAATAACAAATTCCAAATCCCAAACAAATTTCAAATTACAATGTCCGAATGATTAAAACAAAAAAATGTAACAAATGATTTGGATATTAGTTTTGAATTTGTAATTTTGTAATTGTATATTGTTTGTAATTTGTGAGTTGTATATTGTAATTTATCACTTTTCAGATATTTGAGAAAATTACATTGATAAATATTTTGACAGAAAAAGCAAGAAATTGTCGACTTAGAGACTAAAAACCCTCGTGTTTTCTGCATCTTATTAAATTTAACTGGCAAGTTGAGATTTAGATGTTAAACCTTAATTCTCAGGTTACAATTGAAAGCATAAACGACTTAAACCTTCCTGACTGCTTTATTCCGGGAGGTTGGCAATTTAATATATTACATCTTTTGCGTAAAAAGACTATGGAAAGGCTACATAAAATTCTTGCACAGGCTGGGCTGGGCTCCCGACGTAAATGTGAAACCTTAATAAGCTCTGGACATATATCAGTGGATGGAAAACGTGTTACGAAGATGGGGCAGTTAGTTGATCCAATTAAAAACAAGATTTTGTGTGATGGAGTACCTCTCAAAAGACAGAAAAAGATATACTACCTCCTTAACAAACCCAAAGGCTATGTATGTACAAATGCAAAAAACTCCGAGCAACTTAGAACCATAGATCTGTTGAAACATATAGAACAAAGAATATACACCGTAGGCCGACTGGATAAAGATAGCGAAGGTCTTATAATCCTAACCAATGACGGTGAACTGGCAAACCTGCTTTCTCATCCAAGGTATGGGATTGAAAAGACATACAGAGTAGAAGTTAGAGGAAGAATAACAAATGATGCAATACGGTCACTCAAGCGGGGTATATGGATTTCTGCTGGTAAGGCTTCACCAACCAGTATTAAGGTTATACGCAGGAGACACACATCCAGTACATTAGAAATAATACTTAGAGAGGGCAAAAATAGAGAAATAAGGCGCATACTCGCAAAAGTTAGACATCCAGTAATTTCACTTAAAAGAATCAAGATTGGACATTTAGAAGACGACCATACCCTAAAGGTCGGTCGATACAGGCATTTACGTAAGACAGAGATTGAGAGTCTAAGCTCACTAACTATTTCCTGTTGATTCCTTTTTATACACATATTACCACCGAAGAAGGGGATAAAAAATAAATGACGCAACTAAAACAAGCAAGATTAAATAAAATAACCTCTGAAATGGAACAGGTTGCACAACTTGAAGACTGCGATGTTGAGAATTTAAGATCACTCATTGCTGACGGAAAGGTAGTGATTCCGCACAATCGAAAACGGCTTGCAAAAAAAGTTTGTGGCATAGGCAGTGGACTTAGAACCAAGGTGAACGCAAACATTGGTACGTCAATTGACTATCAAAGCATAGAAGATGAGCTAAAAAAACTTCGTGCAGTAGAAAACGCACAGGCAGATGCTGTTATGGATTTGAGTACTGGTGGAGACCTTCGAATAATTAGACAAAGGATAATGGAAAACTGTTCAATCTCTGTTGGCAGTGTCCCAATCTATGAGGCGGCAGTTGATGCTGTTAGAAACAAGCACTCCGTTAGAGATATGTCTGCGAAGAGTATGATTGATGTGATAAAACGCCATTGTGAAGACGGAATCGATTTTATCACGGTTCATTGTGGTGCAACACGAGGAGTTCTGAAACACCTGGTAAATGACAAAAGAGTATGCGGTGTTGTAAGCAGAGGAGGTTCTTTTCTTGTAGATTGGATGTCTTTTCACAAAAAGGAAAACCCTCTTTACGAACAGTTTGACGAAATACTATCAATTGCATATGAATTTGACGTAACCATTAGCCTTGGTGATGCCTTGCGACCGGGAGCTCTGGCAGACGCATGTGACAGGGCACAGATTTATGAATTAAACGTCCTGGCTGAACTCACCCAGAGAGCATGGGAAGCAAACGTACAGGTAATAGTAGAAGGCCCGGGGCACGTTCCCATGAACCAGATCCAGACACAAGTCCAACTACAAAAAGAACTTTGCAAGGGTGCACCATTCTATGTCCTCGGGCCTATCGTAACAGATATTGCCCCGGGATATGACCACATCACGTCGGCAATCGGAGGTGCTATCGCTGCTGCTGCAGGAGCTGATTTCCTGTGTTATGTTACACCTACAGAGCATCTGCGCCTGCCCAACCCCGATGATGTGCACGATGGTGTAATGGCTGCACGAATTGCAGCTCATGCTGCCGATATCGCCAAGGGTATAAAATCAGCCTGGGAATGGGATAAGACCATGTCTCAACTTAGAAGAAAGCGTGACTGGGAAGGACAATTCTCTACATGCATTGATCCAGCACATGCCAAAAAGATTAGAGAAAAAGGTACTCCACAGGATGCTGATGTGTGCTCAATGTGCGCTGAATTCTGTGTCTTTAAGGTGGCAGATGAAAGTAATAATAATTAAACACATTGATATAGAGGGACCCGGCACAATCGCAGATTTCTTAGATGATAAGAACATCCCTTACGAAGTAATTGAAATTTTCAATGGAGAACCTTTACCAAATTCCCTTTCAAACACCTCCGCTATCATTATACTCGGAGGGCCAATGAACGTATATGAAGAAGATAAATATCCTTTCCTTAAAGATGAAGATGAATTCCTGAAAGAGGCCATAGAAAAAGACATACCAACACTGGGCTTCTGTCTTGGCGCTCAATTAATTGCCAAGGCAAAAGGTGCAATAGTAAAAAAGGCTCCTGAAAAAGAAATAGGTTGGTTCAAAATATCTTTGAACAGAGACGGTCTAGATGATCCTTTATTTCAAGGCCTTTCGAGAGAGATTGACGTATTCCATTGGCACGGTGATACATTTGAGATACCTGATGGTGCACATAAACTGGCCGAATCAGAGACTTGTCCAAACCAGGCATTTAGAATTGGCGAAAATGTTTATGGCCTCCAGTTCCACGTTGAAGTCACCGAGGAAATGATTCAGCAATGGTTTGATTCTTACAAAGATGAGATCGACTCCTTAAAGGGTTTAGTAAATCCTAACCAGGTGATTTCTGATACAAAACTAAAGTCTAAAAGTTACAAGGCGCAGGCAAGACGATTCTGTGCAAACTTTTTTAAACTTATACAAGTTTCCCAACAATTATGATTTGAGTAACATAATAATGGAATATATTAAAGAGGAATATGAATCTTTCTAACACCCCCTCTCCTTAATCCTCTCCACACATGGGGGAGATGGGGATACCTTTTGGGTAAACTTACATTCACCCATCCGCCCTGGGCGGATGGCTCTATGCGTAGGCGGGTAGATAAAGTATACTGCCCCTATTATTCTAAAAGTAGTATTATCCCTTAAAGAAGGAGGATAGTTATGCCTTATGATCGCAATTTGGACGAATGTTTGCTTTCAAAGCCCTGGGAAAACGAGTTAGAACGGTTAACCGTAAGTGTTTATTCTTACAACAAAGGGCCAAAGAAGCTACAAATCACCAGAGAAAATAAAGATAGTCAGGGGAAGTTCAAGTTTGCTAAGCTCGGAAGAATGACCAAGAAAGAGATAGAATCTCTTCTTCCTCTAATTCAGGAAGCACTTAATCAAATGGATTAGAGTTCAAGCGGTATGCCATAAGTCACCAGAATTAAGCTATCTGTCATCTCATTAGAATCTGCAGTTTTAAACAGGCAAGCCAGGTACGTGTGAGCTTACTATACATGCACAATAATCTTGACACGACAAAGCTTAGATAGATATAATTTGTTTTTAATATCACACATACCCTGAAGCGGGCGTAATTCAGTGGTAGAATACCAGCTTCCCAAGCTGGGTGTCGTGGGTTCGAATCCCATCGCCCGCTCTATACAAAGTTACCAATTTAAAAAGAAAAAACGATGAAATTGCTTGCAATAAAAGAGGTTGCCTGTATTGTAATTATTTTCTTAACTGCATATGTTTTTCCGGGATGTACTACATATAACCGACCAAATATAGAACCACCTCCAAGATTTAAAAAGGAATTAGACTCCTTAAGGTCTGACCGGACCAGTAAAAAATCTACAAGATATACTGTCAAAAAGGGCGATACTATATGGCGAATAGCCTACAATCATGGCGTTTCTCCTGATAAAATAATAAAAGTCAACCATATTAAAGATACTACGGACTTAAAGCCCGGACAACAGCTAATTATACCTGCAGGCCTTACAGGCACGAAAAAAACATCTTCGAAGGCAACTCTTACATCAGCGAAAAGACCACGTGAATCATTTAAATGGCCCTTGCGAGGCAGAAAACTGACTTATTTTGGACAACGGATAGATGGTAACAAAAATACAGGTATCGATATAAAGGCCTTTCACGGACAGGCCGTGAAGGCATCAAAAAGTGGAGTGGTAGCATTGATCTCTGACGCACCAGACGGGTGGGGTAAAGTCGCCATACTTCAACATTACGATGGTTCTTACACGTGGTATGCTCATAATTCAAAGATATTCGTTAAAAAGGGAGACAGAGTTGCCCAAGGGCAGAAAATTGCAGAGGCCGGTAGAACAGGCAAAGCAGAACAAAACAAACTTCACTTTAAAATATTTTTACATGGTATCCCAGTAAACCCATTATATCATTTACGGTAAATGCCTATATACGAATTCGAATGCAATAAATGTGACCACAGGTTTGAAGAATTTTTCCGCAGTACCACGGAAAAAAAGAAATTAAAATGCCCTGAGTGTCTTAGTAAAGAGATTCACAAGGTATTCTCACTATTTGGAATGTCAGTAGAAAGAGGCAATGATACATCTGCATCACAAAGCTCCGGGTGTGATTCATGCACTGCTACAAGTTGTTCACACTGCAGATAAATTATATTGGAATCTTTTGTAATTTTGCATGCTCATGGCCAGATTAGAATACCTACCTGTAACTCAGCCAATTGGCAGTCTAGATAGACAGAACCCCATATCCATAAAAGAAAAAAATCACTAACCTCTTTATTACCTTCGGCGATGTGACTTTCTACCGTAAACAAAACACTCGATTATCTCTAATATGCCATTCAAGAGTAACCTCGTACAACGTTTCATAAAAAAGTAATCATTTTATTCTGTCATTGCGAGGAGCGGTAGAGACGAAGCAATCTTTTTGTATGTAACAACATAGAGATTGCTTCGCTATCGCTCGCAATGACAATCTTATGTATGCTTTTTAGTGAATCGGTCTACTAGTTCCAATCCTATCCCGTTAAATAGGTAAAACTACACCATGATGGTTTTAGGTTTGTTTAAATTACTTGATTTTACTTCACATGCAACCTAAAATATCTTAAGGATTTACAAAGACACGATACTCATTATCTTTAAAAAAGATTAGTGCAAACTTTTTTACCTAAAACCTTAAATTATGGAAAATATATGGGCCCCCTGGCGTAAGGAATTTATCTTGAGTAAAAAAGAAGAAAATTGCTTTTTTTGCACGGCGATAAAAGACAATCAAGACCGCAAGAATTTGGTTTTGTATAGGGGTAAGGAGTGTTTTTGCATTCTAAACAAATATCCATATAATAGTGGCCACTTAATGGTAGCTCCAAAAATGCATAAAGATGATTTGTCAAAGTTAAGTGATTCAGAGATGCTGGAACTCTTAACATTAACAAGAGACGTAAAAGATATCCTGACTAAAAAATTGAAACCTGAGGGTTTCAATTTAGGAATTAACTTTGGAAAGGTTGCTGGAGCAGGGGTTGAGGGCCATATACACTTACATCTTGTACCAAGATGGAAAGGAGATACAAACTTTATGCCAGTTATTGCCGAGACAAAAGTAATACCTCAATCACTGGAAGACTTATACCTTGAATTGAAAGATTATTTTTAGCCTTTTAAATTAAAAGTTTATATACAATGCTAACAAGAAAAGACATAGAGGAAAGGGAAGAAAGATATCTAGCTCCTTACGCCATGAAGAGTATGCATACTCGCGGAAGAGTACATCCTGAAGAGGAACACCTATACCGAAGCATTTATCAGAGGGATAAGGACAGGATTATCCATTCAACGGCTTTCAGGCGATTGGAATATAAAACACAGGTATTTGTAAATCATGAGGGAGATTACTATCGCACACGTCTCACCCATACCATAGAGGTTACTCAGATTTCCAGGTGCATATCAAGGGCTTTAAATTTAAATGAAGATCTTGCAGAGGCAATTGCTATGGCACATGACCTTGGCCATACACCTTTTGGTCATTCAGGAGAAGATGCTCTTAGAATACTGATGAAAGACCATGGAGGCTTTGAACATAACATTCAAGGTTTACGTGTAGTAGAGACATTAGAAAAACGGTATTCAAAGTTTTCTGGTCTGAACCTTTCATGGGAAGTTAGAGAGTCTATAGCAAAACACAAAACACTTTATGACAACCCGAACACCTCTCAATTTCAAACGAACAAACAACCGCTTCTAGAAGCACAAATAGTAGATCTTGCTGATTCTATAGCATATGACAATCATGACATAGACGATAGTCTAAAGGCTGGAATTATTACGGAAAATGATTTAGAAGGAATTGAACTATGGAGAAATGCAAGAGAAAAAGTTAAGGAACAATATGGCAATCTTAGTAAAGATATGGAAAAGGCACATGCTATAAAATATTTAATTGATCTTGAAGTTACAGACCTAATTGAACATACACAATCAATGCTTGAAAAGATGAAAACAAAAACAACCAATGACGTACAGCAATGTAAAGAAAGGTTAGTATCCTTTTCACCTGGTTTGGATAAAAAGAAACAAGAGTTGCAAGAATTCTTACAAAACAATGTGTATAACCATTACAGGGTTGCACGGATGGCTGCCAAGGCAAAGCGGTTTGTTGAAGAATTGTTTAAGACATTTATTAAAAACCCCAAGCAACTTCCGCCCGAATATCAGAAATTGGTAGAAAAAGAAGGACCTTATCAGGGTGTTTGTGATTATATAGCAGGAATGACCGATAGATTTGCTCAAGACGAGTATTTAAAGCTTTTTTATCCGTATGAAAGGGTTTAATGAAAGCAGACGTTTCTGTAATTATTCCCGCTGCCGGCCTTAGCCTGCGGATGGGAACCAGAGTAAGAAAACCTTTTAAAGTGATAGGCAAAAAGCCTATCATTTTCCATACATTAGAAAAATTCTATAAATTAAGACGCATAAAAGAGATTATTCTCGTAGTAAATAAAGACGACTTATCTACAGTTATTAAAAAATGGTCAGATAAACTCAAACTTTACAAAGTAGCTGCGATTATTAACGGAGGTAAAAGAAGGCAAGATAGTGTTTTTAATGGCCTGCGTCATTTAAACCCGGATACAAAAATAGTCTTGATACATGATGCAGTAAGGCCCTTAGTAAATAATAAAATAATAAAGGCAGTCATTGAAAAAGCAGAAGAGAGAGGAGCAGCCATTGTAGCAACCCCGATGAAATCAACAGTGAAGAAAGTCAACTCGAATCTCGGCATAATCGAAACAGTTCCCAGACATGACCTCTGGATGGCACAAACGCCGCAAGGCTTTAAAAGGGACATAATAATGGGGGCTTATGATAAGATTAAGAATACAAAAACGGAATTTACAGATGATGCTGAGGTAGTAGAGAAATGTGGATTTAAAGTGGAGATAGTTTCAGGAAGCTATGATAATATTAAAATTACAACACGCGAAGATCTAAAACTGGCAGAATCACTATTATTGGAGCATTAAGGAAAAACGTGCGAAGTTTAAAATTCTCTTAATAATTTCTTCTTTTTGTAATCATAATCCTTGTCCGTTATAAAGCCCTCGTCTCTCAGTTCCAGATACTCTGCCAGGATCTCCTTAATATTTCTTTTTCTTTCACTTTCATCATCTTCATCTAAGAGGTCCATCTTTTTATGCTCGTAATCTATATCACCAATAAATCCTTCCTCTTTTAGTTTGCGAAGTTCAATAAACTTTTTCTTTATACTCTTTTTCGGTTTGCCGACCAATATCTCTGCTTTTCTTCGTTCGTAATCTTCCCTGGTAATAAGCCCGGAAGTTTCTAATTCCTTCAGCTCCAGAAGTTGGTCTTTGATGCTCAACTTTGTTTCCACCCTTTTAGGAGAACCTGAAACTATTTCTCTGGTATCAGAAACTTTGGATCCTTCCTGCTCTCCCCGGGCATTGGGAACCTCTAATTGGCCGCTTAATGCTACTTCTTTTCCATATTCTTCTTTCTTTACAAACGAACCTTCCTCCAAATCTATTATTAGCCAATTACTATATCCTTTCTTAAACCGTTGACCCGGGCGAAGGATTATTTTCCAAAAAGGATTTTTCTTTATACTGAAAGGATCTGTATATACTGCTTCTGGATTTGTAAAAATCGCGCTTTCACCTTTTTCCACTATAGGTTCGTATTGGATCCTTGAAAACACAACATTCAATTTGTCTTTTGAGACGAATAAACCAAATATCGTATATAATTCTGACTTAAAGAACCCTTTTCCTTTTGTATAATTCGAATTCGTCAATACATATTGTGATGGAGCTACTCTTGAAAATGCATCTGTTATATGTGGTACTATATTGAATAATTCACTTTCTTGAAAAACATTCTGCTCTTTTCCCCACCCCTTTATGCCTTTTTCCTTAAAATAAATGGAAGCAAGCACACTCGGCAATATATCACTTCTCAGATATTTTGGGTGATCAAAAAAAGTCTTTGAAGTTCCCTTTGTACTTCTCATCTCTTCAAGTTTGACATAAGTCTTACCCTTACTAAATATAGTAGTACTATCCTGACTTTGAGTTGAGCCTCCTCCGGTAAAATAGTTAAAATTTAAACATCCGATTGTTCCAAACAAAACAAGAAACGACAAGACAAGTTTTACTTTCATATACCACATCTTTTATAATCACAATAAGTTAACCTGAAAATTTAAAATTCATTCAAAAATTTCTTTTTTTTCTCATCATAATCTTCTTCTGAAATTAGACCCTCATCTTTCAATTCCTTCAATTCCCTTAGTTTTTCACGAACGTTTTGATATTTTTTCTTTTCTTCAACAAAACTTCTATCAGTAACCACTCGCTTTTTGATGGTTCTTGTACCACTATCTGCACTAATTGAATCAGTGCTAAAGTAGGTACTACCAGCAACACCAAATAAGTCACTATTTAAGTCAATAATAAGCCAGTTTAGACGTCCCTTTTTAAGCCTTTGCCCTCCCTCAGGAATGAGAGCCCAAAAAGAGCTTCTCTTCACATCTAACGGGTCTTTTAATTTATTTATATTTCCTCGTCTAAATGCTGCTCTATCATCAGTAAAGCTCTTTTTACTTTTAATTGTGCTAAAAACAATGTGCAGCTCGT
The DNA here is from genome assembly GCA_008636105.1 of Candidatus Scalindua sediminis. GTDB lineage: Bacteria > Planctomycetota > Brocadiia > Brocadiales > Scalinduaceae > Scalindua_A > Scalindua_A sediminis. Next base: position 29,512 of record VSDH01000022.1, on the reverse strand, counting down.
TATTTAATACAAACATGCTAAAATAACTTTGTCTATCTGACAAAAGAATCTTATGAGAAGTAGAAAAAACTAAAATGTCTTGAGAATCGGTAGCCATTGAAAATGCATTAATTATTGGAGGCACAATCTTCTGTATTTCTCCCTGCCTAAATAGCTTTCTTCTACCTTTACCCTTTAAAAATCCCCTTTGCTTATAATAAATAGAAGAAAGTATATTGTTTAAACCTGTTTCTGTAAAATAATACGGATGATTAAAATCTTTTTTTATTGCCTGTCCGTTTTCATCAAGTTGTTCCCGTATTTTAACAGATGTCTCATGGTCATTAATTACGGCTCCTACTATATGGCTTTTTCTATAGGTTTTATTAAATAAACAACCAACGGCTAAAAAGATCATTAAAAACAAAAGGGCAAACCTTAAACAAGCGAATTGTTTTATAGACATAAAAACACCCTTTTTTACCAGATATTATCGATCGCTTCCACAAGAGAAGATACCTTAATCATTTTGAGAGATTTTGCTCCTGAAGCATCTTTACTATTATCTTTCGGAATAATTACACTCTTAAACCCCAGTCTCTCCGCTTCTCTTAATCTACTATCAAATTGGTTTACGCCTCTAACTTCACCACCCAGACCTAACTCACCGATCATAACCATCTCGCTTGGTATTACTTTATCATTAAAACTGGATGCAATCGCAATTGCAATTCCAAGGTCTACTGCTGGCTCATCGACTCTTATACCACCAACAACATTCACAAAAACATCATGTCCACCTAAAAGAAGCCCGACCCTTTTTTCTAAAACAGCTATTATCATAGCGACACGATTATAGTCAATACCACTAACTTTTCGTTCTGGTATGCCGAAATTTGATTTAGTTACAAGTGCTTGCACCTCTATAAGTAATGCCCTTGTACCCTCAATACAAGAGATTATAGCAGAACCTGAATTAAACCTTTGTGTCCTTGAAAGAAATATTTCTGAAGGATTTTCAACCTCCCTAAGCCCATCTCTACACATCTCGAAAATTCCTATCTCATTTGTAGGACCAAAACGATTCTTTACTGCTCTTAGTATCCTGAATGACATGAATTTTTCGCCTTCAAAGTATAATACTGTATCAACTAGATGTTCCAACACTTTAGGTCCGGCAATCATTCCTTGCTTTGTAACATGTCCTACCAGGAATACGGAAGATCCGGTCTTCTTTGACAAATAAATTAGTTCGTTTGCACATTGCCTTACTTGTGAAACTGTTCCAGGTGACGATTCGAGACCTGGTTTGAACATAGCCTGTATCGAATCAATTATGACAAGTTTTGGATTAATTTTCCTTATGTGTTCAAGGATAACATTTAAATTATTTTCCGCAACTAAAAAAATGTTTTCCGACATGACACAGAGCCTCTCTCCACGCAACTTTATCTGTGCTGCTGATTCTTCTCCTGTTATATACAATGATAAATGACCCTGTTCACTAAACTTTTGACATGCTTGTAAAAGGAGGGTTGATTTTCCTATCCCGGGTGTTCCCCCAATCAAAACTCCTGAACCTGCTACAATACCACCACCGAGGATTCTATCAAATTCATTTATCCTGGTCTTAATTCGAAGTTTATCAACCGGCTTTACATCTGATATTGGAATTGGTTTTTCTATATCATATTTTGGAAATGTATTCTCTGTATAAGTCCGTTCGCATTTTTCTTCCACCATCGAATTCCACTCGCCACAACTAGAGCACCTGCCTACCCACTTATTACAATTCCATCCACATTGTTGGCAAACATAAACTGTACTATACTTTGTCATAACAAAACTATCTTAACCTTCTGTGTGAAGAAAACCAACTTATAACGAAGAGACAAGTCAACCCCGCTGGAATTTCCCGCCCGGATGAATCCGTTCGGACGGGCGCATGGGGCATTAAACCCCGTGCAAAAAAGTGGAAGTTATCTGATTTTATCATCCCCGTTGCTTCCCCCCACTGCTAGCCCCTGCGCTTTCTTGCCGAAAGCAAGATGCTGGGGCTGTGGGAGCGGGCATACGGGTCATTCCTACGGGGTAAATAAAAAAAAGGGGCCTTTTAGCCCCCTTTTTTTTGATATTCAACTTCTCAACTCACAATTAATTATTTATCATTCGAATTTGTTGTAACTAAGTCTCCTTTTACGGCTACTTCCTCGAAAACCAACTTCCCTTCACGTAACTTTACCTTAATAGAATTTTTATCCTTAAACTTACCTTTAAGTATCTCCTCAGAAAGCGGATCTTCTATCAGCCTTTCGATGGTTCTGTGAAGTGGCCGAGCACCAAAATGTGGTTTATAGCTCTTATCAATAAGGAAATCCATAGCTTCCTTAGTTATTGAAAGCGTTACGTTATAGTTGCCAAGCCTTGAACGTATATTCTCAAGCTCAATTTCAATAATCTTTTTCAAGTCTTCCTTTGTGAGATTTTTAAACACTGCGATGTCGTTAATCCTATTAAGGAACTCTGGACGAAAATGTTTTTCCACCGCTTGTGTCAATTGCTCACGCATAGATTCATAAGACTGTTCTCCAGAAGTTTTCTTGAATCCTAAAGATGCCATGTTTCTGATTATATCTCCCCCTATGTTTGAAGTCATTATTAAGATTACATTGCGAAAATCAATATGACGTCCAAAGCTATCTGTTAATCTTCCTTCCTCCGTAACCTGTAACAACATGTTAAATACATCTGGATGCGCCTTTTCTATCTCATCAAGAAGTACTACTGCATAGGGGCGCCTTCTTATTTTTTCAGTTAATTGACCTCCTTCTTCAAAACCGACATAACCGGGAGGTGCACCAATTAATCTTGATACATTATGTTTTTCCATATATTCAGACATATCCATTTGAATCAGTGCATCTTCTGATCCGAACATAAATTTTGCTAGAGCTTTTGCCAGATGGGTCTTCCCAACCCCTGACGCTCCTATAAAGATAAAACTTGCAATTGGTCTATTGGGGTCCTTCAAGCCAGCTCGTGCCCTTCTCACAGCCTTAGCTACTATCTTAATAGCCTCATCCTGCCCTATTACAGTTTTACGAAGCACTTTCTCAAGATTGAGTAACTTCTTTGCCTCTTTTGCCTCCATACGTTTAAGTGGTATGCCAGTCATGCTTGAAACGACTTCTGTAACTACATCTTCATCTACCACACCTTCTATTTCCGTGTAGTTTTCCCGCCATTCTTTTTCTACGTTGTTCTTTTTCTTTTTTAATTTATCTGCTTTGTCTCTTAGTTTTGCCGCCCTCTCAAAATCTTGTACAGCTACAGATTCATCCTTTTCTTTTTCAAGTTTTTCTATCTCCTCCTCTATATGTCTTAAATCAGGAGGATGTGTAGTAGCTTTTAATCTTACACGCGCACCAGATTCATCAATAACATCTATAGCTTTATCAGGTAAAAATCTTCCTGAAATATATCTTATTGCAAGCTCTGTGGCAGTTGTTATTGCTTTATCTGTTATTTGAACCTTATGATGAGCTTCGTACCTATCTCTTAAACCTTTCAAAATTTCAATGGTTTCTTCCTTTGAAGGCTGGTCAACGACTATTGTTTGAAATCTTCTTTCAAGAGCGCCATCCTTCTCAATATACTTCCTATATTCATCAAGTGTAGTTGCACCTATGCATTGTATCTCTCCCCTGGAAAGAGAAGGCTTTAAAACATTAGATGCGTCTATAGCTCCTTCTGCACCTCCCGCACCTACCAATGTGTGAAGTTCATCTATAAAAATGATTATATTTTTTGCCCTGCGAACTTCTGCCATCACTGCTTTAATTCTTTCTTCAAATTGGCCACGATATTTTGTCCCTGCTACCATCAGAGCCAGATCCAGGGCTACTATCCTCTTATCACGCAAAAGTTCCGGAACGGTGCCACTTACTACTGCTTGTGCTAATCCTTCCGCTATAGCAGTCTTTCCTACTCCAGCCTCTCCTATCAATACTGGATTGTTCTTCGTGCGACGACTTAGAATCTGAATCAATCGCTCAATAATTGCCTGCCGGCCAATTACGGGATCCAATTCATGTTCCCTCGCTTGCTGCGTTAGATCGCGCCCAAAAGAATCAAGGGCAGGGGTCTTTGACTTGCCCCTTTTTTCTTCCTTTTCTTTAACATTTTGTGGAGATTCTGCTCCCAAAAGCTCAATTATTTCTTCTCTTACATCCTCCAACTTTACGCCCAAATTCAGCAATACCTGTGCTGCTACTCCTTCCTGTTCTCTGAGCAATCCCAGTAGTTGATGCTCGGTACCTATATAATTATGTCCCATAGCCCTCGCCTCTTCTATAGCATATTCTAATACTTTTTTTACCCTTGGAGTAAAAGGCAGTTGTCCAACTGAAACTAGATCCGGACCCGTCTGGACTATCTTTTCAATCTCTAGACGTATCTTTTTCAAATCAATATCCAGGTTCTGCAAGACATTTGCAGCAACACCGCTACCTTCTTTTACCAAACCAAGTAAAATATGTTCCGTTCCTATGTACTCGTGATTGAATCTTTTTGCTTCCTCTCTGGCGAGTGCCATTACCTTTCTTGCCCTATCAGTAAATTTATCAAACATTTTTTATCACCTTATTTTATATACCTTCAAGCCTCTTCCTTATATAAGAAGCCCTAATGATATTTCTTTGTGTGGAATCCAGCTCACAACCCTGCAATTTTTGCAAGTGTCCTGGAAGCGTCAAAATAAAAAGTTCGTTAAGTGTCCTCATCTCGATATCATTTATCAAACCTAGATTGACTCCCATACGAACCTGCGAAAGTAGTTGCAATATTTCGTCGGATGTAATCATTCTTGCAGCCTTAAGCATGCCATACGATCGCCAAATCCTATCCTCTAATAGATCTTTACTTTCTAAGATTAAAGCCTTCCTGGCCATTCTTTCATAGCTTGTAATACGCGGTATCACACTTTCTATTACAGCCAATATTTCGGTCTCTGATTTCCCCAAAGTAAACTGGTTTGAAATTTGATACAAATCCCCAGAAACCTTTGTCCCCTCTCCATATAGCCCTCTTACCACCAATCCAAGTTTTCCTACTGCATTGAAAACCTTTTCTATATGTTTTGTCATGCCAAGTGCCGGTAAATGCAGCATTACAGAACCTCGCATGCCTGTACCAATGTTTGTTGGACATGCGGTTAAATACCCAAACCTTGAAGAGAAAGCAAAGTTTAATTTCCCCCCAAGGCAATTGTCAATCTCGTCTATCGTAGTCCATGTGTTTTTTAGCTCAAAACCAGAACGGATGACCTGGATTCGAAGGTGGTCTTCTTCGTTTATCATCAAACTAATAGTCTCTGATTTCCCAAATGCAACTCCTCTTTCACCCTCACCCTCGGCATGTTCTTTGCTAATTAGGTGTCTTTCAACCAAAAATAACTTATCAACTGCATTTGCCTTATTTAGATTAACATAAGACAAATCTTTTGCTATGTTAGATTTGATAACTGTCTCTCTAAGTAAGGATTCTATGTCTCCTTTTTGCTTTAAATTAGCTCTTGAAATGAATGGAAATCCCGTAATGTTCCTTGCCAAACGTATCCTGCTACTTATTACGATATCAGATTCCTTACCGCTACCTCTAAGCCATTCACCAGTATTTTCCGAAAGGTCTTTAATCTCCATCATCAATATTCCCCGAAAGTTCATAAATTTTATCTCTTATTTGTGCCGCTCTTTCGTAATCCTCTTTTCCAACAGCTTCATTCAATTCTTTACGTAATTGTATTAGTTCGTTTTTCTTGACAATCTCTACTCCCGCGTTTGCGGGTATTTTCCCAACATGTTGAGAACTACCATGCATCTTTTCAATAAGAGGTAATAGTCCCTTTTTAAACACGTTGTAATCCATAGGACAACCCAACCGTCCCTGAGACCTAAACTCCAAGTAAGAAAGACCACACACAGGGCAAGTCGTTTTCGACATCTCTCTAATTTCTGGAGAAACCTGATTAATAATGCTTGTTAAAATATCAGATGGGGATGGTGCTTTGGGAAAATGACTTGTAACATTCTGGGCACAATCCTCGCAGTAATGTTTCTCTTTCTGCTCATCTCCTATTATTTCAGTAAGATGCACTGTTGCAAGTTTTTGGCCACATGATTCACATTTCATTGATTATAACTCCTTAAAACTTTTATCTCTTTTCCCATTTCAATAATTCCATTACTTCTCCAAGAGACGTCTTTCCATGTGATATTTCCTCACGTATCCTGTTTTCTTTCTCTAACCAATCCATTGCATGGTTAGCCATTTCTTTTGCTTCTTGTTTTGGTATTACTATTAAACCATCGCCGTCGCCCACAATCCAATCGCCAGAATTGATTGTAATACCCGAAATGCTTACAGGTATACCTATCTCTCCGAAACCTTTAGGTTCTCCCGCATTTGGCATTACTAATTTTGCAAAAGCAGGAAATCTCAACTTCCTTATTTCACTACTATCTCGAATTGCTCCGTCTACTATAACACCTGCAAGTTTGCGCTGTATTGCACTATGTGTTGCAAGCTCACCCCAAACAGCAGGTCCTACGCCTCCAGAATCAATAACTATTACACTTCCTTCTTCAGCCTTATCTACTGCTTCTACTGGTTTTGCCCAATCACCAGGATATGTACGGACAGTTACCGCCTGTCCAATCATCTTAGTTTCAAGGCTTATACTTTGGAGCCCCGTAATACCTCTAAGTCGATGACTCCCATTTGATATATTTGCTGTTGAAACCTTCTCTAATATTCCACGGATATTCCCGTTTGAAGCTCTTTTAAAAAGATTTACAGGAACCCTTTCCCGATCTAAAATTGCCTTTTTCAAATTACCAATAGCAACCCTCACGTCAGTTGCCTTACAAATTGCCCCCCCCACTACGATAATCTTTGCGCCTGCATTTATTGCATCTACTACTGTTTCGGAATTAATCCCTCCCGCAACAGCAACAGGAATACTAACCTTCGAACAAATCTTCGAAAGTCTTTCAAACGGGTAACGACCTAACATTTGATCGTCAATAGCTGTATGTACAACGACGAAATCAGCTCCCCATTTTTCAACTTTTACTGCACGATCAACACAATCAATGGTGGCAAGAAAATCAACTCCTATCTTTATACCGTAATTCCTTCCTGCGTTAATACACTCTTTTATCGTTACGTCTGAGGCCTCACCCATCACGATTGCGACATCCGCTCCTGCCTTTGCCGCTATCTCCGTCTCCATACGCCCTGCATCCATCGTCTTCATATCAGCAACTATTGTCGTAGACGGAAATTCTTCTCGAAGGACTCTAACAGAATTTAATCCCTCACTTTTGATTAAAGGTGTACCTGCTTCGAGCCACTCGGCTCCCGCATCTACAGCCTCCTTGGCGACATTCACAGCACGCCGCAAGTTTATAAAATCTAAAGCTACTTGAAGGATCGGAGTGTCTAAATTAATATTCACAATTACATGTAAAAGAACGGTTCATACATAATACGCAGCTGCACAATTTTCAGATTCCCATGTTCTTACTTTAGCAACGGATATTTCGGGAGGTAACTTTCCATTTAAATTTTCGTATACCATCCTTGAAACATTTTCAGTCGTAGGATTTTCCTGGCAAAACTCTTCAAGTTCATTTAAATAAGAATGATCCAAATGAGAAAGTATCTCTTCAAGTTTCTTTTTAACAATTTTAAAATCAATAACCATGCCTGACCTGTTCAGTTTTTCAGATCTAAATGTTACTTCTACCTTCCAGTTATGTCCATGTAACTTTTCGCACTCTCCATCATAATCACGTAGTTTATGCGCTCCAGCAAATGATTTCTGTATTACTAATTCATACATATATTTACATATATTCTTTATCGGGGATAAAAAACGATTACTTAACTAATAATTCTACTTTGCGTATTATAAAAGTCAAGCCTTTTTTAACCGCAAAGAGCTTACCAAAAAGCAATTATAAAGGTTTTTTACTACTAATAATTTTAGACACAAGCTTAAAAAAAATCCAGGGCAAGATAAATCGTAAATCCAAGAAATTTTCTCTTAAATTTCCACATTGGTAGGAAAATTTTTCCTAGTTAAAGCAATAAAATTATTTATAAAATCCCAATAATGAAACTAATAACAAAATTGTGAAAACCAATACCAAAGCGATTACCTGCAATATCCTCTTATAAACCGGGGGCTGCATTACGCAAGAACAGCCTTCGTCTTTATCCCCTTTTGGTTCCTTAATCAAAAAGGCATTTACGCCGTAAATAATAAAAAGGGCAATTGCCAACAAAACCTTTATTCGTATAACAGTCTTATATCCCGAACTTAAGTCTACTTCTATACCAGTTATAACGCCATTAAGAGCATTAATGATTCCCGTAAGAATGATTACGCCTATTACTATACCAACATACTTACGAAATCTATCGTGAACCTCGTTTGCCAGTATATCTATTCCGGAGACAGAAGAATTCCTTATCAGGACCGGCCTTAATATCGCTACAAGAAAAACCATGCCTCCTGCTAAAAGGGCTGCAGCAGAAAGATGAAGCCAGTGATTAACTAAAACCAAATTGCTGAGTAACATCTTTACCTCCAATCAATTCCATAATGTTTTGAGAAGCAAATTAATCATCTTCAATTCACTATAAGATATAATAAATTCCTGTTAAAAACAAAAGGTTTTTATCCTTAATCTAAAATTAAATTTAGTAACAGCCACAACTTTTGCAAAATAGATTGCATTTGATTTTCGCCGAAGTGCATGCTAAAATTTCATTTAAGATAATTATATAAGTTTTAAAAATAAAGGTAGAAACATGAATGTATTAATAACAGACAATCTTCCGAATATATGTAAAACAATTCTGGAAAATGCGGGTATTCAAACAACTATAAGACCCAATATTTCATTAGAAGAGTTAAAAAAAGAGATAGGCAAATACGATGGCTTGATTATCCGAAGTAGCACCAAAAGTACGTCAGAAGTAATCGAAAAAGCCTCTAAACTTCGTGCAATATGCCGAGCTGGTGTTGGGATTGATAACGTTGACATATCTGCTGCCACAAAAAAAGGAATCATTGTTATGAATACCCCAGGAGGAAATACAACATCTACCGCAGAACACACGATTACGCTTCTATTAGCTTTATCAAGAAATATACCTCAAGCCTGCAATTCCGTTCGTGAAGGGAAATGGGAACGTAAAAAATTTATGGGTACTCAAGTTTCCGGAAAAATACTTGGTTTAATTGGATTAGGTAAAATCGGAAAAGAAGTAGCAAAACGAGCCATAGCATTAGAAATGAGGACAATAGGTTATGACCCCTTTATTTCCCCTGAAACAATTTCCAAAATGAACATTCATCTGGTTAAAGATCTTGATGAACTATTAGGACAATCTGATTACATATCTTTACATATCCCTCTAAGAAACGATACAAAAAACCTGATTTCGACTCGTGAATTTGCGTTAATGAAAGATGGAGTAAGAATAATAAATTGTGCAAGAGGTGGTATAATTTCAGAAGATGCACTTTATGACGCACTTGTAAGTGGTAAGGTGGTTGGGGCTGCAGTTGACGTTTTTGAAGAAGAACCTCCGGTAAATAACAAGTTATTGAAACTTGATAATGTCCTTCCCACACCACATCTTGGATCGCTAACAGAGGAGGCTCAATATACAGTAGCCAGGGATGCAGCAGAACAAATGGTAGATGCGCTAAAGGATAAAAATATACGGAATGCGCTTAATATGCCTGTTCAAGGTCCGGAAGAATTTCAACAGCTCAAACCCTATATATCACTAACGGAAAAAATGGGGGCTCTTTTAATTCAGTTAGTAAGGGGCAGGATAAAATCCATAGACATACAATACAGTGGTGAAGTTACCAAGGATAACGTTCGTCCACTAACAGATAGTCTATTGGTAGGTTTGCTAAGACATGTTTTAGATGAGAACGTAAATATCATAAATGCTCGTATGCTGACTAATGAAAGAGGAATAAAAATTAATGAGATCATTAGTAGTGCTACAGAAGATTACACGAACCTTATTTTCGCAAAAATTAATACAGGTGACGGTGAAAGATCTGTTTCAGGTACCGTATTTAAAAATAGTGAACCTAGAATAGAAACAATAAATGGCTATCGTGTTGACATGGACCCAATCGGTCATGTCCTAATTTTGCTTGGTCAAGACAAGCCGGGATTAATAGGGGAAATAGGTAAGATACTAGGTGATCAGAATATAAATATAGGGCGTATGACATTTGGTAGAAAAGAGAGCGGAGGTGGAGCAATGATAGTCCTAAATGTTGATGCAGTAGTTTCTCAGGAAACCATCTCGGCAATAGAAAGCATGGAATGTATCGAGACAGCGTACATGTTAAATTTCAGGTAATAAGTAGCCTATTCGGAATGAGAAATATTGATAGAAAAGGATTTGGTATACAACTAAAACAGGACATAACTATTTGTAATATTTGTACTTATGTATGCGGTAAAGTAGAACGGGGTATGTATCTTGCGCCCTGGTAGGAATTGCGACGTCTTAATTCCTCAGTAATGGCAGAAAACACTTCACCTTTACTCACATCCCATATGGGGGAGATTAAGAAGTTGCCATGTGTATCTCCTACTAACCTCTGTATGACTATATCAGGTGAGATCCTTTCTAAAAAATCACAGACAAGGGAGACATATTCTTCCACTTTCATCGTTTTTACGTTTCCCTTAAAATATTCATTTGCCATTGCAGTGTTCTTTGCAATATAAAGATGATGGAGCTTTATTCCATCAATACCAAGAGAAGATACAGCTTGTGCCGTTTTCATCATATCATCCCAATCTTCTCCAGGAAGGCCAAGGATTACATGGGCGCAAATTTTTATATTCTCCTTATCCTTCGTACGCAATACTGCGTCCTTAAACGCCTTATAATCATGTCCACGATTTATTAAGCGCAATGTACGGTCATGCATAGATTGTAAGCCATATTCAATCCATACATGATATTTTTCAGTATAGCTATTAATAAGGTTTAGAACTTCATCGGTAATGCAGTCAGGCCTTGTGCCGATAGAAAGGCCAATTATATCCTTGTCAAACAGGGCTTCTTCATATCGAGTCTTTAATGTATCAATATCGGCATATGTATTTGTAAACGCCTGAAAATATGCGATAAACTTTTCAGCACCGTATCTCCTCTTCAAGAATCTCATGCCTTTTTCAACTTGCTCTTTTATGGGCATAATCGTTTCTCCGACATTTGGGCTGAAACTTTCATTAGCACAGTAAGTACATCCACCGGTTCCTACTAGCCCATCCCTATTAGGGCATGTAAAACCAGCATGAATCGAAATCTTGTGAACTTTAAAGGGAAATTTCTCCTTTAAGAAATAACTAAAGGGATAATACCTGTATTTCTTTAACCATGTTCTTTGAATTGTAAGTGTAGTCATTATAATAGCTATCTTGTTAAAATTACGTTTGGATAGAAATGGTATACCAGGAGTATATTATTGGGGGGATACAGAATTTATTATGTATAACTTCAGGTTGTAATTGATTGGAATTTGTCTAACTTGTTAAGTAGCGAATTTTAAAAACCAAGATTCCCACAAAATCTTGGTTTTTATTGGCCAAACAGGTTAGGACCCAAACTTTGAGCCTTTTTTATGTTCCTGATTCTCCTGTTTTCTTCGCGACGACGCTTATCAGAAGGTTTTTCAAAGTAAGCATAACGTTTTGATTGATTAATTATACCTTCTTTATCACACATCTTCTTAAATCTTCTAAGAGCTTCGCGCAAGCTTTCATTATCTGAAACTTGAACCCTGGCCATAAATAACATACTCCATAGTTATCACGGAATAAAATCTATATAAAAGAGACGAATTATAGTGTTTAATATATAGATCGTCAAGAAGAAAGTCAATACGTGTGTAGTTGTTATATTACTAGAAGCAGTAGATAATGGTGGTCAGCATTTTGTTTCAAAACTAATTTGCACAACAACACAAACACCATTAAGTCCATTTATGTCAAGTTGTTATGACGTGGAAAATCGGGGCGATTCAGAACTGCCATGGGGAAATCCTCCTTCTGTTTGGTCGGTTTTGTGCGTTTGTCTTGATTGCCATATCCTGTTTTGGCAAAAGCCACTTATAGCATATCTTCTATAATCTTGAGACAGAAAATAATGCTTATGTGTCTTTGAAAAAATGGCAAAATATGTTCCTTAAAATCATTCTGTCAATGGTTGAAGGGTTCCTATGATTTTGTTATCATTAATATAAGTGTCCATAAACTGTTTCATAGCCGTCTTCATTGTCGTATGATCTTTTTAAGTAAACCTAAATTGAGCGATTTTATACCTTATTATAGTAGCCGCAGGTCGTGCCTGAGGCAGATTCGCCTTGGCGAACTTTTATCTGCGTTTCTCATCATCTAATGGGTATATGATAATCTCACGTAAGTTACGCCCCCATAGCTTCCTTGCGTAAGCTAGGAATGGGGGCGGCTACCCGCCCGAATGTACCGTTCGGTACGGGCGGGCACAAATCGCTCAATTTAGATTAAAGGAGTTAGGAATATCAAGAAATCGGGTAATAGAACTTGAAGATAGTTGAATTTTCAACGAAAAGGCGAGTTACTGTCGTAATGCTGATGGCCACACTGGTCATCTTCGGGTTGATATCCTTTAATCGGCTTCCCATAAACCTCTTACCAGATATCTCGTATCCAACACTAACAGTGCGCACCGAATATCCCGGAGCAGCACCGAGTGAAATCGAAAATCTTATATCAAGACCAATTGAAGATGCAGTAAGTGTAATATCAAATGTGGTACGTGTAAGCTCCAGGTCAAGGCCAGATGTCTCTGAAGTTGTCATTGAGTTTGCATGGAAAACCAATATGGATTTTGCATCAATGGACGTACGCGAGAAGCTTGACCTGGTAGATTTGCCGGATGATGCTGAAAGGCCGGTCTTACTGCGTTTTGACCCTTCTCTTGACCCTATTATGAGAATATCTCTGTATGGAGATGAAGACCTTATTACACTTCGCATTCTGGCAGAAGATGAGCTCAAACCTGCCCTCGAAGGCTTATCAGTTGAAAGTGGTGTAATGGGCATAGAAGCTGTTGGTGGCGTTGCCGCTGTAGAAATAAGTGGTGGGTTGGAGGAAGAAATACATGTGGAGGTAGAAGAGGCTAAACTTGCTAACCTGGGGATACCTATCTCTCGTGTTATTACACGCCTCAGCGAGGAAAATATCAATCTCACTGCCGGGGATATTAAAGAAGGAGAGATTGAATATCTTGTAAGAACCCTGAATGAATTTAAACAAGTAGAAGAAATACAGGACATAATCATCGATTTTAAAAACAATGTCCCCATCAAGATAAGAGATATTGGAAACGTAAGAAAAGGGCACAAAGAGCGCAAGGTGATAACCCGTGTAAATGGAAAAGAAAGTGTAGAAATAGCAATATTTAAAGAAGCGGGTGCAAATACGGTAACAGTAGCAAAATTGGTTAAAGAACGGCTAAAGGAAATAGAAAAAAGGTTAAGAAAATTTTCGGATTCTATCAGGTTGGAGATAATCCTTGACCAATCAGGATTCATTGAAAGATCAATAAAAGAGGTGATTTACACTGCCCTCTGGGGTGGAATTTTGGCCATACTCATTCTTTTCTTATTTCTCAGAAGCATTAAAAACACCTTGATTATCAGCCTGGCAATTCCCCTTTCGGTTGTAGCAACTTTCTTCTTCATGCACATATCAGCAGTGTCTCTAAATATTATGTCATTAGGCGGGCTTGCACTTGGTGTGGGAATGCTTGTTGACAACTCGATCGTGGTGCTTGAAAGCATAGACAGGTATCGTAGAAAAGGATACAGTGCAATTGATTCTGCGAATACGGGTGCAAGCGAAGTTGGCAGAGCCGTAATTGCGTCAACACTCACAACCATATGCGTTTTTATACCCATAATTTTTGTTAAAGGTATAGCAGGTCAATTATTCAATGATCAAGCACTCACCGTAACCTATTCACTTCTCATCTCACTCCTTGTTGCTATCACCTTGATCCCGATGCTGTCTTCACTAAAGATTGATAAAAAGAAAAACCCTGACATAGATGACATAAAGAGAAACGGAGAAAATGCAGTCATAACCGGCAACCTTTTGCCAACAAGAATACTTTACATATTACTATATCCATTGTTTATCGTGTTTGATATTGTCTTTCCCGCAATTACAAGGGTTTATCCGGGAGTTGTAAATTTTGCATTATCACGCAAGCTGTTAATAATTACTATTGCGCTGTCAATACTCGGTGGCTCGTGGTACCTGTACATAAATTTGGGTAAAGAACTTATTCCGGAACTGAGTCAGGGAGAATTCTCTATCAAGATTAAAAAACCGGTAGGGACACCCCTTGCCGATATGCTGAAGACTGTTAAAAGAATAGAAAACATGGCAAGCAACAACCCGGAAATACAAACGATATACACCATTACCGGCTCTACCAGTCAGGCAGGTGGAACCATAGCAGAAGAGAGAGAAAACATAGGCGAAATCAATATCAGCTTAAGAGAAAAGTCTGACCGCAAACTGGAAAAAAATGTGATGGCAGATTTGAGACATAAGCTTAAACAAATTCCAGCAGTTGAGTATAAATTTTCACGGCCAGCCTATTTCACTTATCTAACTCCTGTTGAGGTAGAAATAAAGGGATACAACCTCAACATACTCAAGAAATTATCTAAGACAGTTATTGCCAGGTTGGAAGAAGTGAAGGGTCTCACAGATATCAAGTCCACGATAGAGGGAGGAATACCGGAAATTCAAATCATCTTTAATAGACAAAAACTGTCACAACTTGGACTGGACTTAAACACCATTGCCAACATAATCAGAGATAATGTCCTTGGTAATGTCAGTACAGAATTTTCGAGGAGAGATAGGAAAGTTGACATTCGTGTCCGTGTAAGAAAAGAAGATATTGGCAGCGTCGAAGATTTGAAGAATTTTGTCGTTAATCCTGAAGGTGAGAAACCGATTACGCTGACCTCAATCGCAGAAATAAACATCAAAAAAGGACCGGGTGAAATAAGGCGTTTAAACCAGGAACGCGTTGTAGTGGTTTCTGCCAATCTTGTTGGAAGAGATTTACGCAGCGCAGTCAGGGATATCGAAGAAAAGATTGCGAATATTAGAATTACGAGCGATTTTGAAGTATCAGTCAGCGGACAGAGCCGTGAAATGCTTGTGGCTTTTTCCAGTATGGTCTTTGCCATAGCGTTAGCTGCATTTCTGGTTTATATAGTAATGGCGTCTCAGTTCGAATCATTACTTCACCCTTTTGTGATAATGTTTACCATACCCTTTGCTTTAGTTGGGGTGGTGCTGGCCTTGTTTATAACTGCAAAACCTATAAGTGTTATTGTCTTAATAGGCGTTGTTATGCTTGCCGGAATTGTCGTAAATAATGCAATCGTTCTTGTTGATTGTATAAACACTCGCAGGAAGGAAGGCATGCCAAGAAGAGAAGCAATCATTGAAGGAGGTAAGATACGACTGCGTCCAATTTTGATGACGACAACTACCACCGTTCTCGGACTACTCCCTTTGGCCCTTGGGTTAGGTGAGGGTGCAGAATTGAGAATGCCCATGGGTATTACAGTGATTGGCGGGCTACTTTTCTCTACACTCCTAACCCTTATACTGGTACCTGTAGTATATGATCTTGTAGAAAAGGCAAAAGAGTCGGTGTGGAGGGTAGGGTAAGTATTTACTTATGGCGGAAAAGTAGGCAATAGGTTGTAGCGGAAACCTTCAGGTTTCCATGTATTCTGTCATTCTGAGCGGAGCGAAGAATCTACTAAACAACAAGCAAAAGAAAAGGGGGAATAAGGGGGATTTGAATTGTGTTGTCATACAACAAAAAACTGAAAAAATATTCAAGGGAACTTAGAAAGAACATGACTGAAGCAGAAAAATTACTTTGGTCAAGAATAAGGAAAAAACAACTTAAGAATTGTCAGTTTTACAGACAAAAGATTATAGGTAACTATATAGTTGATTTTCACTGCCCGAAGTCAAATTTAATTATCGAGCTTGACGGAGGACAACATTACAGTGATGAGGGAATGAAAAAGGATAAATGTAGAGATGATTATATGAAAAATCTTGGGCTAAGAGTTTTAAGGTTTTCAGATAAAGATGTATTTGGAAATCTCAACGGAATTCTTGAAAAAATATGGGAAAAACTTAATCCCCCTAACCCCCTTTAAAAAAGGGGGAATAAGGGCGATTTGAATTATATATCAGGCTTTGTCCTTTAGCTTGCCTGTAATAAACTTGTGCAATGTACTTGATATTAAAGTCTGGTAAGGAATACCTTCTTTTGCGGCTTTCTTTTGAATCCGTGTTAAATCCCGGGAGGAAGTACGAATGTTAATCCGCTTATCCCTTATCAAGGTATTTCCGGCAGCCTCCTCAAGTTGCCTCTTTTCGCTTTTGAAATTTTTAATGCTTTCGAACTCGCCTTGCTCAAAGTCACGCAGGATTTTAAGTTCTTCTTCATCGAATTTAAGTTTGTTCTTGTTCATTCTAAATACTCCTTTGTTGCTTTTCTGCTCGGTATAATTGTTTTTAGAAACCGCACCCCTTTCTCCTTCTGAATTAATTAGAGAAGGCTGTGGAGTTACAGCTTATCGTGGCTACAATATTCCCTGAATTATTTATAAATTGAGTTAAACAGTTTATTTGCCAGTTCAGAGTTAAGGTTTTTTAAAATCTTATACTGCTCTAAGGCAGAACCTCTATCGTTTAAAAGAATATAGACATAACCGAGACGAAAATGAGCCTTTGCAGAATTAGGGTCAATCCTTATTGCCTGCTTGAATGACTCTATCGCCTCTTTATATATGTCTGATTTGAGATAGGCAACACCGAGATTATAATGAACATATTCATAATCAGGGTCAATCCTTATTGCCTGCTTGTATGACTCTATCGCCTCTTTATACATGCCTAAATCGCCATAGGTAACACCGAGATTATAATGAGCCAATGCATAATCAGGGTTAATTCTTATCGCTTGTTTGTATGACTCAATCTTCTCTTTATACATTCCTAATTTGCCATATGCAATACTGAGATTATAATAAGCATCTGCATAATCAGGGTTAATCCTTATTGCTTGTTTGTATGCATCTATTTCCTCTTTATCCATGCCTAAATCGCCATAGGCAATACCGAGATTATAATGAGCCAATGCATAATCAGGGTTAATCCTTATTGCCTGCTTGTGTGACTCAATCGCCTCTTTATACATTCCTAATTTGCCATATGCAATACCGAGATTATTATGAGTATCTGCAAAATCAGGGTAAATCCTTATTGACTGCTTGTATGACTCAATCGCCTCTTTATACATAGCAGACTCCGCATGATAATAACCAAGAACAAACCAATACTCTGCAGTCTTTTTATAATCCTCTAATCCCGACTCTTTTATCTCAGCTACCCTTTTACTGCTAATCTTATCCTTTATCAATTTCACAGGCATTGCAAAGTTCAAATTTTGAGCCTCTTTAATGAGGAATGTTACAACTCCTATAACTTCACCATTTCTGTTAAATACAGGACCTCCGCTGCTACCGGGTGAAATAGGTGCGGTTATTTGAAGGATTTCTCTTTTTTCATCTATCTTCCTTATCCCGCTTAATAAACCATCAGAAATTGTATTTTCAAGTCCTTCAGGACTGCTTATAACATAGACATGCTCGCCTATATTCGCTTTTTCTATAACTCCAAGCTTAACAACAGGCATGTCCCTGGCTTTTGCCTTGAGAATCACAAGGTCATTTTCTTTGTCTGTGAAAATCAGACCTTCAACATCAAAAACCTTATCCCCTGCCTTTACCTTAATATCTCTCGCCTTGCTTATGACATGGTAATTCGTTACCACTGCCCCGTCTCGTCTTACAATAAATCCACTGCCCTGACTAATTGCATTGCCTTTTTCATCATAAGCAGTAACCACCACAACTGCCTTGCTGTTTTCCTTGAAAATCCTATTAGCGTCAGCTAAGGAAACAGCAGGTAAAAGGATTAATAAAATCAGTGGAATTATTAAAAGAATGGAATACTTGGTATTATTGACGGTCATTATATTGTTCAGACTCCTAAAGGATTTAAAAAAATAAAGGTTATTAAATCAAATAAAAAAATGTACGTGATGAAATAAAAATCGAAAAATTATAGTTTTTAAAACTATTTTTTTCAGAAACATGTTATCAAATCATTTTGTGGGGCTTTTTTCTTGTCAGTAGGTAAGGTTTGTCCCTCGTCCCTTAGTTTGTACAGTTGCAAATTATAGGTGAAAATATTTAATAGTTATGCATGGTTTTTACTAAAAATTTTCATTTATACTTTCAATTGAAATAATTCGAGTAGTAAGAATTTGTACTTCTTCGTCAGAAAAATTATTTCGCTTAACCTTGTCAATCATGCTTAAGACTTCATTTTCCTTGCTGACAATTATGAATTTTATATCTTTTGGTTCAAATGAAAGGCGACAATCATTGGTTTCTCTAATTTTATTATTCAGTTTCTGAAGCGTATCATAGCTTCCGCTTTTAAATAACAAATCTCGACTTAAAAATAATGTTTTCTTGCCTAACAAGACTTGGGGAATGAATCTCCATTCTCTTTCATCATAAAAACGAACTGGTTTTTTTGTCCAATTACCATTTTTCCACAATCGCCCTTCGTACGGTTTCACATATTGTATCGTTGACATATATTGCTTTATTATTTTGCTTTCCACCAAGTCTTCATTATTTTTGTTTTTCTCTGATTCAACTAACTTATTGAGTAGCACTGTTAATTTTTCTGCCAAGCTTGAATTCGGGTAGGTATAAAGAACAGGATTTACTTGGTTTTCAATTGCCCACTCTTTCGATAACCCCAAAGCATAATTGCCGTAATACTTAACATGATTTCTAATTTGCGATAAAGGGATGTCGCAAAAACAAACCATCGGGACACCTTTTTCCATGTCTTCCTCGTTTGATATTGTCCCGATAAAATCTTCACAGCAGATCTGAGGATAAAAACCACTTTTTAAAATTCCCTCTAAATTCACAATGCTTTCAGTAAAGTGAAATACCGTATTTGCGCTTATTAGGCTGCTCATATTTTTTTACCCACATACTCGCAAAACCTGTTTATATTTTGGGTGCATAACGGAGTAACTAAGCCGCCAGGGTGAGAGTCAGAAAACCGCAAGAGCATTCTCTGGTCGGCTTAAGTGATTTGTTAAATTAGCTTTGTGTTGATGTAGAATAATAACTATTTAGTTAATCTTTTTTTGGGGCGAATTCTTTTAAGTATATATTTACCACTTTCTGGCTAGGACATTGTTTTTGCATAGTTTCAATAATTATGGTAATTGCTTCGATAGTCTTAATCTGTTTTCGTTTTGCCTTGACTGATTTCCTTATTGATGACGGTGGAATTCTTTGTATTTTCTGTGTGACTCTCTGGAGTGGTGCTGTAGGTCTTTGGTTTATTATTATTAATGGTATTCTTGTTAATAGGAAGCTTATAGAATTGCAAAACGATAATAACAGAAGTTAAAAGGGTAAGCACAAGAATCACAGCTGTCATTATTATGATTAATTTTTGTTGCTGGGCGCTTTTCTTGTCAAGAGTTGCAATTGCTCTAATTATTCCACCTAAACCATGAAGCCCATTGTCGGCTTTTTTAGCGAGATCGTTAAGGTCTTTATTGCGCCACATAATTCAGTTTTTAGCCCTAAAAAAATTAAGCCTATCGAGGGAATAAGTAAAAATATTACTAAAGTAATTTAACATTGTCAATAGATGGAAGATTTTCCATATATTACCTTTATACAACTCTAAGTTCAATAATGAAATGCAACACAAGAATCAAAAAACCCATAGCTATCTAAAGTTTTTAGATGTAGAATTTATTAAGGATAGAACTTGGTTCGCTCTACTCACCATTGAGTGGTTAAATTACAAACAACAAATTCCAAATTACAAACAATATACAATTACAAAATTACAATACCAAAACGGACTTGTTTCGGTCATTTGATATTGTAATTTGTTTGTAATTTGTGGCTTGTATATTGTGATTTAAAAGGTAATAAGCTTTATAATACAAATAAGTTATAAAATTCTGAGGTATCATGAACATATCTACGTTTGCCGTAAACCGACCGATAACAACGTTAATGGTAATCCTGAGTATAGTCGTGATAGGAGTCATATCGCTATACAGAATCCCCCTACTATACCTTCCGGAGATTTCAGGCCATTCACTCAGGGTTCACGTGCCTTATAAGTCCTCCTCCCCCCAGGAGGTTGAGGATTTGATTACGTTACACATTGAAGATGCCCTTGGCACTGTAAAACACGTTGACGTAATCGAATCGACCTCGACAGACGTTAGTTCAGAAGTCTCTCTGGAATTTGATTTAGGTACAGATATGGATATTGCAGCACTGGAGGTAAGGGACAAAATCGAACAGGTAAGGCATAAACTGCCGGAAGACATAGAGAACATACGCATCTTTCGATGGCAGTCCGGCGACTTGCCGGTTGTAAACTTCAGCGTATCAATACGAGGTGAAATCAGTGAACTATACGATATCGTCGAAGATGTTCTTAAACCCAAAATCCAGAGAATAAATGGTGTTGCAAACGTAAACGTCCGTGGCATTGAACAAAAACAATTATTCGTAGAACTGGACCTCGAACGGCTTAAGTCCCATAACATAGATACATTTGCCCTGAGAAGACATCTGAGGTTAAGTAATATAAATGTATCTGCAGGTGACATAATTGAAGGATCGACAAAATACATAATCCGCACAATCGGTGAGTTTCAAGACGTTAATGAGGTAGCTAATCTGCCGGTTAATGAAAAAGGCATAAGGCTTTCTGATGTAGCTGACGTCAGATTTGACTTCCCGACGAAAAAAAGCTACCAGAGGCTCCACGGAAGAAACGCCGTTAAGGTAAGGGTGATGAAATCGTCTGACGCAAACATGGTCGCTGTGGCAAGGGAAGTTATAAGTACGCTTAATAAGATCAAGGAAGACCCGAAAATGGATAAGCTGGAGATACATGTCTATCGCGACAGGTCTCAACCTATACTTGAGAGACTAAAGAATTTGAGAAATGCAGGATTCCTTGGAGGCGCATTGGTTATCTTCATCCTTTTCTTTTTTCTAAGAAACGTTAGAAGCGCTATGATTATAACTACCGCAATCCCTATCTCGGTATTATGTACGTTTGGTCTGATGTTTCTGTTGAGAAGGTTTGCCGGTTCGGAAGTAACACTTAACATCATATCGCTCACAGGATTGATGCTGGCAATAGGGATGCTGGTAGACCCTGCAATCGTAGTCCTTGAAAATATCTTCAGGCATAAACAGGAAGAAAACCTTGGGGCAAGGGAAGCTGCTATCACCGGCAGTAATGAAGTGAGTACGGCCATTATCGCAGCAACAGCAACAACAATATGCGTCTTTGTGCCATGGGTATTCCTTTCAAAATCCAGAATGGGCATCTTTATGCACGACTTTGGTCTGGCAATATGCGCTGCCCTTGTTTCATCACTATTTGTAGCCCTTACCTTAATACCATTAGTTGCATCAAGGCTTCTCAAATTCCCTGCGGCAACTAAAGATAGAAAAGAAAATAATAAGAATATTGAAGAGTCACAATCTTCTCAATATCATGTGAAAAACCACCCCTTCTCCCCTTCTTCCCGCCCGGCAAAGCCGTTCGGACGGGCGCAAGGAGGGGACAAAGGGGAGGTAATCAAATCCGATAGAACCCTAACTGATGCTGAGAAGATGCAAAAATCATTTTTAACAAAATACCTATCGGACCCGTATACAAGATTTATCGAGCTAACTCTAAGATTCAGGTGGATCACTGCCGGCATTACGATATTAATCGTTATTCTGGCTTACTATTTATATGGACATCTGGAAAAGGGGGTAGTCAGAGAAGGTATTTATAGAGAAGTTCACTTACAGGTGGATACACCAAAGAGCTATGGCATCGATGATACAAAAATGCTTTTTGAAAGATTAGAAGGGATTCTTCAGGAAAGGAAGGATGAACTAGAGATTAAGACTATTTCCAGCAGCTTCGATAGAAGTGGTGGTTCTCTGGCAATATACCTTGTAAAACAGGAAGAGGCAAAAAGGTCTGTATCTACTTTGTCTGAAGAGATACGACATTTACTCCCGGTCATTCCCGGGGTTAAGTACAGGAAGAGATTTAGATACGGTCATGACGGTAAAGAAGTCAGTATTGAAATAAAAGGGCGAAATATGCACACCCTGACGAGACTGGCGGATGATATTAAGGAAAGGCTTGCAACTATCCCTGACTTGAGTGATGTTGATACTAATCTGGAAAAAGGTAAGGACGAAATAATTGTAGCCATTAATAGAGAAAAGGTCAAGAAATATGGACTGACCTCACAGAGAATAGCATTTGGTATTTCAGGTTCGCTGGGTAGTAGAGCAGTGAGCAAATTCAAGGTGAAAGATAAGGAGATTGACATAAATTTACAACTTAAAGAGGAAGACCGTCAACGTCTGGACCAATTAAAGAATCTTGAATTTAAAGATACAGAAAAAGAAGGTGTAGTGCTGGGGAGGGTGGCTGATTTTAAAAGAAGGATAGGGCCTAAGGCAATTGAAAGAAAAGATCGTAAACCGATAGTCATAATTACGGCACAGTATAAAGAGAAAGGGCTTAGAAAAATTATGGAAGATATCAAGGCAAAGATGGCAGACTTTAGTTTGCCAGCCGGCTATGTGTGGAGTCTGGGAGAGGAATTTAAAAGGTATGAGCGTGCAGAAGCTGAATCAAGGTTTGGGTTGATACTTGCCATAATACTAATTTACCTGATAATGGCATCACTGTTTGAATCATATATTCATCCGCTGACAATCATGCTAACAATTCCATTCGCATTTACGGGTGTGGCGATTGTTTTTTTCCTGGCGGATTTACCACTCGATAGCCTTTCCCGTCTGGGGCTGCTGCTTCTATGCGGCCTGGTTGTGAATAACGCAATAGTTCTTATTGACTACATTAATCGTTTACGAAGAAGCGGCATGGATAAATACGATGCAATCGTCAAAGGAGGAAGGGATCGTTTAAGGCCAATACTTATGACATCCTTTACAACCATTTTTGGCCTCTTACCAATGACATTGCCACTTTTGATCCCTGTATTATATGGTCCGTTTGAGGGTAGAGAAAAGATCTGGGCCCCTGTAGGATTGGTCGTAATCTCAGGGTTGTTCACCTCTACAATATTAACACTCATAATCATGCCTACAATCTATTCCCTGATAGATGACCTTGGAAGGTGGATGAAGAAACTATTTGCCATCGCATAATCAGGTCTTAAGTACAAATCTTTAACTCTTACCTAAGTTGAGCGATTTGTGCCCGCCCGTACCGAACGGTACATTCGGGCGGGTAGCCGCCCCCATTCCTAGCTTACGCAAGGAAGCTATGGGGGCGTAACTTACGTGAGATTATCATATACCCATTAGATGATGAGAAGCGCAGGCTAAAGCCTGCGGCTACTATAATATAAGGTATAAAATCGCTCAATTTAGATAATAATATTCATAATATTAAGAAGCGCCTGTTAGTTTCTCTATTTCAACATAAGTGGAATTATAGCTCGCGTTACCACCAAAGGCCTGAACCTCGTCCGGGATTAGTGCATTTACCCCCTTACCACCACAGAGCTTGGGCCAGAGTCCCCCATAGGCCAATACAACACCCTTCCTTATATCTCTCGTGGAGCGGGCCTTCATATTTAATGTATCCAGGTCATTCTTTAACCTTACCCAGTCACCCTCCTTTATCCCCCTCTGTCCGGCATCTTCTTCATTTAGCAAAACTATTGGTTCTATCTCCTTTTGCCAGACATTATGAAATTGGGAACGTGTAATACGTTTGTGATTCACAGTAAGTAACTGTAAAGGATAACTGTTTATTTTCTCCTCATAATAACCGGGAAGAGGTGGAAGATCGACCTTTTCCGCCAGTTGGGAATAGAACTCTATTTTACCGGAAGGCGTGGGATAAACATCCTGAGGTCTTACATTCATCTTACAGAAACCCTCTCTCTCCAAATCTTCTAAAGTAAAATCCACGGCCTTGCTTCTCTTGAGAAATTCATCAATCACTTCCCGCTCAGGAGGAAATATCTCATTTGACTTAAGACCCAGAGCCCCGGCCAATTCTTTGAATATCTGATAGTTAGGTTTGGCTTCCCCAAGAGGTTCTATGGCTTTTTGGTTCACAGACATATAATTATGATAATAGCACACATGGACATCAAAGGACTCAAGGAAGCTTGTGGCAGGCAATACAATATCGGCATAGCTACAAGTATCATTAAGAAACAGGTCATGCACCACCACAAAGAGGTCTTCTCTTTGCAGACCCTTTCTTACCAATATCTGGTTAGGTAAATTAACTACCGGATTTGTATTGAAGACGAAAAGGAGCTTTACCTCTCCCGTTTCCAGTACTCGTCCTAGTTGGGCCATGTTGTATGTCTTTTTGTTCCCCGCAGAGAAACCCTGGTCAGCGAATTGCATACCTTGAAGGAAACCCAGGTCTATTTCCCTATCGGTATTACTATAATGTACCCTGAGTCCTCCCACCAGAGGTGGCAAAAGAGCAATGGTCCTTACCGCCTCACCTCCGTATAGATGTTTCTGTATACCAAAGCCCAGGTGTATGAAACTGGGCCTTAACCTGTATAAATCCTCGGCCAATTCTACGATGTCTTCATTAGGAAGCCCGGTGATCTTAGAGACCCTATCAACGTCGTATTCCTTAACTATCCTCATGTAGTCTTCAAACCCATATGCATATTTCTCGACATGATCACGCTCGTACAATCCTTTTGAAATAAGATGGTTTGCAATCCCAAGGGCCAAGGCGCCGTCTGTATTGGGTTTTATGGGGAGATGCTTCCCAAGTTTGCAGGTTTTCATGGGGTCTATTACGTAAAATTTTGCCCCTTCCCTGACAGCCTTTTTAACAAGGTTGTACCCGTGCAGGTTACTCCAGGGACCGTTCAGCCCCCAGTGTATGATGAGTTTAGACGATTTTATTTCCTCCGGGTCTATACCCCAAAAGCCTCCATAAACATACTGAAGGGCAGTTCTACCTGCATTAGAGCAGATTGTCGGAGAACATTTACTGGTTCCCAGAGCATTGAAGAGACGTTGGGAAAACTGTTTATTCAGTAACCCCATATGCCCGAAATAATCAAAAGGTAATATTGCCCCAGAACCGTGTTTCTTCTGTACATCTCCTATGCGATGGGCAATTTCCTTATAAGCTTCTTCCCAGGAAATCCTCTGGAAATCATCACTTCCTTTTTTACCAACCCTCTTGAGTGGATATTTAAGTCTTTCCGGAGAGTAAACAAACTTTAAAGCATTCTGTATCTTCCAGCAAAGAAAGCCCTGGGTTATTGGATGCTTGGAATTACCCCTGAGCCTAACCGCTCTACCTCCTTCAACAGTGGTCAGGATAGAACAGGTATCATAACAGTCTCTAGGACATGTATTGTAATATGAAACATTCATAACGATATCTCGATGTCTAAGAATTTCAAATTCAAGATTCTTCGCTCCGCTCAGAATGACATCGCGGCAAAAGAAGTGTCATTCTGAGGAACCCTTCGCCTGGCTCAGGATAAACTCCGTGACGAAGAATCTAATTTAATCATAAAAACAAATGGCTGTATAAAGCATTTCAAGTACCTTATACAGCCATTTAATTGTTTTAATAAAACTTATATAACAGTGGAAACCTACCCGCCAAAAGGCACGTCGGGCAAGAAGTCGTGCCGAAGGACAGAACTGCCTCCCGCCAGAAAGTCGGGTCTGGAGTCTGCCGCAAGGGTCGCCTCAGGCGACAGGCATGGGTTTCTATTACAGTAATTATGCATTTAATTACGCATCTAAGATACTCATTGAAGATTCTTTTTCCCAGTCCATAATGTAATTGATTCCTGTCACGTCTGCAGCTTCTCTGGTCAAGGCAAAAATATCATCTCTGACAATGTCATAAATACCGAATCTTCTTGCGCCAGCCATTATTTGTCTAAGGCCAGTTGCAAGCCTTTGATAATAAGAATACATACCTAAAGCGCCAGGTTCTATCTTACTACCAAATTCCTTTTTAACCTTTGCCGAATAATAGAAAATCTTATCAACTGTATCACCGTGATCTTTAGCAGGTTTTGGTATCTTGCCTTCCTTAATCCACTTACCATTATTATTTCCAACATGAACGGCACAGATTGTAGAACGAGACATACCAACAGCCTTAACATATGGCGCACATAAAGCAAATGCCTTAAAGATATGATCTTCCGTAGTAAGGCCACCTGCGAGTACTATGTCTGGCACATATTCACCTTTCTTAGCCAGTCTATCACAATACTCATAAATCATAGCGCTTATATATAGAGTAGGGACTCCCCATTCATTCATCATTCGCCATGGACTCATTCCTGTACCACCACCAGCTCCGTCAACGGTTAATACATCAACCTTTGCAATCGAACAGAACTTAATCGCTCTTGCTAAATCCGATGGACGATATGCACCCGTTTTTAAGAATATATATTTTGCACCAGCACCTCTGAGATGTTCCACTGCTTTAACAAAATCATCCATTGCCTTGGGCAGGTACTCTGATATCGCCCCTATCCTTGTATGCCTCTCAAAGCCCTCTATAGTACCTTTCTTAAATGACTCCTGTGTTAGCTCATCCTCCGGGTCAGGTATCACAATATAACCTCTTTTTTTCAATCGTATCGCCTTATCAAGGTTAAATATCTTAACCTCACCGCCAATATTTTTTGCACCCTGCCCCCACTTCAATTCCACGGCATCCGCACCCAGCTTATCTAAACTATATTCAAGAACACCAAACCTTAAATCTTCCGGATTCGCCTGTATAGCAATGAAACCATACCCATCTTTTTGATAATCTTTGAAAGACTTAAACCTTCTAATTAATTCCGGAGACTCTGTAACCTTTCCGTTTTTATCCAACTTGGACTTATCATCCATTCCTACCACATTTTCACCTAATACTACTCCTGTACCACAAATTGCTGCGCCGTTACCGATATTTTCAAAATGTTTATAAGCTATCTGCGTAGAACCTAAGCCTGTGCAGATTAAGGGTAATCTTAATTTTAGACCTCCATCTCTCCCCATGCGGGCTTCAAGATTTACATTTGTAAATAGTTCATATTCTTTTTGGTGATGACTGGCAATGGTACCCGTTATATTGAAGTGCGAAAAATCAACTGGGTAATCTTTTTGCGCCCCGGCAGTCATTTCACCAAATGGTTGGGGGTATATGGTTTCCGGACCTCTCATAGCTGACGTCCCAATTTCACAGTACCCGGGACATCCATCCAGGCAAATTACGCACATCCCGCTTTGCGGCAATACCTGATCACCGGTTCTAGTTCTTGTCTTTGTTGCAGCAGATCTATTAGGTATAAACAAGCTTCCCATTTCCGGCCTCCATTTCTTTCAAATAAAAGTTATAATGTTGTTATGAATCAACCAAAAGGATCTTAGACGAATTTTCTGAACCCACATAATCTTATTATTAGTAATCTTAACCATTGTATAAATAAAGTCTTATTGTAACTTTAAACACAGGATAAGACTAGTCGGAAATTTCTTTAATTGAATATTTCGCCTGGTATAAAATTAATTGGAATTTCTATGAGACTCTAACCGAGGTAAATAAAGGTTGTCAATATAACCAATCATTTTTTGCTAAAGCAAGAGGAAAAACACTTAAAAAACTTATTTGCCTTAAAAGCAAGTTTTTCACAAGTGTTATTCATTTAATAACAGGAGTAAGGGGGAAAATCAAGTATAAAAGCTTTTGGAAGGCGTTAATAAAAAATTTTTAACAAATATCTGGCCAATCTAGCCCCTTATGTTGGAACTATAACAGCCAATTTCATTCAAACATTATATCTTGCATCTGTTTTTTGATAAAAATAAACCCCGTTAGAAATATAATAATCCAAGACAATACAGTCTCTATGGATATTCCTAACGGGGCTATGTAATCTAAACGCTTAATACATAGTCTCCTTTAAGGAAACGCGTTTAGTGGGGACTTAACAAATTAAATTGCAAATACACGGTTACAATATAATCTTATAACCCACTTGCCCTTTCCAATCCGTCCCATAAAACCGTTCTTGCATCCAGAAAATCTAGTGCGCCGAAACGTAGTATTTCCTGGTGATCTTCCGTTTGAACAAAGGGGAGCAAAGAATCTTTTATACCTTCTGCATGTTCTACATCCAGTTCGATATGTGCCGAAAAGAAAAGCACATCATCCTCACTCAGGCCTGCCTTCCTGCAACCTTCACGTATGTACGTATACATCTTTGGCACTATGTATTCTGTACCTAGTCCCATACCTCCAAAGGCCTCGATATAGTTTAGGAATCTAATATTTAGATACTTATCCACAAAAAGCTTTGTTTCCGGCAGTGGTTTGATTGCAGAAAGATTATCTTGAGATGTATCAATTCCGACCGACCTCAGAAACCTGCGGAATATTGCAGGATGTGTTAGTTCTGGATCCATATCACGATTCTCTTCTTGACGTCCACCATATTCCTCATGAAGGTTTTTTATTAATGGCGCCCTTGATGCCTCATCTGGGGTAATAGCCACCAAAGCGGCCAGGTATCTGGAGAAATGACGTGAGAAGCAATAATATTGTTCAGCAAACAACTTAATTTGGTCTTTGTTTACCTTGCCTGCCTCAAACTTCTTCAAATACGAATGATTTAATGCTGGATGATCTAGGCATTCCTTTTCCAACTGATCCACAAATTCCTCTGCTGTCAATCCTTTTTCGATTGCCATAGGTTTTTCTGCTACTGATAACATAATGTCCCCTCCGATAAAAAAATGTTAAAATAATAATATAGTTAGCATATGATATAAATGCTTTTCAAAAGGACGAAGAAAAGTAATTAATGGTTAAATCGCAATATTCATACCAATCACTTGTTTTTACTAGTTAAAATTTTCCCTGATGCATAACACGTGAAATATCAAGGACTTATGGCTTCACACAAAATCATGAAGGAATTCTTTAATCTTGTTTAATTCAAAAAGTACGAAAATATTTCCAAATCCTTGGGTTTTTTGAAAATTATAACGAAATATTTTCGCTACCAAATAACTTCTAATAAATTTTGGGTTTTCTCCTAACTTGTATACTGCACCCCTTTAAGTAAGCAGGTGTAATTTTGGAGCATTTTGCTCTATAATAATACCATACTTAAGAAAGGG
>VSDH01000021.1 GCA_008636105.1 Candidatus Scalindua sediminis | reverse complement strand
AAACATGAGAAATCCTTGCCACGGCAATTAAAGTTGTTTTAAAAGCCCCGCCTTTTAAGGCGGGGATATTTACTAAACCTTTTTCTATAGCTTTCTTTAATATTTTATCCTTTTGCAATCCTCTACCGTCGTCTTCAATCTCTATTACTATGTTTCCTCCCCTGTGAAAGGCGCTTAACCTTACAATCCCCTCTCCTGGCTTACATTTGGCGACTCTTTCATTTTCCGGTTCGATACCATGGTCTACCGAATTTCTCAGGATGTGTACAAGTGGGTCAGCAATTTCCTCTATGATGTTTTTATCTAATTCTGTCTCTTCGCCAGAGATTTGTAGTTTGACCTTTTTCCCGGCGCGTAAGGAAACATCTCTTGCCAACCTTGACATCTTCTGAAAGGTCTGTTTTAGTGAAACCATTCTCATGGACATTACCTGGTCCTGAATATCCTTGGTTACCTTGTTTAGCTGTGAGAGGTTTTTGCTTGACCCGTTATTATTTATGGAATTCATTTCTCCGCTGATCAGGCTATTGGCTATGACGAGTTCACCTACCATGTTAAACAGATTGTCAAGTTTATTAGTATCAACCTTAACAGTCCTTGATCGTAGACCTGCTTGCTGCTGTAAAGCGCTATCTATCCTATCAGGGGATGTTGCTCCATCCCGTACTAATACTTCTCCCATCTTTCTTTTTTGTTCTGTTAGAGCATCTTCCAGCTCAGAATCTGTAATTTCGCCTTTCTCGATAAGTATTTCACCCAGAAATTGCTTTTTCTGCTCTTTGAGGGCTTCTTCAATCTTGTCAGCAGTTGTTAACCTTTCGTCTACAAATATCTCTCCTATCTTTCTACTTTTATTTTTGAGAGCCTTATCAAGCTGTTCTTGAGTAATTTCGCCATCATCAACCAAGATTTCACCGATATAGTCATCTTCAGAATTTTCCTCTAGTTTTCCTGTCTGTGAGGTGTCTGCCTGAGTAGATTCGTCTACGAGCATGTCAATCTCGCGTTGTTCTTCCACAGTATCCTTCTGGTCTGCTTCTTTGTTTAGTATGGATAGTATTTTGTCTATTGTGGGTTGAATGTTTATTGGCTGTTCTTTGTGGGAAGAATTAGAATCTGCAACTTTTCCCAGCATTTTATCAACTTTAATGGCTAAATTTTCTCGTAGTTTTCTCAGAACATCAATTGAGTTTAAACATATATCTATTATTTCCTGTGTTATGGTAATTTCACCCTTCCTTGCCTTGTCTAAAAGTGTTTCCAATTCATGGCTGAGCTTCTGCATATCTGTCAGACCAAGAAAGCCGGCGCTTCCCTTTATGCTATGAATAGTTCTGAATATTGCATTAATCAGTTCAAGGTCATGTGTGTTTTCTTCTATAGTGAGTATATTACTTTCTGATTCTTCCAGATGGTCATACGATTCTGATAGAAATTCAAGGAATATTTCTGAATCTTCTTTGATGTCTATAGCAAGATTGTCATTTTCATCATTAATATTATGACCTTCGGTATTGGTATCGCTCATTTAGAGCTAACCTCCATATCTTTGATTTTTGATTTTTCTTTCTTCATTCCTCATTTCGTAATAAGGACGTTATTGTTGTTATTAAAATATTGATACCGGCGTTTCTTTGAATTTGAATTTGTTTATTCTACTTAAAAGCTTTTCTTTGGTGAATGGTTTAACCAGGAAGTCTCTTGCTCCGGCTTCCAACGATTTGATTACGATTTCTTCTGTGGGTTTTGCAGAGATCATTATTAACGGGATCGCTTTGGTATATGGAGTCTTTTTTATCTTTTTACAGACAGCGATTCCATTTACTTCCGACATAAACACATCAAGAAGAATCAGGTGTATCTTTTCCTTATGCAGTAGGGCAAAGGTATCAGCGACCTTAGTGGTGGCTATGACTTTGAATTCTGTGTTAGCCAGAAGTTTTTTGATTATCTTTATATCAGTCATAGAATCATCTAGAACGAGAACATTCGTTTTTTTCTCGTGCATCTCTTCCCCAAAAAATTCTTCTACTAACTCAACAGGTATAAACATGCTGAATGTTCCCGGTTCAAATCCTTTGATTAAAAGGAGGGAAGAAAAATATACAAACTCACTGTTCGAGTCATTTTGAAAAATGTCTTTTGCATTGTCTTTATTTATGGGTGTGCATAAAGATAGTTTAACATGAACTGGTTGTGGCAATTTATGTCTAAATGCAGCGTCAAACGAACCTGTGAATTGGTTACCAAATTCTTTAACCCCGTCAAGATACTCTTCATCGAGGTCTTCTTTATTTAACTTCTCTTTTATCTGGTTGTCCTCAGAACCAAGTAGCGAACCTCCTATTTTGATAGCGTCCTTTAATTTTATAATATTGTATAAGTAACCTTCATACGAATCTTCAAGTTCTAATTTAATCAGGAAATGCTTGCCCTCATTTTTATTAAAATATTCCTCGATGGTGGTCATTTCAAAATTAGGTTTTGCAATGCCAAAGTTCTTACCGATAAGACCGGAACAGTCGGTGTTTAACTTATTTAATGTGGTTTCTATTAGTTCTTTAACGCTTGGAGGACATATGTTTGTTTGTGATTTATTTGCCATTTTTTACACGATATCATTAAAATCTGGATACTTCTTTATTGGGATCAGATAATTTTGTACGTCAGGACAATCATACAATTAGTGACTCAAAGGCTTAAGTGTGAACTTAACCGGGTGGTTACGGCTGCCCGCCCGCCCGTACCGAACGGTACGTTCGGGTGGGGGAGGGCATAAACCGCTCAATTTCGGTATTAATCATTCTTTTTTACAATCAGGCCGATATTAAAGTTCTGTCCGTTTGATGAGAAAGGTGTCATCAACCATGAATTCTGACTATTGCATGTTAGCGATGGAGAAATTTTCACGGCATGGGATTCTCTACTACTAGAAGATATCGTGAGATCAGCACCTACTATGACAATCGGGACAGATAGCTGCATCGCTCCAAATTTATCGAGGACTCTATTCTTTAAAGAACCTGCTATCATATTTGTTAACTCTCCGATGGCATCCTTTGTGTCTTGATCAAATTCAGTGGATTCTATCCCCAGCATATTTGAGGTGATCTTAATTGCAATAGACTTGGAACAAAAAATGGCAACTATGCCAGAATGCTCCCCCGTAAAGCTGACCAGAGCCATTATGTCAGTAGAAATCATATTTTCCTCTTGGTAAAATGAATCTTCTTCCTTTAACTCCATTGGTATCATGGTTGAAAATATTTCTTTTGTA
This sequence comes from Candidatus Scalindua sediminis, assembly GCA_008636105.1. Lineage (GTDB taxonomy): Bacteria > Planctomycetota > Brocadiia > Brocadiales > Scalinduaceae > Scalindua_A > Scalindua_A sediminis. Next base: position 45,994 of record VSDH01000021.1, on the reverse strand, counting down.
GAATTGATGATGTCTTCAGCAATATTTTCATGGATTGTGGTCGTCATTGGTTTCTCCTTATATATTACTTAATTTACTAATTAACTAGAATATAGCTTCCAAGGGCATTGCGTAACTGTTCTGGTGTAAATGGTTTGGTAAGATAACCATCAGCACCCGAATCCTTTGCCTCAGACTTTTTAGAGTCTGAGCCTTCTGTAGTGATCATTACAACTGGTATCTTCTTTGGAAGGTTTAGGGATCTTAATATCTTGATAAATTCTAATCCTGACATGTTAGGCATGTTCCAATCACACAATATTAAATCAATGTTATCGTGAGATACCACATCCAGCGCCTGTTTACCGTCTCCTGCATCGGCGAATTCATCAACAAGCAGACCAGATTCTTTTATATTTTTTTTAATTATCTTCCTCATTACGGCAGAATCGTCAACAACTAGTATTTTTGACATTTGAATTACCGTTCCTTTCTACAATCTTATAAATTCTAAAGATTTAATTTATTAATATAAGCTTTTCAACGGGACAAATGAGTTTTCCCTGTAAAAACAGAAAGTTCTCTTAACACTTTTATGTTTTGTAAAAAAGTTTAGTAAAATAAACGAGTTACAGATTAAAATAGGCATCAAGAAGTTGTACCTTTTTGCAACAGAGACGTACTGTATAGGATCTCTGATCTAGCCATTTGAAGCATAATCATCGGATGGACCGATGTCGTAACAGTAGATTTTAAGGAGATAGAATAAACACCTCATTTCTAGAGACAGTCCGCTAATACCAAAAAGCAGCGAAACTGACTGGCAAACGGTTATAGAAAAACAAAATATCAAGGAATAAACGTTTTCCAGTCCTATTTATATAGGTAGACGCGATTAAATTTGTATATATTCAGTACTTGAAAAATAATTTATAGATCATAAAGCAAAATAGTTGCCATTTTTTGTACCCGGGAGCGATTTAATACTTATGAATTCCGATCTTCGTTGAGTAAGAGGCCGTAAAAGACCTAAGTTCTTTAGATACTTATCGGTTAAATTTAAAAGTTCCTTACAAAATTTTAGTCCCGTTGTTGTTGTTTTGTAGCATTTTATCTATTGAAAGATGCAAACAATGAATGATCAGGAAAAATTTTCCATGCCTACGGCGTGTCGTAGACATGTTTATGTTAATTATGTGGGATTTTCTTTTGTTTTAAAAAATAATATGGTTAGGGAAATTTCTTTTGGACAAACAGGGCAGGAACCGCGGTAGTTATTTTGGGCACAGTGTTGCATATTTAAACATGGATTAACTCCTTTTTAGTCGTTAACTTGAGCTTATTTTACTAAACAAACAATTTATAGGGGCGAGTGTACTACACCCCACTTTATCAAGCAGCGGTTTTTTATAGTACGTAATAGTTGTTCTTTGAACACATTTTCATAGATTTCTTGCTGGAATCAAGGAATTCATGAAATTTAGCCTGGAATTCGTTGAACCTAAAATAACAGATCGTGTCGCAATAAAATTTGGACTGTAAATAGATACTATATATTGCGGATATGATATATAAATCTACACTATGTAGCATAGTAGTGAGCCAAATTCATAATTTTAACGCCAATCTGGTAAATGGTGGTCCCAGGGACGAAAAGAAGGTATGGTGTTACGAAGACTGACTTGTAGAAACAAGGAAGTTCGTAAATTATACAGTATTTGTGGCACGTTTATTGCAAATCCATCACCCAGGATTATGTAAAAAATTAAATAAGGAATTTTGTAGATATGTCGATAATCAATATAGCGGTCTATTCAGGTCATCAAGATTATTTTCTTGCTTCGCACTATAAGATACGGCTAACAAAAGGGTTGTATATCTTTTACAGGGAGTTACAAGTGCAAAGATTAGAATATGACTATTATGATGACATTTATCCATCAATTTTAAAATTACAGGCATCCCCATCTAAGGGGTTTTTATTAAGCATATATTATTATTGCACCGTAGCGGCACGCTGTAAGTGTTTATGTAATAAGGTATATAGTATACTAAGGCTCTGGTGTATACGTGTTTAGTAGAACTTTGCTAACCTAAAAAAATAGTAAGTATGGGATTATTATCTTCGGCCCTGATCAAAAATTGACTAGAAGTCGAGATTGTTTTCCCAATTTAAAGAGTGTTAGTGCTATAAGGAATATTAAACAGCATAGACAGAGCCTTTTTAATTTTGAGGGTATAGGAGGTTTTAAGCAGTGTCAATTCATAAAATATCGGGATCTGATCATAATAACTTGGAGAAGATTGTAGATAGTCAAACTCTTAAAAAAAATGAGGGAGTTAAAGGGAAACCTGTTACATCAAAGGAAGATAGTAGGTTAAAAAAAGTTGATACGGTAGAGATTTCCAGTGATGTAAGAAAGTTACAAAAAACCTTATCGAACCTAAAATCTGAGTTAAAAAAAGTTCCAGATACTAGGGAAGAAAAGGTGAGGGATGTTAAGGCTCGTATAGAAAGTGGTTTTTATGATAAAAAGGAAAATATAACAAAAGTTGCGAATTCGATAAACGAGGCAGGTTTAAGACCTTTAGGAAGTTAAGATTTTAATATTATTTTCCCCTCCTGTATTGGATGGTGACTTTGTTTATCTAATAAAGTGAAGGCGACCTCGTCCGCCCTGGCGGGATTTAGAATCTCGTGTTTTCTTTTCACACTCTTGCAATTGATGTACAATTTAATAAGCGGGAACATTATAAGAAATTCTACTTCAATAGCTTATAAAATGTCCGAGACTTGTGAATATGTTGGAGAGAAACGATCTTGACAAAACATCGGATAATTCTTTAAAAAAGTTAAAAAAGAGGAAATTTCTCGGAATTTTCTTCGCATGCTGTAGCGTATACGCCCGGATTTACACTAATGATTCAGGTAAATTTTATGAAGGAAGATGTCCGACCTGCCTTCGCAGTTTGTCTATAAGGATTGGCAGGAATGGAGTGAAAGATAGATTTTTCGTTTCGTATTGAATTTTCTTCTTACATAACGGGTTTTTCATAATCTGAGGATGATTTAAAACCCAAGTTTTTCAAAAATATATTATTAATCATTTCATCTAACATTCTTATTTTGCGGGAACCATTACTCAGATATTCCACCAAACCCAATATCGTTGTGTACTTTATATAAGTACAATTACCGTAACACATTGCTAAGTAATCCTTTAGGTTGAGTAAGCACCGTGGCACACTGAAGCTTTCAAGTCATTGTGGTAAGGGCCGGAGTGTACTATATCCACTGGAGTGAAGAGCATAATCCTCATAAAATCATGCCATCCCATTATTGGTTGGCTTTCAAAAACAACCCTAAAACTGGCGATTCTGGCAATATCAACCCTTCTATTTCATCCTGTTAACTCGTTATCATAATTTTAATGTAATAGTTGTTTTTGCCCCAACTTATGGGAAACATGCTTAGAAAAATACTCCTGCCTACGGCGTACCGCAGACATGGAAATTTGTGGAATTTTTGGGACATGTTAATAGTGATTTTTTGGCATTAAATATGCGTATTATAGATAAAAAGGTATATAGTTATGGGGTTAATACTAAGTGCAGGAGAAGATAGTATGGATAGAATAGAGCTTCCTTCCAGTCTGAAAGAAACAAGTGCTCGGATTTCAAGAGGGATAGTATTTATTATCTTTGTTTTCATGATTTCCTTTAATTATGAATGTGAAGCTGGGAAGAGATATAAAATTGTTATTTTACCGTTCAAGGACAATACTCGAATGAACTTAGGAGAAATGATTCCTGATGTCCTAAGAAGCACAGTTACACAGACAGGATATTTTGAAGCCGTAGATAGGAATAAGATTTACGAGGCGGTTATTGAGGTGCTACCGAGTGACTTGATAAAGATTGATAATACAAAAAGAGAGGGAGGGGCTTTTACTGCTGAACAGATTGATTTATTTGCGAGATTAGATATGAAAAGGGTTCAAAAGTTTAGCAAGAGATTGAAAGCTGATTATGCTGTGAGGGGGGCTGCATCTCAGTTTGCAGATAGTTTAAGGATAGATGCTGAGATCATCAGTGTTAAAAATAACAAATCTTTAGGTTTTGTCAGTGTAGAAGGTGTCCCTGAGGAATTATTAACAAAGATGTTAAATGAATTATCTGGTGAAATAACAAAGTTTTGCAGGAGTTTAAATGCCTATGATGATGCACTGGGTATTATGGGAATGTATAATCAGGGCCAATATACCTTTAATGTAACCGAAAAGAAACTTAAAGAATTACTTTCGATCACGAGGGATACAATTGGTATACATGCTGTTTTGATGACGCTTTATTTTTCTGAAATCCGTTCCGCAGAAAATACTATGTTGCACCGTGGCGGCGAAAGTCCTCCGCAAGGCGGAGCCTACTCGGGCGGCTCCCGCGGCGAAAGTCGCGGCTCCCGCGGCGAAAGTCCTCCGCAAGGCGGAGCCTACTCGGGCGGCTCCTCTCACCAGAGCCTACTCGGCCGCGGCACGCTGGAATACAAGATTATCGAAGAGGGTGAAAGAATCTTATACCTCTTAAATCAAAATTACGATGAGAAAGTGCTTGAAATATTTCTGTCTTCTGGGTTTGATCCGTTCGATGAAATAGCAAAGATTTATTCAAAAAGGGGTGCTAATGACAAGGCCATTGAAGTATACCAAAAGGCTATACGTGTTTATCCAATGAACATTGCTGGTCATTACAAGGGGTTAGGCATGTTGTATTTAAAGGAAGGTTTGGAAGATAAAGCGATACAGGCTTTTACAAAATCTCTGGATGAAAATAAGGCCAGTTATGAGTTGCATTTCATTTTGGCTTCAATATTTGAGAAAAGGTATCAACCTGAGGAGGCAGGTAAACATCTCGAAGAATGCATAAAATATGCACGTAGTGTTGAGGAGGTTAAAATCGCAAAAGAGAAAATCGACGAATTGGCTCTTTCCAGTCGCTAAAATGCCCTGGAATCTTATAACATATTGATGTAATAGGACATATATAACATTCTTGCGTATTGTCTAACATGTCAATTACGGAATACGGATTGCTGAAAGAAAATCCAGAATTTAAAGATTTCAAACATTCCATTATTCCGATTGTGAGAGAAGCAGCGTGCCGCGGCCGAGTAGGCTCTGGTGAGAGGAGCCGCCCGAGTAGGCTCCGCCTTGCGGAGGACTTTCGCCGCGGGAGCCGCGACTTTCGCCGCCACGGTGCAAGGCAGGCTTTATATATCCCCACAGCTTGCTCGCCCTGTAGGCTAGAACGCCGTACGGGGCTAGCAGTGGGGACAAGAAAGTATAGAAGAAACGCCTGAGACAAGGATATTATTGTTTATTTTTTGGACATTATGTGTAAAATACGGACACTTTACAGCGTGCCGCCACGGTGCGTTGACAATTTCAATTTCTCAATTGAAAGGAGTGTATAAAAATTAGCAATAATACTGAAAAACTGGAAGGTATAAGACCTGTAATTTTAGTAGTAGATGACGAAGAAACGATAAGATATTGTTTGAAGGAGGCGCTGGAAGAAGAAGGATATAAGGTTTATGCAGAAAAAAACGGGGAAGATTCCCTAAAAATAGTAAAGGAGGTAATTCCTGATTTAATCTTACTAGATTTAAAGATGCCGGGAATGGACGGTATAGATTTATTAAAGTGGGTAAAGTCCCTTGATCAGAATATGCTGGTAATACTTTTGACAGGTCATGCCTCGGTGGATTCAGCAGTAAGTGCTATGAAAGCAGGTGCTTTCGATTATCTGGAAAAACCATTTAAAATTGAGCATATTAAGGTAGTAGTTGATAAGGCCTTAAGTACTCAATCACTAATGAGAGAAGTTATAAGATTGAGAGCGAAATCGGTTATTCCTGGATTTGAAGACATCATTGCTGTCAGCAGGGAGATGAAGGATGTCATTGAGCACGTAAAAATAATTGCGAAAAGTCCTTCCAGTACGGTACTGATTCAAGGTGAGAGTGGAACAGGGAAAGAGCTGATAGCTAACTATATCCATACAATGAGTTCAAGGAATAAATACAGGTTTATGGAGATTAATTGTGCTGCTTTAACAGAAAACTTGCTTGAGGCAGAATTGTTTGGTTATGAAAAAGGTTCATTTACAGGGGCTTCTACTTCAGGAAAAGCTGGTTTATTTGAAGCTGCTCAAAGGGGCTCTATTTTTCTTGATGAGATCGGGGAGATGAGCATATCTTTACAGGCCAAACTTTTGAGGGTGCTGCAGGAAAAGAGGTTTAAAAGAGTAGGAGGAATAGACGATATATACATAGATGTAAGAATAATAGCATCTACAAATCGTAAACTGGAAGAGGAAGTTGAGAAGGGAAACTTCAGAAAAGACCTTTATTATCGTTTAAAAGTATTGCCTATATATATATCTCCATTAAGAGATAGAAAGGAAGACATTATTCCTTTGGCAAAACAATTTATTCACGACTTTGATAATGAGTTTAATAAAAAGGTTAATAATATCACAAAAGAAATCGAGAGGGTTTTATTGAACTATGATTGGCCCGGAAATGTAAGAGAACTAAAAAGCATTATTGAAAGGGCAGTTCTTCTTTCGAATGGTTCTACACTTCCCGCTGAACATCTACTATTAAATTATAATCTAAGTAAAAATTCTAAAAGTGAAAGTGTTGATGGAGATAAGTCTATTGCAGCTGTTGAGAAACTACACATAGCGGAGATCCTTAAGGAAACTTCATGGCGAATGACGAAGGCATCTAAGATTTTAGGTATCAATCGCACTACTTTATACAATAAGATAAAACAATACGGGATGAAACAGAAGGAAAGAGCATAAGCTATAAGCAAGGTCGCCTGGGTTGACACTGAGAGCAGTCACGCCGAGGGCGGATCTGCCTGAGGCACGACTCACAGATCCGACTCGTGCCACACTGCTCATCGGGTAGGCAGTCGGGTTATGATAACTAATAGAAATAATGTAAATGTTTACCTAAATGTCTACGACAAGCCGTAGGCATGAATTACCACATAATTTGGAATTATAAGAAAGTTTTAAAAAGAACAATCCTATGAAGGGAAAAGATGTGAATATTTATGAGGAGAAACTAGGTCAGATTTTGATTGATAGTGGCAAAGTTAGTAGTGCCGATATAGAAAACTCATTGGCAATACAAAAAAAAAATGTTCAGCATAAGCTTTTAGGTAAGATTTTATTAGATCAGGATTTGATTTCAAAGGATGACCTGGTTTATGCATTAAACAGACAACTTCAGTCTTCAGAACGCGGAAAGAGACTAGAAACTAATCTCCTTGGTGGAGAAGGAATAAAAAAGATTGCAGATAAATATAAGGAATCTGAGTACTTTGATGACTTTTACGAGTTGATTAGTGTCATTACACACAAAATACGTAACCCATTGGCTGGCATTTCTGCTGCCGTAGAAGTACTTAGAGGGAAGGTTGGAACAAATGACTCAAATGAGAAATATTTTGATATGATTTTTAAAGAAATTGATAATATGGAAAAGGTAGTGAAGAACCTTTATAAAACATTCTCAAATAAGTGACCCCACAGCCCCGCTGCTTCCTTGCGGAAGCAAGGATGCGGGGCTAACAGTGGGGGCAAAGAGGAATCAATAAATGACTAACAGGATTTTATTAGTGGATGATGAAGAAACCCTGAGATTTGTTCTTAGAGAGACTTTAATTAGCGAAGGTTATAGCGTAGACGTAGCTAATGATGGTTTCCAGGCCTTGGAACGTGTCAAGGATAAGTCATATGACTTACTAATAACGGACATTAAAATGCATGGTATGGATGGTCTTCAATTAATACGTGAGATAAAGAGAAACGGATCTCATTTGAAAATAATCATTATTACAGCATACGGTTCTTTAGAAATGGTGAAAGAAGCAGCAAGATTGGGCGTTATAGAATTTGTTAGTAAACCATTTAAAATACAGGAAATAAAAGATGTCATAACGAGGAATCTTTGTGATGATAATACCTCATCAGAGAATGATAGTAGCGTAAAGCAATTCCAGATTAAAAATAGCGAACAATTAGCAGATAATCTCTTAGTGCCTGCTGGATTGCAGTATTATTTCGCTGGCCCGGCCTCTCAGCCAAAAAGTACAGTTGTCTTTGATTTTGTTGCTATTAATGATAACAGGGCTGCATTAATATTCGGAAATGTTGATGGTCAAAATGAAAAGCATAGAGAATGGTGGGAAAACAAACAGATAGGGGTGATGATTAAGACACTATTTAGATCAAAAGTTAGAAATACACCTAAGAAAATAGTAGATGACATAAACACTTTCTTACACAAAAATATTCAACCACATATAGATATGTCTATCTTGTGTGCACTTATTGATAAGAGAAAGCGGATTATTAGATATGTAAATTATGGGAAAAGTCTGGTATGTTCTATTTTTGATCAAGATGGGCAGATGGAAATAATGGAATCTTTCCCTTACCTGTTGGGTATTTATCCCGAAATTGAAATATCTGAAAGATCGATACCATATTCACATGGAAGTAAATTGGTATTGTCAAGCAGCAATACAATATCGAAAATTATGGAAAAAGGAGAACTCATAAAGCAGATGGTTGAAAACATTTTGCAATCAGTCAAAAGTTCACGTAAGAAAGAATCCAAGGAGATTGATTTGTGTTCCTTACGCACCGGTGAAAAGGAAATAAATTTCGACGATGAGACTATATTGTTGATAGACCTTGATTGGAATCATACAACATTTTCAACACAAGATGAAAAGTGCAAATAGAAATAAATGATATTAGTCTGTATTTTTTGTTAGAGATAAAAAGATGAGTAAAGATATATTAGCGAAGGTAAATTCTCTCATAAAAGATAGTGGTGGGTATAAAGTTTTTATATTTATAAATATCGCTATTCTGGTGTTGATATTAGTACTCATGGTTATACAGCAGAGTTGGATTAAGAAAGAGAAAAGTGCCATTAAATCCGTGATAAATAACAGTAGAAATGAAATTGAACAAATAAAAGCCAATTCTCTAGAAGAATCCAAAATACTACTGGTAAAGGATGCTAAAAAAGAAAACAAGGTAGATGTGCTTACTAATTCTTTACGTGCAAGAAAAAAATCGGTCTTTAATATTAAAAAAAAGATAAAAGAAGCAGATATGTATTTTGATTATGACCAGTACGAAAAAGCCGCAATTATATATAGAAAATTGGTCAACACGAATCCTTTTTCTGAATGGGGTGATAAAGTATATAGTCGCCTTGCGGAATGCTATTATAACCTGAAAGATTTTGAGGGGGCTTTAGAAGCATATGGGAAGGTATATAATAGTTATTTAAAAAGCCCTTATGCCTTAAACGCTCAGTTAAGAATGGGCGAATGTTTTATTTTTATGGGAAATTTTAATGAGGCGCGTAGGGTCTTGTACACTTTAGTAGGACAGGAAGCAAAATACGAAAGAGCTGAGGACAAGCTCAAGGTAATAGAGGCGTATTATAAGATAGCTGATAGCTATATTGAACAGGCAAAGACGCATTTGAACAATAGTGACAAAGGCATTTTGTATTAAAATTTCATTTTAGAAGCATAATGTATGAATCTTTAACAGAAAAATAAGAACTAAATAGGATAGATGAATAAGGTCCCCACTCCCCGCTTCTTGCTTTCGCAAGAAAGCCGCGGGGAAGCTGTGGGAAAGGAAATAAAGTAAAATGAAATTATGTGAATACTTAACAGCAATTTGTGTGTTATTGGTGTCTATACTCTTGATGGCAATGGGTAAACCCACTGATGCAAGTGCTCAGAATGACAGAGGTGCTGGGTTATTGGACGTTTCAATTGAGGATTATGAAGAAAGATTAGAGTATGAAAAGAAGGTATTAAACGGATTAATTAAATTGCTGGATTTGAAAGAACGTGAAATTATATCTGATAAGATTATAGCTTCAGAATTGGTTGCCAAAAATGAAAATCTATCCATAAACAAAGAAACAAGTGAGCACGGGAGAGTATCATATACGATTAAGGCTAATTTGGTATCTATAAATGCAATATTACACGCACTGGTTTCTACAAGTGGGAGAGAGCTTGTTGTGGATGAGGATATTAATAAAAAGGAAATGTCTTCAGTTGTTTCGATTTTTTTGGAACATGCTCCATTAGTGGATATAATAGATGTTACGGTTGGTGCCAGAGGCCTTGAATCAATTATAAGTGATGACATTATTTTTATAACAATGCCTGCTAAATTAAATATGGCTTCTCCTTTTGATTATTATCAGGAGAAGGCCATACACGCTTATCAGAAGGCAATGATAAAATATCCAAACTATAAGGAAATGGAAAAGGCTTATTATGAACTAGCTAACTTCCATTTCGCTTCAGGGTTTCCCACAGTTGCGCTGCAAGAATACAGAATTGTAGTAGAAAAATATCCAGACCTTCCAATGGCAAGAACATCTATATTCTATATTGGTAAATGTCATGAAATGCTGGGTGATATAGGAAATGCAATACAGAGTTATTTGAGTTATGTGGAAAAATATCCCCAGGATTCAAATGCTGTTGATGCATATTTTAGTATGGGTAAATTGTGGAGAAAACAGAAGGACTACCAAAATGCTATTGGAATTTATAGATATGTAATTGGAGAATATCCAGATGAAAATGTAGTCAGATTAGCACAAATGCAATTGGGATATACCCATCTTGAATTAAAAGATTATACTTCTGCATTAAATACATTTTTAGATATGAAGAAAAAAGTCTTGCCTGATGAATTCCTCTGTGAAATAGAATATCAGATAGGTAATTGCTATTATTTAATGGATAAATATGCTGAGGCGATTAAGGTCTTAAGTGGCTTTGTCCAGTATGAGCAAGAATGCGATATGCGGGATGATGCTTATTATAAACTGGCTGATTGTTTTTTTAAACGGGAAGACTACCTAACGGCATTTCAATTGTACAGAAATGCGTTAACAGAGTTTCCGGATAGCAACTTATCTCCGTACGGTTATCTTTATAGTGGAAAATCCTTACGGATGATGAAGATGTTAGAGAGCGCAAAAAATACTATCAGGAAAGGTTTAGGTAGCCATCCTGATAGTGTATATACGGAAAGCATGAAATATGAGATAGGTTTATGTTATCTTGAGGATGAAAGTTTTGGCAGAGCTTTTGAAGTGTTTGAAGGAATTGATACTAAAAATAAGAATATAGATAAGGTTGCTTATCAAGCTAATATATATGCGGGGATTTGTCTGCATCGAGAAAGGCAACATGAAAAGGCAATAAAATTTTACATAAAGGCGCTTGATGAAGATATAACCGTACAAGAAAGAAATCGGATTTTTAAATTGATAGGTGATTGTTATACTGACCTTGGAGATCTAACTAAGGCAATAAAGGCATATCAAGGAGAAATTTTATAGTACAGCAGTCCATGAGCAAGAGGGTGAGGTAATGATACCATGGAGTGTTGGAGTTGCCTATATAATGATCAAGTACATATTAAATATTTCTTCTTTTAGTTGATTCTACATCTCTCATTATTTCCTCCTGAAGAAAAGAGCAAAATCTCTTCTTTAGGTTAATACTGCCGTTTGTTATCCTCATAGATTTACCATTTATTTTATACGTTGGCTTGCGGGTTTATAATTGTGATGTACCTGAGAAATAAATCCTATGTGTTACCAGTATAATCGGGATAGGTTCTGTATGTACAAAAATTATACGAAACGTGTAAAAATTCAAAATGATTCTGAAATTTCTCCCTATTTGGCATGATTTCCATAAGTTTATTAACCAAACTTATGGCCTTACGGATACTTGTATAGCTAACTTAACAGCCATATTATGCCCTGTGCATTAATAACCGTTACGATTCAAACCAGCCCATAATTATAGACTTTTGAGCTTTTAAACTCTTTAGGGCTCATGGCATTTCATTTGCTTACTTTTTTATGTAATTCAAATTTCTTTGCAGCTCAGTGTTACCTACTTATGGTTGATTGATCGCGACCTTGTAACAAACATTTTATGAATTTTACCAGCCCCGACTACTTCATTTAGGCGGGCATCGTTCTGACGGGTTGGAATGTTATTTGATATGAATATTAACAGGAAAATATTAATTTTACTTACTTTTAATCTTGTCTGTTTTTATACCTTGCAAGCGGTTTTGGGGGAAGACTCAACCAGTGGGAACGAAGGTGAAAGTGCAAATGAATATAAATCTGACATTATGGTTGAAGAATTGCCAAAAACAACAGAGATAGATAGTGAAGGGGAAAACGAAGTAGAAAAAAAGATTGAAGAGTTAAAAAAGGAAAAGAAGGAATTAATGAAACTAAAGAATGAATTTCAGGAGATATCTAAGAAAAGCAAAAATAATGAAGAAAATAAAGTGAAAGGTAAAGTAGTATCTGCAAATATTGAAGAAAATAAGGTGAAAAGCGAAGAGGCCTTAAGTAGTGAGGAACATGGCATTTCACCTGCCGTTAAAGAAGAAGGTGAGTTAGAAAGCAAAGTTGCTCTTGTAGATGAGATTAAGAAAGAAGAAAAAGAAGAAATTATAATTAATAAGAAGAAAGATGAAATAATAAACTCATTCGAAATTGCGGAGAACCTTTATAAAATGGGAGGGTATGAAAAGGCCCTGGATATTTACAACTTAATAAATAAAGAAGACATAGAGGATGAGAAAGCAACGTGGATAACATATCAAATCGCAAATTGCTATAGAAAGTTAAGAGCGTTTGACAAGGCCTTGGAGATTTACAGAAAGCTTGAGGATGAGTACGAAGGTACTTACTGGGGCAAACAGGCACAGTGGTATATTAATGAAATTGAATGGCGTACAGAGGCGCAAGACAAGTTAGAAATAGTTGGTGAAAGATGAAAACTTTAAATTCTTATAACGGGGGAGTTAAGCAACACAATAGATTTGAAGAGCTGTCAGCTATATTTGACAACTTTAACAATAATGCCCAAAAACTTGAAGCTTCGTATAAGCGATTTCAAGATAGGGTTAAAGAAATTGATCGAGAAATGAGTTATACAAATGAGTGTCTTAATAAAAAGGTGCAGGAGTTAAATAATTTAACTGGATATTTAAATAATATACTAGAGAGTATGCACAGCGGTGTAGTTGCAATCGACATAAAAGGTAAGGTGATGACATTTAATAAAGTTGCCGAAATAATCTTAAATGTTAATGCTAAGGATATAATAGGAAAAGATATTAGAAATACCCTGAATCATATAAGCGGCTTTACTGATTTATTGATAGAATCGCTTTCAAAAAGAAGTAACATCATTAATCTTGAAAGAATAATAGGAACAGGAAATGGGAGTACCAGATATATAGAAAGCAGTATATCTATTCTTAAGGATGGGAATGGGAAAATTTCAGGAGTCGTTGAAATTTTCCACGACTTATCAGAAATTTATGAATTAAAAGGGCGCTTACATAGTGCGAGTAATCTTATTTCGGTTGGCACTATGGCTGCAAGTGTTGCTCATGAGATAAGGAACCCGTTAAATGGTATTGAAGGATTTGCCTATCTTCTCGAACGAAAACTTAAAGGAGACAGCCTTAAACTTGTTAAAAATATTATCCGGGGAGCAAAGAATATTAATAAAATAGTAACAGACTTACTGCTTCTTGCTCGTCCGATCAGGCTAAATCTAAGGAAATACAGACTTACAAACGTTATTGATAAATCTCTTGTCTTCGTATCTCATGAATTAAGTCAAAATGGTAAACAAAACATTCAGATAAACAAAGATTATACTTGTCTAAATGATATTATTGAATGTGACCCGGAACGCTTACAGCAAGCCTTCTTAAATATTATGCTTAATGCTATTCAATCGATGCGTGAAGGTGGACAAATTACAGTATTTACACGAGAATCAACCCTGAATAATAGACCAGGAATACAGGTGGGTTTTGTTGATACAGGTAATGGTATTAGCAGTGATGCTATTAAAAAGATTTTTGAACCATTTTTCACTACAAAAAATGATGGGACAGGTTTAGGCTTGGCAATAGTTCGTAATATTATAGGGCTTCATGGTGGGCAAGTAACGATTAACAGCGAACACAAAAAAGGAACAACCTTTTTGATAAATCTGCCCAATAATCACCATGTAAAACTAAAATCATTAGAAGACGCCCCCACTGCTAGCTTGTGCTAGCAAGCTGTGGGGGCTAGGTAGTGTTATGGTTTAAATAGAAATGTCTTTGTGGAAATAGATTTGAGAGTTTCTTTGCTATGTTTTCTGTACTAATTAGGTAGGAGGAGATTCTTTAGGTGGCATGAAAAAGGATATTTGCATTTTTGGAGGAAACGCAATTGAGTATTGATAGGATATTGGTTGTTGATGATGACGCTCTCAGCAGAGACTATTTAAGTGAAGCATTATTAAGGAATGGTTATGGAGTGGAAAGTGCAAGCGATGGACACGAAGCAATTAAAATGGTTGGTAATTGTAATTATGACGTGGTGTTCCTTGATATGAAGATGCCTGGAATAGGCGGATTGGACGTTTTAGAGAAAGTAAAAAAAATATCAAAAGAAACTACCGTTATAATTATAACTGCCTTCGGTAGTATTGAGTCTGCAGTTGTGGCAATGAAGAATGGAGCTTACGACTATATTATAAAACCATTTTCACTTGATCAAATCGAGACACTATTAACGAGAATACAGGAACGCGAGACATTAATAAATGAAAATAAATACTGGAGGTCAAGACTGGATGGTAATGGAGATTATGAACTCATTATAAACAAGCAATCTAAAATGTACAATATTTGTGAAGATGTAAAGAGGATTGCACAAAGTAAGGCAAGTGTGCTTATTCAAGGTGAAAGTGGTACAGGAAAGGAGCTTATTGCACATTCAATTTATTTATATAGCCAGAGGAATACAAAACCATTTATTAAGCTTAATTGTGCCGCTCTGACCGAGAACTTACTGGAGAGCGAATTATTCGGACATGAAAAAGGGGCATTCACAGGAGCTGATTCGAGAAGATTAGGACGTTTTGAATTGGCAAATGGTGGTACTTTATTACTTGATGAAATTAGTGAAATAACACCAAAGATTCAAGCTAAATTGTTAAGAGTTTTGGAACAAGAGGAATTTGAAAGGGTAGGGGGAACCAAGACACTTAAAGTTGATGTTAGGATTATTGCCACTACAAATAGAAACATACTCATGGAAATCGAGCAGAATAAGTTTAGGCAAGACTTGTACTTCAGACTTAACGTAATACCCATAACCTTACCCCCTTTAAGAGAAAGAAAAGAGGATGTACCCACGTTAATTGAATATTTTTTAAATAAATATAAACGTGGGATAGATACCCCTCTTCAAAAAGTAAGTGAAGAGGCAATGGACATGTTGTCTCGATATAACTGGCCAGGTAATGTCAGGGAACTGAAAAATCTGATTCATAGGTGTATAGTAATGGTTGATTCTGAGATATTACTGCCACAACATTTTGAAAATATGCTGAACGTCAATGTTATTAAGAAAAAGAATGAACTGTCGGTCGGGCAAACTATAGAGGATGTAGAAATGGTACTTATTTATAAAACACTTGAGAATACAGATGGTAACAAAACGAGGGCTGCAGAGATACTAGACATTACACCTCGTACATTGAGAAATAAGTTAAATAAATATAAAACCTTACAACCCAATTTTGAAAGCAGCATAGATATCGGTAATGAAAGCGGAGTTGTTCAGGAAAGTTTTTCCTAATAGCTGGGAATCTTTTTCCTTCCATTAGGAGTATAGTTTCATGTTTCGAATTCAGCTTTTCTCTGAAAAGCACCATTGTCAATTGAATGTACTGGTTTTAGAGAGGATATGTAAAAACCAGGTTAATAATTAATATGGTATTGCTTTTGCGATCAATTTTCATCAGTAACCGCAGGAGAATTAGAACTTCTTCTACAAAAGAAGAGTCTCGTCCTTGCATTTTGTTAATTATCTGTTTAACACTCGTCATGTTACAAGTTGTAAGCATACCGTAGTATGAGGCTTAAAATATGGGCATTTTCGATAAAAATATTGATGTATTGTCCAAATTACTAGATTTGACTTTTGTGAAAAACAAGGTAATTGCGAATAATATTGCCAATGTGAACACCCCTGGATATAGGAAATTAGAAGTTACATTTCAAAAAGAACTACAAGAAGCCATAAAAAGTAAAAGTGTCGAAAAGATTAATAAAGTAACAGAGAAAATAGCATTTTCTAATAATGCGATTAATAGAAAAGATGGAAGTAATGTGGATATGGATAAGGAATTAGTGGAATTTTATAAAAGTTCAGATAGGCATAAAATATCTTTGGATATTATATCAAAAAAGTTTAAGGGTCTAATTTCTGCGATTGAGGGGAGATAGGAATTGCCAGGAGTAAAGAAAGGAGTGAGAATGCATGTCTATGTTCGATAAGGTATTTTCTGCTTTGGATATAAGTGCTTCAGGGCTTTCAGCAGAAAGAATGCGAATGAAAGTTATTGCAAATAATATTGCAAATGCTCAAGTTACTGAAACACCTGATGGTGGACCATATAAGAGACAACAGGTTGAGTTTGCCAGTGAATTAAGACGTTCTATGATAGGTAGGTCATCAAAAGATGTTAATTTAAGTGGTGTAAAAGTTAAGGGTATTACTGAGAGTAAAGAACCACCAAATATAATGTACATACCCGGTCATCCGAAAGCAGATGAAGAAGGTTTTGTGCAGATGCCAAATGTAAGCATTTCTAAAGAAATGGTAGACCTTATGGCCGCATCCAGATCTTATGAAGCTAATACGGCAGTTATTAGCACTTTTAGGAAAATGACTGAAAGGGCGCTGAATATTATAAGGAGGTAGAAGGTATGGATATTAATCCTATAAATCCGGCGGTAACTGGTAAAATCGGACAGATAGTTGAAAACTTTGAACAGAAATCCGGTGTTGGCTTTAAGGAAACGGTTAATAAATTTATTGGCGATGTGAATGACCTTCAACTTAAAGCGGGAGAATCAATTGAAAACTTTGCAGGTGGTGAGGTAGACAGTGTTCATGAAGTAATGATAGCAATGACGAAAGCGGAAGTAAGCTTTAAATTTATGATGGAGACTCGGAATAAACTTATTGATGCGTATAAAGAGATAATGCAAATGCAGGTATAAAGCGGTTATATTATAGAGCTTCACATTCCCCCCACTTCTTGCTTTCGCTCTTACAGAGCCTACTTTCGGCAGCGTGCCGCGGCCAAGTAGGCTCCGCCTTGCGGAGGAGCCGCGACTTTCGCCGCCACGGTGCAAGAAAGCAGTGGGGGGACATTGCAATACAATCCACCCGAACTCTGTATGCGTTCAGGTAGATAAAGAGTGGAACATTTGGACAGGCGATAAGTGTGAAAGTGTCTGAATGTTTTTACACGACTATTAAAATAAAGCTTAAACCTTGTAATATTTACCAGGGTTAAATCATCTTCTTCAAATCAAGAACAGTAACCTATAATACTTCATTTCAGACTTCTTGCTATTTTGGACTTTTAGTGCCTTAGTCCACACTCCAGGGTCTTAATAACTACTTCACCACAAATAGGAGATTGGCTTCGTTTACCCTGTTAGATAGTGTCTTGAGAGTAGGCTATACGCCGCTTGACATGAATATCTAACAGGGTGAAGGGGCTTCCTGCGTCTCGTAGATTCTATAAACTGTCGTTGTTTTCTAATGAATTTTTAGAACCTGAAAACTCTCCCCTGCCTAAAGTATTTCCACTTGTCAAAAAAGAATTCTCTGTGTTGATATTTACTTTCTACTAAGGCAATTAACGATATAACTTGCTGTAGAAAATATGTACGACTAGTTTAAAAAGGCTACGATTATTATTGTTCGTTAAAAGATTTTATAACCTTTAAGTTCTGCATAATCAATTTGATACAAACTGTCCCAAAACAAGTCTCCCGGTGAATTTTAGAATCTATAAGTCTTTTGTTTCCATACCTTTTCACGGACTTTTGAATTCATGTGCAGCCCAGGTAGATTTGTTTATTTAAGATATCTTAAAGTATTCAGACGGGTTGAAACAACATTAAAGAGGAAAAATATGACCGTTTTTTTACTAAATAATTTGGTTATGGCTGTAACCGTACTATGGTATATGATTTGCTAATTTTATGATGACCTAAGTGATTATTTTATTTGCTTTGGAGAGGTCAACACATTGAACCCGTTAGCAGGACAGATTGGTGAGATATGGAAAGCAACAAATTTTACGCAAAGAATAATATTTATTGTTCTGATTGCAGGATTTTTATTTGGCTTTTTGGGAGTTACATATTGGATAAGGGAGCCAGATTACGGGCTCCTGTATGGTGACTTGGATCAAAAGGAGGCTGCCGAAGTTGTATCATATTTAAGAGAAAATGATATACCTTACAAAATAAAAAACAAAGGTTCAACAATCATGGTGCCTTCAAATTCGGTATACGAAGCAAGGATGAACCTTGCTAAAGATAATTTACCGAGAGGAGAGGTTGGCTTTGAGCTGTTTGATGAAGTTAAGTTTGGGATGTCAAACTTGGCCCAGAAGGTTAATTATAGAAGGGCACTTCAGGGAGAATTAACAAAAACCATATCACATCTGGATGGAGTAGAATGGGCAAAAATTCAAATAGTCATTCCGGAACCTTCCTTGTTTATTGAGGATGAAAAGCCTTCAACTGCATCAGTTATTTTAAAAACAAGAAGCGGACAACGTTTGAAACCAATGCAAATAGCAGGTATTACGCACCTTGTTAGTGCAAGTGTAGAAGGATTGAGTCCCGAAAACGTTACTATTACTGATAGTATGGGCAATTTGCTATCCAGGACTGAGCGTTCAACAATGGTAGGGATAGTTGGGGATCAATTGGAGTTAAGGAGAAAAATGGAGGATTATTATGCGACAAAAGCGTTAAGTATGGTTGAGAGGATAACGGGTCCAGGCAAAGCGATTGTAAAGGTAAGTGTAGATTTAGATTTCAGGCAAGTTGATGAAAAGCAAATAGAGTACGATCAAGATAAAAAGGTCCCTATAAATCAGACGATTACGAGTCAATCAACCGAAATGCCTCAGGTGTTAAATACAGGTGAAGATGGTAGTCAAATTGAGAACTCAAAAGAAAAAGAAGAAACAGAAACTACACAATACGCATTGAGCAAAATAGAGCGTGCTATATCTGAGCGTTCTGCAAGCGTTAAGAGATTGACCGTTGCCGTTCTGGTAGACGGGTACTACGAGGAGGAAAAAACGGAAGAAGGTAAGATAAATAGAAAATTTACAAAAAGGCCTGATGAGGAATTAAAACGGATAGCAGCCATCGTAAAACAATCAATTGGTCTTGACGAATCACCTCCAAGAAATGACAAATTTGAGATACAAAGTGTTCAATTTCGTGGGCAGATTCCTGTTTTCATAGACGAGGAAGGTATTGCAAGAGAAAAGAAAAAGGAATTTATATTAACAATTGTTAAAAACAGTTCTCTGATAATAGCTGTCCTTGCCTTTTTATTGTTTGCTATGAGAGCTTTAAAGCGATTATTAGGACCGCGACAACAGCTGGGATATGCTGCATATGCACCACACCCTGAGCTTCAAGATGGTTCCCAAAGTGAGGAGGCTTCAAGAAAACCAGGGCAGGATAAAACATCAAGTGAAAGACGTTTGTTACTCAGGGAAAATATTCTTGACAGAGCAAAAGAAGATCCACGAACAGTCAGTGCCCTTATCAAAAAGTGGTTAAGAGGGGCTAAATAATGACAGAGAATTTGTCAAATAAAGAAAAAATTGCGATACTCCTTTTAAATCTAGGTTCAAAAGCAGCCGGTGACATCCTTGGAAATTTTGGGGAAAGTGAGATTGCAGAGATTAGCGAGATTATCGGAAGGATGAAAACCGTTGAGGATGATGTTTCCGTGCAAGTACTTGACGAGTTTGTTGAGCGCTTCGATTCATGGAGTAAAAGTAAAGAAATAATCGATGTAATTAAGGACCATAGACCTAATATTATACCATTCGGGTCTTTCAAGAATCTTACAAATGAAGAAATTACGTCTATAATTACCGGTGAACATCCTCAATTAATTGCATTAGTATTGTCTTATCTTGATTCAAAACAATCTGCAGAAATTATTTCTGCAATGCCTGAAGAAGAGAGGGCTGACGTAATAAACAGAATGGTTACTGCTTCAGCACCACCAATTCAGGTTATAAAACAACTAGATGACCGGTTAGAAGCAAAGGTGCATTCGTTAGGTGGCAGGTTAGATACACCAGACGAAAGAAAATTCAGGACTATTGCGGAAATACTTAATCGAACTGATACTGCTACAGAGAAAATAATCATGCAGCGTATAAGGGAAGAAGATCCTAAAATTGCTGAAGAAATAAAGGCGCTGATGTTTGTATTTGAGGACATTGCAGTGGTAGAACGCAAGGCATTGATGAGGATATTGGGTGAGACCAAGATTCCCACTATTGCCATGGCTTTAAAGACTGCCAGCGAGGAAGTCCGTGATAAAATATTCGCGAATATGTCTAAACGCATGGGAGAGATGGTTAGGGAAGAATTAGAATTACTGGGTCCTAAGCCATTGGCTGAAGTAGAGACAGCACAGAAAGAAATAGTTGATAGTCTTGTCAAACTGGAGGCTCAAGGAGAAACAATAAGGGGATCGATTAGAGACGCGGGACCAATGGTATGAGCAGAAGAATTATTTATAAATTACCAGTTGTTGGAAAAACATTAGTTCTGGAGTCTAAAATACCACCGGAACTGCTAAACTTTAACAAAGATGAAGATGATGAAGTAGCCAAACAGAAGGAGTTGTTGGAGACTGTATCACGTGAGTCATATCAAAAGGGTTGGGATGAGGGCGTAAAAAAAGAACAAGATGAAAAACAAAAAAATATTGAACTAATGTGTCAGGGTTTACAGGGGGCAATTGACGATTTAAAGCAAGAAAGAAATACGATTTGGGACAAATGCGAAAAGGAAATAGTCAAACTTGTTTTGGTAACTGCAAAGGAAGTGATATACCATGAAATCTCGAAAGGTGGTAGTAAAGTAGTTGAGGAAGTTGTGGCAGAGGCGGTTAATAAAGTAAAGGGTAAGAAAATTTTAAGGCTTCATTTGAATCCCGTAGATATTGAAGATTTTAAACGGCGGAAGATAGCTGAATTTATAAAAGAGAATAAAGATTACGAAATAGTCAGCGACACAGATATTACTTCTGGGGGTTGTAAGGTTGTTACAGATTATGGAAGTGTTGATGCCAGATTAGAAACTCGTTGGGGTGAAATAGAGGCAGCCTTTGGTGGGCATAAATTAGAAACGGATCAGGACAAATGAGAAAAGAAGAAGATTTGCTTGAAAAATATCACCAGAGACTTTCACGAGTTAATACTATGAAACTAATGGGAACTGTTTCAAGGGCAACCAGTATGCTAATAGAATCTTTGGGACCTGAGGTGCCAGTTGGAGAACTATGCAAATTAACAACACAAAATGAGGATGAATCTGTTCTTGCAGAGGTAGTTGGTTTCAAGGAAAAGAGAACGTTATTAATGCCGATTGGGGACACAGACGGGATTAGTCCTAAGAGTGAAGTGATTGCTACCGGTTACCCACTTAATGTCAAGCTGGGTACTTCACTGATGGGTAGAGTACTTGACGGATTAGGTAATCCTATGGATAACAAAGGACCAATTACTTACGATGAAATAGGGGCAGTATATAACGACCCTCCTGACCCGATGGAGCGACATCTAATTACTGAACCTATAAGTACGGGGATCAGGGCCATTGACAGCCTGCTAACATGTGGAAAGGGCCAAAGGTTGGGAATCTTTTCAGGTAGTGGTGTCGGGAAAAGTACTCTTTTGGGAAAAATTGCCAGATCGTCTAAGGCAGACGTAAATGTAATTGCCTTGATAGGAGAACGAGGAAGAGAGGTACGTGAGTTTATTGAGCATAATTTAGGCGAAGAAGGCTTGAAAAAATCTGTTGTAGTTGTGGTAACTTCCGATAAACCTGTCATAGTGAGATTGAAGGGAGGATTTGTTGCCACAACAATAGCTGAGAATTTAAGAGACCGGGGTATGGATGTGATGTTGTTAATGGATTCTATTACGAGGCTTGCAAATGCACAACGAGAGATAGGTCTGGCTATTGGCGAACCTCCAACTACAAGGGGTTATACACCTTCTGTCTTCTCTATACTTCCAAAATTGTTAGAGAGGCCTGGCATAACTTCTAAAGGCAGTATTACTGCATTGTATACTGTATTGGTTGAAGGAGATGATTTTAATGAGCCCGTTTCGGATACAGTACGTGCCATTTTGGACGGACATATTGTACTTTCAAGAAAAATGGCCGCTCAAAACCATTATCCAGCAATAGATATTCTTAACAGCATAAGTAGATGTATGATTGATATTGTATCACCAGAACATATGCAAGCAGCTCAAAGGTTGAAGTCTACTTATTCTATTTATAAAGAAGCCGAGGATATGATAAATGTAGGTGCTTACGTGGAAGGAAAGAATCCAAAGATTGATTACTCAACAAAAATGATCGATAAAATTACAGAATATCTTCGACAAGAAACTGATGAACAATGTAATTATGAGGAAGATATTACCAGATTGATGGATATGATGGCAGAACACGGGCAAAAAGATGTGAAGAAGGAAGCACCAGTAACAAATTAGCTCCCTTCAAACCACCTGAATGACGCCTGCCCATCCATGCTGTTCTGGCAGGTAGTAGGGGGGTTACTAATTTATCAGGAAAGATGCCGAAATATTATTTCAAACTACAACCACTACTTGATAAGGAGCAGATTTACGAGGATGAATGTGTCAGAGGATTAAGGGTCATTCAAGGTGCATTGCAGGATGAGGAAAACAAGTTAGGAAAACTCAAGAACCATGAGATTAAATCTCAAAAGGAACTAAAGAAGAAAAAACAATGTCATATTACCACCGCAGAATTGAAGGTATATGAAGCCTATTTTGAGAGACTTGATAATGATATTAAGAACAGTAAGCGCCTGTTGAAAGAAATAACAAAAAAAATGGAAGCTGTTCAAAATGAATTATTAAAGATAATGAAGAAGAGAAAAGCCTTAGAAAAACTTAAGGAAATAGGTAAGGAAGAGTACATAAACAACTTAAATTTGTCGTTAAATAAAGAAATGGACGATATCGCAATGACAAGATTCAATAATAAACAAAGGGCATGACACCAGATGTTGTGACGGTTAAGTCAAGACTGAGTATACGGGTTGACAAATTTTGTCTTGTGCAGCAAGACTGTAATAAATTAGCGAATAGAAAGGGCTAATTTATGTTTAATATCAAGAAATTTAATATCAAAAATATTAATATCAAGAAGTTTAATATTAAAAGTTTTAATATCAAAAAATTTAATGTTAAATGTCCTAATATCAAAAATTTATTATTTTATATTATTTTCTTCTCAATCATGTTTTCTGCATCGTCATTTGTAATGATATCCTTAAAGGGGAGCATTGAGAAGGAACTAAGTAATTTTTATTCTAAACAATTATTAGAGAAATTGGAAGAAATTAAAAGTGCGGAACAATTAGATACAAAAGGGCCATTAAAAATGTTCAAACATTTGGCTCCTGAAAAGATTGAAGAAATTGTGGCAGAACTTAAGAGCAGGATAGATTTATATGAAAAGAAGACTGGATTGCTTGACCAGAGGGAAAAGGAGATAGACTCTTTCAAGAAAGATTTAGAAAGTCAAAAAGAAGAACTTGTTTCTATGAGGGAGAAGTTGTCTGAAGCGTTGTTATCGGTAGGTAGGGAACGGGTTGCCCTTGATAATGACCTTGTTGTTTTTAATGAAAGTGAAAGGAAAAACTTGAAACACCTGGCTGCTATTTATGCATCAATGGAGGCATCTAAGGCGGCAGCGATTTTAAGTCAGCTAAATAGTGAAACTGGCGCCAAGGTTTTCGCCAGTATGCCTTCAAAAAAATCTGCGAGGATTTTAGCAGAAATTGTTCCTGCCGGGGCAGCAAAGTTTACTGAGCAAATGAGAAAGTTGGAAATTGTGAATACAGTGTCAGGTGAGGCACTTAAGCAAAGGAACCTGAAGAAACTTGCCACAATCTATGAGGATATGGAAGCAAACAAGGCCGTATCCATCATAGAGAAGCTGGATGATGAAACGACTGTTAGTATCCTATCATATATGAATGCAAAAAAACTGGCTAAAATATTAGATTTGGTGCAATCGGAAAAAGCATCAAGGTTAACTGAAAAGATTAGAAACAAGATAAAACAAAAAGAGAAAAGTAAAATTAAAGGAGCGTAAAATATGGATATTGCAACTCCTGTAGGTATGATAGCTGGTTTTGTTTTGATTGCATTGGCAATTGTTATGGGCGGAGGAGTGTCCGGGATGGCATCATTTATAAATATCCCTTCAGTGTTGATCGTAGTTGGTGGAACGGTTGCGGCTACGCTTGTCAGATATCCTTTAGGAAGGGTTACGGGAGTAATGGCGATTGCTATGAAGACCATATTCATTAAATTGTCCACACCTCAGGTTGAGGTGCAGAGGATGGTGCAATTTGCCAAGATTGCGCGAAAGGAAGGATTGTTAGCATTAGAGAACGAGCTTGATAAAGTTAAGGATAACTTTCTTGCAAAATCCATTCAGTTGTTAGTTGACGGAACTGATTCTGATAACCTTCGCACAATACTCGAAAGAGAAATTGAAAATGTACGTCATAGACATGCTATAGGTAAAGGGATGTTGGAGTCAATGGGGACTGTGGCTCCGGCCTTTGGAATGATGGGTACGTTGATCGGATTGGTACTGATGCTTAAAAATTTGGAAGACCCTACACAAATAGGAATAGGTATGGCTACAGCACTTATAACTACATTTTATGGTGTTTTGCTGGCAAATTTAGTGTGTCTTCCAATGGGGGGCAAACTTGACTTAAGGTCGAAGGAAGAAACACTGCTAAAAGAGTTAACTTTGGACGGAATTGTTGCAATACAAGCTGGTGATAATCCCAATATTGTTGAGGAAAAACTAAAGATTTACCTTGCTCAGTCTCAAAGAAAAGAAAACCATTTAGGATATTTAAGAGAAGATAAATAAACAATAATGGAAGATGGAGATAAACCTGATCCTAACGCATGGTTATTGACATATGGCGATTTAATTACTCTATTAATGACATTTTTTGTGTTAATACTCTCATTTAGCACGATTAATATTGAAAGGCTTACAGCGGTATTAAATTTCGATGAAGGAGCTGGTGATAATATCGTAAGTGCCGACCTTAGAGAGTCAGGTTTATTAGATGATAAAATTGTGAGTAAAGAAAGACTCAGGATTGACAAAGACGAACTCCCCACACCGTTAAATGACTTAGATTTAATAAGTGAAGAAGTAGTTGTCTTTATAACCGAAAATAAGCTTGCCAAGATGATAGATTTAAAAAGAACTAAGGAAGGATTCATTATTACGATAAGAGCCGATATTCTTTTTGAATCAGGTGGGGCGGAGCTAAAAGAAGAATATTTATATTTATTGGACAAGCTGTCTGAGTTATTAAGCAGGGTGACTAACGATGTTAAAATCACTGGTCATACTGATGACCGGTATTCTGACGACGATTCCACCGATAGTAAACTATCTATTGCAAGGGCTACAGGTGTTTGCAGATATTTTGTTGAGGAAGGAATGCTGGCATCTGCCCGTCTTGGAGTCTCAGGATACGGTAGATACAGACCTAGACTACCCAATATTAGCGGATATAATCGTGCGAAGAATAGGAGAGTGGAGATTATAATTGAAGAAATACCGAGGGATGAATGATGCTAAAGAGGAGGTTGATACGGGCGAGCGGCCTTCAGTTAAGAATGTAACCAGAGTCGCTGGCAGGTTGTTGAAAAAAAGGAAGAAGTCCGAAGGTAAACCTCCAACAATAGATATGCTATCTTTTGCATCAACCATGACAATCATATTAGCATTTTTTATTATGTTGACCAGTTTTGCAGGTAGCCCCGAAAACAACGCTGCGGAAGCTGCAGTTCAATCATTTAAAGAAGCACTAGAAAACTATGGGTTAAGTAAAATTGTATATGGGCGTACTAATTCCGTTGCTAATCTGAACTATGTATCAAAAATAAAAGGTGTGAAATCCGACAGCGAGAAAGTGATTGGAAGAAATTTCTCCAACTTGATTGATAGAGAGATAGAGATTGAGTATATACGTAAAGGGCGTCAATTGTATTTTCCCACTAACATTGGTTTTATAGATGGAGGGACAGAGCTTACGCCTTCAAGCAAGGCTTATCTTAACAACTTAATAAAATTGATAAAGGAAAGAGATACCCAAGTTACAGTATCCAGTTATACAGACGAGAATTTTGTACCATCGGATGAATATACTACAAGCTGGCAATTTACAGCAGAACGTTCTGCTGCCGTTACGAATTACCTCCATAAAATGGGAAATATAGGTTATAAAAATATGACTGCAATAGGGTATGGGGAATATCAACCATTACTGGGAGAAGAAGCATTTTTTGATGATGATGCGAATAACAGGACAAATATAATAATCTCTAGTGATGAGCGGTAGTAAACTCATGGGGTTATGAGTACTGCGTTTATTTTTCGATTTATAATCCCTCCAACCCTCTTTTATAAAGGGGGATTAAGTGGGATTGCCAAAGGGGAGCGAGAAGGGGATTTGCATTTAATTGCTTAAAACCCACTGGGTTTTGAACAAAACATCGAATTAAAAAGGAGATCTGTCGAAAATGGAAAATGAAGCTAAAGATGATAAGGGCGCTGAACAGACATCCGATGTGAATGTAAACGAAGGTTCTAAGGATATTGACACTGATAAGGAAGCAGTCAATAGGGCGGCAACCGAAGATTCTATGGATCCTGATAGTTTCATTCACATCGAGTCGGAAACAATCAAGAGGCCTGTAACCGAGGAAGCCAGTACTGATAAGAAAAATGTCGTGAACTTTGACTTAAAGAATAAATTGATTATGGCTATAGTTGCCTTAATCTCAATAGTATGCTCTTTCGCTTTTGTATCAAAGATATCCACCTCCTTTGAGGAGAATGATTTTGAAGTACAGGATGTGAATAGTGTATCTACCGTTGAAAGAACTAAAGATGTACCACAAAGAGAAACCAACATGAAGCAGGAAAATAAAAAGGCTAAAACGAACGATGTAAACAGAGCCGGTGTTGAAAAAAGCAATACCGATGATATTAACAGTTATGAAGAGGCAGGTAGTTTAATGGATGTTTTTGTGGTGCCACTGGAAAGCATTGTTGTCAATCTAGGAGGAATAGGTAGCAACAGGTATCTAAGGATTCAGATTAGCCTGGGAGTAGACAGTGAAGAAACTCAAAAAAAGATAAGCGAAAAGTCGGTAATTTTAAGAGACAAGATGATTTCTTTCTTTTCGACAAAGACTATAAAAGCCGTAGAAACGGAAGATGGCCTATTTAAGTTACGGTTAGAAATTAAAGATCTTCTAAATAAACTTTTAGGATCTGGTGATATTATTAAGCAAGTATATTTTTCTGACTTTATTGTGCAATAGATATGGTAGATATAAATAGTGCAATTCTCTCTAGTGATGAAGTCGAACGATTATTGTCTTCTTTTCATGAAGGTAAACTTGATGTTGAACAGACGGACGTAATCGAAGAAGGAGGAATTATAAAATATTATGACTTTAAACGTCCAAACACAATATCAAGAGAAAAGCGACGCATGCTGTATAAGTTATATGAGGCTACTGCTTATCATATGAGCAAGGAAATTACTAATTATTTAAAGACTTCAGTAAAGGTCAATCTGGATTCTATAGACGAATTAAGTTTTGGAATCTTTAAAAACACATGTCCGGAACTTGTTTTTATCGAAACAATTAAGCTGAAGCCAATGCAGGGTTTCGGATGTATTACAATTGATTTAGGTTTGTGCCTGTCTATCGCAGAGAGGGCCTTTGGTGGTCAAGGAAAATCTCAAAATGAAGTTAGGAAGTTAACAGATATAGAAGTAGCAATTCTTGATGATGTCGTGTCAATTATATTGGAAAAAATAAAGGGTGCATGGGAAGCATTTATTGAAATAGATTGGAAAGTTTCCGAAACGGCAATGGAATCCAGATATCTTAATATTGCTTCAGACGCTGAAGTCCTACTATTGGTCTCTTTTACCATAAATTTGGATTACAGCTTTGGCGAAATGAAGTTGTGTGTACCAGTTTCAAGTATGGAGTATACATTAGAAAAATTTGCCAGTAGTAACAATCCGTCTCTTTCAAAGGAGGTTAGTAAAGAAAGTGCTGAGTCACTTAGAAAATTGGTAAAGGATTTGAATGTTATCGTAACTGGAGTTTTGGATGAAACTAGTGTTACCGTAGATGATTTGATAAATCTTAAGGAGGGTGACGTAATGAGGCTGGATAGTAAAATTACTGATGATCTGAAAATTACTGTAGAGGGAAAAAATAAATTTTATGGGAAATTAGGGCTTTTAGGTTCAAAAAAAGCCATGCAAATTACTTCATACGTGGAGGAACGGCCTGATGCATCACATTGATATCAGGGATATTGTTACGCATTTGGAAAGTTCTCCACGATAGGTAAGGCAAGAATGTTCCACCTGTCACAGAAAACTCAGGATTATAGGGTGGTATATTTCCAAAAGAACTGTTTATATTAAGAAAAATCTTTATATTTCGTGTGGTGTGTATTGACAGAACTCAATTAATAAGGGGGATATAATATATGGCAAAAAAAATGAAGGAAGTACAAAGAAATTCTAATGAAGCTGTAAGCGATGAGAAGGAAGATCTGAAAATACCTGATCAAGGTGTAAGCGATGAAGAGGCTATAAAATCTGTCGAATTATCTCCTCTACAACCAGTACAGACAAAACCTGAGGCAACACAAGGGAATATCGATATGTTGTTGGACGTTAAAATTCCTCTTCTTGTAGAACTAGGAAAGACAGAGATGATGATGCGCGATGTATTAGCATTGGCTCCAGGATCAATAGTTGAGCTAGATAGTTTGGCAGGAGAACCTGTAAAGATAACAATTCGTGGAAAAACAATTGCGCAAGGAGAGGTGGTAGTTGTTGACGAAAATTTTGGTGTAAAGATAACAAAGATTGCAAACCATCAGGAAAGAATTGAAAGCGTGGGATAACGACTCTGAATTCTACCGAGTACCATATCTCTCTATCTCACAAAATTTTTCTTTGAAAAGTTCATAGTGAATAATACCTTCTCTTATCAACGTTTCTATCGGGAATATTGTTGTAATGTAGTGAAAATGTTCACTCTGATGGGTTCAATCTATAAGATTAAGGCTTCGGAAGCCCTTAAGCTAGCAAACTGCGGATTGCGGGGAAAAAAGAATTGAATCCAAAAAGTTATATCTGAAACCCCATGTCTTAGGAAATGGCCTTGCCTTTATCTAACAAGTAAATCTCCTGTCAGTAGATTTTAGTCAATAATCAACTATCCCTCTTTTCCAGAACCCCTTGTTCCATCATTCCATTTGTGTGCAAAGCTAACCAGAGTGCTTGTTCAAGAAAACTACGATTGGTTTAAAAAGACTACGTTAGCATTTGTTCTAATAATTTACCGGTAATGAATTAGGTTAGGGGATTTATGTTATCAGGACTAAAAGGTACTTAAGTAGTTGAATAGTAATGACATATATCAAGTAAAGATGCTGGGAAGTTTAAGAAAAACAATGGTATCTGATTTGCTAATCTTCTTATTGAGATTATTTTATAGTTAGAAAAGCATATTGTATATCTTAAAAGAAGATTCGTATCCTGGGGCTAAAAACTATGGTAAAGAGATGTTATTTTAAGCCTGTTAAAATTGTCGTACTCATTCTGCTGTTTACTTCTTTATCTTTTGTGAGGGTGCAAAGTACGAGTTTTGCCGATGAAAAAAGTACCGAGTGGTTTGTTAATGATTCTCCTGAGAAGACTTCTTCTGCCAAACCGATAGGATATACAAGAATAGCAAGCACTCTCCTCATAGTTATAGCCCTAATAATTGCGACAGTGTTTGTACTCAGGAAGAAATATGGAATAAAAACAAGTCTGGGAAGAGGCAAGAAACGCATACAGATAATTGAACACATATCACTGGGAGTAAAAAAGTCGATTGTTTTAGTTAAAGCTCCTGGAAAGCATTTATTGATTGGTGCAACTAATGACAAAATAGGTTTAATATCTGAGATTGCAAACGAGGATGTTGCTGATAATGATGAAATAATCAGTGATGATGCTGATAGCAAAGGTGAAAGCGTTAGTAATAGTGATTTTTTAAATTTAATGAAGAAATCATATTTAAAACACAAGCAATAGAAAAAATGAAATGTTTATATAGGTTGTTGATTGTCGTAATGTGTTTTGGTGTTGTTTTACTCTTTGCAGGACCGATAGAGGCAGGTAATGCGGTTAACACACCTGTGAAGATGACTATAAATATGGGTGATCTTAGTAAACCCACAGAACTTGCTAGCGTTGTAAAGATATTCCTGTTAATGACCTCGCTTACAGTCTTACCAGGTTTATTAATGGTTATGACTTCGTTTACGAGGATTATTATTGTGCTGTCATTTGCTAGGAGGGCCTTATCATTTCAACAAATACCACCTAATCAAATTTTAATCGGTCTCGCGCTCTTGTTAACTTTTTTTGTGATGTCCCCTGTGTTTAAACAGATCAACGAAAATGCTATTCAACCATTTATGAATGAGGATATTACACAAATGGAGGCGTTTAAAAGAGGTACGGATTCATTAAGAAGCTTTATGGCCAGGCAAACAAGAGAAAAAGATATAGCGCTATTTTTTAACATTGCAAAAGTGGAAAGGCCAAATTCACTTGATGATGTTCCTAATCACATTCTGATGCCGGCATTTGTCCTGAGTGAACTAAAGACTGCCTTTCAAATGGGATTTGTAGTCTATTTGCCTTTCATAGTGATAGATATGATTGTTGCAAGTGTCTTAACTTCAATGGGTATGTTTATGCTTCCACCAATGATGATCTCTGTACCGTTCAAGGTTGTCTTATTTGTGTTAGTTGATGGCTGGCACTTGATTATTCAATCGATAGTCTCAAGTATTAGGTAGAAAGCTTATGGGACAAGACATAGTAGCTACTCTTGGCAGGGAAACGATAGGAATTACAATGACCATCATTGGACCGCTTATTGGAACGGCGTTGGTCGTTGGACTCTTAATAGGAATCTTTCAGGCGGCTACGAGTATTCAGGAGCAAACTCTTACATTTTTGCCAAAACTATTGGCTGTATTTGGAATGTTTATTTATGCTATGCCCTGGTTGATACAGAAATTAATGACATTCACTTCTACGCTCCTGGGTAATCTTTCTAGTTATTCTTTCTGACAAAAAATGTTACTAAATATTGTTAACCTTCTTCCCTTGTTTACTATAGTACTATTCAGGACTGCCAGTGTCCTTTTCTTTTCTCCTGTCTTTAACCAGACAGGCATACCCCTGCTGGTAAAGATAAGCCTGTCGATTGTAATCGCGTTTGTTATTTTTCCCACAGTAAATGATTCTCAGCAGACGTTGCCTGATAGTGTTTTGCCTTTTGTTGCTTTAATCTTTAAGGAGATTGCAATTGGTTTCGTAATTGGTTATGGAGCAACATTGATGTTTGGAGCCTTCGTTGTGGCAGGAGACTTAATAGGCGGCGAGATGGGGTTGCACATGGCAGCGATGGTTGATCCATTGTTCGGAGGCCGCGTAAACCCAATTGGACAATTACTTCAGATGGCGGGTTTACTTCTGTTTCTAGCAGTGGACGGGCATCACTGGTTAATAAATGCGTTGGTTCTAAGTTATAAAACTGTTCCTATACCAGAATTTTTTGAGCCAGGCTTAACAATGGGTAAGATAATGCAAATGTTTCAAGGATTACTTATATCTGCAATTAAAATAGCTGCTCCAGTTATGATTATTCTATTTCTTATTGTAGTTGTTACCGGATTGGTTGGGAGGTCTATACCACAGATAAATATATTCATGATAATTTTCCCAATAAAGATTATTACGGGTTTCATAATTCTGGGCATAACTTTTCCATTTATAGTACGCGCAATGGAATATTTATTAAATATACTCCGTAAGGACTTGTTTAGTCTGGTAGGAGGTATGTAAATAATGAAGTCATTTGATGAAAAAACAGAACCCGCCACACCCAAACGGAGACAAGAAACTCGTAGCAAAGGGAATGTTGCGAATAGCGCAGACCTTAATACTGCTATGATGATGTTGTTTGGAACTTTAGTTATATACTTTTTTGGTGGGGCAATGGTGTGGAATATAGAGGATACGATGTCTTTACTCTTTAGGAATCCTTTTTATGAGAACTTTGAAGTAAATACTTTACACTCTTTATTGGTGGATATTTCTAGCAAACATTTAAAAACCGTTCTTCCAATAATGGGAGGCTTTATGGTAATAGGAATAATAAGTTCATATTCCCAGGTTGGTTTTCTTTTCGCCCCAAAAGCGCTTATGCCAGATTTTAAGAAAATGGACCCTATTAAAGGCCTAAAAAATCTTGTATCAAAGAGAGCCATGGTTAGGTTGGCGATGGCTCTTGTGAAATTTTCAATAATGGCGGTTGTAGCATATTTCTCTATAAGGAAGGATATAGAACCATTGATGGAATTAGTAAGCATGGGGGTGGAAGGTATCTTTAGTTCCGCAACTAGTTTAATATTCGGCCTTGTCTTGAAAATTACAATAATCTTGTTGATCCTGGCACTTTTCGATTTTATGTACCAGAGATGGCAGTATTCGAAAGATTTAATGATGTCCAAGTATGAGGTTAAACAGGAATCAAAACAGCGTGAAGGAGATCCTTTAATAAAGTCCAAAATTAAGAGTATGCAGCGTCAGATGGCAAGTAAAAGGATGATGGAAGCAATACCCGAGGCAGATGTAGTTGTTTCCAATCCTACACATTATGCTATAGCACTTAAGTACGATGTTACTAAAATGAATGCACCAAAAGTTGTAGCGAAGGGGCTTGATTTCATAGCATTAAAGATAATAGAAATTGCCAGGGAGCATAATATTCCTGTAGTTGAGGATAGAATTCTTGCGCGAATATTACATAACACAGTGGAAATTGATAGTGAAATTCCCCCTAAACTTTATCAGGCAGTGGCAAAGGTCCTTTCATACGTTTATCAATTGCGTAATGTCGTCGGAAAATAAACACTCAGTATGAGGATGCAACAAAATGGCTGAAAATAAGTTAAATATGCCCGGGTCTCCAATGGCCTTCTTGTTAAAAAACAGTGAATATGGTCTGGCTGTTGGAGTGGTAAGTATATTAATTGTTCTTATAATCCCGCTCCCGACGTTTTTACTCGATATTTTAATTACCATTAATATTTCATTATCGTTTTTGGTGCTTTTGGTTACATTGCATGTAAAACGGGCACTGGAGATTTCTGCCTTTCCGTCCCTTTTGCTTTTCGTCACACTTTTCCGACTTGCTTTAAATGTTGCATCAACCCGCCTTATCCTTATGAATGCC
This sequence comes from Candidatus Scalindua sediminis, assembly GCA_008636105.1. Classification (GTDB taxonomy): domain Bacteria; phylum Planctomycetota; class Brocadiia; order Brocadiales; family Scalinduaceae; genus Scalindua_A; species Scalindua_A sediminis. The sequence continues at coordinate 12,260 of VSDH01000021.1, read as the reverse complement.
AATGCTGGTGCAGTAATAGCATCTTTTGGTAATTTTGTAGTAGGTGGTAATGTAGTGGTTGGAATGGTGATATTCATAATTCTGACACTTATTCAGTTTATAGTAATCACAAAGGGTTCTACAAGGGTCGCGGAGGTAGCCGCCAGATTTACTCTGGATGCCATGCCTGGTAAACAGATGAGTATTGATGCTGATCTAAACTCAGGTTCGATTACGGAGGGAGAGGCAAGAAGTAGACGAGATGATATAGCACGAGAAGCAGAATTTTATGGTTCAATGGATGGAGCAAGTAAATTTGTAAGTGGCGATGCTATAGCAGGGATTGTTATTACCTTAGTAAACATCACAGGTGGCATGATAATAGGTGTATTAATGCAAGGTATGAATATTTCTGACGCATTATCTACCTACACGATTTTAACTGTTGGTGATGGATTAGTATCACAAATCCCTTCTTTAATTAACGCTACATCTGCGGCTCTACTTATTACAAAGGCTTCATCAAAAACCAGTCTGGGGGTGGAATTGACCTCCCAGATACTGACGATACCAAGGGCACTGGCGTTTGCAGCAGGTATCCTGGGTTTTTTTGGTTTAGTTCCGGGCCTGCCAAAAGCCCCTTTTATAATAATGTCAGTTTTTTTTGGTTTCATGTATTACGTTACAAGTAGAGGTTCAACTAGTGTTGCTACGGAAAAAGATGGAGAACAAGAAGCAAAGAGATTAAAGGAATTGAAAGAACCTGAGAGGGAAATTGAAGCCCTGTTACAGGTGGATAGAATGGGGATTGAGGTTGGTTATAAATTGGTACCGTTGGTTGATCCTAAAAAGGCAGGGGGAATTTTGAGCAGGATTAGTGCGCTTAGAAAACAGCTTGCCAGGGATATGGGAACAATAATTCCTCCTATACGCTTGAGGGATTATCTGCGGCTTGCCCCAAATGAGTATCATATAAAGATAAAAGGGGAAACGGTTGCTAAGGGGGAAATAATGCCTGATAGTTATCTGGCTTTAGGTGGAGGAGAGGAGCAAGAGCCAATTGAAGGTATTAAGACAGTAGACCCAGCTTATGGTTTGCCTGGTGTGTGGATTTCTGAATCTAAGAAGGACTCGGCCGAATCGGCAGGTTATACAGTGATAGATCCTACGTCAGTTTTAATTACACATTTGACAGAGGTTATTAAGTCTCATGCCCACGAGATAATTACCCGGGAAGATATTCAAAAATTAATAGAGAATTTGAAAAAAGATTCACCAACCTTGGTAAATGAATTGACACCAAACGTTCTTACGTTGGGTGTTGTGCACGAAGTAATCAGGAATTTGTTAAGAGAGAGAATTTCAATAAGGGATTTTGGTACTATTATTGAAACTCTTGTTGACTATGCACCTAGTACAAAGGATCCAGATGTCCTGACCGAATATGTGCGACAGAGGTTGTGCAGGACATTATGTGGACAATATCAAGATGAAACGAGCAAGATTAATACAATTTCGTTTGAACCAAGATTAGAAAAAGAAATCACTAATTCTATTCACACAACCGGGAATAAATCCGTACTTGCTTTAGAGCCAAACTATGCCCAAAAAATAATAGATGCAATCACAGCAACTGTGAAGAAGACTTACTCATCCAGCAGCAGCATAGTGCTTTTAACGTCTTCTGCAGTGAGAAATCACATCAGAAAACTTATAGAAAACTCGATACCTTTTTTACCGGTATTGTCTTATAAGGAGATAGCGCCGGGAATTCAAATTGAATCACTTGGGGTTGTGAATTTAACAAATGAAGATTAAATCTTTTATTGCTCCTACAATACGGGAAGCGCTAATGAGTGTAAAAAGGGAAATGGGTGATTCTCCCCTGATTCTCGATACCAGCGATATAGAAGAGGGAGATATTAAAGCCACTGCAGGCAAGAAATTGGTTGAGATTGTTGCAGCAGAAAATTTTATTGAACAGGATATCAATAAAGAATTAAAGGGTGATGACCGTTTAAATGTATCTTCAAAGGTAGATCGTGGCGTAGAGAATGATTTACCTGAAGCAATCAAGGAATTATCTGACAAACTTAGTGCTCAGCAAGTAGAAGAAGAATATGCTCAAATCTTGACAAGAGAGGCATTATGCGATCTGGGTAAAGTCCCCACTGCTAGCCCCGCATCCTTGCTTCCGCAGCGTGCCGCGGGAGCCGCGACTTTCGCCGCCACGGTGCAAGGAAGCAGCGGGGCTGTGGGGAAAGAAGGTTTTGAAAAAATGGATTTACAACAGCAGATAATTAAAGAAAGGTTTATTAGTAAAATTAAAATTCCTGCTTCTAATTTAGCAAACGAAGGAACCCATAAGGCAATGGCATTTGTAGGGGGTGCTGGGGTGGGAAAAACTACAACTATTTCAAAATTAGCATTAGATGCAAGAACACATTCTGATAAGGATATATTATTGATAAAAATCAAAGATGATTCTGAGGAAAGGCTGAATAAGCTTGCAGAGTTGATAGGAGCAACGGTGTGGGTTGTTACAACACGTCAAGAGCTTAGTATGATTATAGATGAATTTAAAAGTACGTCACTTATTTTCATAGATACACCAGGGATAAATCATCTTGATAATGTCGAGCTGTTAGAGTTAAAGGAATACATTCATAATATGCCAAATTTAGAGATTCATCTTGTTATCAGCGCTACAACAAGATTCGTTGATGTCATTAATGCCGTTAAGAATTATTCTATTATACCAATCCAGAGATTACTTTTTACCAAGGTTGATGAAACTGATATTTATGGCACGCTGTTTAGTGTCGCGATGGCCACGAAGATTCCTCTTTCCTATATTACCGATGGGCAAGAGATACAGAGAAGTATTAAACCTGTTACAGGAAGCATGATTGCTGAAATGGTAATAGGATAATGACAAAGTGACGATCGGAGGGGAGCGAATTTATATTAAATGCCAAAACGGAAGCTAATATTAATCGGGTATAGGTATAGCATATATGTTGCCATATCTGCTTTTTTCTTTGCGTGTTTTCTTGGTTATGTGTCAAACGTGGCTGTTGAAACCGTCATGAAGAAGGCAATTATAGCTGGCTGCATATTGGGATTAGCATTCTTTGTTTCAATAAAGATATTAGTAAATTATGTTCCTGACAATTTTAATGTGGTTAAACACGAAGACAATGTTGATGCCGGAAAACCTGAAGAATGATCTTTACAGGATTTGTAGGGAGATATAGATAATTGCGATTATTTAAGCAAATTACAGATTAGTATTGTATCAAGTTTTCACAATTACCAGGGAATTTCGAATGCAGGCGCATATTGCCAAAAGACAATTATCGCAGCGTGCCGCTACGGTGCAAAGTAGACGTAGTACCGCAAGTAGAACAAAACGAGATAAGCTCATAATAGAGCATCTTCCCCTTGTAAAATATGTGGTTGGGAAGATTATGATTTGTCTTCCCTCACATGTTGACAGGGAAGATTTGATTGAGTCTGGAATCCTGGGATTGATAGAGGCTGCTGGAAAATTCAATGTAAAAAAACAAGTCAAATTTAAAACTTATGCTTTCCACAGGATTAGAGGTTCCATTCTGGATTATCTTAGATTACAAGATTGGGTACCGCGCTCAGTTAGAGAAAAAGAAAATCTGATTAAGAAAACACATAGTTTCCTCGAGCAACAACTTGGTAGAATTCCTCAAATCGAAGAAATTGCTGAAGCGCTGGATATTAGTTGTAGTGAACTTGATAAAATGCTAGCAGAAATTAACCTGTGTTCATTGCTAAATCTTGAGGACATTAATTATGGAAGCGGTGATGATGCAGGGGCAAAAGTAAATGTGATTCTTAAAGATCGTAAAGCTTGTGAACCATCAGATGTCTTGGAATTGGAAGAAGAACAAAAGATATTGGAGCGTACTATTACTGAACTTCAACCTAAAGAGAGGATGGTTGTTACCTTATATTATTACGAAGATATGCTTCTAAGAGAAATAGCTGAAGTTATGGATTTATCTGAATCTAGGGTATCACAGTTGCATCATAGGGCATTGGTCTCAATCAGAGCAAAAGTAAATAGATCCAACACTGCTCGATAGCATAAATTAGCAACCCGCCTGACTACCCCCTTCGGGCAGGGGCCGTTCGCCAGTCCGACAGGATCATTCTGGTGGGGAAGGGGCTGAAAAGGAGCTAATTTGTAGATTATGGATAACTCTATTCAACCTATACATAATGTTCCTCAGGTAAAACAAGTTAACCGAAAGGAACGAAATAGCGACAGGAAAGATGACAAGAAAGGGAAACAGGAGTTTTCGGAGTACATATTGATTAGTGATGGAGATGGGAAAAACAAAAAGCATAACAAGGATGATCCTGATCAAAAAAGCTTGGATAAGGGTGTGGAGGGGAAAGAAGATTCACTGAAAGCTAATGCTTTAAATGAAGGTTGCGGAACGATTATAGATTTCGAGGTATAAATGAGCAATTATATAGCCATAACCCGTAGTAGTTTAGTAGAAGAAACAAAGGTGGGGTGTGATTTATATTTAAAAAACCACATTAACGGAGACATCAGATACGTTTTATTTTGCCGTGGAGATGAAATATACTCTAAAGCAAGGAAAGGAAGATTAATAGAGCAAAACATAGAAAAGCTTTTTATTCGTACAGTAGATTATGCGAGTTATTTCAGGTATCAGGAAAAAAACCTACAAGACATTCTTGCAGATGAGAAAAGAAGTTCAGAAGAGAAATCGCATGTGGTTTATAATACTGCAAAATATTTAGTCCAGGATCTTTTGAGTGACCCTAGATCCGGACTTAATACAAAAGTGAAAAGGGCTACGAAATGGGTGGATAATACTGTTAACTATATTCTTCATGATAAAAATGCGTTTTCCAGCCTATTAAAGGTAACCAGCCATGATTATTATACATATACGCACTCAGTAGATATATCTGTACTAGCGTTGCTTTTTGGTAGACATATTCATTTAGATATACATAACCTGAAGTGCCTTGGGATAGGTGGATTATTACATGATATTGGCAAGGTGGAAATTCCATTGGATATTCTTAACAAACCTGGCAAGTTGACAAAAGGGGAGTTTGAGATAATAAAGAAGCATCCCGAAATGGGGATAGAGTTTTTGAAAGAGAAAGAGGATATAGACGAAAAATCTTTAGAAGTAGTCATTCAACATCATGAGAACTATGATGGTACTGGCTATCCCAATGGGATTGGAGGGAAGGATATTCATTTATTTGGAAGGATTTCTAGAGTAATTGATGTGTATGATGCAATAACTACAAATAGGTGTTATAGAAAGGCACTGACGCCATATGATGCTCTTGTTGAGATGTCAGAAAAAATGGAGAATTGCTTTGAACAGGAATTGTTTAAAGAGTTTGTATACTTCTTAGGACCCCATAGCCAAGGAGAAAAGTGAAGAAAGGATGACACATTGTGTGCCTTAAGGACTTTAGATTTGTCTAAGGTTCTTAAATTGAAAGGGAAAGCGTAATGCAAAAATATTTACCTATTACATTAAACAGTTTAAGACCGGATACTATAATTAATTGTGATGTTTACTTGCTTGTGAATGTTAACGGTGCTAGTCGTTATATATTATATTGTAAAGGTAATTCAGTCTTTGAGAATAATAAAATAGAACTGTTAGTAAGAAAGAATATCAATAGACTTTTTATTGTCAGAGATGACCAGCAGAAATATTTTGAGTACTTAGAATCGAATTTTCAAAATATCATGTCTGATGAGAGAATCCATCCTGATGAAAGGGCACAAATCGTGCATAGTGCTGCTACAAACCTGGTTAAAGATGTCTTTAAAGACCCAAGAACTGGAAATATCGAAAGGGCTAAAAAATTTGCCTACAACATGGTTGATTGCGTTCTTAGAAATGGTGAAGCTTCGTTTAGCTTACTTAGAATAGCGAAGCATGAATATTATACCTATACTCATTCGGTGAATGTTGCAGCCATGGGAACTTTATTCGCAAAGAATCTTGGTTTCAGTGAGAATGACTTGGGGCCGTTTTGTACGGGGACGCTCCTGCATGATCTTGGCAAAATTAAAATTAGCCCAAATATTCTTAATAAAAATGGGAGATTGACAGAAGAAGAATTTGAAACGGTAAAAAAGCATCCTGAATTAGGGGTAAATATCTTAAAAGAAACAGGAAATGGTTTTAAAGATGAATATACAATAATATTACAGCATCACGAGAACTGCGATGGTACTGGTTATCCATACGGACTTAAAAAAAGTGAGATACATTCTATCGGTAGGGTCGCCCGCATAATAGATATATACGATGCATTGACTACAAAAAGAGCATATTCATATGCACAGACACCGTATGATGCGTTAAGTATAATCAAGGATGAGATGTCAGATGCAGTTGATCGTGTTTTATTTAAGCAGTTTATAAAATTTCTTGGTGGTTATGGCTGGTAGTGTAATTTCTTTACAAAAAGAGGAAAGTTTTAACAACATGAGGGGAAAAAGGACTGAATTATTAATAAATAAACTCCAGAACTTTCAGTTACCATGGAGAGAGTTTTTTTCAGGTGAGATATAAGTTGTGTGAATACATAGACTTAAAGATTTTAGAGACTGTAAAGTACTTTAAGATGTCTTTTGGGCACACGAGTTGCGATTAGATCAACAGGAAGTCTAGGAATTGACAGGAAGGTTGGTAAGGGATGGACACAATGTTGGAAAAGCTACAACGCAATGTCAGTCAAGAGCTTGAAGAACCCGCCAGAACGACTAGTTCGGGCAGGTCGGTAGAAGGTCTTAGGTTAAAAAGGAAGAATACAGCAAGACAGAACAATGGAAGATTTACATTGATGGATTTAATTGCAATCTTTACAGATGAAGCTGAGAAAATTTGTAAGAATAAAACTATTGCAAACTTGATTGCCTTAGAATCGCTAAGAGATTATATAAAAAAAAATGTGAGTAATATAAAGATTGGTTTGTAGAAGGAGGTCTTCCAATGATAGCAACTACCGCAACAGAACTGTCTGAATCAAAGAAAAAAAGAAAAAATACGAAATCAAATCAGATTGGAATAAACACTATACACTTTGACAGGAAAGAGAGTGATAGGATTGGAATAGCATTGAACTCAGTGTTCAAGATCGAGAGGCTCTATGACTCGATAGTTGATATAACTACAAAAGTATTGGAAGTAAAGTCTGCGTCTCTAATGATATTGGAAGGGAATGCCCTGCGTATAAAGTCTTCAAAGCATATTCCGGAGAAAGTAATGAAACAATGCAGGGTAGAAGTAGGGGTTGGAATCTCAGGATGGGTAGCCTTGAAGGTTGAACCTCTACTTGTTAAGAATGTAGAGAAAGACGATAGGTTTAAGAGAAGAAACAATAAAAGGTATTCTAATAAGTCTTTTATATCTGTGCCAGTTGTTTATAGTGGTAGAGTTATAGGAGTAATTAACGTTAATGATAAGAATAATAATGAATCGTTTGGGGAGAAAGATGTTGAATTGCTTAAGATTATTTCAGAGCATTCTGCCATTGCCATCAGAAATGCCCTTTTGATTAGAAAATCTAAGAAACTCACGATCGTTGAAAAACTTGATAATTACTACAATAATGATGAAAATAAGTTTCTGCCGGTAACTCTACAAAGTCTTAAATCAGGTCCTTTTAGTACAAGTGAATTATATATAGAAAATGGTAATAATGCTAAAAAGCGATATGTTTTGTATTGGAAGGGAGGAGATGTAAGTACTCGCAATGGTAGCATCAGGCAGGTACTTGATAATGAAAAAAGGGGAGAGTTTATTAAGAAGAATATTAATAGACTTTTTGTCGAAAAAAATGGTAGAGAACAATATTTACGATTTATGGAAGCGAATCTCGAAAGGATTGCTGAGGATAATGATGTTAGCCTAAAAGAAAAATTTCGAGTAATCAATGATGTTGCTATCAATCTCATTAAAGATGTTAGTGCTGCGCCTGATAGAAGTTGCAAAATAGAGAGAGCAAAACATTGGGTAAGTATTGTAACAAATGTTATTTTTAACAACCAAAATCATGTCCTGGGAATGTATAATGCCACAAAACATAATGGGCATTCTTGTGAACGCATTACAAATGTTACAGTGCTAGGTTTAATTTTTGCATATAAACAGGGTTTGGATGTTGGTGAATTAAATAAATTAGGTATGGGTCTATTTCTTCAAGATATTGGTATGCGCAAGATTGATCCTTTAGTAGTTGACAAATCTACTAAATTGAGCCAAGAGGAATTTCAGGCTGTAAAGAAACATTCGGAAATCGGATTTCATATGTTACATGATACGGATAAGGTTGTAAATGAATCTTGTTTGCCTGCCTTACTCCATCATGAAAACTATGACGGTAGCGGTTATCCCTATGGTTTGAAAGGAAACAAAATCGATTATTTTGGGAGATTATCACGTGTTATCGACGTGTTTAGTGCCCTTACGTGTAACAGGCCATATGCAAGTATAAACAGCCCTGATAAAGCTTGTGGGATAATGAGAGATAATATGAAAGGAGCTTTCGATCCAGATATACTTGATAGTTTTATATATCTTTTGATATCTGCTAAGATTACGACAGGAACCACATCTTTCAAAGCAACTTTAGAAAAATGATGGTCAGTGATGTTGTGTAACCCTGTAGGCTAGCCTCCGGCTCAGAAGAGCCTATGGCTCGGAGAGAACGCCGTACAGGGTTTGAACCCTCCAGATACACCACCGCGTCTGATGGTAAAAGTATCCATGTCTTCTCCATTCCATATACATACGTATCCTGGCATAGGTCTGTAATCCGCCTTAGTTGTCCTTATCTCTTCGTATCATTATTTGTTTAACTCTCAATCCTTGATCAAAAATCCCCTTTCGTCCCCCCACTGCTAGCCCCTGCGCCCGCCTATCAGCAGACTGTGTCGCAATTGTCATCCCGAACTTGTTTCGGGATCTCTAATGTTGCTAAGTCATTGGAATCATTAGATTCTGAAATAAATTCAGAATGACAAATCATGTGTTTTTGTTATTGTGACACAGCCTGCAGTCTGGCGGGCAAGATGCTGGGGCTATGGGGGTCATTCTGGTCCCGTAACGCTCTGGTACAGGGCTGGCAAGCAGGTACAAAGGAAAAAGGATTGGTGGGAAATTCAAAAAAATGGGCAAACATAGAGAGAGCATTCCTAAAAAGCGGTGAGGATTATGATTTTCGTTCAAGAGAAGAAGGTATTACTTATACCTTAATTTTATCTAAATTTCTTCACCAGGTATCCCCTCATCCTCTGAAATTGCTTGGCTTGCTTTATTATCTTCTCTTCTGCTTCCTGATGTGTCATATCCATGGTCTGCCTATAAAAAGATGCAACCCTTGCAAAATAAAGGGGTTTCAGGGCCTCTACTACATCTTCTTTATTCTCTGACATTTCGTATGCAAAGATAAAGTCATAGAGTTTCTTTGCCCACAATTCTGATCCGATATTCCATCTCCCTGCATGATACATCCTCTGGGTTATATGATAATAGGATGGTGAGAGGATAGACGAAATTATCCCTTCATTCTTTGAAAACCCATCGAAGCTTGCCTTTCTGATACCCTTGTAGTCAACAGAAAGCCCCTGCGGTTCTTTATAACTGGAGTTGCCAAGGATTGGACAGTCCTTGTTACCAATTCCATTCATCCAGACGTTTCTGAACTTAGAGATGTTTGAAAAGAGTGTGGTTATAACCTGGGTAAACATAGCCCCAAGCTTTGGCGCGCTTGGTTTGTGAACTTTGGACCCCAGTGCAACCTGGCATACCTTGAACCCATTCAGGAGGGCCGAGGTGGTCATAAATATGTCTATGCCGTACTGCCTGGTATTCTTTTCCCACGCCATTCCCAGCCAGTATCTTGCCATCCTGGGCGAGAAGGAAAAGTCGCCACCTATGGGCTGTCTGATATTTGCCTTGAAGAGTGCGTATATCAAGGGATAGGTTATGTGGTTTGTTATTGTGCCGTCATATTCGTTCCTGGAGTATATGGGGGTTGCATAGTCATACCCCTCCAGAATCGGTGTGGCAAGGGTTTTTACCCATTCCGGGGTGACACTCTTTAAATCAGCGTCCACAACAATTACGGCCTTTGCCTTACGTTGCACAACCTCTATAAAGAGATTCCTCATATTGTTACCCTTACCTACAATAGATTCTTCTGTACTGATGTACCTTTTAGGGATACTGTCTGTTTCAGCTCCCAGAAAGGCCTCCTTTGTTCCATCCTTGGAATTGTTATCAACGTTGATGATTGCGGCGGAATGGGTAGGGAAGTATTTATTCAACCCTAAGGCAAGTTGGCGTGCGACAAATGCTATATTATCGGCTTCATTCAGAGATGGTATACCGATGATGATATCCACCTCATTACTCATATTATACATAAGTAGTATCCATAGAAGAACTTACATTAGCTACTTGCCCCGTACGGCGTTCTCTCCGAGCCATAGGCTCTTCTGAGCCGGAGGCTAGCCTACAGGGTGAGTAGCTACTAATATACTTACCTGCCAGAACGATGATGCTTACCGTTCGCATGCCCGACTGTGCTGTCATGGCGGGGACGGGTCGGGCTGGTTTCTATATTTTAATTATCGTCTTTATGGGGTAAGACTTAAGCAAAAATTTTTAGTGATGCTATTTTCCGTATATGTCATCCTAAATAGCACGATGATCTGTCTAAATTTAAGATATAAACGTAGCGTTTTTGCACAGTTTTACCCCTTCCTATTCGCTCTTTGTATCATAAAACTTGTTACATAAAATTGGCCAGAAACAACGTATGCTTGATAATAGCCCTTTAAAGGGCAGAATACTTAATACCCTTTTCCGGCCTCAAAACTCGAAAGTATAAATTTTAATACACAACTATCATACCAAAGCTTAATGGCTTGAAAATAAATGTTGTAATTTACTAAGGCGCGACACTTGTGATTGGGCCTCATGGAAGGGGAACGAAGACGGCTTCTTTTTAAACAGATTCTGGAAATTTCAAAAAATATCATGCAGGGTGTTAGACGATCTAAGACGACTATAAAACCACGGTGGGGTATTGATTGCCAAAATGAGAAAATGCAAGACGTTTTCGTTGAATTGTCAATTGAAAGAATTGCTCTGTGTTTAAGGCTTATCATTATCCACAAATATATGGAGGTAGAAATTTATTGCGAAGATATTTCTTACTTATTGAACCACATCTATAAATCTTGGTGCACGGATTTGTTGCATTCTTGATGATTTTACCCTTCTTATTTTCTTGTTAAGGTTGCTTGCCTTTGTTTTTATACTATCTATTGTTAAGGATAACAAACTTATGCTGTCCTGGTCGTGATTTACTATTTTGGTGATTATGGATCTTAGTTGTTTCAGTAGTGAATCAAACCTTATATCAGATAAAAGGCTTTTTGGGTTAAGTTTCTCAAGGCGTTTGATATTCTTAATATGGTTTTCCTTTTTTGTTATTAATGAGTTTAATTCTTTTATATTGCAAGATTTTATTGCTTCTTCTTGTTTTTTTGCTAGTCTTAATAACGATTCATAGTGCTCTAATTTGCTTTTTAGATAAGTGATTGCTTCTTCGTTTTGATTTGGCATTTGAATCTTGTCTTTTGTCATTTTTTCTTAACGTCCTTCATGGTTTCCTGTTTAACCAGATAAATCTGTTCCAGTTTCGATGTTATCAGTAACCTTGATTTCTTTGTCTGGGTTGGTTTTTATATCTTTCCAAGACTCCCTTAATTCTGATAAAGTTTCTCTTGCGTTGTTTACTGCTTCTGGATTCAGGTTCGTATCAGCATCCATTATCTCGCGTACGACAAAGGTATATAATTGTAATAATGAAGCGGCAATTCCCCCCCCCTTGTCATGGTCTAATGATTGTATCAACTCAAATACAATATCACATGCCTTTGTCAGGGAATTGTGTTTTTCCTCATATTTCTTTTCTGAAATTTCTTTTTTTGCCTTATCAAGTAAAAGTATGGCTTTATCGTATAACATTAGAATCAGGCTTAATTGGTCGGCAGTTTCAATCTGTGACTTTTTATACGAATAAGCTTTTTGTGTTTTCATTTACCTCTACCCAGTAATTAGTTTCTGTTGCGGAAATACTATATTGTCACCCTGAACTTGTCGCCTGTGGCGCCCCTTGGAGCAACTACGAGATCCGACTCAGTCGGGATTCAG
>VSDH01000020.1 GCA_008636105.1 Candidatus Scalindua sediminis | reverse complement strand
GGCCAAAAGGTCAAGGCGTGATTGCTATGGAAGTCGAGAGGACCTGATACTCGAAATTTGAAACTCCCCGCCTGCCGCCTGCCCGACGTGCTTTTTGGCGGGGACGGACAGGGAAACTGGGAATATTCAGCAACGTAGGGAGGAAATTAAGGACTGATTTTCAAACAGATTTAACATTAATAACATCTTATGGCAAAACTAAAACTAATGAGAAGGGGGTCACCTATTGAGGTAATAGTCAAGATAAGACTATAACTAAATATTAAGTTTAAGAGTAGGATGTTTGCCATCAATTATTTGTTTGCCTAAATTTATTGAATAATCATCTGCCTCTTCTTTGGTTTTAAAAGCATCTTTACAATAAAATGGTTGTGTTTGATAGCCATCGGAACTAAGCTTGTTGATATGAATAGAAGTCATCCAGTCACCACTACCATCTGATTGTGATGTTGAAGTATCTAAATCATAATCTTTATAACGTGTAGTCATAATTATCTCCTTTAATAAATTTGATAATAGTGTAACAACTAGTACATCCTACCCTCTATCATATTCCTGTCAATTAAAAGTTTCACATATCAAGCCTGATTAGGTGTAGGTCAAGTCATAATATAAATCAATCCTTGCTTTAAGAAAAGGAAAAGGGGGAAAAGGAAAAGGGGTCGAGTCTCCCCTTGACTGCATGAGCTTGATATTACAGAAGGCAGAGGGCAGAGGGGCAAACCTTGATCAGTGATTAGCGGTTCAAGAAAATAGAGACAAATGATTCAATCCACTATCACCCGCCCCCATTCCTTGCTTCGGCAAGGAGGCATTGGGGGCAAGCCCGCCAAACAAGACGGCGGGCATGCCTGTTGATTCTATCTCCATATCTCAAAATCAAATATATAATTCTGTCTGCTTCCTCCCGCGAAAGTCGCGGCAGCCGCCGGCAAAGCGGGACTTAACCGCAAGGAGGCATTGGGGGCAAGCCCGCTAACTAATCGGCGGGCAGGCCTTTTGTCTAAACATATATGAATATAATAATAATTAATTCCTGAGTGAGGTTCGCAAGATGCCATAATTTTATGCCCTCAAATCTTGATACACAATTATCTTGCTTTATAATTACAATATATTTACAATGTAATTGATGAAATCAATAAGGTTTTCATGGGATGAACAGAAGAATAGGACCAATCAAAAGAAACACAGGATTTCATTTGACGAAGCACAAACAGTATTCTTTGATGAAAACGCAATCGAATATTTTGATCCTGGCCACTCAGTCGATGAGGACAGATTCCTGATGTTAGGAATCGGCTTTCGTCTGAGAGTTCTTGTTGTATCTTATAGTTTACGACAAAGAGGTTCTGAGATCAGAATCATTTCTGCAAGAAAGGCTACAAAAAAAGAACAGAAAGTATATTTTGGAGGAAAATAATGAAGAAAGAATATGATTTTTCAAAAATGCAGGGTCGCAAGAATCCTTATGCTAAGAAATTGAAAAAGCAAGTTACTATTCGCATGGGAGTAGACATCATCGATTATTTTAAGAAACTTGCAAATGAGACAGGGATTCCATATCAAAACTTGATTAATTTGTACTTGAGAGAGTGTGTTCAATCTCATCGTAAGCCGTCTATAAAGTGGGCTTCATAGGCAATTCCATGAATTCACTAACCTCTCTTAATAATTAGGGACACATCCCATAATTCTTGATAAATAGGAACTCGCTAAGCAAACCGGCGGGCAGGCCTGTTGATTCTATCTCCATATCTCAAATGAAATATATAATTCTGTCTGCTTTCCAAATGTAAATTTAGCTTAATTCTTTGTTTGACATTGTGTCGGCAAAAAATTTAATTGATTACATAGCAATTGACATTTTGTCAGATATGGATTGAATTATATAAAGATAGAGTAAGAAATAAAGATAAGTAATAAATGAATAGTTTTCATATCCTGTTGTTTTAGTGGTACTTACAGAAAACAGAATGAGGGGTATTTTACTCTCATGATTTTGGCATTATACTTGCGAAATAATAATATTTCTTTAGAATACGTAGCTTATACTATTTTAAAAATTGGATTCTCTTAAGAGATTTTTCTTTTTCGCAAAATTTTCGCAAAATAAAGGAGATGTCGATGATAAAATACATTGCTTGTTTTTTTATGGTTACATTACTTTCTGGTTTTTTTTGTGTTTCTAATGTTATAGCACAGGAGGAGAAGAAAACACTTACTGAAGAAGAGGCAAAGATTGCTCAGCAGAAGTTACAAGATGCATTGAAGTCATTAAAAAAAGAGATAAGGACAGAGGTTAAAGTTGAAAATGCTGGCAGTATTACGGGAACTGTAAAATGTAAAAGAGTAAGGCATCCTGAAGATGTGGTTGTTTATATTGAGAAAGTAGGCGACAATAAATATCCAGCACCGGAAGAACACGGAACTGTGGATCAGCTAAATTTGACTTATGTTCCACATGTTATAGTCGTTCAAAAAGGTACAACAATCGATTTCCCGAACAGTGATATGGTACGTCACAATGTCTTTTCTCCTCCAGACTGTTGTAAACAGTTTAATCTTGGCACCTATGACGTGGGCGTTGTAAAACACGTTACATTCGACGAGGTGTGTGATATACCTCTCTTATGTAATGTTCATGCAGAGATGTCTGCATTTATCGTTGTTTTGGAAAATCCTTATTTTTCTGTTACTGGAAGGGATGGGGTTTTTAAGATAGATAACGTCCCTCCAGGTACCTACAAGTTAAATGCCTGGCATGAAAAGCTTAGAACTATAACAAAAGATGTAACAGTGGAAACAGGAAAGACTGCAAATGTGGATTTTTTCCTAAAGAAGAAAAAGTGATTTGACATGAGCAATCAAACAACGGTTGGAGAAGGAACGGAAGCAAGAACCATCGCAGATAAAACTGTAAGCCGTAGAAGGTTTTTTTATTTCATGGGTTGGGGTTTTATAGGCATATTCTTAATTACTATACTTGGTTCGGTTATCAGGTTCTTTTTCCCACGTATTTTATACGAACCTCCAACAAGATATAAGGTAGGCCACCTGTTTGAATATACATTAGGGGTTAGCGGAAAATTTAAGAAGCAATTTAGGATATGGGTGGTACGTGAGGTTGACAAGCTATACGTAATCGAGGCAAAGTGTACACACCTTGGTTGTACACCCAACTGGCTGGCGGCGGAGGGAAAGTTCAAGTGTCCGTGTCATGGTAGTGGTTTTACACCCGATGGGATTAATATTGAGGGACCTGCTCCAAGACCTTTAGAAAGATTTAAAGTTGAATTAACAGAAGATGGTGAGATAGTAGTTGATGAAAGTTCAAGGTTCAGGGGTGAACGAGGTGAATGGAGCAAACCAGGTGCATTTATTCCAGTTTGATGAGGTGTAGAGTAAAAGATAAAAATAGGTTTACAAATCTCCTTTTTTAAAGGGTGGTTAGTTTTTATCGGGACTAGAGTTCTGAGATACATTTTATAAAGCTTGCAATTTGATGTTGGACAGTCCTACATGTGTGGTTAACTGTCCTTTTTATTGTGGGAAGATAGAGGGTTTAAATTGGCCAATAAAACCGACAAAAGAGATAAGTTGAAGATACGGGAGTTACTGAAAGAAAAAGGTATTTCCGGTGTAATCAAAGATCTTATATTAAATTCTCAGATTTGGCGTTCATTCTTTCGTCATGGGCTAGAAGATACGTCGAAAAACCGGATGCTGACGACAATAAGTAACGTGTTCCTTCACCTGCATGCGGCCAAGGTAAAACGACATGCCCCATTATTTAGCTTTACATGGTGTATGGGGGGCACAACATTCTTCTTGTTCCTGGTTTTAACCATAACAGGTGTTTTTTTAATGTTTTATTACCATCCGAATGTAAGGGATGCATATTGGGACATGAAAGGACTGGAGTATCATGTGCCTTTTGGTATGCTTTTGCGGAACCTTCACAGGTGGGGTGCTCACCTTATGATAATAACGGTATGGTTTCATATGTTTAGGGTGTTTATGACCGGTTCATACAAATCTCCCAGGGAATTTAATTGGGGTGTTGGTGTAGTTCTTTTGGTACTAACGCTGCTATTGAGTTTTACGGGATACCTGCTTCCATGGGACCAATTGGGATTTTGGGCGGTGACGGTGGGAACGAACATGGCAAGAGCGACACCGCTTTTGGGACATGAAGGTCCATTTGGTGAGCAGCTGGGTATGACTGCGTATAATGACATAAGATTTGCCTTATTGGGTGGTTCGTTGGTTGGTGGTAATGCACTCTTAAGGGCGTACATATGGCATTGCATAGGATTGCCACTGATAGTAGGCATATTTATGATAGTACATTTCTGGAGGATCCGTAAGGATGGAGGTATTTCGGGTAAGTTATAAAGGAGAAAAAAATGGAGAATATATGGCACATAATAAGCAAGCCCGATAATGTACCGATAGTAGGGTTGATAATTTTGGTGTTTTTCTTTACATGGTTGTCCTTCAGTCAGGCATTTAGGAATGATCGTCTTAAAGAGAAAGGGAAAAGATAGACATCGTGAGATGTGAAATACAAAGGAGGTTTTGGTGAAATATAAGATAGTCGAGGCAGATGAGAACTGGTTCAGGGAGAACATAAATTGTCAATATGCCTGTCCTGTTAACACACCTGCTTCACACTATATAGAAAGGATACAAGAAGAGAATTATGATGGGGCATTGGTTTTAAACTACATGGCCAATATATTTCCCCACATACTTGGCAGGGTATGTATGCACCCGTGTGAGGATGCTTGCCGCAGGGGTAAGATTGACGAGCCAATATCGATTTGTTCACTTAAGCGGGCAGCTGCAGATTATGCAAATGATAGATTTCCCAAGCGGGTACCGGTTATAAAGAAGACAGGCAAGAGGATAGCCATAATAGGAGCAGGTCCAGCGGGTCTTGCAGCAGCGTATGATTTAGCCATGATGGGTCACAGTGTTACAATCTTTGAAGCGACACCAGTCCTAGGTGGTATGCTTCGGCTCGGGATACCTGAATATAGACTTCCAAGGAGAACCATTGAGTTAGAAGTCGAAAAAATAATGAGATTGGGGATAGAGGTAAGGCTATCGCAGAGATTAGGCAGAGATTTTAACCTGGATGATTTAACGAATGAGGGTTTCAAGGCGATTTTTATTGCCATCGGTGCCCATAAGAGTGTAAATATCGGATTATCCGGTCAGGAGCATGACGATGTTTTTGGTGGTATAGATTTTCTGTTAAATGTTAATCTTGGCCATGATGTAAAGCTGGGGAAAAAAGTTATCGTTGTAGGGGGTGGGAACGTTGCACTCGACGTCGCAAGAACTGCTCTAAGGGTCCCTCAAAAGTCTGAGGAAGGTGGTACTGAGGCTGATGCAACACGAAAATCAACTGGTCAAGGGGTAAGAGAAATACATGTAATATGCCTGGAGTCTAGAAAAGAGATGCCGGCATCTGAGGTTGAGATTGTAGAGGCAGAGAAGGAAGGTCTAATACTTCATCCATCAAGAGGGCCTAAGAGAATCGTTGAGGAAAATGGTAAGGTTGTAGGGTTGGAAACCCTGGATGTTGAATCTGTTTTTGATAGTAGCGGCAGGTTTAATCCATCATTTTTTGAGGGTTCTGAAAGTACCATCTCATCAGATTCTGTGATTTTGGCTGTTGGTCAGACTACCGACGTATCCTGGTTAGAGGGGCATCCTGATATAGAGTTGACGCGAAGACGTACAATAAAGGTAGATAGTGAAACTCTTGCAACTACAAGACCAGGTGTATTTGCGGGGGGTGATATTGCCCATGGGCCGAAAAATGCAATTGAAGCAATCGCATCTGGTAGAAAGGCTGCAAGGGCTATAGATCAATTCGTGAATGTTAGTAAAGAGAGGAAATATGATTATTTTTTTATGGAGAAATTGCCTGTAAGGAAAACACTTGATTATGACGCGATACCCCGTCAGGAACAGGATGAAATACCGATGGAAAAAAGGTGGGGCTTTAAAGAGGAGATTGAACTTGGATTTTCAAGACAAATTGCCCTTGAGGAAGCGGAAAGGTGTTTGCGCTGTCACTTCAATATATTTATAGATCAAAAATGTGTGCTTTGTGGTGGATGTATAGATATATGCCCGCATGATTGCATAATGATGGTTTCGCGTGATAAGGTTGAGTCTGAGGGTATGTTTGAGGGATCAATGCCTGATGATTGGGATGCCGTGATGGCAATAAATGAAGAGAAGTGTATTAGGTGCGGCCTTTGTGTTAAGAGGTGTCCGGTAAGTGCAATAAAGATGCAAGGGTTCTCATATACTGAGGCGATATCCTAGCGTAGCGAAGACGCCCGCCTGCCAACAGACTGTGTCATAATCCAGAAAAAGGGCATTTTGTCATTCTGAACGAAGTGAAGAATCTAATGAAATCAATATGTTACGTATAAGAGATTCTTCGGCTAAAGCCTCAGAATGACATTGTGACACAGCCTCCAGTCGGGCAGGCAATCAAATTAAGTCCCACAGGTATCATCGACGCAATAAGTGACTAAATTGAACTAAGGTACCTAAAGTTAAGAAAATAAAAAAGAGGACTTTCTCAGGGATTAATATTTTATATGAAGGGAATAAGTAATGCCAGATAAGAAAGAGACAGACCAGGGAAGATACCGCGCCCTTGCTTTTGTTAAAGGGGAATCGCTGGCGAAGGAGAAGGATGTAGAGATATCGGAGGATGAGATACATACCTGGCCATATTTGGTGAGAAAGGAGTTTCTTGCCGCAATAATTATAATGATAGTCTTAATGGTCTGGTCAATTACGCTCGATGCACCGTTGGAGGAACCTTCAGAACCTACTATGACGCCTAATCCTGCGAAGGCTCCCTGGTATTTCCTGGGGCTGCAAGAGATGCTTGTATATTTTGATCCATGGATTGCAGGTGTAATATTCCCTACGTTTATAATAATGGGGTTAATGGCAATTCCATATATAGACATAAATCCTAAAGGTAATGGCTACTATACATTTAAGGAGAGGAAATTTGCTATATTAACATTTTGCTTTGGTTTCCAGATTATCTGGATTTCATTGACAATAGTAGGAGTATTTATGCGTGGACCTGGCTGGCTGTGGTTTTGGCCGTGGCAGGAGTGGGACCCTCATAGGATAGTTGCTGAAACTAATTATGATCTGACACAATTAATTGGTATTGATTCAAAATCTTTATTAGGTTCCGTAATAGGTGGTGGCGTTGTGAGTATATATTATTTCCTTGGTATGACTGTGCCATTTATTTTTATGAAATTAAGGAAGAGTCAGGTACTTGATAAGCTGGGAATTATAAGGTATTCGATAGTGGCGCTTTTGTTCTGGACGATGCTCGGATTGCCTATAAAGATATTATTAAGGTTAGTATTTCATTTGAAATATGTCTGGGTAACACCTTGGTTTAACATATAGAAATTGGTAATTCTGAAAAAGGTTTCTTAATTGCTTAAAATTCACATGATATTGACCAGTTACACCTGATCAATACTTTCCTATCAGCTGTTTATATATTGTCATCTCCCGCATAGCCTTTTCCTTAATACCTTTGTTCCAGTAAGCATATCCCAGGTTGTTGTGAGCATCCGGGAGGGTGGGATCTATCTCTATGGCTTTTTTTAGCACAGATACAGCTTCATCAAACATGCCTTTTTCACAATAAATTAAGCCTATATTACTGTATGCTTCTGCGGATTTTGGGTTAATATCAATAGCAGTTTCAAATTTTTCTATGGCGTCCTCATACTTGCCCTGCTCATAGTAGATAAATCCTAGATTATTGTAAGCCTCTTCATATTCTGGATAAAGTTCAATTGCCTTCTTGAGTTCTGATATAGCATCGTCAAATAGACCCATGCTATGATAAACATTCTCAATGGTATAATGAATCTCGGCGTTATCAGGATCAATCTCCAAAGCTTTTTTAATTTCTTCAACAGCCTTTTCTAAAAGGCCTTGCTTGTAGTAGGCAAGGCCAATGTATTTGTATGCGTTTGCGTTTTGAGGATCAATCTTTGTTATTTTCTCAAGTTCGTGAATGCTTTCATCATACAAATTCTCTTCAGCAAAGATAAGCGCCAGCTTGAAACGTGCATCTATAAATTCGGGTTTCAGGCTAATGGTCTTTTTATATTCTATTATTGCATCGTTAAATCTTCCACGTTTGTCATAGATAATACCAAGATTGTAATGTGCATCTACGTTGTCAGGGTTAGATTTGATTGCCTCTGCATATCCGATAATTTTTTTATCTTCTTCCTCCCGTGCGCGTTTACGTTCTTCCTCTTGTATCTGAATCTCGTTTTTCTCTGTACTAGGGCTATCAACGTCATTTGCATAATTTGTAGAAGCACAAACAAAGATTGTTGCGACTGAGATAAAGGTAGATATAATTTTATTCATAAATTGTTTCCTTAATGTTGCATTCCTTTTGGCAATTTTGCTTTTTTAGCAGCCGTTAATTTTTCAAATAATTTAAATTCGGCAGATGCTTCTTTCGTCATTCCCTTTAGAAGATAAACAACTCCAAGATGATTATGTGGTTGAGGGTATTGTGGATCAAAGGCTATAGACTGTTTATATGCCTCAATAGCTTCATCGTATTTTTCTTTTTTTGTCAGTGCATTGCCCATCTCATCGTATGCAATTGCCGAAAAAGGGTTTATCTCGAGTGCTTTATTGAATTCTTCTATTGCTTCATCAACCATTTCATTATAGCGGTAAGCAATACCGAGTTTTATGTAAGAATCCGGCTTTCCAGATTCTAGCTCTATAACCTTTTTGTAGGCCGTAATCGCTTCATCCATCATGCCTTGTGTATAATAGGCGCGTCCTAGAAAATTATGTGCCTTTACCATGGCGGGGTCTATTTCTACAGCCTTGGTCCAGGCCAGGATAGCCAAATCAAAATCACCTTTTTTTATTATATCAACTCCAAAATTATAATAACTTTCAGCGTCTGAGCTGCCGAAATCTGGTAATATTAATGCAGCTTTTTCTTCCTCTTTTACTGTTTCTTCTTCAACCTCGGTTATGGATGGTGTTTCTTCATTACCGCATCCATAAATCAATAAAACCAACAGAATAATGGCAAAAAACTTGTTGATTCGCAAGAATGGGTGTATTAATTCATAATTGATTCTCATTTCTTTTCCCTCTAAGGAGATACGATTGTTAAAAAACATAAATTATACTAAAATTGTCGTAATTATCAAGCTATAAGATGTCAGAAAGTTATATACGGAAGATGAGGAATAAGAAATTAGGAAGATTAAATGATGCTGTGAAGAGATGATAAGTAGTAGGGAATAGGGAGTAGAGAACTAGGTCATACGTTTGGCCATGAAGTTTGCAATTTCTTTAAAGACGGTTTTATTATTGATGGGTATTTCGTCGATTATAGAATTGGCTTGTTTTATTAAATCTTCGGCGTATCTTTGTGCGTGGTCCATAGCGTTATGTTTTTTATATATCTTCAAGACTTGTTTTACGTCGGCCTCAGTTGTCTCTTTCCTTTGCTTTGTCATTATTTCAATAAGCGTCTTTTTATCATCTTCGGTTGCCACTTCAGAGGTGTATGCGTACAAAAAACTGGCTTTTCCTTCTTTAATATCAGAGCCTATGACTCCACCACGTCCCTTACCTTTTGTTAAATCAATCAAATCATCTTTGATTTGAAAAGCAGGCCCCATAAATTTGCCTAATTTCCAGATTTGGTCTATTACTCTATCGGAATGTCCGGATGCAATGGCACCTCCAACCATACCGCATGCAAGGTAATATCCCGTCTTTAATTCAACCATATCGGTATATTTTTTCACTGTAAAGTCTCTAGCACCTCTTGCGTTAATATCAAGCGCTTGCCCAACCACAGTTTTTTCATATGTTAGGGTAAAAATGTCGAGGTACTTCATCTTCTTGTCTGATGCTATAGGACTTGAAAGAATACATTGATATGCTCTTGCCAGTAGATAGTCGCCTGCATTAATTGCATTAGCAGTGCCGTATTTTACCCATACAGTTGGTTGGTCCCGCCTCATGGTATCACCATCTTCTATATCGTCATGAAGCAGGAACATATTGTGCAGGATTTCTATTGCCACAGCAAAATAGAGTGCTTCATTTGGGTTACCACCTAATTCCTTACACGTAATTAAACATATAGCTGGCCTGATCCGTTTTCCACCAGTTCTCAGATGATGCCATATAGGCTCGCTCAGATAATCATCTTTATCTGGAGGGATGGTTTCTCTAAGTAAAGCATCTATCTTTTTGCCATAAGTCTTTATGGATTCTTCAATATTTATCTTCATTGATAACTTCTATGCCCTTCCCAGGAATTGGCCTGTGCGTGTGTCTACCTTTACAAGTTCACCGGGGTTTATAAAAGGTGGTACCTTAATTATGTGTCCGGTTTCTAATTTCGCTGGTTTAAATACGTTGGTCACGGTATCACCCTTTGTTCCGGGGTCAGTTTCTATTATCTTCAATGTGACCGAGGCCGGGAGTTCAATCCCTACTGCATTGCCTTCGTAGAATGAAACTTTAACTTTGGAGTTTGGTGTGATATATAACATCGTATCTCCAAGAACTTCTTTTGTAAGGAGAACTTGTTCGTAGTTTTCTGTATTCATGAAGCAAAAATCCTCTCCGTCCTTGTATAGATATTCCATATCTATGTGTTCAAGAAACACGTCTTCCACCTTATCCGTAGACCTGAAACGTTTTTGAGTGACATTTCCTTGTTTCAAACTTTTTATGCTTACCTGCATATGCGCACGTCCCTTACCAGGTGTAACGTGTTGAAAGTCGGACACCGAAAAAAGTTCTCCGTCAATCTTTATAATTAGTCCTTTTCTAATATCTGTTGCATTTATCAATTTTCTAGTTTCTTAAATATGGCTTTAATTTAAACAAATTCCATCATTACCGAATCTGCTACAGACATTCCTTTTCTGGTCAACTTTATTCTTTCGTCATCAAAGTTTATCAGGCCTGCTTTTGCGAGATCATTTATTTGTTTACCAAAAAGCCCTAATAGATCAAGACCAGATCTTTTAAAAAATTCTATTTTCGAAATACCAGAGGTCATCCTCAATGACATAATGAGTATTTCCGATGCACGCTTCTTTTGAGATAATGTTTCAGAAAAACAGATTAAGTTTTTCTTGGATTGTGCAGTAGAGATGTACTCACTTACGTTCTTTATATTACAATATCGTTTACCATCAACAAAGGAAAATGCTCCAGCACCAATGCCGATGTATTCCTCATTATTCCAGTAGACTATATTGTGTTTACACTTTTTACCTGGTTTTGCAAAGTTTGATATCTCGTAATGTAGATAACCTTTATTACAGAGGAAGTCTTTCGTATACTCATACAACTTTAATTCTTCTTCCTCCTCCAGCCTTCTAAAAATTCCAGAATCTATCATCTTGGTAAGAGGTGTTCCCTGTTCATACGAAAGACAATATGCAGAAACATGTTCAGGATCTAATCTTGAAGATTCCATTAAATCCATTTTCCATTCATTTAAGGTTTGTCCCGGGTAACCGTAAATTAGGTCTATGTTAATGTTTTTGAATCCGTTTTCTCTTAAATTAAAAAATGTATCTTTCGCTTCGTTTGCAGTGTGAATTCGTTCCAGGAGTTTTAAATAATTGTTATTAAATGATTGAATTCCGATACTGACCCTATTAACAAGACTATTCTTTAGAATGAAAATTCTTTCATCATTTAACGTACCAGGATTTGCTTCAATCGTATATTCTTTGAGTTTAGATTTATCAATATATTTGGACACTATGTCTAGTAACTTACTTAATTGTGTTTCATTTAAAACAGTGGGTGTACCGCCACCAATATAAACAGTCTTAAAGAAATATTCTTTATTTATTGACTGAAATTCGCTTTCTATTGCCAGGAGATATTCGTCTACTATGTCTGATTTTATTGTGATTGAATTGAAATCACAATATATGCATTTACTTGTACAAAATGGTATATGGATGTATAGGGAATGTAGATGGTCGTGAATACTCATTGTAAAATTTAGATAAGTATAGTTAATTCAACAAGTTATCAAACTGTCATTTGATCATGAAATTTTTATAGTTATAATGCTATACGTATTCTGCTAATAAAGGGTTAGTTTTGTAATTGCTCAATATCAAGTGGAATTAAGTACCCTTCCTTTCGGAAGGATTCCAGCACTAACTCTTGGAATCCCTGCGAAAGCGGGGTTGACACTCGCGTTAAATAGCATGAAATTCCACTTGATATTGAGCAATTACTTAGTTTTTATCGCATTCTTTTCTTACTAATGGCACAAAAATACAACTTAGGAGTTTTTCTTCTATCAATTTTCCCTTAATTTTTGTTGCCCTGATTAATATTTGCTGTTCAGCACTACCTACTGGTATTATAATTTTACCTTCTTCCGCAAGCTGTTCGACAAGTTGCCTGGGTATATCAAAAGTAGCTGCCGTTACTATTATACCATTAAAAGGTGCTTCATCCTCGTTCCCCAAGCCTCCGTTAGCAATACGGATTTTTACTTTATCACCATAACCTAACTCATTTAATCTCGTCATTGCTTTCCTTGCCAGTTCTGGTCTGATCTCAGTAGTGTAAATTTTCTCCAGTATCTCTGCAAGGACTGCAGTTTGGTAGCCGGAGCCAGTACCCACTTCCAGGATTTTATCTTCCCTCTTAAGTGAAAGAGCTTGAATCATATAGGCAACTATATAAGGCTGGGAAATAGTTTGCCCTTCCCCAATTGGTACAGGGGCATCATCGTATGCCCGATCCCAAAGTTCTACAGGTAAAAAACTATGTCGAGGAACTTTTCCCATAGCACGAAGTACTTCTTTGTCTATAATGTCTCTAGAAATTAATTGTGTTTGTACCATTTGTTTCCGTTTTTCTTCATAAAATAGATTTGAAGAAATCATTTTTATTTGAAGATTGTCATTGTGATAGATGTAAGCTTCATACCGTTACCAGCTTGCCTGTATCTTTATTTGTCTCTCTTCTAATTACTTCTTTATAATATCTTAATCTTATTACAGGATTATCTAATCCTCCCTTAAAACGTTTTGACACATCATTATATATAAGCTTAACTGGTATTTCTTTAATGACCAAACCTAATTTCCATGCCTGTATCCACAATTGCAGTGGCATACCGTAACCATTTTCCGTCAGATTCATTTTCTTTAAGGCATTAGTTTTATACGCTTTAAAACCACAAAAGGAGTCTGTTAAATTAAGGTTTGTTGTTCTATTCAGTATTTGTGTTATCTCTATATTTATTGCATATCTATCTGGAGGGATTTTCTGGTTCAATCTATTTGGTGTTAGATACCTTGATCCTGAGACGATATCGTAGCTGGGAATCTGTGCAAGAAATATTGGTATTTCGTCCGGTATATGCTGGCCATCGCAATCCATTGTGATTATGCAGTCATAACCATTTGAAATTCCATATTTAAATGCATCAATGATGGTGTGTCCGTAACCTAGATTATCTTTATGTATAATTGTTTTAATATTATCGATTTCTGTTAATTGTCTTTGAGTGCCATCGGTAGAACCATCATCTACCACGAGAACATCTAAATCGTACTTCTTTATTTGTGATATTATATACCCAATGTCTTTTTTCTCATTATAAGCTGGTAATGCTATCAATATATTCATTGTTTTATAATTCTGTTTTTGGTTAATAAAATCCACTTTCTTTTGGAAAGCGTACCACTTTCCAAAAGAAAGTGGTACAAACTTTCATGTTCATTTGCTTTGTATCTTCGTAGCCAAACATTCAATTTAATATGGTTAACTATTTAAATCAAGAAAAATATGAGGATTACAAATAACAATTAAAATTGTGAGAAAATTATTATGATCCCTTTTTGTATTGCTCCCTCAATACGCTCCCCCTTTAGGGTATGGTAGTTGACTTGTATTTTTTTACTTGACAACGACTAAGCCTCATGATACAAAAAACTTATAGGGTGGGAGATATACTAGCAAAAAAGGTAATTTAGAGGATGATTAATTTTATAACTATTTTTTAGAAGGAGGTGCGTAAATGAGTGCAAAGAAGACTAGAAAAAAAGCTGCAAAGTTATGGACAAAGGGAGAAATAAGCACACTAAAGAGGGATTATCCAAAGACAGACACAAAGACACTTGCAAAGAGGCTTGGGAGAACGCTGGAAGCAGTCCGCTTTCAGGCAAAAAAGCGTCGTCTGAAAAAGACAAAGAGTTATATGCAGTCTTTATATAAAACAGCAAGTAAGTCTGCAGCCAAGAAAACTACAAAGAAAAAGACTACAAGAAAAAGAAGATAATTTTTTCGTATGGTAGAATTAAAGAGAATAGACGTATCAGTAAGAGCTGAACGTGCAATATTACTTCATGCAATATTGCACAACGGACAGAATAATAAGAATTCGCTGATTGAACTTAAGAGCTTAGCAGATACAGCGGGAGCAAGGGTGTTAGATAGTTTTGTGCAAAGAAGGGGAAGTATTGATCCTTCTTTTTATGTAGGTAAGGGAAAGGCATTACAATTAGCTAATTTGTGTAAGGATAAAGATGTAGATGTTGTGATTTGTGATGATGACCTTACTCCCGCACAGGTCCGCAATTTAGAGAAGGTTATTGATACTAAAGTAATTGATAGAAGTGAGTTGATTCTAGATATTTTTGCAACAAGAGCTAAGACAGCTCAGGCAAAACTACAGGTTGAGCTTGCTCAATTGGAATATACAAAACCACGTTTAAAGAGGATGTGGACCCATCTTTCCCGGATTGAGGGAGGTATAGGGACGAGAGGGCCAGGAGAAAAGCAATTAGAGGTAGACCGAAGATTAGTATCAAATAGAATACTTGCTTTAAAGAAAAAGCTCAGGCAGATAGAGAAACGTAAAGAAACTCAGGTAAAGTCAAGAAAAGAATATACCACAGTTTCCCTGGTAGGATACACAAATGCCGGTAAATCAACATTAATGAACAGGCTGACGGATGCTGAGGTGTTTGTTGAGGATAAACTTTTTGCAACTCTTGATACAAAGACAAGTTTATGCCAATTGGGGAACGGCAAGAAAGTCATCTTAAGCGATACAGTAGGATTTATTAAAAATCTTCCCCACAATTTAATCTCTTCGTTTCAGGCTACCCTTGAAGAGGTAAGATGGGCTGATTTTCTATTGCATGTTGTTGATATTAGTTCTTCAGATGTTATCGAACAAGTTGATTCGGTTAACAACGTTCTCAAAGGACTCGGGTGTGATAAAAAACCAATTATAATGGTTCTCAATAAAATTGATGCTTTAGAAGATACTTCAGTAGTTGCCTTTTTTAAGAGTAAATATGATAACGCACTGACAATCTCTGCACGTAATGCACAGGGTTTAGAAAAGCTAAAACAAAAGATAGTTAGTTTTGCAGAGAAAGAGTGTGTGGAGATTAAGCTTGTATGCAGTGTCAGTAACGGGAAATTGTTAGCTTATATTTATGAAAACAGCAGGGTTCTTAATCGCACGTTTGCAGATTCAAGTGTTAGTTTTCATATCCTTATTGATGAAGAAAACCTCTCAAAATTGTATTACCTGGGAGGAGAAGGTCTATCAATAACTCACATCTTATAATGTAAGTCACCAGAACTCCGATCAATCCACGAGTTACAAGTCAAGCCGAGCTATGAGATGTTTGTACTTTAAGAGTATCATTTTTACCCCTCATCTTTACCCTTCCGATTATAAAAAGTGTGGTCGCGACAATAAAGATTAAGACACTAGCATTTTGTGAAATGGTTAGGCCATCAAAAAGGGGTGGATTATCTGCCCTTAAAATCTCCATACAAAATCGCATTACGGGGTATAAAATACAGAATAACATTGTTATTTCTCCATCCCTCCTGCGATATTTAAAAAAGGCATTTAATATAAAAAATATGGCGAGATTACCTAATGATGAATATAGCTGGGTAGGATGAATGGGAAGCGAGTGTTTATCTGACAAACTTACTAACCCCTCTTCGAGATGATGCAGGAATGCAGGGCTACCATCGATCAAATTATGTACGTCAATTGTTTTGGGGAATTGAACAGCCCATAATAAATTTGGGTTACAAATATCACCCCAGCAGCATCCGTTAAGAAAACATCCTATCCTTCCAAAGACCAGCCCTATTGCCAGGGAAAGAGCGATAATGTCAATCGTCTTTTTGATCGGGAGTTTCTTTATCCTCAAGATAGAAATTAAGGCAATAATTGCGGCTATCAAACCTCCGTAGAATACCAACCCTCCTTGATATATTTTTAAGACATCTATAAGGTTACCTTTGTATACGTCAAAATTCTGAATCACATAAAATAATCTACCTCCAGCTATTCCCGCAAAAATTGTGTATATTCCTAAGTCTGTTATATGTTCGGGGCTTATGCCTTCAGATTTTGCCCTCATACGCGCAACGTAAAGGGCTGCCAGGAAGCCGACCATCAGCATCAGCCCATATGCGTAAACGGGAATTGACTTGCCAATGAACGGGATCGGGATTTCAAAAAGAGTTCTAATCATTTACAGGACGGATTTCAATCAGAGAGGAGTTTTTTTATCTTATTTTTTTCGTCAACTAACACTATTTTTGGTTTCCAATTCTTTGCTTTGGCATCATCAATAAGGCAGTATGAGATTATTATCACCTTGTCACCGGGAACCGCCCACCTTGCTGCTGCTCCGTTCAGGCATATAATCCCCGAATCAGGTGCACCCTCTATCACGTATGTCTCAACTCTTGTGCCATTATTAAGGTTTAAGACCTGTACCTTTTCATAATGTAGGATATCTACTGTCTGCAGCAAAGTCTTGTCAATTGTTATACTGCCAGTATAGTTCAAGTTTGCTTCTGTAACGGTTGCGGAATGAATTTTTGATTTACACATTTCTCTAAGCATTTTATTTACTCCAGAATTATATTATCTATTAATCTTGTATCTCCAACACGTACAGCCACAGTAGCTACAGCCTTTCCATTAATACACGAAACATCTTCAAGTGTGTTCGGATTAACTATAGACACGTAATCAATCCTGGTATACTCTTCACTCTTAATGATGGATGTCATTTCTTCTATAATCTTATTTGCATCTTTTATGCTGGAAGAATACATAGACTTTGCTTTTAGTAAAGAGTTATAAATGCAGAGCGCATTGGAGCGTTCTTGTGGATTTAAGTGTCTATTTCTTGAACTACATGCAAGACCGTCTTTGTCACGCACAGTAGGGAGAACCTTAATATCTATCATCATATTCAGATCACGGACTAGCCTTTTTATAACAATATTCTGCTGATAATCCTTTTGGCCAAGGTAAGCCCTGTCTGGTTTGATTATATTGAAAAGTTTCGTCATTATAGTGGTTACACCCTTGAAGTGTCCAGGTCTGAATTTGCCGCATAAGGGTTCGGTGAGTTTTGTTTGCAGAACATACGTACAAAAACCCTCTTTGAACAACTCCTCAGCATACGGTACAAAGACTATATCTACATTTATACTCTCTGCAATCTCTATGTCTTTATCTAACTGGCGAGGATAACTTTTGAAGTCATCTCCATTGTCGAACTGTGTTGGGTTTACAAAGATGCTGACAATGAGTTTATCATTCTCATCTCTTGCATTGTGCATCAGGCTTATATGGCCTTCGTGTAGTGCGCCCATAGTGGGCACAAATCCTATGGTTTCTTTCCTCTCTTTGATTGAAGAAACCCTTGTCTGCATTTCATTAAGCTTTTTTATGACTTCCATTTAAAACAATACCAGTCTTTATGTGTGTTTTTATCTCTTTTAGAGTAAAAATGAATGTTAACAATAACATAAATTTTTGTCAAGTTTTACATAAAAATGCAATTGGGCTTGGGGCATTATGATTACACAACCGTATATGGCAAGAAGTATTAATTTGGTTTTAACTTGAGATGTATTCAAGTTTATTATTATAATATGCGACCAGGGAATGTAAAATGTATGTATGGAGAAAAAAATGAAATTTGTAAAACTTATAACCATAATAATCGCTTTATATTGTATTCTTTATAATTACCTTCCTTTTTCGCAATTTACTGGAAGCAATTCAATAGTATTTGCAAGGGAAAATATAGGGCTTACAGAAGAAGATTATGCCTGGAAAAGGAAGAACATGGTCGAGCGCCAAATAGTAGCCCGAGGCGTTAGAGATAAGAAAGTACTTGAGGCTATGGAAAGTGTTCCGCGACATTTGTTCATTCCTGAAGAATTTAGACAATATAGTTATTATGATCAACCGTTACCAATTGGATTAGGGCAAACAATATCTCAGCCATACATAGTTGCCCTAATGACTGAAATGCTGGATGTAGATAATGACGACATCATACTTGAAATTGGAACTGGATCAGGTTACCAGGCAGCAGTCCTATCTAAGATTGTCAAGGAGGTATATACCATTGAAATAATAGAAGACTTAGGACTTCAGGCGGAGGAAAGGTTGAAGAGCCTTGGATTTAACAATGTGTATGTTAAGATAGCAGATGGTTCGCTTGGCTGGCCGGATAGGGCACCGTTCGATGCAATAATAGTGACGGCAGCAGCGGAGAAAATTCCTGATCCTTTGATAAAACAATTGAAATCAGGTGGAAAGATGGTTATTCCAGTTGATAGTTCCTTTTTAGGGCAAGATTTGTTGATTGTGGAGAAAGATGAGAGTGGAGAAATTAGTATTGAAAAAACTATTCCCGTTCGATTCGTCCCTCTTGTAGAGGGAGAGGAAGTTGTAAAATAGGCGTTCTTACACTTCCAAAGTATCTAGTTTTTTTACAAAGAATTGACTTTGTAAAAAATTTCTTTCCTTTGAAAAATGTTTACATTAAAATCATTCTTTAAAAAACATTTGCTATTATTTATGGTAAGATGGAATACAGGATTTTAGGAAAAAGTGATTTAAACCCCTCCGTAATCGGTTATGGGGCCTGGGGTATAGGAGGAGAGCCTTTCTGGAAGACTGAAGGTGAAGAAAAATCCATTCGTTCTATTGAGAAGGCATTTGATCTGGGGATAAACTTCTATGATACCGCCCCAGTATACGGCTTTGGCTATTCTGAAAGATTATTGGGTAAGGCTTTGCATTCAAAACGCAAAGAAATCATGATCGCAACAAAATGTGGTCTACGGTGGGAAGAGGAAGAGATAGAAGCTATAGAGAAAAAGTCTACTCGTGAATCAATATTTGAAGAAATAGATCTAAGCCTGAAAAGATTAAGGACAGATTACGTTGATTTATATCAGGTACATTGGCCAGATGAAAATACACCTATTGAGGAGACAATGGATGCCCTTCTGAAGATTCAGAAGGCTGGAAAGGTTAGATATATAGGTGTTAGCAATTACTCAGTTGATCAGATGAAAGAGAGTCTTAAATACGGCCAGATAGTTTCTCTTCAACCAATGTATAATATGCTGGAGAGAGACATAGAGAAGGAGATTCTCCCATTTTGTATAGAGGGCAATATTGGTGTAATTTGCTACAGTTCGCTTGCATCAGGTGTACTGACCGGCAAATACGATGAAAATACCAGGTTTGAGGATTGGCGAGGACAGGAAATTATTGGTCATTTTACTGGTGATGTTTTTAAGTCTCATGTTAGAAAGGTAAAAGAGATTACAAAGATCGCACAAAAACTAGGCAAGACAACGGCCCAGTTGGCTATAAATTGGTTGCTTCATCAGAAAGGCGTAACTACTGCGCTTGTTGGAGTAAAGAATCCAGAACAGACAGAACAAAATGTAGGTGCTGTTGGTTGGGAAATTCCAGATGATGATTTGGAGAATATATCGGATATTTTAGAAGAAAGGAGAACTTAATGGCAAAAGCAGTAAAGAAAAACTATACTTTAAGAGACTTAGATAAGATGTCTATAGAAAAGGCACAAAGACTTCCGTTTACTGTGAGAGATAAGCTTCTTGATTTAGTTCTTAAAGATGGTAGAAAGATTGGAGGAAAACAACCTGCCAGACAGGTAGGACTGATGTGCGATTGGTTTGAAGAAGATGTCGTACGTCTTCAAAAGATTAAGGCAGTAAAAATATGCTGTGGTGGATTTATTCCGGTTGCTTCAAATGGCGAAGTTCCCACGCTAGATCCTAATGGACAATTCAAGTTAGTGTTTGAAAACATAAAGAATGCAATGAAAAAGGCCGGAACCAGCATGGATAGGATTGTTAACGCCATGATCTTCATGAAGAACATTGATTACTGGGGACAGATGAATGATGTTTACAGGAAGTATATTAAATGTTCACCAACACGTGCAGCGATAGGCTGTCAGGACCTTAATAAGACATATCAAATTGAGGTAGTCAATCTGTTTGCATATAAGGTGGCAAAATAGGAATATGTAAAATGGTTAATTTTGAAAAATTATTATAAGAAAGGAGTAATAAGATGTTTAAGCTTAAGTCTTTAACAGTAAGTTGTGTTTCTTTGTTTGCTGTGGTATTTGTTTTTGCATTTTCCTTTTCTGTACTGCAGGCATGTGAGATGGGTTCTGATAAATCTGGCTGTAATGAACCGTGCAGTGGCAAGGCATGTGCATATAAAGAAGCAAAATTGATAAAAGTGTCTTGTGGTTTATGTGGCAATACAGACGAATCCGGTAGTGCTGAAGTCGTAGCGCAAAATGCTGATGACATAGTCCTGAACATCAAAGGTATGACATGTGGTGGCTGTGAAAATAGGGTAAAGGGTGCTCTAACCGCGTGCGAAGGAGTCAAGGATGTTCATGTAAGTTATAAAAATGGTAAGGCTATAGTTCATATTGAAAAGGGAAAGGCAAATAAAGAAAAACTTATTGAAGCAGTTGAAAAGGTCGGGTTCACGGCATCTGAAGGATAAGCCGATTAAGTCTCTACCTTGTAAAAGTGAGGATTAAAGTTTTTTTACATGTGAGTTGCCTGTCCGTCATGTACGGACTGGACAGGCAATGCACAGTCAAATCTCACCAAGTTAGCTTTGTCTAACGAATCAAAGGGAATTTCACAGCCTCTACCCTTGTCTTGCCCCTTAATTTCACAATCCGAATTAGATAAGTTCCGTAACCAGCCACATACAAAAGCAAAACCTTCCCCCTTTTAGTTTATTTAAAATAAATTTTAAATAAAATTTAAAATTTATTTCTTTCTCCCTTCTTTTGTAGTAATTAATGTAATATAATATGCTTAGAGGGGGAATGAAAAATGTTTATGATTCAAACACTCATCTCTAAGCGAAAGCCTACTCTCAAGAAAAAACCAGCTATTAAGACCGATTTCAGTTCATTAATAGAAAAGTTTGGGAATATATCCCCTGATATTCTGAAAACCATTGGATGGACGCCAATAGTAAGGTTAAATAAGATAACAAGAGGCATAAACTCAAGTATCTTTGCTAAGTTAGAGTTTTTAAACCCTGCGGGAAGTGTAAAGGACAGGATGGCCCTGTTTATCATTGAGGATGCAGAAAGAAGAGGGCTCTTAAAACCCGGTGGTATCATAGTGGAAAATTCTTCTGGCAATACCGGTGCTGCCCTTGCAATGATTGCAGCGGCAAAGGGTTACAAGTGCATAATCACTATGCCCGATAAGATGAGCGATGAGAAAAAGAACCTGATGAAGGCATTTGGTGCAAAAGTTGTTGTAACTCCCACCGATGTCCCTCCTGATTCTCCCGAAAGTTATTACAGTGTGGCTAAGAGAATAGCTAAAGAGACCCCAAATTCATACTATCCGGATCAGTACAACAATTCACGGAATATTGATTCACATTATTACACCACCGGGCCTGAGATATGGAAACAAACAGGTGGGAATATAGATTATTTTGTTGCAGGAATAGGTACTGGTGGCACATTGAGTGGGGCTGGAGGATATCTCAAGGAGAAGAATCCTGAGATAAGGATAATTGCTGTTGACCCGGAGGGGTCTGTTTTTTATGATTATTTCAAGACCGGGAAACTTATAAAACCTCACGTTTACAAAGTAGAGGGGATTGGAGAGGACTATATTGTAAAGGCCGTTGATTTTGACCTGATCGACGATATTATTAGAGTTCATGATAAAGAATCATTCTTGATGGCGAGAAGACTGGCAAGGGAAGAGGGAATCTTTGCAGGAGGCTCTAGCGGCAGTGCTGTGTGGGCAGCCATTAAGATTGCCAGGAGAATTAAGGAAAACAAAAATATTGTCGTAATCCTTCCAGATTCTGGCAGCAGGTATCTTAGTAAGATGTATAACGATGAATGGATGAAAGCCAACGGTTTTCTGGAATAAAGGGGGTATATATGAAACAAAGATTTGAAACAAGGGCCATCCATGCTGGATGTGAACCTGACCCAGGAACCGGTGCCATAATGACGCCAATATTCCAAACAAGCACATACGTCCAGGAATCGCCCGGTAAGCACAAGGGTTACGACTATTCAAGGACGCATAATCCTACCAGAACAGCACTAGAAAAAAATATTGCCTCTCTGGAGGAAGGAAATTACGGACTAGCCTTTTCATCAGGAATGTCGGCTATCTCAACAATAATGCAAACGCTAGATACAGGTGACCATATTATCTGCTGTGACGATGTCTATGGTGGGACGTTTAGGTTGTTTGATAAGGTATTGAAGAGATACAAACTTGAATTTGATTTTATAGATTTAACCAACCCCCAATCTTTGGAAGGACACATAAAAGATAATACAAAAATCGTATGGCTGGAAAGCCCTTCAAACCCACTTCTAAAACTAATAGATATTGGCTCGATTGCCAATATTGCAAAAAAGAATAACGTATTAGTTGTTGTTGATAATACCTTTGCAACTCCCTTCTTTCAGAAGCCTCTGAAACTTGGAGCTGACATAGTTATGCACAGTACTACCAAGTATCTAAACGGCCACAGTGACGTTATTGGTGGTGCTGTTGTAACTAATGATAAGGGGTTGTACGATAAACTCCAGTTCCTTCAAAATGCAGTAGGTGTAGTACCAGGCCCTTTCGACTGCTTCCTGGTACTACGTGGAATTAAAACTCTTGCTATCAGGATGGAAAGACATGAGAATAATGCGATGATGATAGCACAATTTTTAGAAAGTCATTCTAAAGTAAGAAAGGTTATTTACCCGGGACTTGGATCACATCCACAACACGAACTTGCGAGAAAACAAATGGTTGGGTTCGGGGGAGTAATAACATTTTTTATAAAGGGAGGCTTGGCGGCAGCAAGAAGATTTCTTGAAAGGGTAAAGATATTCTCTTTGGCAGAAAGCCTGGGCGGAGTAGAGTCACTAATAGAACATCCAGCAATAATGACACATGCTTCTCTGCCAAAAGAAGTAAGGGAGAAAGTAGGCATATCTGACGACCTTATAAGGATTTCTGTTGGAATTGAAAACGTTAATGATTTAATAGACGACCTTAAGAAGGCTTTAGAAAAGTAATTGGGGGTACCCATTTTACATTTTAATATTACGCAGGCCCTGTACTCTTGATTTAACTA
The DNA here is from genome assembly GCA_008636105.1 of Candidatus Scalindua sediminis. Taxonomy (GTDB): domain Bacteria; phylum Planctomycetota; class Brocadiia; order Brocadiales; family Scalinduaceae; genus Scalindua_A; species Scalindua_A sediminis. Next base: position 25,671 of record VSDH01000020.1, on the reverse strand, counting down.
CTAAGGTTAAATCTCCAGGGGAAATAGCATTAGATTGTTAGGGATTAATTATTAAAAAGGGAACTATTTTATTGCAAATATTGTTATAAGTGATATGGGATGAAGGACTTTGATAAGCCGGAGAGTAAATTAAGGGAATTCGAGTTAGATGCACTAAAGTATATCGATTCACTCTTTAACGTGGCAATGAGGATGACGAGAAACAAGGACGATGCCGAAGACCTTGTGCAGGAGACTTACCTTAAGATGCACAGATTTTTGCATACGTTTAATGAGGGCTCTAACCTGAAGGCATGGCTGTTTAAGATATTGCGAAATACCTTTATTAATTTGTATAGAAAGAAGATAAGAGAACCACAAGAAATTCATTATGGCAATAATGAGGAATTTTATTTATTTAATAGGATAACTGCCGATAGAACGGATGATAACTTTCTGGGTAAAAGCACCATCGGTATTGAGGAATATTTGGAAGAAGAAATCAAATATGCACTTGATAATTTGCCGCTAGCTTTTAGAGAAGTGGTTTTGTATTCAGATGTAGAAGGGCTTTCTTACGAAGAAATATCGAGTATTGTTGGATGTCCGATAGGGACAGTAAAATCAAGGCTATACAGGGCGAGAAGGGCATTACAGAAATTATTATGGAATTATGCAAAAGATAAAGGTTATTTAAGGGAAAAATAAAATGCGCTTACAAAATCGCGCGGAAACATTAACTATAGTAAGTCTTAGAAGTCAACGCACAAAGAACAAAAGAAAATTTGTAAAAGGGGAAGAAATAAATGAATTGCGAAGAAGCGACAAGGCAACTCTATGAATATTTAGATAATGAGCTTGAAGAAAAAGATTATTCAAAGATTAAGAAACATCTTGAGGTTTGTCGAAAATGCTGTGAGAAGTTCGAGTTTGAGCAAGTGTTAAAGAAAGTAGTAAGAGATAGGGCAAGAATTCATAGAGTGCCTCAAAGTGTGCGAGAAAATATTGTTAAACAGTTGTCAGGGAGGCATGAAGGAGGTGGCCGTGCTGAAGTTTTTGTGCCGAAGTTGGAGGAAAGAAATAAAAAGGGTCTCTTTCAGCTTTTCAGACTAAGGCGTGCTTATATAATCGAAGCAGCTTTAATACTTTTACTTATCTCTGTTTTAAGTATTTATTTCACTTTTCCTAAACCAGGAAGCTCCCCCCCTATTGTTAAGGTGGCTGCAGAACGCCACGACAATTTCGTTAATGATAATATGCACCTTGATCTTGTCAGTTCAGATAGAAATGAAATAAGAAAACATTTTAGAAATTTACAACGAGATAATTTCGCCATAGATGTTCCAGAATGTAAAGGACGGGACATAAAACTCTTTGGTTGTAAAAAGTTTAACCTGGCCGGTAAAAAGAGTGCTTATGTTGGATTAAAAGGTAATCATAACAAGATATCTTTGGAGATGATGGATGGTTCAGGTATGAATATAAACAAGCTGAAACATGAATTTTTCAAAGGCAGGCCATATTACTTTGGAAGATATAAAGGATATAATGTCGTTTTATGGAGACATGGCAAGACACTGTATAGTCTAACTTCAAAAATACATAGAAAAGAGCTTATGCGTATGGCTGAAAAAGCTATTTGTCCATATTATGAAAGATAATTAATCCTGAGGTGAGAGATGTACAAATTATTTAACATAAAACACAAAATAATCATTGGATGTTTATGCGTAATCTTTGCCGGTTGCTCATATACACCTTATCGTTATAGTTTTTCACTAATTGATCCTCAAAGCGAGACGATGAATTTTGAAGATAGTAATGTCCAATTCAGATTTGTGCCATCTGCTGAGAATATCTGGGTGGCAATTATGAATAAGACTGACCATGATATAAATCTTGTTAGAGACAATGCTGAATATATAGACCCTTTGGGTGAATCTCGCAGGGTGCATTATGGTTATGATTACGTGCAAGAGGTAATGAATTTTGAAGATTATGACCTGTATGTTCCGCCAATGAGGATAGACCCAGGTTCTGAGATATCAGGATATGTCTGGATCAATATCTGGCCTGATTTCTGTATAGGGCAGGATAGATTTAGCACTAGATCATATGAAATATACTACTTAATGGAGTCTCTCTTCCCGAGATATAGCTTTGAGGGTAGGGGTGAAGGGCTGAAAGATTCAACCTTCAATCTGATTTTACCAATTGACTTTGGTGGATACATATCCAACTATACATTTACTTTTATGATAAATGATGTGGTAGGATAAAAGAGGTTTTGTAAAGCTTTTTTGATGGGTATTATATAATCTATTCATCCTTTGTGGTAACATTGAAGAGAAACGGCAAAAATGGGGTATCTATGGAACGTGCCCTATGGTTCAAAGCGAATATGTAAGTAATAATTTTCAATATGAGTGCTTGTCTTGTTGTATTTGTCAAAGATCCCATTCCCGGTAGAGTCAAAACACGGCTCACTCCACGTATTACACCTGATGAAGCTGCAAAGCTTTATAAAGCATTTACCATTGATATAATAAGTAATGCACGTAAACTGAAACGTAATAGTGTAAATAATGTAACTGTTGCGTATACGCCTATTGGTGCAGAAAAGGCATTCCGTAAATTAGTCAAACAACCAACAAATTTTTTACCCCAAAAAGGTAAAAATCTTGGCGAACGGATGAAAAATGCCTTTAAGCAATCTTTTGCTGAGGGTGCAAAAAGAGTAGTAATTATAGGTACAGATAGTCCCACTCTCCCTGTGTCTTATATTCAAAAGGCATTTGATATATTAAAAAAGATTCCTATCGTTATAGGTCCCACATTTGATGGCGGATATTACCTCATTGGTCTTTCAGGGTTGAATGATGATATTTTTGATGGCATAGGGTGGAGTACATCAAGGGTATTTGACCAGACCCTGACAAGAATAAAGTCCCTGAATACACAAGTGTACGTTCTTCCCCCATGGTACGATGTTGATACCTCAGAAGATTTGGAATTCCTGAGAACACACCTACTTGCAATGAGAATGAGTGGCGTTGAAGAGGTTCCTGAAAGAACTATGCAATTGTTGAAGATTTAAATAATTATGGTTAAGGCAGCAATATCTAGACATTATTTCACAAAGATTACCTTAGGTTTATTATTAAGCTTTTTCTTTCATAATGTAGTATCCACACCGGCTTTTCCTTCTGGCAGTGAACAGGGCAGAAAAAATGATGTAAAGAAATTTGAAGGAGAGGTTCTTAAGTACAAAATTGGCTTTTGGCTTTTCAAAAAGGTGGGGATTGCCACATTTAAATGTGAAAGAAACAGTAACAACTTAGTTGTAACGATTGATGCAGGTACGGCAGGATTCCTCGATAAGATTATACATAGACACAATATCTATAGAACGATTATGAAGATTGAGGATGGTACCAACAGGCTCATGCCAATAAGTTCGTATGAAAAAAAGATTAAGAGGAAAAAAGAGAGGGTTATGGTTACTAACTACGATTATGAAAATGATATATGTAATTTCAAGACCTGGAGAAATGGCGTAATACATAAGGAGGGAAGTGTTAAACTGGAACCAGGCAAATGTGACGATATGATATCGGTGTCTTATAATTTTCGTAACGAAATATACGGAGAAGTGAAAGAAGGTGCCAGTTTTAATGTTACCACTGTTTATAAGGACAAATCTCCAAATTTTAGTGTTAATGTTCGCTCTGCAGACAATTCGGATGAGTTATCCAAATGGAAAGATATTATTCTAGATGTAAAATACGTGACGAATGTTGCATTGGATCCTGAAGTACTGGGTTCTAAAGAAGGTAAACTTGTTGTATTATATACGGAGGATTTGATACCAGTTGGTTTTATAGCAAAAGATATTATTGGATTTGGTGATTTATATGGCTTTCTGGTAGAAGATGCAGATTAAGGTTCTTACTTTTCTGTTGTAGATTCTGCAATTGCCCATTCAAGTCTTGATAGGATGAATAATCCAGCCGTAATCCATATTAGTTCCCTTAACCTTCTCAATATGCCAAATGTTAATGCGACGCTTGCGCTTAGTTCTAGACTCATGAATATCATGATGATACCTCCCTCCTGCCCGCCAACGCTTCCAGGGATAAAGGATGTTATGCCTCTTGCCACGGTCGAAAGCGATTCAATAATATAGGTAGAAATAAGGTCTATGGGTATACCTAAAAGATAAAGGATTAAAAACACCTCTATCATACCGGCTATCCAGCCCAGAAAGTAAAATGTAAATGATATGAAGAAACTTTTTTTGCTATGGCTGTAAAATTGAAATATACTTTCATCAAGCTCTTTTAACTTGTGTTCCCTATCTTCTATATAGCGTAACCTTATCCTGAATATTCGTAATAGTTTTAAGAGAGAGGCAAAAAGCCCTCGTTTCTGGATAAATATAATAAACAGAATTATGGGTATGCCTAATAACGTAATAGCGATTGAACTTATCAAACGAGAACCTGATATGTTTAATTTAAAGAGAATAAATCCAACACCCAGCATTACAAAGATTATCTGTGTAATGGTCATTATTGCTCTGGAGATTACAACAGAGGCTATGCCATCTACCATTGGAATGTTATGTCTCTTAAGGAAATAAGCCTTTACGGGTTCTCCGGCAAAACTGGCAGAAGGTATTATGATATTTACTGATTCGCCGGCAAGCCTTACTAAGAAAAGATTCTTAAAGCTTGTCTTTCTTTCCCTGAATGAGTATTTCCATCCCAATGTGTCGAGTACAAAAACGAGAGGATAAGGTAGTAGCAGAAGGGATATTTTCCACTTCAGGAGGGAAAGATGTAGATAAATACTTGCAGGCCCAACCTTGTAAATTAAAACGCAAAGGAAAATGAATCCTGCAATTAATAATAATATCTTGAGTTTCTTTTTACCTATCACAGTGATATTCTGTTGGTATTAACAAAATGAGCGATTATGGGGGATTAAGTTAAGCCTGTCAGGTTGAGTGAATACGTGTTTAAATGGCCTATAGAAATTTTTCTACGTACATACCGGATAATTCTTTAAATAATGTTTCTGCTTCTGTACCATTACCTTCGCATTTTCTTATCTTCGGCCATTCACTTTTGGGGAGTTTTACGTATAATGGGAAAGTCCTCTGGAGTCCGAGTAATTCCTTTCTGGAAAGTTGGGGCATATTTAACACTGTTTCTGACCTGTAATCACCAGCATGTGACTTTTCTTGCATAAGCCCCTCTTCCTCACAATATTCTCGCAGGGCGGTACCTTTATAAGGGTTATAAAGTGAGACCATAACACTTGGCACGTTTATTTGCCTGTTTAAGTCGATAGTTTCGAATATTTGCTCTCTGGTTTCAGTTGGGAAACCAATAATATTATTAGCGCTCACCCGAAGACTGGATTTGTCGAGAATCTTGAATGCCTTTATTATTGTTTCGTCTGTCATATTTCTACCCAGCAGATTACGCCTCAGGTTCAGGTTGCCGCTTTCGATGCCTATACTTATCCCTTTACAGCCAGAGGATTCGAGAAGCCTAACATTTTCTTCGTTAATTGATTCAGGTCTTGCCTCAATCCAGAACGGTATATCAACTTCCTTATAACGTTCTATAAATTCAATTACCCTTTCTCGTTTTGTTGTCAGAAAGCTTTCGGCCACTAAATATGCAAATTGTAGATTATATTCTTTCTTTTTTTCTTTCATCTCGTCAATAAGCCTTTTGATGCTTTTCTCTCTGTAATAACCTCCGTTATTTGCATAAAGTTTATTCAGGCCATAATCACTGCAGAATCGGCAGCTGTATGGGCAGCCTCTATTCATTTCAAATGTGCCGGTCATGGATATCTTGCCACCCATTGGTTTGTAAAACCTCTTGGGGTCGAATATGCTCCAGTCCTGAAATGGCAATTCATCAAGATTGACTGGTCTTCTAATCCCATTCTTAATTATCTTTCCATCTTTCTTGAACCAGATGTTTTGTACAGAGGTTATATCCTGTTTCTTTAGAATCTTTGTACATAGCTCAACAAGGGCGTATTCTCCCTCACCCACGCACACCATATCTACGCAATCCTCGGCAATGATTTCTTCCGTGGCAAAAGTTGCAAAGACACCTCCCACAATTATGGGGATATTGTAGTGTCTTATGCTTTTTAGCATTTCTATTCCAAGCTCGTAAGTGCACTCTATACAGGACAGACCTATTACGTCTGGTGAATACTCTTCTACTATCTCTTTAAGGTCTTCAAATAAATCGGTGTCTTTATACGTTATTCCTAATTCTTCAGGGTCAGTTTTCCTTACCTGAAGATTCTTGGCCCTTATTTCGTCTCCTGTTTCTGTTGCTATTTTGTAGAAAGTTGTATCAAACAACTTTACCCCGAACCCCTTTTCTTTAAGGCAGGCAGATATTAATGAGAGCCCTACAGGCAGCAGGACATCCATCATCGTATTGCAGTTGATTAACAAGACTTTAAAATTCTTTTCCTTCATGTTACTTTATTTTATCCGTTTATAACATTATGCAATTTGGTTTCGAATTTCAACATTCGATATTCGAAATTATTTATTATTTGGTGTTTGTAATGAATTACCATTTTTCATTGTGGCTACAATATCCCTGACCCACTCCATACCTTCTTTGACCTTGTTCGGTATATTATCATAATAAGTCTGATTATATTCAAATACGATATCACAATCCTTATTGCCAGATAAAATTATTTCGAGTGTTTTTTTTGTATCTATCCATCCGTCTTTTGCCTTCTGTGATGGATGAACGGGTACATGGTTATGTTTCTTGCAGTGGTCTATGCTCTTTGTGTTCCAGACGTGTATTGATTTAGTATGGGGCGCCATGACCTCTATATCTTTAAAGAAGTTACGGTTTCTTACTTTTGATACAAGGAAGGTGTGACCTATATCAATACAGATACCCAATAAATGATGATTGAGTACGAATTCTACAAATTGGGCTGGTTTATGGAAAAATCCGGAATATCCTCCAAATTCAACATTAATAGGTAAATTGTAATTATCTGCTAATTGGCAGAACCTTGATTCTGTATCATTTGCAAGCTTCATTACCTTTTGTTTATTTTTTGAATCTTCTATCCAGTTTAAGTGGGTGACGACAAAATCAGCCTTCCATCCCTTTGCATAATGCATAGTGCTGTTGATTAGTTTAAAAGAGAGGGCTCTTTTCCTGGGGTCGTCGTTAAGAAAAAAGGTAGTTACGCCAACGTATGGAAAGTATGAGGGTCTGAAGAAGGGTACATGAAAGCTAAAGGGTTTCTTCTTTTTCTTGATGAATGTCTTTAGCTTTCCTAATCCATCCTCTTGAAAATCAAAGACCTCGTATCTGTCTAATCCTGTATGTAAAAGGCCGGCAGGCCTTGCTCTTTCCATATTACAATCATAGCGCGACATAGCCGCCCGCCTGCCAGTCGGGCACTTAAACTGTAGACACTTTTAACTTTTTATGAGACCAAAAAAATTTCCTAAAAAGAAGGTTTTACAGAGTAAGAGTAATAGAATAGTTAATTCCACAATATCTTTTGATTTTATAAGTATACATGATTTATTGCTGTATATTACATATTTTCTATAATTTTCTCACCAAATTCTGAGGTTGACAGCTTTGCCGCCCCTTCCATTTGTCTTTCAAGGTCGTAGGTAACGGTTTTTTGTGCTATGGTTTTTCCTATTCCCTTCAGGATCAGGTCTTCGGCTTCTTTGAAGCCGATTGTGTTTAGCATCATACCTCCTGTAAGTATTAATGAGCCCGGGTTTACCTTGTTTTGATTTGCATACTTTGGTGCGGTGCCATGAGATGCCTCAAAAATGAAAATATCATCAGATATATTGGAAGAGGGTGCAAGACCGAGTCCACCCACCTGCGCTACACAGGCATCCGAAAAATAATCACCATTAAGGTTAGGCATTGCCAGGATGTCATATTCTTCTGGTCTGGTTAGTACTAATTGAAACATGGCATCAGCTATCCTGTCTTTTATAATAATTTTATCCTTGGGTTGAGTTCCAGAATATTTTTCAAAGAGTTCTTCTTCTGTGATTGTATAATCTCCATATTCTTCCTTGGCAACCTCGTATCCCCAATTCCTAAAGGCTCCTTCTGTAAATTTCATTATATTTCCCTTGTGAACGAAAGTTACGCTCCTTCTATTCTGGGATATGGCATAGTCAAGTGCCTTTCTTACCAGTCTCTTTGTTCCCTCAACAGAAATATTCTTAATACCTATGCCTGAATCCGCTTTTATCTTGGTACCCATATTTGAGTTAAGATAATCGATAACTTGTTTTACTTCTTTACTTCCCTGTTTCCATTCGATTCCAGAATACACATCCTCAGTATTTTCTCTGAATATGACCATATCCATCCTTTCCGGATGTTTGACCGGACTTGGCGCTCCCTGGAAATAGCGGATTGGTCTTACACATGCATAAAGGTCTAAGACTATTCTTAAGGTTACATTAAGTGATCTATGACCCTTACCAACAGGGGTTGCTAAAGGTCCCTTCAGGGCAACATGGTAATGTTTAATTGCTTCGAAGGTGTCTTCAGGTATAAGCTCGTTAAATTTTTCCTGAGCTAGCCCGCCTGCATAGATCTCATACCATGCAATCTTTTTTTGTCCTGAATATGCTTTCTCTACAGCACTATCAATTACCGTTTTAGCCACCTTCATTATGTCTGGGCCGATTCCGTCTCCCGTGATAAAGGGTATAATTGGATTGTCCGGCACTATTAGTTTTTTGTCTTTAAGTTTTATCTCTTTACCCTCTTTCGGAGGTGAATATAATTTAAATTTTACCATCATTTACCCTTTCTATTTGAACCAAGTTGGTGTTATAAGTTGACCCTCCACCCATATCTGCCAGTCTATCTGGCGTTGTTTGATTACTATTGCTATTCCCGGGGCTTAATCGATTCCACCAGATGCCTTTATTGACTGCCACACCAGCCTTAACGTCGTCTCCAACGGATGCCCATAATGTACATTCGCCGCGTCCATTAAATACTCGCACCAGGTCGCCTGTTTTAATTTTACGTTTCTTAGCATCGTTTATGTTTATTTCTAAAGCAGGTCTTTTTTCTTCAGTTCTTGAGTTGGGAATATTAGCAAAGTTAGAGTTCAGGAATGATTTTGCTGAGGGTGTAAGAAGCGTAATCGGATATTTCTCATATAGTTGTGGTGATGTTGATGGGCCTTCCTTAATAGGAATGTGAGCAGGTAATGGGTCATAGCCATCTGTTCTCATCTTTTTGGAGTAAAATTCTATCTTCCCAGAAGGAGTAGGAAAGTTAAGGTCTTGATATGGCATATGAAATTCATCAGGGATATTCAAACGAATCACGCCCTCTTTTCGCAAACGTTCTAATGTTATACCTTTTAAATACTGGCTATCTACTTCTAATGCCTCATTGATTGTATCAATCGCAGTTTCGCCAAAACATTTATCTTCAAATCCCATAGCCTTTGCCAGTGTATTAAAGGTATCAATATTAGGCCTGCTTTCACCTAAGGGTTCAATCACAGGTTCATTCAATTGTAGCGATAAATGAAAGTAGGAGTGTTGAAGATCTGTATGCTCAAATTGGGTTGTGGCAGGCAGGACTATATCTGCATAACGAACAGTATCAGTAAGGAGTTGCTCATGTACCACAGTGAATAGGTCTTCTCTTTTTAGCCCGTTGATGACCTTTCGTTGATTAAAAAGAACAGCAGCAGGGTTAGAATTGTAAATATATAAACCGTTAATGCTCGGTCTTGCATTTAGGAGTATTTCTCCTAATTGATTCATATTAATCGTTCGTGGAGAGTTTGGACAGAGGTTGTTTCCTTCGAGTACGTCCCACATAATCGGGAATGATTCGCTGGTAGGATAAAATATCCCACCACCGGGATATCTCCATGCCCCTACCAGACCGGGAAGACAGGAGATTGTACGTATCATCATACCACCATTGGTGTGGTGTTGCATTCCCGAACCTGCAAAAATGAAGGATGGTTTACGACTTGCATAAATTGTTGCAAATTCTTCAATGGTTTTTTTATCTATCCCAGTTATGTCTTCTACTTTATCCGGAGGATATTCCTGTACTCGTTTTGATAGTGGTTCAAATCCCTCTGTATAATTCTTAACAAATTCCTTATCGTATAAGGAATTGTTGATAATTACGTTCATTATACCTAAAGCAAGTGCACTATCACTTCCTGGCTTTGGTTGTATAAAGAGATCTGCCATTTCAACAGATTTGATTTTGTTTGGATTCACAACGATATATGAAGCACCGTTTTTCTTTGCTTCTTTTATCAAAGGTATCTGGTGGATGTTAGTATAATATGGATTTGTTCCCCATGATATTATAAGTTTTGATTGTGGTATGGCCAATGGATCAGCGCCAAAGGCAGCCCCAAGCGTATATTTGTAACCAACTCTTCCCCCTTTAGAACATATGGTTCGCTCAAGGCGCGATGCACCGAGACGATTAAAGAAACGCTTACCTGCTATGTTTCCGTTTACCAATCCTAGTGTTCCTGAACCATTAAATGGTAAGATAGATTCACTTCTATGTTTAGAGATGATGTCTTTAAATCTTGATGTTACAGTGTTTATTGCCTCATCCCATGATATTCTCGTAAAACTCCCTTCTCCCTTTTTGCCAACTCTTTTGAGGGGATGCAGGATTCTGTCAGGACTGTAGACTCTTTCGGGATAGTTCATAACTTTTTGGCATAGAAATCCCCTGGTAACAAAATGGTCTGGGTCTCCCTTGACTTTGACCAATTTTCCGTCTTTTACGTGAGCAATTATTCCACATGTGTCAGGACAATCGTGAGGACACACACTTCTTAGTTTTTTATCATTCATCATCAACTTATATGAAACTTTCTATATAATAAAGGAGGTAATTAACATTATAAGGGTTACTCGGACAGTATGCAAAGGATTTGATAAGGTAATTAGGACAGTATATTTTGTCAAGAAATGATTATAAATTTTGTTGAAAATATAACATTTTTTATGATAATCAAATATAGTCCATTTTGATATTATTCCTGGTAAATTGATAATAGGTTAACGAATGGTTGAACAAAAGGCCAAAGTCATAATAATGAGGATTGTAATACCTCTGATGCTAGTTATTTTTTTATTTGCATGTGGTTGTGCTAATACCGGTCCACGAATTCCCAAGGAGGAGCTAAAGAAGCTAGAAGAAGAGATAGAGGCGTTAGCAACTGAGATATTTATCAAGGATTGGGTTCGTACATGGAAGGTTGGTTTTAATGTCCTCAGTATTTTGCCCGAGGATACGTTAAAAAAACGTGCCGTGATAGGAGCTCTGATAGTGGACAATTCGGAAGATATTGCCAAGTTGTTTGGTCTTCCTACTGAAGATGGGTGTGTTGTCATCGGTGTAGTTGATAATTATATAGCTGATCTTGCAGGTCTTAAGCCAGGAGATCTCATAAGAGAAATAGGCGGTGAAGAGATTAAGGATAACGAACAGATTGCTTTTGAGAATGATAAATCCACCATTATTATTGTGGAGAGGGATGGTGACAGGCTGTCCTTTGAAGTAAAACCAAAAGAGATGCCTTATGTGAGGGTTCGTCTTAAGCAAACGGGCAAGATTAATGCATATGCTAAATTTAGTGGAATTCAGTTTACGTCCGGGATGGTTCACTTTGTAGAGGATGATGATGAGTTAGCCGTTATAATGGGGCATGAGATAGCCCATCTTGTTTCAAAACATCTACCCAAGAATATAAGGATGGCGGCGCTGTGTGGGCTGGTAGGGGGGCTTACGGGGCCATTCGCTCCTCTCACAACGCAGGCATTATATGCGCCGTATAGTAGGGGGAACGAAAGAGAGGCAGATTATATCGGCCTTTATTATGCGCATATTGCAGGTTATAACATAGAAAGTGGTGTTGCACTCTGGAAGCGTTTTGCACTGGAAATTCCCAAAAGCCGTTCAAAAAGTTTCCTTCGTAGCCATCCTGCAAGTCCTGAAAGGATCTTGCGGGTTAAAAAGGTAGTAGAGCTATTAAAATCTGATAAGAATCCATTAGGCGAAAAGGATGAGTAAGGAACAGTTTGTTATGTGCCGTTTTTTACCTAACATATATTTAATCGTCATCTTTAACCGCAATAATCAAGATTAAATGCTTAAGAGAAAACTTGTTGACACTACCAGACTGGGGATTTAGAATTGCACTTAGACATATAAATCTAACTTTTTGTGGTATATTAAGGCATGGAAAACGTTTTCAAAGATAAAAAATATATACAGGAAATTGCATTACAAAGCATCAACGACGGAGTATTTGTATTCGATAGGAACAGAAAAATACATGTTTTTAATACGGCTTGCGAGCGAATCGGAGGTTTTTCCAAAGAGGAGGTTAAAAAGAATGATTATAGCTGCCTTGATATTTTTAAGTGTCATAGCTCAGACGGTCCAAACCTCTCTTTATGCCCGGGCCTTGAGCTTTTTGAGGGGAAGCGCTCTAAGATATCACGTGAATATCTTATCAAAACAAAGGATGGTGGACAAAAGTGGGTGATAACTAACTATTCCTCAATAAAAAATGAAAAGGGTGAAATAGAATACGTGGTGGGTGTTATTAGTGATATCACAGAGAGGAAAAGGTTTAATAATGAGTTTATAAAGTCTAAGACTCTATCTACACTTGGACAGTTCAGTAGCGAACTGGCGCATGAGATTAAGAACCCTTTAAATGCTATTACAATCCAGTTGTTATTGTTGGAAAGGGAGATTAACAAAAATAATCTAAATTCTAAAAAGGAACTTCATGAAGTTGTAAGAGTTGTAAAGGAAGAAATAGCCAGGCTAAACAAACTTATGGAAGATTGCTTAGAATTTGCAAGATCTGGGAACTTAAACCGCACATATGAGGATGTCGGTCAAATTATTAAGGAGCTATCGGCCCTGGTCAATCCTCATGCAGATTTGAAAGGGGTTAACATACATTTAAAGATAGGGGAAAGGTGCCCACAAATTTTAATAGACAAGGATAAACTGAAACAAGCACTGTTGAATATAATAATAAATGCTATAGAAGCTATGCCAGGTGGAGGAGATGTAAATATAAAAGTTAAGAAAGAGGATGATTGTTTGAAAATATCTTTAAAAGATACAGGACCTGGAATTCCAAAGGAACAGCACGATAATGTTTTTAATCTTTTTTACTCAACTAAAAGTGATGGAACTGGCGTAGGTTTGACAATAACGCAAAATATTATTCAAGCTCATGGGGGTAATATAAGATTTAGAAATTTAAAAAAAGGTGCGGAATTTATAATTGATTTGCCAATATCTTAATCATATTTTAAGAAAGTTATGAGAAAGCCTAGAATATTATTGGTTGATGATGATAAAAACACTGTTAATGGTCTAAAAAAGATTCTTATACAGGATGGCTATGATACCAGTTGTGCTGTTACGGGTTATGAGGCATTAGATATAATTGAAAGGAAGCACGTAGATATAGTAATAACGGATATGAAGTTGCCAGATATTGGTGGCCTTACCATCATAGAAGAGGTTAAAAAGAAAGATAACGATACCGCCATCATAATGATAACGGCATATAGTTCTATACAAACTGCTATAGATGCAGTGAAAAAGGGGGCAGAGGATTACTTAACAAAGCCCATAAACATTGATGAATTAGAATTGACACTTAGTAGAATATGGGAAAAACAAAGCCTCATATTGCAGAATAAGGAGCTGAGGCAGAGATTAGATGAAAGATATAATTTTTCCGGACTCATAGGGAATACACCTGAGATGCAACTTATCTTCAAGACAATTGCGGAAATTGCTCCCACTGCTGCAACCGTATTAATCTATGGCGAAACCGGAACAGGTAAGGAACTTATTGCAAATGCAATCCATTGCAATAGTGATAGAAAAGATAATCCTTATATTGCGCTCCACTGTGCTTCCTTATCTGAAGGGGTGTTGGAAAGCGAACTCTTTGGACATGAGAAAGGCGCCTTTACAGGGGCAATAAGTCAGAGGCGAGGCAGGTTTGAGTTGGCTGACGGAGGCACCCTCTTTCTCGATGAAATTGGAGAAATGAGTCAGCATGTTCAGATAAGGCTATTAAGGGTGCTTGAGACTGGGAGTTTTGAAAGAGTAGGTGGTGAAAAGACCCTTGAATCAGATGTTAGAATCATTGCAGCAACAAACAAAGACCTGGAAAAGGAGATCAAAGAAGGAAGATTTAGGGAAGATCTCTATTACAGGTTAAATGTTATTAATCTGAGTATGCCACCATTAAGGGAAAGAAATGACGACATCGCATTATTGGCAGATTGTTTCCTCGTAAAATATTCACAAAAGAATAAGAAGGATATTAAAGGTTTTTCTCCACAAACTATAAGGATATTGAATAATTATGGTTGGCCCGGTAACGTTAGAGAACTTGAAAACGTAATTGAGAGGGCTGTGGTAATGACAAAAACCGAACTTATAGAACCAGAAAATCTCCCATCAAATATAAATTTATTTATGAGAAGAACAAAAAAGAAAACGCTATCTATACCATTTGGAACAACTTTGAAAGAAGCGGAGAAGAAAATTATCCTCGAAACACTTCAAGCGACTGATGGTAATAAGTCTAAGGCTGCAAGGACCCTGGATATTTCAACGCGAAAGATTGAATACAAACTTAAAGAATGGGATAATAGAAACAACAAGGCAGGATTTTGATTATCGAATTTACTTCATAAATTTAGAATAGAACCAGTTTATTTTGTTGACAACCCGCCAGAACGGTTTATTTGTAACGAAACTTATCCTGTTAAATAGTTGAATACGAAATCACAAGTAAGATATTTGTTAACAGCATTGATAAATGAGAAAATTCCTTGCATAAATCATCGTTTAACCATTCCATGTGAGGAAACTGACTGAAGCCTCACATACTCTTTAACTCCAATAATTTATAGAAGGTACGGGACATTTATGAGAAATAATATTGTACATGCCGGAGCTCATGAACTCAGATATGAGATACGCGAGATAGTTGCGGTTGGCAACAAGTTGTGTGATATGGGGTTGGACGTTTGTTGGGAGAACATTGGAGACCCTGTTCATAAGGGTGAAAAGATACCATCCTGGATCAAGGATGTAGTAAAAAAGGCTGTGGATGAAGATTCATCTTTTGCGTATTGCCCAACGAAGGGACTGGACGAAACAAGAGAATTTCTTGCAGAACTTTGCAATAAGAGAAGAGGGATACAGATAACAAAAGAAGACATTGTATTCTTTAATGGTATTGGCGATGCTATATCGAAGGTTTATAACTATTTGAGGAGAGAGGCAAGGGTTATAGGACCTTCACCTGCTTATTCTACACATTCATCATCAGAGGCTGCCCATGCAGGTGAAGATCATTTAATGTATAAATTGGACCCCAACAACCAATGGTTTCCCGATCTGGAAGGTTTACGTAATAAAGTAAAAAGCAATCAGGCTATTTCAGGAATATTAATAATAAATCCAAATAATCCGGCAGGTACAGTATACCCTAAAGAGGTAATGGAGGAAATTGTAAGGATAGCTGAGGAATTTGATCTTTTCATAGTATGTGATGAGGTGTATTTGAATATAACTTACAATGGTAATATTTCGACTCCACTGTGTGATGTTATTAATAATGTGTGTGGTATTTCGATGAAGGGAATTTCTAAAGAACTGCCATGGCCAGGGGCAAGATGCGGATGGGTAGAGATTTACAACAAAGATAAAGACCCAATATTTCAGAAGTACATCGATACAGTTCTTAGTGCAAAGATGCTGGAAGTGTGTTCTACGACACTTCCACAACAAGTTATACCAGTTTTGCTAAGTGATCAAAGGTATAAGGAATATCATGCCGAGAGAAACAAAATGTACGAAAAAAAGTCTAGATTTGCTTATGATACATTTAAGAAGATTGATGGTGTAATCGTAAATCAAACGAATGGTGCGTTTTACATGACGATTGCCTTTAAAGATGGTGTCCTAAATGAAAAGCAAAGGCTAAAGATTAAAAATAATACGATAAGGAATTATATTGAAGAAATAACTCAAAATGTTGCACTTGACAAAAGATTTGTATATTACTTGCTAGGCGCTACAGGAATATGCGTTGTACCTTTAACCGGCTTTAGTTGTGACCTTTATGGTTTTAGGATAACGTTATTAGAGACAGACGAAAAAAAATTCGAATGGATATTTACGACCATTGCAGAGAAGATAAAAGATTATTTAAATTCCTGATTTGGCATAAGTACAATATTGAACAAAAATTGCAATCCAATTAGGAACTTTATTCTCATGCGATTTACATTTCATTTGGATTATAATCATTAATCATATTAAAACCTTTATACGCCTGAATTCTCCTTCGCTACAATTTATACAAAAGATCAGCATACGTTGGTACAGGCCATAATTTCCGAGGAGCAATTGTCTCCAGAGTATCAATATCTTTGCGTAATTCCTCCATTGTCGCTAATACTTTATCACGAAATGCGGCAGCACGTTTAAAACTATCAGCAATTTCATGTGCTTTCTCCAGCTCAGTCTCCAGTTTCTCGGTTTTGCGATATGCTGATTCTAAAAGGGCCGAAACCCTTGCAAGCAATTCTTTTTCTACATACACAGGCCCGCTCACTACTTCCAACTTTTCGATCGTCTCAGCAAGCTCTTTTATAAATGGTATAACTGCCGGGATATATAAACTCTTCACCATATCAAGTGATGTCTTTGCTTCAATGTTAATCTGCTTTATATATTGATCAAGATAAATTTCATACCGAGAATGTAATTCTTCTTTTGAAAGTACTTTATACTTTTTAAATAAATTAACAGATTTTCTGTCCGTAAAAGTCTTAAGCGCCTCTACGGTGGAATGAATATTTAGCAACCCTCGTTTCTCTGCTTCTTTCACCCATTCATCCGAATAGTTGTTGCCATTAAAGATGATTCTCCCATGCTCTTTCATAGTGTCTTTTATAATGGCCTTTGTCTCTTTATTGATATTCTGTGCCTTCTCAAGCCGTGTCGCAATCTCATCAAGCGCTTCTGCAACAATAGTATTCAAAACGACACACGGTGACGAAATCGAAGCCGATGAAGCAACCATCCGAAACTCAAATTTATTGCCCGTAAAAGCAAATGGCGATGTTCGGTTCCTGTCAGAGTTATCCTTTGGAAGCGGCGGCAAAGTATCAACTCCTATCTCAATAGAAGTAGAAGCTTTTGACTTTGCCTTCTTTCCCTTCGCAATAGCTTCCAAAATCTCTGTCAATTCTTCACCCATAAAAATCGAAATAATTGCCGGTGGCGCTTCATTCCCACCAAGTCGATGGTCATTACCTGAATTCGCCGCAGACCTTCGCAATATATCGGCATGACGATCAACAGCCTTAATAAGCGCACTAATAAAAAGTAAAAACTGTGCGTTTTCATGCGGTGTGCTCCCGGGTTCAAGTAAATTCATACCATCATCAGTACTCAATGACCAGTTCGTATGTTTCCCAGAACCATTTATCCCTACATACGGTTTTTCATGTAAAAGACAGGCAAGATCACGTCTGAGAGCAACTTTCTGTAATGTCTCCATAACAAGCTGATTATGATCTGCTGCTATGTTTGTTGTTGTAAAGAGTGGTGCCATTTCAAATTGTGATGGAGCTACTTCATTATGCTTTGTTGTAGCAGCAACCCCCATCTTCCATAATTCTTTGTCTAAATCCTTCATAAAATCAGCAACACGGTCTTTAATCTGTCCAAAATAGTGATCCTCCATCTCCTGCCCTTTCGGCGCCGGCGCACCAAAAAGAGTTCGCCCTGCAACAATTAAATCTAATCTTTCTGTAAAGTATTTTTTATCTACTAAAAAATACTCCTGTTCAGCACCAACGGTTGAGGTAACTTTCTTAGCTGTTTTATTTCCCAATGCGCGTAGAACTCGAAGTGCCTGTTTTGAAACGGCAGCCATTGAACGTAATAATGGCGTTTTCTTATCCAATGCCTCACCAGTATATGAACAAAATGCCGTTGGAATACAAAGTGTAACATCTCCAGCCCTATCTTCTTTCAGAAATGCGGGGGAGGTGCAATCCCATGCCGTATATCCGCGTGCTTCAAATGTGGCCCTAAGTCCTCCGCTTGGAAGACTTGACGCATCAGGTTCACCCTTAACAAGCTGTTTTCCGGAAAATTCCATAACTACTCCACCTTGCTCATTAGGTGAAATAAAAGAGTCATGTTTTTCTGCCGTACTCCCGGTCAATGGTTGAAACCAATGAGTATAATGAGTAGCGCCTTTCTCAATTGCCCAATCTTTCATAGCATTTGCAACTACGTCTGCAACCTCTGCCGGCAAAGGAATTTCCTTATCAATAGTCTTCTTGAGCAATTTATAGGTATCCTTTGGCAACCTTTTTTTCATAACATCTTCATTAAATACATTAGACCCAAAAATTTTAGTAACATCCATTTTATATCCTCTTTAGATTGTTTTTCTTCTTGTAATATATTGTTCTCTTTTTGTAGTATTTCATATTATACAATTACACCATTATTTGTCTATTTATACTTTTTAACATCATTGCCTGAATTTCTAATGACAATGTTTTGTTTTCATACTGGTTAATTATAATATTAAGCTCTAAAAATCTATAAAAATTAAAAAAATACCAAGAGAAATTGTTGCTTTACAGTCGAAGTACGCATTGGTTTTTTTGCAAATAATGAAATACCGGAAATAGTAGGAAAAGGACCTTTCCAAAAAGATGTGTGCTAAGAAATAAAAGACTTCCTTCAACACATTTCTATTTAAACAGCGCAATATATGCGGATATCCAGGCGGTTTTAAAGGCTTGCAGCGCAATTATTTCGCATTATTTGGATATTGTAGGATGAGAGAATCGTTCTGCGATTGTGTTGAAAGGCTGTAAGGTATTGTCAAAATGAACTTTCTGTATTAACGATGACTTAATATTTGTAAGAATTTTTTATAGGCATCAATTTTGCTATATTAAACAAGAAATTACATGAATGCTGTATAATTTGTAGTAAAAAGGAAAAAAGTAGACATGCCTGAGATTAATAATTTTAACAATGTTAATTTAGCAGGATATCCCAAACGATCCGGGTTGTACGATCCGAAATATGAGCATGATGGTTGCGGCGTTGGTTTTGTAGCTAATATTAACGGCACCAAATCACACGAAATCATTGAACGTGGAATCGAAGTCATAGTTAATCTGCTTCACCGCGGTGCAACGGGCGGTGATACGAAGACCGGAGACGGTGCCGGTATCCTTATCCAAATACCGGATGCGTTCTTAACAAGCGAATGCACTTCTATTGGTATATCCCTCCCTTCGCCAGGCAAGTACGGCGTTGGTATGATTTTTCTCCCCCAAGAACAAAGACCAAAAAAAAAATGTAGGCAAATCATAGAAGAGACCGTTGTTGAGGAAGGACTTAAATTTCTAGGCTGGCGTGAGGTCCCGGTAAATGACTCCTGCCTCGGTGATGTAGCAAGAAACTCACAACCCGTTATATCCCAGTGTTTCATTGGAGCTTCCCAACATGACATATTGGCATTGGAGCGCAAGCTATACATCGTTCGTAAACAAATCGAACGTCGTATAGAACGTACGATGTCACTTGGCGATCGCTTTTGTATTCCAAGCATGTCTGCAAGGACTATCGTCTATAAGGGGATGTTTATGGCCCTTCAGGTTGCTGAATTTTATCTTGACTTAAAACAGAAAGATCTTATTAGTTCCATTGCAATTGTTCATCAAAGATACAGCACCAATACGTTTCCCTCATGGAAACTTGCACAGCCGTTTCGTTATTTAGCCCACAATGGGGAGATTAACACACTCCGTGGAAATAAAAACCACATGTCATCACGGGAATGGCTTCTTGCCACTGACTTATTCGGTAATGACATTAAAAAAATTCTACCCATTATTGATGAATCAGGAAGTGATTCTGCATGCCTCGACAATGCACTTGAATTGCTGGCTTGCGGTGGCCGAGACTTACCACATGCTATGATGATGCTTATCCCACAGGCCTGGGGAATAAAATATCCCATCGGGCCTGATCTAAGAGGTTTTTTCGAATACCATGCGGGCCTAATGGAGCCCTGGGATGGGCCCGCAGCCGTTACTTTTACGGACGGGACAAAGGTCGGAGCCTGTATGGACCGCAATGGTCTGCGGCCATGCCGTTATACTATCACCAAAGACGGCTTTATGGTTCTTGCATCAGAAACCGGTGTTTTGGATTTCAGCCCCGAACAAGTTGCCCAAAAAGGTGCCTTGGGTCCCGGTGAAATGATCCTTGTTGACCTTGAACAAAAACGCGTTCTGAAAAATACTGAAGTGAAGGCATTTTATTCAAGGAGACATCCTTACCGCCGCTGGGTAAATGAAAACAAGATAACCTTACATGGATTTTTCAATGACGTGGCTCCTGTTACACCGAACATAGTCAACTTAACTTTTCGTCAGAAACTTTTTGGTTATACACGGGAAGACTTAAAAATAATCATCGGACAAATGGCCTCAAAAGGATACGAACCAATAGGGTCTATGGGAAAAGATACACCTCTAGCAGTTTTTTCTGAAAAGCCGCAAATGCTTTATTCCTATTTCAAACAGATCTTTGCTCAAATCACCAACCCTGCAATCGATCCTATCCGGGAAGAGCTTGTCATGTCACTAATGACATTCATAGGCAACGAAGGAAATATCCTTTCTGAGATACCCCAAAACAGTCGATTAATCAAACTCCAAAATCCCATTATATCCAACGAAGATCTTGAAAGAATAAGTAATCTCGATTTAAAAGACTTCTGGACAACAACTTTACAAATGGGATTTTCTGCCAGGGGAACTGCGGATAAGCTAGAAGAATCCCTCGACCAACTCTGTCGTGCAGCCGAAGCCTCGGTTGACAATGGTTGTCCTATAATTATTCTGTCCGACCGTAACTTGCCAGAGCAGCTGGCACCTATCCCTGCTTTACTTGCAACTTCGGCAGTTAACCATCACCTCATTCGCAAGGACAAGAGAACACGTGCGGATATTATTGTTGAGACAGGTGAAGCACGCGAAATCCAACATATAGCTTTGCTTCTTGGTTTTGGAGCCTCTGCTGTCAATCCCTACCTAGCATTCGAAACCGCGGCCGATATGGCATTGAAAAATATTCTTGATTCGGATGTCGGAGTCACAAAAGCCATAGGAAACTATATGGATGCACTCTGTAAAGGACTCCTTAAGATAATGTCGAAAATGGGCATTTCAACGTTAAGAAGTTATAGAAACGCACAAGTATTCGAAGCCGTCGGATTATCTAGCGATATTATCGAAAAATACTTTCCGAAAACCTCTTCAAGAATTGAGGGAATCGGATTAGCCGAAATTGCTGTTGAGGCCAATGCCCGATATGAATACGCGTACAGCAACCCCCAACATAACTCTCCGACAGAATTAGATAGCGGAGGAGATTACGCGTATCGTGCAGATGGTGAAAGACACTTATGGAACCCGGAGACTATAAGCAAGCTGCAAATAGCAACAAGGCACAACGATTCTAAACTCTATAAAGAGTATGCTAAACTCATTAACGATCAAACAAAAAATATTTACACCTTGCGCGGCATGTTTAAATTCAAGAAGACAGAACCTGTTCCAATCGAAGAGGTTGAACCTGCCTCAGAAATAATCAAACGTTTTGCAACATCTGCAATGTCTTTTGGATCCATCAGCCGGGAAACCCACGAAACACTGGCAATCGCTATGAATCGACTCGGTGCCAAGAGTAATAGCGGTGAAGGAGGAGAGGATCCTGACAGATACAAGCCGTTACCCAATGGCGATAATCGCGCAAGTGCCGTCAAGCAAGTTGCCAGCGGCCGTTTTGGCGTCACAGCAGAATATTTGGTCAACTGCAGAGAAATACAGATAAAGATAGCGCAAGGTGCAAAACCCGGCGAGGGAGGGCAATTACCCGGACACAAAGTCGATACAGAAATTGCAAAGGTACGTTATTCGACCCCGGGTGTTACCCTTATATCTCCACCCCCACATCATGATATTTACTCTATAGAAGATATTAAACAGCTAATCTTTGATTTAAGGAATGTCAATCCACAGGCTCGTGTTGCGGTAAAACTCGTATCGGAAGTTGGTGTTGGTACGATTGCGGCAGGTGTTGCCAAGGCCAATGCCGACATGGTGCTTATCAGTGGATATGACGGTGGAACAGGAGCTTCTCCCTTATCATCAATTAAACACGCTGGCGTACCATGGGAGCTTGGGCTGGCAGAAACTCAACAGACTCTTGTTTTAAATAACCTGAGAAGCCGAATCCGTGTTCAGGCAGACGGACAGATGAAAACAGGGCGGGATGTGATTATTGCAGCCCTTTTGGGTGCCGAAGAATTCGGCTTTGCAACTGCCCCGCTAGTTGTGTGCGGTTGTGTTATGGCGAGAAAATGCCATCTAAACACCTGCCCTGTTGGCGTTGCGACACAAGATCGTGAACTGCGAAAAATGTTCACCGGCAAACCAGAATACGTCATAAATTTCTTTAACATGATTGCAGAAGAAGTCCGAGAATACATGGCCCAGCTAGGTTTTTGCAAAATGGACGACCTTATCGGTAGAAGCAATCTCCTAAAAATGAACGAAGCGATAGATTTCTGGAAGGCTAGTGGATTGGACTTTTCAAAAATCTTTCAGCCTGCGACAGATAATCCGAATATTCCAACGCGGTGTATAGAAAAACATGACTATGGTCTGGAGGAAGTTCTGGATAAACAACTTATAGAATGTGCCAGAGATGCGCTTGAGAAAGGAAAACCTGTAAAAATCGAATTACCTATCAGAAACGTTAATTTAACAACTGGGGCAATGCTTTCAGGAGAAATTTCTAAGCGCTATGGCGGGCAAGGGCTACAAGAAGATACTGTGACATGCGCATTCAGAGGAGCCGCCGGTCAAAGTTTCGGTGCTTTTTGCACCCACGGCATCACGATGATCCTTGAAGGAGAAGCAAACGATTACCTTGGCAAAGGTCTGTGTGGCGGAAAAATCATTGTCAGGCCACCTGCGAGAATCGGTTTTGACCCATCAGAAAATTTTATTTGTGGAAACGTGCTTCTCTATGGTGCAACTTCTGGTGAAGCCTATATCTACGGCCGTGTCGGAGAACGGTTTGCCATCCGAAACAGCGGTGCCTATGCCGTGGTTGAAGGTGTAGGAGACCATGGATGCGAATATATGACAGGCGGACGCATTGTTATTCTTGGCGATACAGGAGTCAATTTTGCTGCGGGAATGAGCGGTGGTATTGCCTATGTCTATGACCCAACAAGTGCACTCGATGGACGATGCAACCTTGACATGGTGGACCTTGAAATTGTGATTGATTCGAAGGATATAGCCGAACTCAAAGAGATGATTATGAAGCACCTAAAATATACCGGGAGCAAGAAAGCAAAATACATACTTGATAATTGGGAAGAATGTCTTACTTTATTTGTAAAAGTATTTCCTATGGAATATCGTCATGTTCTCGGGCAAATGATGAAAGAAGACGCAGCAACAGAACGTGAAGAAGTGGTTTCACGCTAATAAACTCTAAAATATAAAGGATGATATGGAATGGGTGAGATTAAAGGATTTATTAAATATCCCCGAAAAAATTATGATAAAGAGCCAGCAAAGTTGCGCAAGCAACACTGGGAAGAATTTATCAGTTTGCTTCCTGAAGAAGAATTAAGAATGCAAGGGGCTCGTTGTATGGATTGCGGAACTCCTTTTTGTCAGTTCGGCTGCCCTATTGACAGCATTATTCCCGATTGGAATGATCTTGTTTACAGAGGGCAATGGCAGGAAGCTTTAAAACGTTTGATAAAAACTAACAACTTTCCGGAATTCACAGGTCGCCTTTGTCCGGCTCTTTGTGAAAACTCTTGTGTCCTGGCCATAAATAGACCGGCTGTAGCAATAAAAAATATTGAAATCTCTATTGTCGAAAAGGGCTATGAGATGGGGTGGCTTAAGCCACAACCTCCGTCTCAACGTACTGGTAAAACAGTTGCCATTATCGGTTCGGGTCCTTCCGGGCTCGCATGTGCCGATCAATTGAATAAAGCAGGTCATACAGTAACTGTCTTTGAAAAAAATGAAGATATCGGCGGGATTTTGACTTTTGGTATCCCTAGTTTCAAACTGGAGAAATGGATCGTTCAAAGACGTGTTAAACTGATGGAAGATGAAGGGGTAATTTTCAAGACCAATACGCATGTCGGTAAAAATATTAGTACACAAGAAATAAAAAACAAATATGATGCTATCGTTTTAACTGGTGGTGCCGAAGAACCCAGAGACTTGCCGATACGGGGCGGAGAACTTAAAGGGGTTTATCAAGCAATGTTCTATTTGCCACAACAAAATCGAAGAAATAAAGGCCAAGATATTAATCCCGAAATCAGTGTAACGGCGAAAGATAAAAGAGTTGTTATTTTGGGAGGTGGAGATACAGGCGCAGATTGCGTGGGAACCGCTAACCGCCAGGGAGCTATTTGGGTGAAACAATTTGAACTTCTTCCCAAGCCACCCAAAGAACGTACCCCTGATAACCCTTGGCCTCAATGGGCATTAATTGAACGAACATCTACCTCTCATGAAGAAGGTGTTGAGTGTGATTTTTGCATCATGACTAAGCGTTTAAGCGGCAAAAACGGAAAATTGCAAAAGCTACATGCTGTTCGTCTCGAGTTTGGACCTAAGGACCCACAAACTGGCCGCAGGCCTATGGAAGAAATTCCGGGTTCGGAATTTGAAGTTGAATGTGACCTTGTGATTCTCGCTATGGGCTTCTTAGGCCCTGTAAAAAAAGGTATGCTTGAGGAATTGAAAGTCGAATTAGACGGTCGAGGCAATGTCAAAACAGACAAAAACTATATGACCAGCATTAAAGGTATTTTTGCTGCTGGTGATATGAGACGGGGACAATCTTTAGTTGTCTGGGCCATTAACGAAGGCCGAAACGCAGCCATCGCTGTTAATAAGTGGCTCATGCGATCCCCGTAATGTAAATAGCAATGACCCAAAAATGTTTTTAATAGAAATAATTTATGAAATAGTCATAAGCCTCAATCGAAAAATATAAAATTATTTTTTCAAGCTACTTATGAATACGGATGCTAATCCAAAACCTTTATCAACCGGGCTACTCGGCTTGGATATAATAATTGAAGGGATTCATGCTGGAGACAATGTGTCGAGTATACCATAGTTCTATATATTCTCTACTCTCCAGGCATGGGATATAGGGCAGGTTAATTTGTTTTTCTTCTTCTTTTACTTCTTTTTTAGCAGCCATAACGGCTCGGGTTCAACCCCAGACTGTGTGAAAACAAAATCGTAAATTCGTCCCATCTTCGCATTATTTCAGATTTCTCACTTTTTTTCTAAAATGTACTGAAAAAGAATATCAAGTGTACTGCACCCCTTTTATCAAGCAGCAAATTTTGTAGTACACAATAGTTGTTCTTTTTCAAATTGTTCTGGTGTTT
>VSDH01000071.1 GCA_008636105.1 Candidatus Scalindua sediminis | reverse complement strand
TAATACTGAAAACTATAGAATCCTACTTGTATCTTTAATCATATGAAATATTTTCACCCATTGCGTGCGCTATTAAAATACCGATAGCTACTGGCAGAATAAACATCAGGATACACAGGGATATTACAGGTGAGATGTGGTTCGGGGTGGGGTAATATACATGATTCTTTTCATGGGATACTTTATCATCTAAACATAAAAAAGAGCGGAATAAAGTTCCGCTCTTTAGTAGTGTGTGATTCTATTTGTT
>VSDH01000070.1 GCA_008636105.1 Candidatus Scalindua sediminis | reverse complement strand
CTTCTGCCGCAGCCTCAGACTTAATCTCCTCTGTGGTATGTCCTATGGTAGTAAATCCAATAATAGCAAGTCCAGCAATTAACATACAAAAGAATTTGCTGATATTCATTCTTCTTACCTCCTAACTATTCAGATCACACACTATGCGAGTCTTATAAGTGAAGAGGCTACCTTTGTCAATAAAAAATAAACTAGCTATTGTGCTATAGAGAACTATACCGAATTGTTCTTGCATATTGAGGATGGAAGG
>VSDH01000019.1 GCA_008636105.1 Candidatus Scalindua sediminis | reverse complement strand
AAAACATGAGAAATCCTTGCCACGGCAATTAAAGTTGTTTTAAAAGCCCCGCCTTTTAAGGCGGGGATATTTACTAAAATATGAATTAGCTCATACCGTTGATAATAGTTTAGTTGTATTTTACTTTTACCCTTGAAAAAAGTTCCCGTAGCATTGATTCCGGATAAATACAAAAAGGATATTCTCTATTCATAACAATAGAATTATACCTTAACTTCTTCTCAATCTCTTCTGCCTCCTTTTCTTTCATTTCAATTAAAGACCCGATCTTTTCCTTCATCAGGCTATTAAGCTGTTTTAGCCTATTAAAAGTCCGGCGCTTTTCTTCGCTGTTGTGCATCTCTGTAGTTATTAGACGTTTTTTCTCATTTATCATAGATTTCATTTCAGCGTCTCCCATGATTTCCCTGGAAGCATATCTTTCAGGGTTATAATTCATGTCTTTGATAACATGCTTAAGTTTTCTAACGTCTTTAGAAGAAACATCATGAGGTTTATATGGCAGGTACAGAGTTGCCGTAATCATTGCATAACCAGGAGGCTCTATGCCGAAAAAAGTTCTTATAATTTCATCCGTAATCAAATCATATTTTGCCCCACCCACCCCGTGAATAAATAAATCGGAAAAAAACATTCGTGAATACATGGTATTAACTATAGCCTTTGGGCGTATTTTTATGCCTGTGCTTATCAAGTGTTTCAGCTTTTTTAAATTTTCTGATTGATTTCCATTCCCATAAAAATCAAGACTCGTGACAATTCTATTTTCATACATTAAGTTTGCTTCCTTATCCGTTACTATTGATGCGAAAAGTTGTTTTCTTGGTTCATTCTCTTTCCATATCCAAAACGGCAATTCAATCACATATCCTTTTTCCTTCAAATCTGGTAAAGGATTAGCCTTTGAGTCAATCCCTTTTAATTTGCGATACTCTTCAAGTTTTGCATTATATATCCTTACAAAATTCTTTATATCTTTGGTTATGTGCAGAAAGAAATTTAAAAAAGACTCCGTCTCACATATAAGAGAAACAGGAATTTCCAGATTACTAATGCTGAATCTTTGCAAGTATGGGTGTCTTGCACTGGTAAGTAAATCACTCAAACGTTGTGTTTCCTTAAAAAGCTTTATTTCCATATCTATAAAATTAATAAATGTATCTTCCATGTCAGGATTAGATAAAATTCTAAGAACGCCTTTTTTGAAAGTTGTTAATTGTGTTAAATCAGTGTATCTGACTTCTTCAAAAGCAAGACCTTGTGAGCTCGGGATAAATTCTATCTTTTCCGTAGAAGAACTTAATCCTTTTATATTTGGAATGTTTAAACAATTATCATGGCAGGTATCATTATCAACGACCATATTTATTCCGATGCCTTTTATTTTCCTTGCGATAATATCTGCCAGACTATTCTTTATCAGTATGCCCGGGTGTGCAGGAGTTGGCGGGTATCCGGTTTGTATTATGGTTTTATCCGGAATGTAAGAATTATGAAAGTAGGATGAATCCCTTTTGCATCCTATTTTCAATTTTGAGCAGATAGACCATATCCACTCAGAATACTCTCTAGACTTTTCTAATATTTCTGCTCGAGTATGTTTACGAAATTTAGGAAAAGGGATCCCGTTTATATCAAACTTGTAAGATCTAAATCTTTCAATGTTTGAATCTATCAATCCGGGAATGTCTTCATAAGCTGGCTTTATGATTATCTCTTTGTCCTTCTTTGGAACCACAAATGTTTCAATTTTCATTTACGATTCAATCATTTTTTGTATTATGTTGCGATTCCAGCTTCTCTTTTAGCTTATGAAGCTTGTTGAGTGCATCAATTGGTGTGATTTTTGAGATGTCTAGATTCTTTATCTCCTCAGTTACCAGATTCTCGGGAGAATTGAAAAGAGGAAGTTGTTTTGGTTTAGTTACCTCTTCTTTTTTATTAATAGATGCAAATTTAGGTTTTCCGTTAATGTCCAGTGTTTCTGCCTCAAGATTAGCAAGTATTACCTTCGACCTTTGAATTACCTCTTTAGGCATACCAGCTAATCTGGCAACATGGATACCGTAACTTTTATCAGCGCCACCCTCAATAATCTTCCTTAAGAAGATTATTTCATCTTCCCATTCCCTTACGGCAACATTATAATTTTTAATACCTGGAAAGAGCAAAGCCAGTTCAGTAAGTTCGTGATAGTGAGTGGCAAACAATGTTCTTGCCTTAAGATGTTCGTATATATACTCTGTTAATGCCCACGCAATGCTTACACCATCAAAGGTGCTGGTACCCCGTCCCACCTCATCAAGTATTATCAAGCTACGTTTTGTTGCATTGTTTAGGATATTTGCGGCTTCATTCATCTCCACCATGAATGTGCTCTGTCCTTTTGCCAGTTCGTCCATTGCCCCTACCCTCGTGAATATACGGTCTACCACTCCTATAGTTGCTTCTTTTGCCGGGATAAAACTACCCATCTGTGCCATAAGGACGAGTAAGGCCACTTGACGAATATATGTACTTTTGCCAGCCATGTTGGGTCCTGTAATTACCATGATTTGATTATCTACACCATCAAGGTCAATATCATTAGGTATGAACTTCTCAGCTATCAATGTCTTTTCCAGAACAGGGTGTCTGCCATCGATAATTTTAAGACAAGGTCCGTTTGTAATCTCAGGTCTTGTATATCCGTTCTCCACAGCAATTTTTGCAAGCGACGAAAAACAATCCAGATGAGCAATAACGTCTGCCGTCTTCTGTATGCGTTTAGTATAGGTGCTTATTTCATCTCTAATTTTTTGAAATATTTCGTATTCTAATTCCTTTGCCCTTTCATCCGCAGTAAGTACCTTTGTCTCATATTCCTTGAGTTCAGGCGTAATGTATCTCTCTGCATTCTTAAGGGTTTGTTTACGAATATATGTTTCGGGAATACTGTCCTTGTGTACGTTTGTGATTTCAATATAATACCCAAAAACCCTGTTGTAACCCACTTTTAGTGAATTTATGCCTGTCCTGTCTATCTCTTTTGACTGAAAGCTTGCTATCCAATTTTTCCCATTCCTGCTTATGTTTCTTAATTCATCCAGATCATGATCATAACCTTCTTTTATAATACCCCCGTCACGAATAGAGTGCGGTGGTTCGGATACCAGGGCAGTGCTGATAAGAACCCTGACCTCCTCCAAAATATCCAATGATTCGTGAAGTGATTTAAGAATGGGTGAATTGCAGACAGAAATCGTCGTTTTTAATTTTGGTAATACAGAAAGTGATTGTTTCAAAGAAATAATGTCTCTTGCATTAGCGCGCCCAAAGCTAACCTTTGTTGTGATCCTTTCAATGTCATAAACGTCTCTTAAAAGTTCACCGATTTCCTTGCACAGGTTTTTATTGTTATATAACTCCTCAATTCCATCCTGTCTGGATCTTATATCCCTTGATGTGCAAAGCGGACATATTAGCCAGCTTTTTAATAATCTTCCTCCCATGGGAGTTTTAGTTTGGTCCATTATACTTAGTAAAGATCCTTCCCTTTGATGTGTCCTTGCCGTCTTGACCAATTCTAAACTTTGTTGTGTTGAACAATCCAAGATCAGCCGATTATGACTTGAGAATTTTTCAATCTTGTTAATATGATTAAGGGATGTTTTTTGTGTTTCATCAAGGTAATTAATCAATGCACCTGCAGCGCTTAGAGACGGGCCGATGTCTTCACATCCAAATCCCTCCAACGAGGAAGTATCAAAATGGCTAGTGAGTTTACTATATGCCGTTTCTCGTGAAAACTCCCAATCCGCGCGGTTAGTAATCATTGCGTTAAAATCACTGGATAATCTTTCTACTAGATCAAACTCATTAAAGGTAAAATTTTCTGGTAGAATACACTCAGACGGATTTATCCTTGTTAGCTCATCCAATAAGTGATTCTTGATAATGTCCTGTACCATGAATTTACCAGTCGAAATGTCGACCCATGACAAACCAATCTTATCGTCATTTAAGAATAGAGATAAAAGATAATTATTGTCCTTATCATTCAGCATTGTATCTTCGGTAAGTGTACCAGGTGTGATAACCCTTATAACATCTCGTTCAACTATTCCTTTTGTCTCCGTTCTTGAATCAGTCTTTCCGGAGTCATTTTGCAACTGTTCGCATATGGCAACCTTATATCCTGCCTTAATTAACTTTTGAATATAAGACTCTGCAGCGTGATGTGGTATACCTGCCATGGGGATAGCCTTTTCCCCCTTAGCCCTTGAAGTCAATGTGATGCCGAGAATCTTTGCAGCGATCCTGGCATCATCATAGAACATCTCATAAAAATCGCCCATCCGGAAAAACAATAATGCATCCTCATGTTTTCTCTTTATATTCATGTATTGCTGCATCATAGGGGTTGAAAAGACCATCTTATTTTCCATTATTTTATTAAGAAGTGGTTATGGCTGGGAATCTCATTTCAATCATTTCTTAAAATACATTCGCTATCATGGAATGTCAAGATATAACCCAAGTATCACTCAGTAAAGGCTTAAAAAATAAGTGGAAGTTTCCATTTGAGTTATTATAGTATTAAATTAGCAAAATCGCTTAAGGCAATAACTTGATGTCTAGGAATTTCAATGTTTGTGTTTATTTAGCTGTTAAATAAAACCCTAAAGGGTGAAATCCAGAACGGAGTTAAGGCTTTAGCCTTTTAACTTGTGATAATTCTTGAACAAATCTTTTTTTTGAATGGAGTTAAGAACAATGTCTCAACTAGCCAGCAAACAATGTGTGCCCTGTAAGGGTGGTGTACCACCCTTAAAAGGGGATGAATTAAACCGACTTAGCGAGCAAGTAGAAGGATGGGACGTAATTGAAGGACATCATCTTTCCAAGACATACAAATTCTCCAACTTTGTAAAGGCGCTTGAATTTGTCAATAAAGTGGGAAGTATTGCAGAACAGCAGGGGCACCATCCAAATATTTTCTTGACATGGGGGGAAGCCCGTATTGAGACATGGACTCATAAGATTGACGGTTTGACAGAGAGTGACTTCATCCTTGCTGCTAAGATTGATGAAATCCCCATTGCTCGGTAATGCATGCATATTTTTCTAATCACCCTTAAGTTAATTCATCGAGCTGGTGATCCTAACTTTGATATGCAGAGGGTATAGTAATGACTTAAGTTTGTTTAAAAAGAATATTCCCTAAAAGGTATAAAAATGAAGGGAAAACATAACCATTTCAGTGGCTTAGTTTAACAAGTTATTATGTTTATCACACAAACACATATAGTTTAAGTTATAGAAGTTGTTAACAAGATACAGATAGTTTTGTACTTGATAAGGATATCAAGTTTAGAGCATGAAAATAAGGGAGGAAAAAATGTGTATTTCTTTCAAAAGAACATTGAAATTTAATTCTATACTGTTCTTGTTATTAAGTTTCATGCTTTTTAATTTAGTAAGTTCATTTGCACAAGACGAAAAAACAGGGCTTGAAGAGATGTTCGCAATCTTTACAGAGGAGGAGATAGTTGTCAGTGCCTTAAAAAAGCCCAGAACTGTTTTGAAGTCTCCAGCAATAATGAGTGTGATTACGGCTAAGCAGATAAAACAAATGGGTTTCAGGACGCTAGCAGATGTTTTAGACACAGTACCTGGTTTTCATATCTCTATGGACGAAACTGGCGAGAGAGAAATTGCCGTGAGGGGTATCCTGGATAATAACTCACAAAAAATAAGGGTCTTGATAGATGGGCATTCTGTTAATGATCCATGGAGGGGTGGAGCTATGTGGAATTTTGATGACCTCGTAGTTGAAAATATAAAAAGGATAGAGATTATCAGGGGACCTGGTTCAGCATTGCATGGGCAGAATGCGTTTCTTGCAGTTGTTAACATTATAACAAAGGATACGGAGGATATTGATGGCGTCCAATTGACGACAAGTGGTGGAAGCTATGATACACAGAATTATAACGTGTTGTTCGGTAAGGAGTATGGAGACTTGGAGATTTCTGGATTTTTTGATTATATGGATACTGGAGGTTTTAGTGAAATAATCGAGCAGGATATTCTTTTTCCAGAGTCTTTCTCTCAAAGTCCAGGAAGATCTCATAATAGAAGGGATAAGACAGACCTGAATTTAAAGTTATCGTACAATAACCTGGAGGTTAAGGGCAAATATATGAAGAAAAGGAGAAAAGATTACATAGGCGTCGGTAATGCACTTAATAGAGATACAGAATTAAGAGATACTTACATATATTGTGAACTTTATTATAAATTGGTCATGGGTGAAAAACTAAATATGATACCTAGAGTATATTATGACCAGTATAATTTTGATCCTTTATTTGAGCAGCGTCCTGATGGCAATGTGGATTCAGTTGGCAGGTTCGCTCCTCTTGGTTTGCAGGGTAAGACAAGATTTAAGCAAAGGACAATTGGCTTCGAAAATCAATTCAATTACAACGTATTTGAAGGAAATGAATTGACGTTTGGCTTCCAATATGAATGGATGCACCAGCATGATATAAAATCGGCTGAGTTTACCTTTGTTCCCAATACATTTGCTCCCCTCTCCTCCCCTCAGGACTTTTCTGATACCCTTCCCTTTACCAGAAAGGTGACAAGACAGATATGGGCGCTTTATCTACAGGATGAGTGGAATATCACAGAGGATATTGATTTAACGGTTGGTGTGAGGTATGACAATTTTACGCGATTTGGAGGTACAACTAATCCCAGGGTCGGTCTGATATGGCGATTTATAGAGGACGCGCACTTGAAGCTACTTTTTGCAACTGCCTTCAGGGCACCAAATTTTCAAGAGATGTTCCTTACAAATAATCCTCAAAGGGAAGGTAATCCCGCCCTCGATCCAGAAAAGATAAATACATACGAGGTCGGCTTAGGCTATAATTTTACCAGGCACATAAGGGGCAACATAAATTACTTTTTTAACCGAATAAGAGATAGGATTATCTTAGACACAGCACCAAGCCCTGACAAGTTTATAAACAGGGGGGGAGCTAGGATATTAGGAGTTGAGGCTGAATTAAAGGCCGATTTTGGAAATGATAATTACGCCTATGCCAATTATACCTTTCAGAAGGCTGCGGATACGGAGAGAAACCGGTTACCTGATGTCCCTGTACACAAGGCAAATCTTGGTGTAAATGTAGGGTTCTGGAAGTACGCCAATGCCCACCTAAATACCGTTGTCAGTGGACCGAGACCAAGGGAGAATGGTGATACCAGGGCAGACCTGCCTTCATACGCACTTGTAAATCTAACGTTTATTGGGAGAAATCTTATAGATAACTTTGAAATTAGAGGTTCAATCTTCAATCTCTTTGATAAAGGATATAAAGATCCTGCCCCAAAGGATACAGTTCCTACCGATTATCCCCAACCAGAAAGGTCGTTTGTCGTTGAGCTGCGTTACCAATTTTAATCGATGATAAATAAAACCTATATATATTTTACCTTCATCTCTATTTTTTTAATACTTTTTCAAGGCGCATATTGTGTTTATGCGGAGAAGACGGCGGTCGTGATTAAGAGTCAGAATCTCTCTGCATATAACAAAGTTATGGAAGGATTCAAAGGCGGATGCATTCAAAATAATATCACCATAAAATCCATTTACGATCTGAAGGGTAAGATGAAAATCGGACATAGGATAGTACGTAAGATTAGGAAGGAGAAACCAGATATTGTTTTGACAATAGGGGTTTTGGCTACAACTATAGCGAAGGAAGAACTCAAGGATATCCCTATGGTTTTTTGTATGGTAATTAACCATGAAAGATTTCAACTTACGGGACCAAACATAACGGGCATTACTACCGAAGTCGCTATAGAGGAGCAATTGAAGGGGTATAAGACCATTTTAGATTCACTCCAGGATTTAGGTGTAATTTATGATCCTTCTAAAACAGGGAACATTATTGAAAGCGCTGAAACAAAGGTGAAGGATATAGGTATAAATTTAGTTAAATATGAGATTAAATCTTCAAAAATGGTATCTGAAGCCTTGGAAAACGTAATTGGCAGGATTGATGCCCTGTGGTTATTACCTGATAGTACAGTAGTAACAAAGAAATCTTTTGGTCTTATAAAATCCACTACACTTGAAAACAATATCCCTTTGCTATGTACATCAGATGTCTTTGTGAAGGCAGGTGCCTTAGCGGCTGTATTTTCAGATTATAAATATGTTGGAAGGCAGGCTGCTCAATTAGCCAAAGAAATATTAAGTCAATCTGCTTCAGGCTCACTCGGTATAGTCAATCCAGATAAGTTTAATTTAGCCATAAATTCCGACACGGCAGAAAAGCTTGGATTAACACTAAAAGAAGTCCGGGGAAAACCACACACAATTATATATCGATAAACTTTTTAATATGGGAAAGTTAAAATGATCAGGATCGGTATAAGATTCAAATTTATTTTATCCACCAGTCTATTAATCACGTTTATAGGTGTAGCCAGTAGTTGGTATTTTTCCACTCAAACTAAAAAACAGCTTGAAGAAGAGCTAAAGAAACGTGGTTATTCCTTAGTAGCTCAGCTCGCACAGGATGGGGAGGTTAAAGATTCCATGAGTGTTGCACAAAAGGTGTTTTTTGAGGAACCGATTCGCAGGTTACGCAACCTTGACATAGAACAGGAATTGGCATATTGGCGCGTATTGCTAGTTCCAGATGATATTTTGCTTGAAGAGAAAGAATCATGGATTAAAACAGAAATTGATAATGTACCAGTGTATCACAATATTGGAGATGTTACTGGGCCTGTTTTTGATATTCTCTTTACAGATAGTGGTGAACAATTTTATAATTTTGTTGTTCCAGTTTATGAAAAACATACAATAGCAGAAGAAGAATTTGCTGCACAAATTTTTGGCTTGGATGAGGATTGCGATGAAAGTGCAAAAGAACTCCTTGGGATCGTTCAAATCGGCTTAACTCCAGAAAGGATTAATAAAAAAATGCAAACGGTCTTGTGGACTAGTATCATACCACTGGGGTTTATGATTGTATTGGTCGGCATAGGCGTTTCATATTTCATAGCAAGTGGTGTTGTAAGACCCGTTATAAACCTTGTAAAAATAACTGAAAGAGTGGCATCAGGGGATTTAGAACAAAGTGTTGAAATAAGATCAAGAGATGAAATAGGAATGCTTGCGTCTCGATTTAATCAGATGACAAAAGGCTTAAAGCAACTTATGGATGAAAAAGAAGGTGTCATGATAGAACTTAGAGGTGTAAACGAGGAACTATCATCAATTAATACCGAGTTGGTACAGACGAACGAGCAATTAAAAGATGCACAAGAACAATTAGTAAGAACAGAGAAATTGGCGGCAGTAGGTACATTAGCTTCTGGAGTAAGCCATGAGTTAAGAAATCCACTGAGTGCCATAAAGAATGCCGTTTTCTTTTTGAAAAGGAAATTATCGAATAAGGAATCGCCGGACATTGATGCAAGGGTCATACAATTTCTAGACATTATGGACAAGGAAATAGATAGGAGTACCAAGATTATCAATGACCTTTTAGGATTTGCTCGTGTTATCTCACTTTCTAAAATTCCATCCGATATCACAGTAGTTGTTAATGAAGCAATGTCAAGAGCGAAGATGGCTGAAAACATAAAAGTATCAAAAAACCTTCCATCCAATTTACCTATGGTAATGATAGATGTAAATAAAATAGGTCAGGTATTCATAAATCTAATTGAAAATGCATGCCAGGCAATGCCAGATGGTGGTGAATTACAAATCAGTACAAGAGAATCAAAAGGTTTTATAGAAATAGAAATAGCCGATTCAGGATGTGGGATTCCTGAAAAAACAATCAAAAAGATATTTGATCCACTGTTCACAACAAAACCAAAAGGAATCGGGATGGGTCTGGCAGTATGTCATGGAATTATTGAAAAACATCACGGAACTATCGATGTGAAAAGTCAGGAAGGTATTGGCACAAGTATATTAATAAAATTACCGTTGGAAGATAAAAATGCAAGACCAAGTTAATATATTAGTTGTTGATGATGAACCGGGAATAAGAACTACCTTGTCCGCAATTCTGGAGGAAGAGGGGTACAATGTTGTTGTGGCAGAGGATGGTTATAAAGGAATAGAGGCAGCTAAAAAAACAAAATTTAAAATTGCCTTTCTAGATTTGAAGATGCCTGGAATTAATGGCGTAGAGACCTTTAAAAGAATCAAGAAAATCAGCCCTAATACTATTATATTCTTCACGACTGCTTTTTTTGCTGAAGATCTTTTGAAAGAGGCAGTAAAGTTGGGAGCTCAAGCAATACTTTACAAGCCCCTGGATATAGATTTAATCCTGAAAGTTATAAAAGAAGACCTGACAAAGACTAACATCCTTGTAGTTGATGATGAATTTGCCATTCGTGAGCCTCTAAAAGGATTATTGGAAGACAGGGGATATAAGGTTACTATTGCAGAAGACGGACACGCCGCGATAGAAATGGCTAAAAAAACACACTTTGATATTATGTTTATTGATGTCGTAATGCCGGGAATAGATGGACTTCAGACACTTGAAGAGATCAAAAAAGTTGATCCAAAAACAAAAGTAATAGTAATGACAGGTCAAGACGTAGAAAACCTTACTGAAAAAGCTATCTCACGAGGTGCCTCCACGTGCATACCTAAGCCTATTGACGATATGGATGAATTATTACAACTTTTACGAACTATAAAAGAAGATTTGGTACGGACCAATATCCTTGTAGTTGATGATGAATTTTCCATTCGTGAGACTCTAAAAGGAGTATTGGAAGACAGGGGATATAAAGTTGCTGTAGCAGAAGACGGACTTGCTGCAATAGAAAAGGCTAAAAAAACACACTTTGATATTATGTTTATTGATGTCGTAATGCCGGGAATAGATGGATTTAAGACACTTGAAGGGGTCAAAAAAGTTGATCCAAAAACAAAGTTAGTAATGATGACTGGGCATGATATAGAAGATTTTGTTGAAAAGACTATCTCACGAGGTGCCTTTGCATGTATGTCTAAGCCCATTGATATGGTTGAGTTATTACAACTAATAATCAAGGCTATAAAAAAGTAGGAGAAAATAGAGTGGATGGGTTAAACAGCACTAAAGGTGATAAGGATAGCGACCTCCATGAACGAGACAAACCGATAGTTATGGTAGTAGATGACGAAGATTCGATTCTTAAAACAAATGAACTTATACTAGAAGAGGAAGGATATCAAGTTGAATTATGTCCAACTGGGAAGGAGGCGATAGATAAATTCAACAAAGATATTAGTACTGTTGTTTTAGATATTAATATGCCAGATTTAACAGGGTTTCAAATATTTGAGAAGATCAAGGCGAAAAATCCTTACGTACCCATAATATTTCACACGGCCTATGCCAAAAAGGAAGATAGAAGGGACATAAGGAGGCAATATAGACCACATGCCTATGTATTAAAAGGAGGCGATCCTGAACAACTACTTGATACTGTGGCAAGTGCAGTAGAATCTTATAAAAATATTCTAAAAAACATTAAATTTAATGAAGAGCTTAGTAAGAGAAATAAAGAAATAGACGAACTTAATAAGGGCCTGGAAGAAAAGGTTAAAAAGCAAGTAGATGAGATCCAAAGAATTAATAGACTGAAAAGATATTTTTCTCCACAGATTGTTGAGACTGTAATTTCTAAAGGTGACGAAATATGTTTAGAAAACTCGCGAAAACTTTTAACAATATTCTTCTCAGATATAAAAGGATTTACTACCATGACGGATAATTTAGAACCTGAGGATACAATTGCCCTTTTAAATGAGTATTTTTCAAAAATGACAAAGTTGATATTTAAGTACGGAGGAATGGTTGATAAGTTTATGGGAGATGGAATATTAGCTTTTTTTGGAGATCCTCTGGAATTTAAAGACCATGCTGAAAGGGCTGTGAGAACGGCAATTGGAATGAAGAGTATAGTAGATTCATTACAGCCAAGATGGGAAGATATAGGTTGCGATTTAAATATAAGTATCGGAATATGTACAGGCTATGTAACGGTTGGAAATATAGGTTCGGAGGAGAGAATGGAATATACCGTAATCGGAAATCATGTGAATCTGGCGCAGAGATTACAAGCCGAGGCTGGGGCAGGTCAGGTTCTTATCAATCAAAGGACGTTCAGCATGGTAAAAGATGTTATTGAAACAGAAAAAATTCATAATATAAACCTTAAAGGTCTCAATAAGCCTGTTACAGCTTATAATGTTTTAGGAATAAAATAACAGATTTTTGTGAGGAAATGTTTTGAATGTAGAAGAAAAATTATTGAAACTAAGGGAAATTGTAAGAAGACTGAACAGTGTTGTCGTTGCGTTTTCAGGTGGTGTTGATAGCACACTCGTTGCTAAAGTGTGCTATGAAACTCTTAAAGACAAGTCTATGGCAGTTACTGCAAGGTCAGAAACGTATCCTGATTTTGAGTTTGAGGAGGCCAAAGAACTTGCGAAGGAAATAGGCATAAAGCATTTAGTGTTAAATACAAGTGAACTTGCAATCGAAGGGTTTGCAAGTAACCCTCCAAATAGATGTTATTTCTGCAAGACGGAACTATTTGAAAAACTGAAAGATATTGCAAAACAGCATGGATTCTTACATGTTGCAGATGGTGCAAATTTAGATGACATGGAGGATTACCGACCGGGATTAGAGGCGTCGAAGGAGTTGGGTGTTAAAAGCCCACTAAAAGAAGCCGGTATGACAAAAGAAGATATACGCAAAGCCTCAAAAATGTTAAATCTTCCTAACTGGAATAAACCTGCATACGCCTGTATGTCGTCCAGGTTCCCATATGGACAGTCAATTACTGAGGAAAAACTTAAAATGGTATCAGAAGCAGAAAAATATTTAAGGAGTTTAGGCTTAAGACAATTTAGAGTAAGACATCATGAGACAATTGCCAGGATTGAGGTTTTACCTGAAGATATACGTTTTCTTATTAAGCCTTCAACAAGAAATGAATTAATTGAAAAATTCAAGGCAATAGGTTTTACATATATTACGCTAGATTTAGAAGGTTATCGCAGCGGAAGTATGAATGAAGTGCTCAGTAATAATGTTTTTCAAGACATCCAATGAATACTAAGGACAGAGTAACGCAAGAAGAACTTTTAGAGAAAAGGGCAGAAAGCATAAAAACCATGTTTGGTTCTATTGTTAAGGTATACGATCTTCTGAATGCACTCCTGAGTCTTAACTTTGACAAATCATGGAGGAAATTTGCAGCAAGAGTGAGTGGTATAAAGCCAGATACAAAAGTGCTTGATGTTTGCACAGGTACGGGAGACCTTGCCATCTCATATTCAAAGTTATTAAATGGAAAGGGACTGGTAGTCGGGAGCGATTATTGCCACGACATGTTAAGGTATGGACTACCAAAGATTAAAAAGAGACATCTTGAAGATAAGATTAAGTTTATAGAGGCTGATACATTACACCTTCCTTTTAATGATGATTCCTTTGAAGTATCTACTGTTGCTTTTGGTATAAGAAACGTTGTAGATTTAGAGGCAGGGATTAAAGAGATGAGAAGAGTAGTTAGACCAAATGGCAGGGTAGTTATACTTGAATTTTCACAGCCAACGAATTTCCTTTTTAGGCGTATATACTTTCTCTATTTTACCAAGATATTGCCCGTAATCGGAAAGTTAATATCTCGAAGCAGCGTGCCGCGGGAGCCGCGACTTTCGCCGCCACGGTGCAAATTTGATGCGTATACATATTTACCACATTCAGTGCTTGCTTTTCCAGATAAACTAGGCCTTAAGAGCAAGATGGAGAAATGCGGTTTAAAAGATGTTAAGATTTTTGAAAGGACATTTGGTATTGTTACAGTGCACATAGGAGAAAAGCCTCCGGCTTCCAGTATTGTTTCTTAGATATATGGTTTTAATATTGATATTGAAGGGATATGAAATAAAATATCAGACAATGGGGTATAGTGTAATGGTAGCACGATTGATTCTGGTTCAATCTGTCCGGGTTCGAATCCTGGTACCCCAGTACTGAACCACATGGGGTTCAGTACCGTAAACCCTCTGCGGGGTAATCGTATATCCTTAGATAAAGACGAAAAGAGGTAAGAACTGTTGGTTAGCGAAAATCTCCCCCTCGAGAATATTGTTTATGGTTAATTTAAAGATTGCCAGGTTTAGGAGAACAATTTCGTATGATCTAAGACATTTCTTTTTTTTAGACTTATGAAAAACAAATTAGTTTTAATTTATTGAGTACAAAGAATCTAAGCCCCCATCGTCTAGAGGCCCAGGATCCATGGTTCTCAGCCATGAGACAGGGGTTCAAATCCCCTTGGGGGTACATGTTTCCCTTCCTAAGAGCGAAATTTTTAGTACCGTTTGTAAATTTCTTGAGTATTTTACATCTTACTTTAGTAAAAGGGAATTAACCTTATTCACACATTTCCATTTGCCCATGTTTGGATAACAAAAAAATGTCTTTTTTAAAATCTGTTTTAAAACAGTATGATCTTGTTGTTGACAAACTCAAATTAGATGATGGGGTTCGAGAACGATTACGATATCCCAAACGATCATTAATCGTCTCTATTCCTATTGAAATGGATACCGGAAAGATGAAGGTGTACAAAGGATATAGAGTTCAACATGATGTTACCTTGGGACCATCAAAGGGAGGTATCCGTTATCACCCGAACGTGAATCTTAAAGAAGTAACTGCGTTAGCTATGCTGATGAGTTGGAAATGTGCATTGATCCAACTCCCATACGGTGGGGCAAAGGGAGGAGTATGTTGCAATCCTAAGATAATGTCACAGAAGGAAATAGAGCGGCTTACCAGAAGGTTCACAACTGAAATTATATGTGCTGTTGGTCCAGAAGAGGATATACTAGCGCCAGATATGAATACAAATATGCAAACCATGGCATGGATGATGGACACGTACAGCATGCAAAAAGGTCATACAGTATTGGGAGTTGTTACAGGCAAGCCGTTGGTATTGGGTGGTTCTATGGGAAGAGAGGAGGCAACAGGGAGTGGAGTTTACTATATGGTGAAGGAGTCGGCAAAGGTTATTAGGAAGGAACTAAAAGGGCTGAAGGTTGTTGTGCAGGGATTTGGAAATGTAGGTTCGATAGCTGCCAGACTACTTTTCGAGGAAGGATGTAAAATTATTGCGGTAAGTAATAGTAAAGGGGGAATTTATAACAAAAGAGGTATTAACATTAAAAATTTAATTCAACACGTTAAGGAAAACAAAAAAATCGCTGATTTTCCTGACGTTGATAATATAACTAATGAAGACCTTCTTACTTTAGACTGCGATGTTTTGATTCCTGCAGCAATAGAAGGACAAATTACCAGATATAATGCAAATAATATTAAGGCCAAAATAATAGTTGAAGGTGCAAATGGGCCAACCACACCTGAAGCCGATAAGGTTTTACATGATAAAAATGTGCTTCTGATTCCCGATATACTGGCAAATTCAGGAGGCGTAATTATCTCATACTTTGAATGGGTACAAGATCTTCAGTTCTATTTCTGGAAAGAAAGTGACGTGCAGCAACGCTTGAAAGAAATAATGCGAAATACATTTGACAGAGTTTTGTTGTTATCAAGAGAAAAGAAGATAGACACGCGGACTGCAGCTTGGATGCTTGGAATTAGCCGCATTTCTGAGGCACAGAAAATTAGAGGATTATATCCTTGATGAATTTATGTCTTGAAAATATGTTTATAAATTAAGGAGAGTTTAGATGGGTATAGAGAAATGGGATCCATGGCAGGAATTCGTGACATTACAACAAAGTGTTAATGAATTATTTAATAATTTTCTTACACGTTTTCCGTCAACAAAAGAAATAGCTTTTGTACCTCAGATAAATATGTATGAGACGGAAGGAGAGATCATTCTTGATGTTGCACTTCCGGGTACCCTTCAGGAAGATATTGATATATCTTTAGAAAAAGATGATGCGTTATATATTAGAGGTGAAAGAATTAATCCACATGAGACAATTGTTGGTCTGCGTCATATAGAAGAATTGTGCTATGGGTATTTTGAAAGAAGAGTGCAATTGCCGGCAAAGTGCTTTAATGAGAACATAAAAGCAAGCTATTCTGAAGGAATTCTTAATATACGAATAGTTAAGAAGGTATAATAAATGGGTTCTAGCAGGGTTAAAGAACGTAACTATTATGAGGTGTTGGGGGTAAATAAAAATGCGACAAGTGGTAAAATAAAAAAAGCATATAGAAGGCTTGCTCTCAAATATCATCCCGATAAAAATCCTGGAGATAGAGAAGCTGAGCAAAAGTTCAAGGAAGCTGCAAATGCCTACGAAGTGCTTAGTGATCCCGAGAAAAGAAAAATGTACGATTTGCGAGGCCATGCGGGACTTGAAGATATGGGCTTTCGCGGTTTTGAAAGTTATGACGACATCTTCAGTAGTTTCGGAGATATATTTGGAGATATATTTAGCAAGCGATTTTACAAAGAAAGCGCAGGCCCTCAAAGAGGCTCGGACCTTAAATATAACATGACTATCTCATTCATGGATGCTGCGTTAGGATGCGAGAAACAGCTCCGATTTGGCAAGAAGGAAACATGTGGAGTATGCAAAGGTACAGGCGCTGAGAGTGGAGCATCAACGGTGTGTTCCCAATGTAATGGTACTGGCCATGTGAGCAGGCAGCAAAAACCATTTGGTGGTTTCTTTACCGTTAGTACACCATGCCCCAGTTGCAATGGTTCGGGAAGGAAGATTGACAATCCGTGTATTAGTTGCAATGGCGATGGGAGAGTGTCTAAAACTAAATCATTATCTGTTAAGATTCCTGCTGGGATCAAAGATGGTTCTATGTTAAGACTTTCTGGTCAAGGTGAAGCAGGTGTTCGAGGTGGCAGCGCTGGAGATTTATATATACGCATTAATACAATGTCACACGATTATTTTGAGAGAAGAGGTTTGGATATACAGTACGATGCAAGAGTTCCTTTTACTGAAGCTGTGCTGGGGGGGAAAATAGAGGTTCCAACATTACGTGGGAAGGCAATATTAAAAATACCAAGATGCACACAATCCAATCAGATATTAAGAATGGCAGGACAAGGAATCAAGACTAGAAATGGGAGAAAAGGTGACCAGTTAGTAAGGATAATTATAAATGTTCCGAAGAAATTATCACCACGTCAGGAAGAACTTCTACAAGAGTTAGCTAAGCTTGAAAATTACGAAAAGAGCTAAAAAGGGATAGGAGTCTTTCTGAGTTATTGGAAGAGATAAAGAGAAATTGTCAATTTAAAAGATTTCGTATCATTGTTATTTTATCAACAAAATCTTCGTGTATAAGAGGTTTCGTAATATAACCGTTAGCACCATTCTTATATGCTTCTCCAAGAGTTTTATGATCAGAACTTGTTGACAGAATAACTACAGGGATCGAACAATACTTCGAATTCTGTTTTATAAATTTGAGGACATCCATACCAGGAACTTTAGGTAAATTAAGGTCCAGTATTATCAGGTAAATTTGAGACTGTATTTTATTACCTCTATCAATATATGTTTTTTGAAGATAATTTATAGCTTCCCTCCCATCTTTCATTAGGATAACTTCTTTGTTAACGTTCTCGGCCTCAAGTATATCTATTATTAAATCAGCATGATCTGGATCGTCTTCTATAAGCAGAACCTTTGTTTCTTTCAAACAATGCTCCTTCCACTTTTTAGTTGTTGGTATTCGTTATCGTCTTGGCGTTCGTAAGTATAGCGGAGAAAAAGGAAAAATCAAGTTCCTTATGGTGGAAAATGGTCAATGCATGGTCTCTTTCGTTTGTTTCTTCTTGATTTTGTTTGTTTTCTGCCACTTATGGTCCTTAATGGGCTTCGATTCTCCTACTACTCGAAATATATCTATCTACCTTGTCTTTATGTCTTTTGTGAGAGAATGGGCTTCCTCCGAAATAAGAATCTGGGTTCCATAATAATTATTATGATACTAAAACGATATGT
Organism: Candidatus Scalindua sediminis; assembly: GCA_008636105.1. Lineage (GTDB taxonomy): Bacteria > Planctomycetota > Brocadiia > Brocadiales > Scalinduaceae > Scalindua_A > Scalindua_A sediminis. The sequence goes on along the minus strand of VSDH01000019.1, from coordinate 31,351 downwards.
CATTGGAGGCTCCACAAATCAAGGGCGGTATTACCTTCACATTTGTTTACAGTTGAATCACTTGCAAAAGGAATATTAATCATTATAATCATCGCAAGAAATTTCGTGTTACTAGTTTTTTTAGGGAGGTGAATATTTATATGTGTTTAATGGATAGGTGGAGGGCGGAAGCATCAAGCTACAAACAAACATGGGTAAATATTTGCACATGTTTCGTAAACGGCCTCTTTTATCTTGCAATGTTTAAAATACGAAAGACGCTTAATATATATATAGCAAGGCAAAAGTTAATTCATTATATTATAGTAGCAATTGTTTTCCCCCCCTATTCTTTTACTTCAGAAAAATGTTTTGCAGAGACCACAAATCTTCCATGGCACATTAATGACAAAGCAATCCAGAAATTGGGAGTTTCATGGGTCAGCAAGATTGCTTTTTCACCTGACGACAAATATATTGCAGTCGCTACTAAAGTAGGGACTCATATAATTGATGCCAGAACACATGACTCGATATGCTTTCTCTTTGGCCACAAGGATGCTGTACAATCAATAGCCTTCAGTCCTGACTCCAAACAACTTGCCTCCGGTTCGTTAGATGGAACAGTCAGAATATGGGGAATACCATCAGGAAACGAATTAAAAACATTAATTACAAACTATCCTACTGTTACGTCTGTAGCTTTCAGTCCCGACGCAAAATTGCTTGCTTCTTCAGGTACATACGATAATAACATCACCCTCTGGGACACAAATACATGGCAAGAGACAAAAAGTTTATCTGGACACAGTAAAAATGTTAACACGGTTACCTTCAGCCCTGATGGTAAATTCCTTGCCTCAGGTTCAAGTGATAATAATATCAAGCTCTGGAATGTTGCTAAAGGAAAAGTGGTAAAAACCCTAAAAGGGCATGATTATATAATATATGAAATAAAATTTAGTCCTGATGGTAGATTTCTTGCTTCAGGTTCCGGTGATAATACTATAAGAATATGGCACGTTGGAGGTGGAGAGGAAATCAAGAGGTTAGTTGGCCATACATGGAATGTTAATTCAGTAGACTTCAGTCATGATGGAAAATTTCTAGGTTCGGGGTCATCAGATGGTACAACCAAACTCTGGAATGTGGCTACTGGTGAGATGGTATGGTCGATAAAGAGTCATAGCCGTGGTGTTAAGTCAGTAGCTTTTACAGAAAATTCTAAAATTCTGGCTTCAGCAAGTCCATTTGATCATAATATTAAGTTCTTGGACGCAACGACAGGAAAGGAGTTGAGAATTTTAGCAGGACACGGGAGAGACATTAACGTAATGACATTTAGTCCTGATGGTAAATACCTTGCATCTGCAGCATGGGATCGAACAGTCAAGGTCTGGGACGTAGCAAAGTTTAAAGAAAAATGGACGCTAAAGGGGCATAAGGAGGAAGTCAATTCCGTGGCATTTAGTCATGATAGCAAACTCCTTGCTTCAGGTGCGCATGAAGGTGCTATCAAGATATGGGATGTTTCAACCGGCAAGGAGATAAAGACAATAAATGGACATTCTGACAGTGTTTATTCAGTTGCCTTCAGTCATGATTCAAAGATACTGGCATCCAGTTCCTGGGAAATAATTAAACTCTGGGATACTACAACATGGGAAGAAATAATTGCCCTAACCGGGCAGAAAGAGGAAATCAGTTCGGTGGAATTTAATCTCGACAGCACTCTCCTGATCTCAGGTGCATACGATAGAAGCGTAATGATTTGGGATGTAGCTACAGGACAGATGTTAAAGGAGCTGATAGGACACGGTATGCGTGTCAATGCTTTAGATGTAAGTCCCAACTCAAGATTCATTGTTTCTGCTGGAAGAGATACTGTTTTAGTCTGGGATATTGCATCGGGAAAGAAACTATGGGATTTAAATGGTCATAATTGGGGCATCACCTCATCAGTCTTTCATCCGGATAATAGACTCATTGCCACATGTTCATGGGGGGATGAATTGGTTATGTTCTGGGATGTACAAACAGGAAAACTACTGAAATCTTTACCTGGCCACTGGGATGCACTTAGGTCTTTAGCCTTTAGTCCAGATGGAAAGCTCCTTGTATCTGGTGCCAACAATGGCATTATCTTAGTATGGAGGATAGACTACGGCCCACCAGACTAATAGGCTGGTTTACCCGACGATCTTTTTGGCGGGTTTGGTAATTTTACTAAAATAAAATTACCTTATTTGCCCAATTCAGATGACAGTATGTCATTAGATTTTTTCATTTAAAATATGTTGTGACAATTTGTCAGATATATGGATTAAATAACTTTTATATATTTAAAACAATATGTCATATATTAAGTGTATACAATAGCTTATGGACTTATTCAGAGTTTTTTTAGTTATTTTCCCTATGGCATTTTTATTGCTGTAATACATAAGTTTATCTAATAACACCATGATATTATTTTATCTTAGGGGGGAGGATATTATTAAATGAGCGTTATCAGAAATACAATCCAGACACTTCATCCAGCCTATTTTGCTTTTATAATGTCCACGGGTATAATTTCTATTGCAGCCAAATTATTAAGTTTTACGGGTATTGCATATGTGCTTTTTTATATAAACATCATTGCCTACGCAATCATTTTATCTTTACAGATACTACGGGTAGGTATGTACTGGGATCACTTATACAAAGACCTTTGCAATCCGAAATTAAGTATAGTCTTTTTTACTACAGTTGCAGGTACAAACGTACTGGGATCCCAATTTGTTACTGTAGTAAACCAGCCAGAGATTGCAAAGATATTTTGGTATTTTGGTATCTTTCTTTGGACGATTGTTACGTTTTCCACATTCAGCATACTCTTTATTAAGTGTACTGAAAGGATTGAAACGGTAATGCATGGAGGCTGGTTGATAGCTACAGTAGGAACACAATCCGTGGCTGTTCTTGGCGCTCTACTTGCACCCGAATTTGGAAGCTATGGCAGTTTTGTGATGTTTATTTCCTTTGCGTGGTGGATGATTGGTGCATTCCTCTATGTGATTTTGATTACACTACTTTTTTATAGGTTGGTATTTTTCAAGATAGCTCCCGAAGCACTGGTACCGCCTTATTGGATTAACATGGGTGCAATTGCCATTACCACGTTAGCTGGTGCTCTGCTATGTCTTAATATTCCCCAAATAGGTGGAGCTTATACCGATTTCTTAACATTTACAAAATGTTTCACATTATTTTTCTGGTCATTTGGTACGTGGTGGATACCGTTTTTGATAATTTTTGGAATCTGGAAATACATTTATCATAGGACACCATTTAAGTATAGCCCCCTATACTGGGGCATGGTCTTCCCCTTAGGTATGTACACAGCCTGTACTATAAAACTTTCGCAGGCTCTACAAATTCCGTTTATCATGAATATTCCAAACTACTTTATCTATATTGCTTTCCTTGGCTGGAGTATTATTTTTATCAGTATGATGGTTTCCATATCAAAAGAGGTTACCAAAAAAGAAGTTACTACAACGTAAGTCGGGTGATTCGTTTGAAAGCTTGTTGCCAAACCAACTTGCTATTCAGATACTCATTCTGATTGGCATCATTGAGGCAGGCATACGCAGATTTTAGCCTGCTTTTATTAACAACTAATGAATTGATTAAAATTTCCTTTCTAATAATATTGGCACCAGGTGAATCAGAAACTATCTTTAAAAACGATTCAAAATCTTCTATCGCTTTTTTAAACTGAACTGTCTTTTTAAAGGATTCACCCCTATATCTAAAAGCAACCGGGTTTTTGGCAAAACAGTTCAAGTGATTTATCAAAATCAGTTATAGCTTCGTCAATCCTGCCTATGATGTCCGACGTTTACCTGAAGTTAAAATACTTGCCATAATAAACACATCTGAATTTACAATACATCTTTTAGTTTTTTGCAAATGTTAATGTCTTTTCTATTATCCTCTAAAAAAAGTAAATGCTACCTAAAACTTTTTACCTTCGTGCATAAGTAATGCGCGGGGAGGGAGTCGAACCCTCACCCCCTATTCAAGGAAGGGATTTTAAGTCCCTCGTGTCTGCCATTCCACCACCCGCGCTCAAAATTATAAAAAGTGGAGGCGGCACTGGGATTCGAACCCAGGATACCGGATTTGCAATCCGCTGCCTTAGTCCACTTGGCCATGCCGCCTTATCATGTAAATTAATTACTTTAGTTGTTAATTTATGTTGTTTTACTATGCAAGTCTAAGTTATTTGATACTGATATGTTATAGAATTTAGACACATCATATTTAGTTTGGTGATTATATAGGAATAGCTTTTAAAGTGTCAAGGCTTTTTCAAATCGCCTCAATTTGAGAATGACTTATAAAAGTGAAGCCAAGAAAAGGGATGTTGAATCTGAGAAGAAGGAGATGTATGAAAAAGCCTTGAGTGAACTAGGATTATTTCTCCAATATATTCAAAATAATAAGAGAGCAAAAGATATAAAAAAGGTGTTATTAAGAAAATCAAGTCGATGATATACCTCGTCTTAAATTATAAATGGCTTGATTCTGAAGTTCGACTACTGAAGGTTCAACCCTTAATATTGATATTGCAGAGGAAGAGGTGTTTTTCTGCAGTGTGAGTAAACATATTACTGAAATAATCAAAGATGTCTTGCAAGTACACATGATAATTTTTTGTGTTTCTGGATTTCCATCATTTGGATGTTGGACTCAAGATTTTTACTCTTCTGCCTTCAATCTTTAGTCTCCCTTCGGCAAAGAGATTGATTGCCTCAGGATATGCTATACATTCTTCTTTAAAAACTCTTTGCGCAAGAGTATCAGGTGTATCAACTTCATAGACAGGTACCGTTCTTTGGATTATTATGGGGCCATGGTCGTATTCATTGTCAACAAAGTGAACCGTACAGCCTGACACTTTAATCCCGCTTTCGATTACGGCCTTGTGAACATGGTGACCATAGTATCCCTTGCCACAAAATGAAGGAATTAATCCTGGATGTATATTCATCACCTTTTCTGAATATTTATCAGGTATCCTTAGAAGATGCATAAAACCAGCAAGTATTATCAAATCTATAGGATATTTTTCTATCTCCTTTATTATTGCATTACTAAATACTTCTGAACTGTTATAGTCAGAGTGATTGACTATGGTCGCGGGGATATTATTTTGTTCGGCTCGTTTTAAACCATAGGCATCTGGAGAGCTGCTTATTACGATTTGGATCTTGGCATTAAGAGTTTTATCTTCTATTTTATCAATAAGATTTTGAAGTGTCTTCCCGCCTCCAGAGATGAGTACTGCAAGATTAATAGTTTTAAACATTCGTTTTCATCCAATACGATTTTTTTTGATCATTTTACCTTTTTGAAGGTTGATAAGAAATGTCTCAATGTAGGTGATTCAAAATCAAATTCAAAACCCTTTATCTTTTCTCTTCTTTTGTAAACATTGATGACTGTTTCACAGACATAGTCAAGATGTTCTCTGCAATAAACCCTGCGTGGAATAGCTAATCGCATTAAGTCTAATTTTGGATAAATGTTTTCTCCGGTTTTTTGGTTACGTCCAGCCAAAATAGTTCCCACCTCTACTCCACGAATTCCACCCTCAATATAACATTCTACGCACAATGTCTGAGATGAGAAGTTTTCCTGTTTAACGTGGGGGAGAAAGGCCCTACCATTGATGAAAACAGCGTGGCCACCAATAGGTTTCATTATCGGTATTCCGGCATTAGACAATTTTTCACCTAGATAACGAACCTGATCTATCCTATAACGTAAATAATCTTCGTCGGTTCCTTCAAATAAACCCCGGGCTAATGCCTCCATGTCTCTGCCAGCCATTCCACCATAGGTAATAAAGCCTTCAAACAAGACATTTTTTGGGGCTAGTTTATTATAGAGCTTTTTATCATTTAAGGCAATAAAACCTCCTATATTGGTTATGGCGTCTTTCTTAGCGCTCACGGTACATCCGTCCATGTAAGACATCATTTCTTTTACAATTTCCGGAATAGACTTGTTTTTATACCCGACCTCACGTTCTTTTATAAAGAATGCATTTTCAGCATAGCGTGCAGCATCGACAAATAATGGGATATTATTCTTTTTTGCTATTTCATGTACGTGTCTGATATTTTCAAGTGAAACAGGCTGCCCACCTCCATTATTACAAGTTACAGTGATAAGTATATAAGCAATATTTTTTGGATCTTTATTAATAAGATTTTCCAGTTTAGAGATATCAATGTTTCCCTTAAAAGGGTTTTCAGTATCAGGTTGGTAAGCTTCTTCAATAGCGCAATCAATTGCTCTACCACCCACGTTTTCTATATGTGCCCTTGTGGTGTCAAAATGCATATTTCCAGGTACAACCTGACCGGACTTTATCAGAATCTTGTCTAACACCTGTTCAGCCCCTCGTCCTTGATGTGTTGGTAGTACATACTTGAATCCCATAACACTCTTAACTGCTTCTTCAAGATGCTTAAAGTTTATACTACCCGCATATGATTCATCCCCCAGCATTATGCCTGCCCATTGATTATCACTCATTGCTCCGGTACCGGAGTCTGTTAAGAGGTCTATGTAAATATCTTTGGATTGTAGGGAAAAGAGATTATAACCCGCTTCCCTGATTCGTTCTTCTCTCTCTTTGCGAGGGATTAAGCTGATCTTTTCAATAACCTTTATCTTGTATGGTGGATATATCATGAAAATGTAAGTAAGCGTACACCATGCAATTTGCCGCATGGTGTGCAGGTAATATGGTAATGAAAATATCTCTTACATTTGAAAATTCCATACAGGAAGCTGCAAGGAATCTTCAATGTTTGTTTATTATCGTCTTTAAATTTTATTTTGTGCAACAAAACTTGCATAAAATAGCTGTTGCCTACCTCGTTTGATAAAACGAAATGTGTATCTTTGTGATTATTCGTATTCAATTATCTAACACGGTTAACAGGCAGGAAAAGGGGCACAATTTCTATAAATGGTATTAAATCAATTGTTGGCGCTATGTCAAATCTTTATGGTCAAGAACTAAAATAAGGGTGTGAAATATGCAGTCAAAAAAGTATAGCCCAAACACCATCTCCTCCCGTATCAACTGAGAATTCGAATTTCCTCTTTCCTAACAAACCTTGAGTGGTATCGCCCGTAATACCTAAAGATTTCCACAATCTTCAAAGACCGGATTATGGCTTATTCTCGTGGTTTTGATCTCTTGATTTCTTTGTTTTGATGGACATCTATAACGGTAATCTTTCCAAAACAACCAAACTATAATGTATTGTTGTGTAACAACTTACAAAAATATCACCTCAAGCTATAGAAGATGGGAATATCTACTGATTCCTGATGAGTAGTGCGAAATGCCGTCTATAATATGTAATTTGGAGGAGATATGTACAAGGAAAGAGATAATAGAGTTTTTGTTTCGCATTTATAATGCGAAACAAAATACTCAATAAATTGGTCCACGAACAAAATTGAAACATTTTTTATTTTTTATTGACAATTTTTTATTTTGGTTTATACTGATAATTGAACACGTTCTTTGAAAAATAACAACATAAAAGCGGAGGGTGTTGGATCTTTAAGTCATTTTAATTGTTACCCTTATGGAACGACATTGAGAGGGTAACGTAGATCTATTAATGAGTCATATGAGTTCTTGAAATTCTTTGAAGGGTTTGATCTTGGCTCAGAACGAACGCTGGCGGCGTGGTTTAGGCATGCAAGTCGAACGAGGATATATCCTTCGGGATATAAGCCGAGTGGCGAAAGGGTGAGTAATGCACAGACAACCTGCCTTTAGGATAAGAATAACTCTGTGAAAGCGGAGCTAATACTTAATAATACAAAGGAAAGGTTCTTTTCTTTGTCAAAGAAGGGTATGTATAATACCTTGCGCCTAAAGAGGGGTTTATGTCCTATCAGCTTGTTGGTAGGGTAACGGCCTACCAAGGCGAAGACGGGTAGCCGGCCTTAGAGGGTGGTCGGCCACACTGGAACTGAGACACTGTCCAGACTTCTACGGAAGGCTGCAGTCGAGAATCTTTCGCAATGCCCGAAAGGGTGACGAAGCGACGCCGCGTGGATGAAGAAGGCCTTCGGGTTGTAAAATCCTGTCAGGAGTTAAGAAATGTAAGTTTGCGAATACCAAATTTACTTGACAAAGGCTCCAAAGGAAGCCACGGCTAACTCTGTGCCAGCAGCCGCGGTAATACAGAGGTGGCGAGCGTTGTTCGGAATTATTGGGCGTAAAGAGCACGTAGGTGGATTTGTAAGTCAGATGTGAAAGCCTTCTGTTCAACGGAAGAATTGCGTCTGAAACTACAAACCTTGAGTATAGGAGGGGAGAGTGGAACTTCTGGTGGAGCGGTGAAATGCGTAGATATCAGAAGGAACGCCGGCGGCGAAAGCGACTCTCTGGCCTATAACTGACACTGAGTGTGCGAAAGCTAGGGGAGCAAACGGGATTAGATACCCCGGTAGTCCTAGCCGTAAACGATGGGCACTAAGTAGGGGAAACTACCGATGTTTTCTCTGCCGTAGCAAACGCATTAAGTGCCCCGCCTGGGGAGTACGGCCGCAAGGCTAAAACTCAAAAGAATTGACGGGGGCTCGCACAAGCGGTGGAGCATGTGGCTTAATTCGATGCAACGCGAAAAACCTTACCGGGGTTTGACATGATAGAAGTAGGAACTCGAAAGAGGGACCAACGGTATCCAGTCCGTAACTATCACAGGTGTTGCATGGCTGTCGTCAGCTCGTGTCGTGAGACGTTGGGTTAAGTCCCCTAACGAGCGAAACCCTTGTTTTTAGTTACCAGCGGGTAAAGCCGGGTACTCTAGAAAGACTGCCGTCATCAAGACGGAGGAAGGTGGGGATGACGTCAAGTCATCATGGCCCTTATACCCCGGGCTGCACACGTGCTACAATGGTCGGTACAAAAGGAAGCGAAACCGTGAGGTGAAGCGAATCTTAAAAAGCCGATCTCAGTCCGGATTGGAGGCTGAAATTCGCCTCCATGAAGTTGGAATCGCTAGTAATCGCGGATCAGCAGCGCCGCGGTGAATATGTTCCCGAGCCTTGTACACACCGCCCGTCAAGCCACCCAAGCAGGATGCTCCCGAAAACATTTTATCTAACCAGGAGTAATCTTGGAGGGGGATGTTGAAGGAGTGTTTTGTGAGGAGGACTAAGTCGTAACAAGGTAGTCGTAGGAGAACCTGCGGCTGGATCACCTCCTTTCTAAGGTAGTAAACAAAAATCGGTACATCCGATGCTTTTTATGTTGTTATATATTATTTTATTAGATTGTTTGGGCTTGCTAGGCCGACTTGCTGGGTTATAGATGAAATGTGGGTTGCTGGGATGATGGCAAAGGTTTAGGGCCTATAGCTCAGCTGGTTTAGAGCGTTCCCCTGATAAGGGAAAGGTCAGTGGTTCGAATCCACTTAGGCCCATCGTCCCCAGGTTAAGAATACAGAGAAGATAACTGGAAGAATGTATCTGGGGGTGTAGCTCAACTGGGAGAGCGCGGCCCTTGCAAGGCCGAGGTTAGCGGTTCGATCCCGCTCATCTCCATAATAGTGAAAACCGTTCTTTGACAAAAATAAAGAAGATACAACTACAAGCTTAAATTTGGGTGGTCAAGCTACTAAGAGTATATGGTAGATGTCTTGGTACCAAAAGCTGAAGAAGGACGTTGAAGACTGCGATAAGCTTCGGTGAGCTGTCAAACAAGCGTTGATCCGGAGATTTCCGAATTGGGCAACCTATCGTAAGAGACATATATATGTTTCTTTTGGTTTATACCGCGATATTATTACTTGAATAAATAGAGTAATAAGAGGAAACGAAGGGAACTGAAACATCTAAGTACCTTCAGGAAAAGAAAGAAAATCGATTCCCTCAGTAGCGGCGAGCGAAATGGGAAAAGCCTAAACTGAGTATACGTAATAACCCTTATGTGTTGTATATTCAGGGTCGAGGGAGTTACTAGAAACGAGATAAGGCTCGTTTAAAAAACCCGTGTTTCTAGACGAACAGGCAGGAAAGCCTGACTATAAAGGGTGATAGTCCCGTAGACGAAAGAAACAAAGGTTTTTCAGTAATTTCCCAAGTAATGCTGGTCACGTGGAAGCCAGCATGAATCAGGGAGGCCCACCTCCTAAGGCTAAATACTTTTGGTGTCCGATAGTGAACAAGTAGCGTGAGTGAAAGATGAAAAGAACCCCTTTTAGGGGAGTGAAATAGAACCTGAAACCATATACTTACAAGCGGTAGGAGCACTATATTAATTGAGCAATTTGTTCTTTTAATATGTGTAACTGCGTGCCTTTTGCATAATGAACCGGCGAGTTGTTGTTTGTTGCAGGTTAAGCCCATAATGGGTGTAGCCAAAGCGAAAGCGAGTACTAACTGTGCGAATTGGTAGCAAATAGCAGACCCGAAACCGAGTGATCTACCCTTGGTCAGGATGAAGTTCTGGTAAAACGGGATGGAGGTCCGAACGCATTTACGTTGAAAAGTGATGCGATGAACTGAGGGGAGGAGTAAAAGTCTAATCAAACTCGGAGATAGCTGGTTCTCCCCGAAATAGCTTTAGGGCTAGCCTTGCGTATCTGTATAGTGGGGGTAGAGTTACTGAATGAGTATTGGGGCCCACCAGGCTACCGAACACAATCAAACTCCGAATACTACTATATGAAGCGTAGGAGTCAGACTATGGGGGATAAGCTCCGTAGTCAAGAGGGAAACAGCCCAGATCATTAGTTAAGGTCCCTAAAATGAGATAAGTGATAAAGGAAGTAAAAGTGCTAAGACAGCTAGGATGTTGGCTTAGAAGCAGCAATCATTTAAAAAGTGCGTAATAGCTTACTAGCCGAGTACTTTTGCGCCGAAAATTAGCGGGACTAAGCTCATTACCGAAACTATGGATCCTAAAATTAATTAGGGTGGTAGGGGAGCGTTCTATAATAGGTTGAAGCCTCACCAAAAGGAGGGGTGGACGAAATAGAAGCGACAATGCCGGTATAAGTAGCGATAATATAAGTGAGAATCTTGTTCGCCGAAAGCCTAAGGTTTCCTGGGGAAGGTAAATCCGCCCAGGGTTAGCCGGTACCTAAGTCGAGGCCGAAAGGCGTAGACGATGGACAACAGGTCAATATTCCTGTGCTACTATTTTGACGCTTGAGCTTGGGATGACGTGAACACAACGATTAGCAAACCAAACAGACACGGTTTGTTCAAGCCTGAGTTATCGCTCCAGGCAAATCCGGAGCAACAAGGTAACAAAGGTGAGTACGTTGGCTTTTGGCCTAGAAGTAATCTGCGTGTTCTCCAAGAAAAATCTCGTTAGCGAGTTGAAATAGTAACCGTACTAAAACTGACACAGGTAGGCTGGGAGAGAATCCTAAGGCGCTCGAGAGAACCCTCGTTAAGGAATTCGGCAAACATACTCCGTAACTTCGGGATAAGGAGTGCCTTTTCAACGGACGTTTTTAACTGAAGTTGAAAAGGTCGCAGTGAAAAAGGTCCGGGCGACTGTTTACTAAAAACACAGGTCTCTGCTAAGATGAATAGTCAATGTATAGAGACTGACGCGTGCTCGATGCCAGAAAGTTAAGGGGATAGGTTATTTCCTGAGTAATTGGGAGAGAAGCTTAGAACTGAAGCTCTGGTGAATGGCGGCTCTAACTATGAGAGTCCTAAGGTAGCGAAGTTCCTTGTCGGGTAATTTCCGACGCGCATGAATCGCGTAACGACCTGGACACTGTCTCAACGAGGGACTCGGCGAAATTGTAGTTGTGGTGAAGATGCCACATACCCGCGGCAAGACGGAAAGACCCCGTGAACCTTTACTGTAGCTTATTATTGGATTTTGGTACAGTATGTGTAGGATAGGTGGGAGGCTGGGAAGTTTCGACGTAAGTTGGAATGGAGCCAATGGTGAAATACCACTCTTACTATGTTAAAATTCTAACAGGATACCGTGAATCCGGGTTCTGAACAGTGATAAGTGGGCAGTTTGACTGGGGCGGTCTCCTCCTAAAAAGTAACGGAGGAGTCCAAAGGCTTCCTCAGTGCGGTTGGCAATCGCATGTAGAGTGTAAAGGCATAAGGAAGCTTAACTGCGAGACCAATAAGTCGAGCAGGTGTGAAAGCAGGGCTTAGTGATCCGGCGGATTCTGAGTGGAAAGGCCGTCGCTCAACAGATAAAAGGTACTCCGGGGATAACAGGCTGATCTCCCCCGAGCGTTCATAGCGGCGGGGAGGTTTGGCACCTCGATGTCGGCTCATCGCATCCTGGGGCTGGAGAAGGTCCCAAGGGTTTGGGAGTTCACCAATTAAAGCGGTACGCGAGCTGGGTTTAGACCGTCGTGAGACAGGTCGGTCCCTATCTGCCGTGGGCGCACGATATTTGAGAAAATCTGCCTCTAGTACGAGAGGACCGAGGTGGACGAACCTATGGTGAATCAGTTGTTGTGCTAACAGCATGGCTGAGTAGCTATGTTCGGAAAGGATAAACGCTGAAAGCATATAAGTGTGAAGCCCTTTTCAAGATTAGATATCGTTCTCCGAGCAATCGGAGTGAAGACACCTTAAAGACTATGAGGTTGATAGGCCAGGTGTGTAAGTTCGGCAACGGGCTTAGCTAACTGGTACTAATTAGTCGAAAAGTTTGATCACCCTTATTTATAATTTTATGTTATAGAAATTAATTCTTCGGTGACCATAGTAGAATAAAAAACCCGTTACCATTCCGAACACGGTAGTTAAGTTATCTACGCCGATGGTACTATCTGATAGATGGGAGAGTAGGTATTGCCGGGGATATTACGAAAACCCGTCCCAAAATATTTGGGATGGGTTTTTTAGTTGATATCAAACCAAAAAATTACGAAATTAATAGGTCTTCTGATGAAGAAAGGACATCACCAAATCAGGATGCGCAACCATTTTATAATCATTTATTTTTTTTATTAATTGCGAATTACGCACCATTAGGTAAAATATATTATAATTTATTTGCATGTATATCGGGATTTAATTTTATATTATTAAGTGATTTTGAGGGATAATATATACGAAAAGTAATTTAATGAAGCTTGGTAATAAAAATTTTATCTTAAACTAGGGATATTAATTAATTTTAAGTCTTATGTTTTAACAATTAAATGTCATAATTTTATTAATATGAACGGAAACGAAAAAAAGTTTAGGGATTATATTCAATCAAAAGGGTTGAAGTTTACTTCTGAAAGAGAAACCATCTTGAACCATGTTTTTGAAAATCACGGGCATTTTGAAGCTGAAGAATTATTGATTGATATGAGAAAAAATAAAAAGAGAGTTTCAAAGGCAACGATATATAGAACCCTTGCATTATTAGTGAAGTGTGGTTTACTTAGAGAGGTAATTTTTGGAGAGAAACACGCACATTATGAACACGTTTATGGCCACAAACATCATGAGCACCTCGTTTGCATTAAGTGTGGTAAGATTATAGAGTTTGGTGATGAAAAAATTGAAAAGTTTCAGGAAGAAGTGTGTGTAAAGAATAAGTTTAAGCCGGAATCGCATAAATTTCAAATTATTGGTTATTGTGAAGATTGTGTGGAGAAATAACAACTTTATTTAAGAAAGGATATATGTAATGTCACGCAGTTGCGAAATTTGTGGTAAGAAGACTACTACGGGATATCAGATTAAGCGAAGGGGGCTAGCAAAGAGAAAGGGTGGAGTAGGTCGTAAGATAACTGGTCGGACAAAAAGGAAGTTTAAAGCTAATATACAAGTTTTAAGGGCAAATATAAATGGGAGTATAAGGAAAATCAAAGTTTGTACAAGATGTATGAATTCTGGTAAAGTTGTTAAGATAGTATAAGCAATAGTTTAATATTAAACTTGTAAATCTTTTTATTAGAACAAAAATGGATATCGGCTTAAAAGAAATTGAGTATATAGCTAATCTTTCTAGAATCGCACTTACTGATGAAGAAAAGAAGACATTTAAGAAACAGTTAGCCAATATCTTAGATTATATAAAAAAGTTGAATGAATTAGATACAGATACCGTTGAACCTATGGCATACGCAACAGACTTAAAAAACGTTTTTCGGAAAGAAGAATTAACGCCTTCTCTTTCACGCCAAAAAATTTTAAACCTTTCTCCTTCTAACGTTAATGGCTTCTTTAAGGTACCAAAAGTCATTGAATAAAGTATTTTCAAGTCTTTATTAATTTTTTTGCCCGCAAAAAACTCCTTGATATAGTATATTTCATTTCTGATCAAATTCTCAAGTTTTAAATAAAATGAGATTTTTAACGTTTGTAGATTCAACTACTAACCTGAGTTAGAAAACATCGGAGTATTTAATTTGCTTTTGCATGAATTGACGGCGAGTAAAGTTAGGGAAAGGATAACTAAACGGGAAGTTACTGCCCAAGAGGTAGTTGAGGAACTCTTGGAGTGGATAAATCTCAAGGAACCTTTGATTAAGACGTATCTTTGTCTGGATGAAGATGGTGCCTTGTCGAAGGCAAAGGAGATCGATGAAAAACTTAGTAACGGAAATAAAGTCGGTTTGTTAGCGGGGGTGCCTATTGCAATAAAGGACAATATGTGCACAGCAGGAGTGAAAACAACTTGCGCCTCGAAAATCTTGGAAAACTTCATACCGCCTTATGATGCTTTTGTAGTTAAGAGAATTAAAGATGAAGATGCCATAATAATTGGGAAGACCAATTTGGATGAGTTTGCAATGGGTTCATCGACAGAAAATTCGGCATTTCAAATAACCCGAAATCCGTGGGATATTGACTGTATTCCAGGTGGTTCAAGTGGTGGTTCTGCGGCAGCTGTATCAGCAGACATGGCTTTTATGGCATTAGGCTCAGATACGGGAGGTTCTGTCCGTCAACCAGCGTCGTTTTGCGGGGATGTCGGTTTGAAGCCAACATATGGGAGAGTATCTCGTTATGGGTTAATTGCTTTTGCATCTTCATTGGATCAGATAGGCCCCATTACAAAGGACGTCCTTGATACGGCATTACTGTTACAAGTTATTTCAGGCCATGATAATTTTGATTCAACATGTGCTGCGTTAGATGTTCCAAATTATATATCAGATATTGACCGTTTAGATGATGTTTTGAAAATAGGAGTGCCTAGGGAGTTTTTTGGAGAGGGTCTTAATACAGAAATTAAAAGTGCGCTAATGGATGCATTAAAAATTTATGAGGCAAATGGGGCAAAATTAGTTGATTTGTCTCTTCCTCACTGTGAATATGCAGTAGCCACTTACTACATCATTGCAACTGCAGAAGCCAGCTCTAATCTGGCAAGGTATGATGGTGTTCGTTACGGGCATAGAAGTCGATTAAGTAGCGATAGTAATATAGTTGATATGTATAGTCAGACGCGCGCAGAAGGGTTTGGGAATGAGGTAAAAAGGCGGATCTTACTGGGTAATTATGCGCTAAGTACTGGTTATTACGAAGCATATTATTTGAAGGCTTCGAAAGTGAGGAATTTAATTAAAAATGATTTTGAGGATGCATTTAAAAAAGTAGATTGCATTATTTGCCCTACGTGTCCAACACCAGCCTTTAAGATAGGTGAAAGGGTGACAGAACCACTTGAGATGTATTTATCTGACATTTATACTATTCCCGCTAATCTTGCGGGAATACCAGGTATTTCTATTCCTTGTGGTTTTACAAGTGCAGGTCTACCTATTGGCATGCAGATATTGGGAAAATATTTTGATGAGAGGAAACTGTTAAAAATGGCCAAATTATTCGAAAATGAAACAGATTTTCATTTAAAAAGACCTAAATTAAATCAGCAGGTTTAATTGATGAAATACGAAGTTGTCATGGGATTAGAAACCCATGCAGAACTCAATACTGTTTCTAAGCTCTTTTGTGGATGTAGCACTAAATTTGGTTCAGAACCTAACACTCAGGCTTGTCCTATTTGTTTGGGATTGCCAGGTGTTCTACCAGTGATGAATGAGAGGGCGTTTGAGCATTCATTAAAGGCTGCTATTGCTTTAAATTGTGAGATAGGAAGGTTTGCCAGTTTTGACAGAAAGAATTATTATTATCCTGATCTACCAAAAAATTATCAAATTTCACAAAGCTACTTTAATATTGGCAATAATGGCTACGTGGATATAGTTGTCAAAGGAAAAAAAAAGAGAATTGACATACATAATGTTCATTTAGAGGAGGAAGCAGGCAAGCTTATACATCCTGAAAAGTCTGATGATGATTATAGCTTGGTTGATTTTAACAGGGCGGGTGTACCTTTATTAGAAATAGTAACCGAGCCTGACATGAGAAGTATTGAAGAAGTAGAAAGCTATATGCAAATACTTAGGAATATATTACTTTATATAGGTGTGTCGGATTGCAAGATGCAGGAAGGTTCTTTAAGATTCGAAGCAAGCATATCTTTGTGTGAAAAGGGGGCAAAGGTTTATGGTAATAGAGTAGAAATCAAAAATCTCAACTCTATGAAAGCCGTTTTAAAGGTGCTTGCATACGAAATATCCAGGCAAGGTGACTTGCTTGATAAGGGTAAGGAAGTGTTAATGGAAACGAGATTGTGGGATGAAGTTAACGCTGTAAGTAGACGAATGCGTACTAAAGAGGAAGCCCATGACTACAGGTATTTTCCAGAACCTGATTTGGTTCCTGTATGGATTGATCAGAAATGGATCGATGAAACTAAAAAAACAATTCCAGAACTTCCTGTTAATAAACGTCAAAGATTTGTAAAAGAATATCTTATTTCTGATTATGATGCAGGTGTCCTAACAGAAGACATATTTCTTGCGGATTATTTTGAAGCGTGTGTAAAGTTAGCTAGAAATTCTTCAAAGGAGTTGAGTAATTGGATAATCAACGATGTGCTTCGGGAATTAAATGAGCGGAAGATTAACATTCAAGAATTTACTGTAACACCAAAAATGCTTGTAGAATTAATCAAGGAGAAATCAACTGTTGGAAATGCGATTGCTAAGGAAGTTTTTATTGAAATGGTTAATACAGGCAAGAATGCACAGTCTATTATCAACGAAAAGAATTTAGCTCAATTAAGTGATGTTGATGAACTTAATACAATTACAGCAAATGTTATAGAAAAAAATCCAAAGGCGGTAGAAGATTATAAGCGTGGCAAAAAGAATGCTTTAGCCTTTTTGATAGGTCAAACTATGAAGATGACTAAAGGCAAAGCAAATCCCAAAATTTTAACTGAGATTCTTAAAGAAAAAATAACAACTGGCCCGAAATGAATTTGGTATATTATGCGTCCTTAGCCTGAACAGTCTTTCTTCCGTTACCTTGTGCCCTACTTATCGCTTTGTCAATTGCGCAATAAACAGAGCTGCTCAATTCACTAATGAATTCTCCAGATGTATTACATTTTTTACTTCTTATATATTCTCTAACCTTGCTAGCGACAACAAGTATTTCTTTTTTTGCACCTTTTTTTGCCATTTCTTCCTCCTTATATTTATATTGAATTTATAAATTCTTCGGGATAATATCAAAAAAGTTAGAGAAGTCAAGAGTTTTTTCTGATAAAGTCTTAGGATAAAGTTATTGAGATTATGAATATCCGAAAAGAAGTATTATCAAATGTAAGCAAGATTGTGGTAAAGATTGGGACGCGTGTGCTCACAAATGAAGATGGTTTTTTGGACAAGAATCAAATTATGGAACTATCAAGGCAGATTGTTGGGCTTTATTCTGCTGGTTATAACGTAGTAGTTGTAAGTTCTGGTGCAATTGGGGCTGGGATCAGTGCGTTAGGTCGTCATAAGAGGCCTAATATTCTTCCAGAGTTGCAAGCAGCTGCTGCAATTGGCCAGGGGAAGTTAATAGAAATTTACAATGAATGTTTTGAAAAGCAAGGATACCATGCTGCCCAATTGCTCCTTACAAGGCAAGATTTTGAAGACAGGCAGAGATATTTAAATACATGCAATACATTACATTCCTTGTTGAGTCTCGGGGTTATTCCAATTATTAATGAGAATGACACTATATCAGTGGATGAAATAACATTTGGCGATAATGACATCCTGTCAGCATTGGTCTCAAACCTGTTGCGTGCAGAATTGCTGATACTTTTATCTTCTGTTGATGGGTTATATGTAAAGCCTCCTACTTCTGGTAAAAAGAGTGATGTTCTATCTGTTGTAGATGGGATTTCAGATGATATTAAGAAGCTTGCATTCAAATTAAAGACAAAGGAGGGTATTGGCGGTATGGAGAGTAAACTTGAAGCTGCAAGCATTATTACTAGTTCCGGAGAAGCAGCCATAATTGCTAACGGAAGACAGCCAGATGTTTTGTCTAGAATAATGGGCTTTGATAATGTAGGCACATTATTTATTCCGTACAAGAACAAGAAAAAAATCGATAGCCGCAAGCGATGGATAGGATTTATTGTGAGACCAAAGGGGGAAATTTATATAGATGACGGAGCCTCAGAAGCCTTACAAAAAAAAGGCAAAAGTTTATTACCATCTGGCATAGTAAAAATTGATGGGGATTTTGTTAAGGGAGATGTGGTTTCAATACTAAGTGTTAAGAGGCACAAAGAAATAGCAAGGGGACTTATAAATTATTCGTCAGAAGAGGTTCAAAAAATTAAAGGTCTTCGCACTTCATTTATAAGAAAAACATTAGGTTCTAAACCTTATGATGAGATTGTCCATCGTGATAACATGGTCTTATTGTAAAATTCTTTAACTTGGGTGTCCTTTGACATGTCTTATTGCTTCTTTTAGTTCTTTGTCCATTTTAATAATTGCTTCCTCTACTGCACATTGCCAGTTTTTGAGTCCGTGTTTTTCCTTCCAAGCCGGGCGATTATAGGCGTATATTATTCCTCTGGAAGAATTGACTATTGCACCATACCCATCGCGATTAAAACACTTCATGATATTTTTTAAACGCCCACCTTGTGCACCATAGCCTGGTACAAGGAAATATGAATTCGGCATAATATGCCTGAGATTACTGATAATATTCGGATTTGCTGAGGCAACCACGGCACCAATGGAGCTATAGCCTTTTTCACCGATTAAGTCTTTCCCCCATCTATTTACTTGACTTGCGACTATTTGATGGATTTTTTTATTTTTGCATTTTAAATCCTGAATTTCTTTTGAGGAGGGATTAGAAGTTCTGACAAGGATGAATACTCCCTTACCATTTTTCTTGGCTAGTTTGATAAAAGGCAAAATACTATCAGACCCTAAATATGGATTAACAGTGATGGCGTCTACTTCAAAGGGAGTTTCTTGTTTACCATTAAATTTGATACCCCCAAGATGCGCAACAGCATAAGCTTCTGAGGTGTGAGGGACATCTCCTCTTTTTATATCACCGATAACTATTAATCCTTTTTTTTTAGCATATTTTATCGTATCCGAATATACCTTAATGCCCCAGAACCCAAGCAGTTCATAAAATGCGATTTGAAGTTTAACAATTCCCACGTGGGGGTGAATTATATTAATTATTTGCTTGTTAAAATCAAATATCGTTTCGGCTGCATTTTTTAGCCCACTTCCTTTTTTTTTAAAAGCTGTTTTTCTAATTTCTTCAGGGATATATTCCAATTGTGGATCAAGTCCCACAACGGAGCAACTGCCTTTTTCTTCAATAGTTTTTATCAATTGGTTTATAAAACTTTTCATAGAAAGACTAAGTATGGTTTCAGTAGGTTAGATATCTAAAAAGTTCTTAATTAACTTTGATCCTTGCGTAGTTAAAAAAGATTCAGGATGGAATTGTACTCCTTCTAATGGTAATTCCTTGTGTCTTATACCCATTATCTCATCTTTATCTGCAAATGCTGTTATTTCAAAGGCACTTGCCAGTGTTTCTTTATTTACAATGAGAGAATGATAACGGGTGGCTTCGAAAGGATTAGTTAAGCCTTTGAATATTGTTTTGTTGTCATGGTATATCATGGATGTTTTGCCATGCATTATCCTTCTTGCTCTTATAATCTTAGCACCGAAAGTATATGCGATGCATTGATGCCCTAGACAAACACCTAGTATTGGAATTTTCTCTGCAAAGGTCTTAATTACGGAATTGGATATACCCCCTTCTTTTGGGGTGCACGGTCCGGGGGAAATAATAATATGACTAGGGCTTTTGCTTTCAATCTCCGGGATTGTAATTTTATCATTTCTAGCCACTTCTATGCGTGTACCAAGTGCCCCTATTTGCTGTACAAGGTTGTATGTAAAAGAGTCATAATTATCTATTATTAATACCATTTAGGATTATGTTAGGCGAATACTTTTAAGTATTCATTTACGGGTTTTTGAATTGAATTGCAAAGCCAATTTTTCATTACTTAGCTTATTTCCCACATGTTTTTCCCTTTTCCAGATATATTTGAAAGAGCACAATCGGAATATTTTTGCGGGATAAATAAAACAGCAACAAAATTAGTATAAATTAGACTGCTTTTAGTTTGCTTATTTAATTGACTAAGTCTAACAGAAAAAAAATTTATGTCAATTGCTTGTCTTTATTAAGACTCTTTATAGAAGCTACTTAGAGAAATTAAGAAACTAAAAATGCGCTTGACAAAAAAGCTTTTTTTGTTATTATCAATGTTAATCAGGAAAAAAACGTAGAAGCTATTTGTTTATTCTTTGAAGTATTAAGACGAGTAAATGAAGTTACGAAATACTTATACGGTCGGTAAACGTATTCCTTACTCATTTTTAGCGTAATTATTTTATGACATTGAGGTTAATTGAGAGCCAATGAGAGCGTTTAGTTGAAATAAGCACACGAAGTCTCAACGGTTAGGTTGTTTAGCTATGATAGAAAAGAGTGGGAATTTACCCACTTTTTTTATTTATATAGATATTTATAAGAGAAGGATTTTATATGGATAAAGAAAGTTTACTACGGTTAGTTGACATGTTACACAAGGATAAAGATATTGATAAAGACATTGTATTCCAGGGTATTGAATCTGCACTAGAGTCTGCGGCAAAGAAACATCTAAGAACAGAGGAATCAGTTTCAATTAAGATTGATAAGGTGACAGGAGAGATTACTGCATTACGAGGGGAATGTGAGATTGACCTTTCGGATCTGGGAAGAATAACTGCGCAAACTGCCAAACAAGTGATAATTCAGAAAATTAGAGAGGCAGAAAGAGATGTTATTTATGATGATTATGTCGGCAGGAAAGGTACGATTGTAAGCGGAATAGTGCAACGCTTTGAGGGGCCTACCATGGTTGTGAATCTTGGCAAAATAGAGGGCTATCTTCCAAAGTCAGAACAAATTAGTAATGAATACTATCATCCTGGCGAAAGGATAAGGTGTCTTGTTACTGAGGTAAAAAAAATAGGCCATAAAGTGAAAATTTTACTTTCGAGAACTCATCCTTGTTTTGTAAGACAACTATTCGAACTAGAAGTTCCGGAAATACCTGAAAAGATTGTTGAAATAAAGGGGTTAGTAAGAGAAGCAGGCTATAGAACTAAGATCGCTGTATATTCGGACGAATCGAACGTTGATTGTGTGGGTGCGTGTGTGGGAGTGAGAGGAATAAGAATTAAAAACATTGTAGATGAATTAAACGGCGAGAAAATAGATATTATTCGTTGGGATGATGAGCCGGAAGTTTTAATTCCTAATACCCTTAAGCCTGCCGAGGCTACGGGAATTTTGTTATCACCTGAAAATCATATTGCAACCGTGGTGGTCCCGAATGATCAACTTTCGTTAGCTATAGGTAAAAGAGGCCAGAATGTAAGGCTTGCATCAAAATTAGCAGGTTGGGATATAGACATAATCACCGAGGTAGAACTTGAACAAGAACGGGAAAGAGAAGAAGCCGAGAAAACAACAGGTGAAGAAGTTGAAGAAACGGTTTTAAATGAAGATACTGGTGATGATAAAAGTAAGGAAAACAAGGAGTGAGCATACAAAAGTTACCGCTAAAGGAGTCTTTTAATAATTATGACAAGAGTTAGTAAACTGGCTAAAGAGCTGAATTTAAAAAGTAGTTTTTTGATAGAAAAATGTCAAGAATATGGGTTTGAACATATAAAACACCATGCAAACTCTTTGACAGAGGAACAGGTGGACCTACTACGAAGTAAGTTGGTGAAAGGAGTTGTAAAAGGTACTTCTACTAAGAAAAAACAGCATGTTTCAAAGATAGATAAAAATGACAAAAAAGGGAAGGATGAAGGAACTGCTAAGACCGTGCTGAGCGAAACAGCTTTAAAAGAACGCAGACGTATCCCCCTTTGGAAACAAAGGGCAAGAGAAGACTTAATCAAAGGAAGATGGAAAGAGGTAACAAGGATCTCGTTACCTAGAAGGGCAAAAAGATTTGAGAGGCGTGCGAGAGAAATTCCTAAGGTTAAAAAACATATTCCTCTCAAAGAAAAAGAGGGCAAAGTTACGATAGAATTGCCAGCTTCAGTTAAAGATGTATCTAAGATTTTAGGCGTAAGAGCTAGCGATATAATATCAAAATTGCTAATGGAACATAATGTCTGCGTTACTATAAATCAGACTCTGGATAGTGATGTTATAGAGATGGTAGGGTTAGAGTACGGTGTTGAGGTTGAGCTGAAACAGGCAAAAGACATTGAAGAAGAATTTGTGCTCGATGAGGAAGCTGAAAGTGCAGATGATTTGAAACCACGAGCCCCAATAGTGACTTTTCTTGGTCATGTAGACCATGGGAAGACATCCTTACTTGATAGTATCAGAAAGACCAATGTTGCATCTAGAGAAGCTGGAGGAATTACTCAACATATTGGAGCTTGCCGCGTAGAAACTAATGGGAAACACGTTGTTTTTTTAGATACACCGGGACATGAAGCTTTTACTGCTATGAGAGCAAGGGGGGCAAATGTTACAGATTTGGTTGTATTAGTAGTTGCAGCAGATGACGGAGTAATGCCACAAACAGAAGAAGCTATTAATCACGCACGTGCAGCTAAAGTACCCATTCTGGTGGCCATAAACAAGGTAGATAAGCCAGAGGCGAATGTGTTAAAAGTGAAACAACAGCTAGCAGCATTAGATTTGAATCCTGAAGATTGGGGTGGAAAAGTTCAGATGATTGAGACATCTGTTGTTACCAAGATAGGGCTTGATGCTCTCTTAGATGGATTATTATTAGAAGCAGAGATATTGGAGTTAAAAGCTAATCCAAAAAAATCAGCCCGGGGCGTTGTCTTAGAAGCACAAATCCATGAGGGCAGAGGTGTTATTGCAAACCTAATGGTACGGGATGGTGAGCTGCATCGGGGTGATATTGTTTTTTGTGGTCAGGCATACGGAAGAGTAAGAGCTATATATAATGATTGTGGGAAAGATATAAGGGAAGCTGGACCATCATCACCTGTTGCAATATCTGGGTTATCTGCTTGTCCGGAGGCAGGTGACAAATTTTATGTTGTCAAAGATATTCAAAAAGCTAGAGAAATTGCGTTGGAACGACAAAAGAAAATTCGGGAAATATCTCTATCTGGGCGTCAACATGTTACGCTGGACAATTTGTATAAAAGGATTGAAGAAGGATATGTTAAGGAAATTAAGATAATCTTAAAAGCAGATTTTAAAGGTTCAGTAGAGGTGCTTAAAAAATCGCTGGAGAAACTTTCAACTAAAGAGGTTAGGGTTAGAATTTTACATAGTGCTGTTGGCGGAATTACAGAGACTGATGTACTGCTTGCGGATGCTTCCGATGCAATAGTAATTGGTTTCCATATAGTCCCTGAGGACAAAGCAAGCATACTTGCAGAGGAGAGCGGGGTAGATATAAGGTTGTATAAGGTTATATACGATGCCACAAACGACATAAGGGATGCTATGGAGGGTATGTTAGAGCCTGAGAGGGTTGAGCAAACGATTGGAAAAGTTGAGATAAGGCGGATATTTAAGGTGTCTAAAGTTGGAAATATTGCGGGCTGCTATGTGAAAAGTGGTAAGATAATGCGGAATTCCTTGGTAAAGGTGATACGAGATAGCGTAATCTTATACGATGGTAGACTCGCAACATTAAGAGTTCTTAAAGAGGATGTAAAAGAGGTTAATGCAGGATATGAGTGTGGCATTAAGATTGCGAAATTTGATGACATTAAAGTCGGTGATATAATAGAGGCCTATGAAGTTCAAGAAATTGCACGCACTTTAAGTTAATGAACGATATATACGGAATAATAAGTAAAAGACTGAGAAATGCTCATCATGGTTGTAGGGACTTTAAGTATTAGGATAGTGATTAGAAGCTCTCGTTCTTTAAAAGACAAACGCCGTATAATTAAGAGCTTAAAGGATAGAATTAGAAATAAGTTCAATGTTTCAATTTCTGAAACCAATGCACAAGATAACCATAAATACTCAATAATTAGTGTGGCAATGGTTGGAACAGATAGGCAATATGTTAATAGTACGTTATCATCACTTATGAATTTTTTTCGGTTTTTCCCACAAATCGAACTAGTTGATTATGAACTGGAGCTGATTTGATATATGCGATATATGCAAAGTTATGACAAGAAGAATGGAAAGGGTAGGAGAGGTTATTAAACAAGAAGTCAGCAAGATTATTTTACATAAGGTACATGATCCCAGAATAAGTTTGGTAACAGTGACTAAAGTAAGCCCTTCTCCTGACCTTAAGATGGCCAAGATATATGTAGCAATCCATGGTGATGAATCAACGCAAAAGAAAACTCTAAATGTTCTCAAACATGCAAAGGGGTACATTCAATCAGAAATGGCATTATGCTTAAAGATGCGCAATACACCATCATTATCTTTTTATTTGGATGATACAGAGAAAAAAAGCAATCGTATTTTACAATTAATAGAAAAAGCGGTAAAAGAAGATAAGTAGCATTATAAAATGCTAACATCCACAAATTATGGCAAAACTAAGTCTAGGTATACCAAAAGGAAGTTTACAGGAAGCTACAGTTGATATGATGAAAAAGGCTGGTTATGGGGTTTATGTTAGTAGTAGATCATACTATCCCACAGTCGATGATGACGAATTGTCAGTGAGGTTAATTCGTCCACAAGATATGTCACGTTACGTTGAAAAGGAGATTGTAGATGCTGGCCTAACAGGTCAAGACTGGGTGGAAGAAGCGAGTTCTGATGTAAAATGTGTTGAAAAATTGATATATGCAAAACAAAAATTAACAAAGGTTCGCTGGGTTTTTGCAGTTCCAGAAGACTCCCCAATTAAATCAGTGGAGGATCTTCAGGGTAAAAGAATAGCAACAGAATTAGTAAATGTTACTAAAAAGTATCTTAAAGAGAGGGGTATTGAATCTGAAGTTGAATTTTCCCATGGTGCTACAGAAGCAAAGACGCCAGACCTTGTTGATGCAATTGTAGAATTAACAGAGACCGGTAGTAGCTTGAGAGCGAATAATCTTCGCATCGTTGATACTGTGATAGAATCCACTACCGTTTTCATTGCTAATCACAAATCATGGGAAGACCCGTGGAAAAGGCAAAAGATAGAAAATCTGGCAATATTATTTCAAGGAGCCATAATTGCGCGCGATAAGGTGGGGTTAAAAATGAATATATCAAATGAAGGTTTAAGTGTCTTATTAGAGAAGTTACCTGCTTTACGAGAACCTACAATTTCCCCTCTTGCAGAAAATGCAGGCTATGCTATAGAGACAATCTTGGATGAATCGGTGGTTAGAAACATTATTCCTGAACTGAAACGAGTTGGCGCAGAAGGAATAATTGAATATCCACTCAATAAGGTTGTGCTTTAGCCAAGATCAAATCTTTTGATGAATCCATAATCACTCTTATAAGTGTTGCGAAAAAAATATCCCATGCCGATCTTTCCTGATGGTGTAAAAATATTGAGGTATAGTATGTTGAAAACAAAGTATATAGTTTTATTGTTATCTTTTGTGTGTATTTTTACACTCGGAAGTGAAAAGGTATTGGCGGAGTTCAGAAAACGCAGTAAAATTGATTTTTTGTCACGTAATGAGACTAAGGTTTATGCGAATTTCTGCACGGGATATTATCTGATGCTAGAACACCGCTGGGAAGAGGCAATAGAGTCTTTTAAGAAAGCTTTAGAGTCAAATCAACATGCTGAAAAAATACACAATTTGTTAGCGACATGTTACTTTCAATTGGATAAAAAAGACGAGGCTTTATTCCACATTGAGGAGGTTGCACAACTTAAGCCTGATGATTTTGGTATTCACTATACACTTGGTAGTATATATGCGAGCGAAGGTGAAGGGGAAAAAGCTGTTTATGAATATGAACGTGCTGGTGGTTGTGCATTGGAAGATATTGACAAAGTTTTTGTAGCTGACATGTTACACCGTTTGGCAAATCTTTATTTAAAAAACGGTGATTTAGAAAAGGCAACAAGTACATATAAAAAAATACTTGATGCCAAATTGACGAATGAACCCGCTGGGATTCATCTTAAACTTGGTCAAATTTATTTAGAGAGGAAAAGAGTTGAAGAAGCATTAAAAGAATTTGTTAAAGTCAAAGAGAGTGATTCAGATCTTGAATCTATAAGCTTTTATCTTGCAGTATGTTATGAAGAGCTAAAGGATTATGATAATGCAATTGCTGAATTAAAAACTTTTATCGAGAGGCATCCTGAGGCCTGGTTTATGCGAATTAGTTTGTCTAACATATGTGAAAAAGTACGACATTTTGAAATGGCGGAATTTGAAAGAGAAAAGGCTTTTGAAATATTGAAAGAGAATGTAGGTGATGGGAGCACAAATTTGAGGGAATATATTGTATTGAGTCAATTGTTTCAAAAGAAAGGTGAAAATAGACAAGCGATTGAGACATTGCAAACTGCAATTTCTAATATAACAAATGAAGATAATGAGGCGTTGAAAGAAATACACCTTTTGATGGCAAACGTGTATTACGAGATGAATGAACATAAAAATGTTGTAAAAGTATTAAGGAAAGTTTTGCAGACGAACCCTGATTGTCATCAGGCAAGTAATTTTCTGGGGTATTTTTTTGTTGAAAGGGGAGAAAAATTAGACGAAGCATTAAGTTTGATAGAAAACGCTTTAAGTTTTGAACCTAATAATGGGGCGTATCTTGATAGTTTAGGTTGGGCGTATTATAAACTTGCAACTGAACGTGATAGCAAAAAAATTATGATAGCTTTGCAAAAACTCGTTGAGGCGTCAGAATATGCTGAAGATCCAGAGATTGTAGAGCATATAGGAGATGTGTATTATTCTCTTGGTTTCTGGGAGGAGGCGCAGAAGCGATGGGAAACTGCATTAAAACAATGGGAAAAGGTAACAAAAGGACTCCCATCACATTTAATACATGAAACCGCTCGTGAGCTTAAGGCTGTAAGAATAATCCAAAAGAAACTTGAAAAATTGCAGGATCTGGAAGTGATGGAATATTCGGTGGAGAGGCTAAAATCAGGAGAAAGACTTGTTAGTAAACAAGTTCAATGATAATGGCAGTGTTTTTACATTGATAGTGGGGATAAAAGAGAGATGTCAGGACATTCACATTGGTCAAGCATAAAACATAAAAAAGGTGCTGCGGATGCAAAGAGGGGGAAGATATTCTCCAAACTTGCGAAGGCTATTACTTCTGCAGCCAGGCAGGGTGGTGGTAATCCAGAAATGAATATAAAGTTACAATATGCAATAGATAAAGCTAAAGCAGAAAATGTGCCCAAGGATAATATCGAACGTGCGATACTTAAAGGTACAGGAGAATTAGGCGGTGATTCTGAACTTTTTGAATGTATTTACGAAGGTTATGGATCCAATGGTGTCGCAATAATGATAGAGATATTAACTGACAATAAGAATAGGACAGCATCAGAGATCAGGAAGATATTCGAAAGGTTTGGAGGAAATCTAGGTGAACCGGGTTGTGTTTCATGGATGTTTCAAAAAAAGGGAATGATAACTGTTAATGTTGATGGTATAGAAGAGGATAGACTGATGACGTTTGTTCTGGATGCAGGAGGTGAAGACCTACAAGTTGTAGGTGATGAATATCAGATTACTTGTGATACGAAGGATTTAAACAATATCAAAAATACGTTACAAAGGGAGGGAATTAATCTGGTCTCAGCAGAAATCAGTATGATTCCAAATAGTTTCATCGAGCTTAATGAAACAACCGGTAGAAAAGTTATTTCTTTAGCGGAAGCGTTGGAGAATCATGATGATGTTCAGAATGTATATGCTAATTTTGAACTTCCAAAAGATTTATTAGAACAACTGCAAGTCTCCAAAAGTTGAACGTCTGTAATTCAAGATATTTAACTTCATATCAGATTTACTTTAAAGTACGAAATGTTACAGCCTCTTGATAGCTAGGAGCTTTCACACGAATTTGGCGTCCCCTCGGTGACTCTTAAGAATCTTTTTTTAAGTTTTCTAGATATTCATTGTAAAATTCTTTATCATTGTAATGAAGGCACCTTGAGTGATACCACCTTTTATGTGGGTCTACGTAGACAGCACAACGTTCACCTAGATTCAGGATACAACCGCGACATTTTAGTATGGGTTTACCATTTTTATTCATTCTTATCATCTTTCTTCTTTAGTAATGAGTCTTGGACTAGGACAGAGTACTGGAATGTACTATAAGCGTAGTCAAGACAATGAGAAGCAAAAAATTGTGGGTTATTAAACTTCATAGATAGATCTACGCATTATTATGTTGGATAAAAATGTGCGAAGGGTATTCCGTAATGGTTGAGAAAGGCTTCGAATAACAATAGACTTAAAGTTATATAATTTCTTATACATAGAGAGGGCTTCTGTTTCAAAATCTATATCTTTCCGCCAATTCTTCTACAATTTCTACCTCAACGTCTTTGGGAGTTAAACCGGCAAGATATATCAGGTTCATTCCGGGGAATAAAATCCTTTGTTTCTCAAAAATAGAGCCATCGTCGTAATACACGGATGGTCCGATTAGTAATAGTTTCATAATAAATTCTAATTAGGAAAATAATTTATCGAATTTAATGAACTTTTGATGGCATTGTTTAAACTGTTCTCTTGGGATAATGGAGTGGTATAATATACTTGCCCGGCTGTGCTGTTTGAGCGCGTTGGTAGGAAAATGCATATATCCTAATGTTGTTAAAACAGAAACTATAAGGTAGTTGGATGAAATGAACTATTGAGTCTTGTTTTCGATTGCAATCTTTTCTTCTTCAGTCTCCTCCTCTTTTCTTTCTTTTTTAAGATTCAATAATTCAAGTATTTGATCGCTTTCCAGCACTTCCTTTTCTTCAAGCTTCCTGGCAAGGATATCTAACTTATCCCTGTTTTTTTCAATTAGTGATTTGGATTTGGCATAAGATTCATTAATTACTCTGGAAACCTCTTTGTCGATTTCTACTGCTGTTTTTTCACTGTACTCTTTTTCCTGAACAAGATCATGCCCAAGGAAGATATGTTCAGATTGTCTTCCAAACGTTTGCGGGCCGATCGCACTACTCATGCCAAATTTACATACATAATTTCGGGCGAGTTTTGTTATTCTTTCCAGATCATTTTGCGCTCCGGTGGATAATTCATTAAAAACAACTTCTTCTGCTGCACGTCCGGCAAGAAGAACACACAAAGTATCCAGTATTTCAGATTCTTTGGTTAAATATTTATCCTCGGTGGGGAGCTGTAGTGTATAACCAAGTGCTGCGGCTCCCCGGGCTATAATTGATACTTTATGTACGGGGTCAGTATTAGGCAATATCGCTGCTACCAGAGTATGGCCTGACTCATGATATGCAACAATTCTTTTTTCCTCATCGCTTATTACTCTGCTTTTCCTTTCAGGGCCTGCTATAACTCTTTCTATTGATTCCTCGAGTTCTCCCATTTCAACAAATTTCTTGCTGCGTCGCGCAGCTAGCAATGCTGCTTCATTAATAACATTAGCTAGGTCAGCACCTGAGAAGCCGGGAGTACGTTTAGCTATTGTCTTAAGATTCCCATTAGGCGCTATCTTAACATTTTTTGCATGTACTTTTAGAATAGCTTCCCTTCCGATTAAGTCTGGTCTGTCAACGGTAATATGCCTGTCAAACCTTCCTGGACGGAGCAAGGCATAATCTAAGACGTCTGGCCTGTTTGTTGCTCCGATGATAATTACGCCGCTATTTGAAGAAAAACCATCCATCTCAGCTAATAGTTGGTTAAGTGTTTGCTCACGTTCATCATGGCCACCACCCAGGCCTGCACCTCGTTGTCTTCCTACACTATCAAGTTCGTCAATAAAGATTATGCAAGGGGCTTTCTGCTTAGCCTGCTCAAACATGTCACGTACTCTTGCTGCCCCCATACCGACAAACATTTCTACAAAATCAGATCCACTTATGGAGAAGAAAGGTACACCTGATTCACCCGCAACCGCTTTTGCTAGAAGTGTTTTTCCAGTCCCTGGTGGCCCAACAAGTAAAACACCTTTTGGGATCCTGCCACCAAGTTTTTGGAATTTCTGTGGGTATTTCAAAAACTCTATTATTTCTTTTAGTTCTTCCTTGGCTTCATCACAACCTTCAACATCGGCAAATTTAGTTTTTAGCGCATCTTTTTCGGCATATAACTTAATCTTTGCTTTTCCAAATGACATAAAAGGTGCTCCAATTCCACCGATTTTTTTTGAAATGAAGAACCAGACTATTGCCATAATTGCAAATGGGAAAAGCCACCATATTAACATGTTTTTGAGAAAGTTGTTTTCGATTTCCCCTTTAAAATTGATGTTTTGTCTTTCTAATTCATCAATTAACTTAGTATCATGTATGGGAATGGTCATGAAGGAGGCAGCTTTGCCCTTTTCAGAAGGCGACTCTTTATAATAGTGGCCCCTGATTATTTTTTCCCCTACTGAGCAATCAACTATCTTTCCTTCAGTTAAATATTTTTTAAATTGACTATAGGAAATTTCCTCTCCTTTGGGTGACATAAACATTTGTATAACATATAAAACTACGAGAAAAAGAAGAAGATACCCTATAGAGAATGTAGCCTTCCTGGGTTTTAGATTTTTGGACTTTTTTCCTTGTGATTCCTTGTTAGTTCTTTTCATCATATCATTCTATCAATTTTATTGAAGAATCCTAAAAATATATCAAAAAATTAATTATAGGTTAATATTAATATAATGTCAAAGTAAATAAGCAAATCGTGATGTTACAATTTTGAAATGTTAACAGTTATTACTATTTTAAAATGTTAATTTTTTATATTTGTACTAATTGAGT
>VSDH01000001.1:284514-284909 GCA_008636105.1 Candidatus Scalindua sediminis | reverse complement strand
ACAATTTGGTGATACAGAGCTAGCTACGGATACAAGAGATAGGGATATAAGTGCATTTGCAGGCGCCTGGGGCGTTGGATATACGTTTAGTGACGTTGCATGGTCGCCAAGGATAGGTTATCAATTTGCTTTCGCCGAAGGTGATGATGATCCTAATGATAATGATAACGATACTTTCGATCACTTATTCCCTACAGGACACGCAAGGCTGGGTTATATGGACTTCCATGGCTTTCAGAACATACAGGCTCATAAGATAATGCTTACAGCCAAACCTACGAAGAAACTTCTGTTAAAGGCTGATTTTTGGTTCTTCGAAGCAGATGATGAGAAAGATAACTGGTACGGTGTTGTCGGTGGCTCCTTCGGTGCTGGTAACACTGCCCGTAAAACTA
>VSDH01000001.1:0-284504 GCA_008636105.1 Candidatus Scalindua sediminis | reverse complement strand
AGTATTTAAGTACAAACTCTTTAAGAATCTTGGAGTTGTTGGTGGCTATTCACACTACTTTGTAGGTGATTGGATTGAAGATGTTAGAGGTGGTGATGATGCCGGTGCAGACTGGTTCTGGCTGCAGACGACAGTGAAGTTCTAAGTAGAAGTGTAAGTGTTCCCTGTAGGCTAGAACGCCGTACAGGGTAAGTGTATGTAGGTCGGGTTTCTAACCCGACAAATAATTGTTGTAAAAAAAAGATGTAGGGTGGGCATTGCCCACCATATAGTGTAAGAAGAAGGGTAAGAGTCGTTAAGATTCTTACCCTTTTTTTATGTGTGTTTCCAGATAAAAGGCTACCTATCTTATCCACCCAAGCTGGTACAGGTGGACGGATACTGTTCGGTACGGGGACAGACTAAATTCCGCAAAATGGGACTATGGAGTTTAGGTCATGCCATAGGCAGTCGCCTGGGTCGACCCTGAAGTAGCTCACAGACCCGCCTCTGGTGGGATCCGCCTGCGGTGTGACTTTAGCCTTTTATCTTACTTTATGGATAAATAAAAGCCTGAAGACTTAATTCCAGATGAGGAGTTCCTGCCTGTCGGCAGACAGGAAGACTTTAGTCTTTTAAACTAATATAAAATTCTTATATAGCAAATTCCAAAAAGATTAAACTCAAGAGATTGTGCAAAAAAGACACCAACCATCCAAGTATTCCACAAGCTGTTATGATTTATACCACATTAGGGTCAATAATAAATCTACTTCTTTTCTTAAGAACTCTAGATTGGCAGTAGTTATTTTAATGTAAGTCAAACCCATAGTTTCTCTCCTCATTTAAAAATATCATAGTTGTATATTTGGTTATGATGTCCTATAAAGCGCAATTCAGCATGATTGGTTCCAATAAATTTAAATATGATCCTGTAAGAGATATCTACTCGAAAGCTCCAGACCTGATGCCTTTTAGGGTGGAGTTTTTCAATTTTTAGAAAAGGATGGAATGGGTTATTTTTGAAAAACTCTGTTTTTTTGATAGCTTTTTTCTGTATAGTCTTAGGAAGGTTTTTAAAGAGCCTATCGAAGGTTGCAGTTGTGGAGATCTCCATCTATTAACTTTTAAGAAGTTCAGAAAGGGACTTTCTTTTTGTGACACGGCCTTTTTTATGGTCTTCTTCTGACTGGTTGAGGAGAGTGATAAACTCCTTCCTGTAGAGTCCCGCAGCGTCACAGAAAATCTCAAAAGTCTCTTTGTTTATCTCCAAGTGAATAGTTTTTGGAGTTTCTTTGGTGATAGTTGTCTTAAGCTTGGCCTTCATAATTCCTCCAATTTACAATATTTTTAAATATATGGTAATATACTCTTAGGTATTAAGAATGTCAAGGATTTGCTGCGATTGAAAATGGGGTTTAGACAAGTAGATTTGGACTGTCGGGAAGATTAAATTCCGCAAAAGAGGATGAAGTTGAGGTCATGCCTAAGGCAGACTCGCCAAGGTGAACTTTAGTATTTTAAGGCAATTTTATAAAGTAAAAAATCAACTAATTTTTCTTCTGGATCCCCAATCCCGACTGAGTCGGATCTCGAAGCTGCTCCAAGGGGCGCCTCGGGCGACAAGTTGGGGATGACGTTTAGAAGAAGCCACGCCCACAGGGTGGGGTATTCAAATTCTGTTTTTCAAAAGAGCTGGGAG
The DNA here is from genome assembly GCA_008636105.1 of Candidatus Scalindua sediminis. Lineage (GTDB taxonomy): Bacteria > Planctomycetota > Brocadiia > Brocadiales > Scalinduaceae > Scalindua_A > Scalindua_A sediminis. Next base: position 282,823 of record VSDH01000001.1, on the reverse strand, counting down.
ACGAAAGAAAAAAACTCGGTCTCAAAGGGGGGATTAAGGGGGATTTTTACGCCCACGCATTGAAAAGCGGGAGGCTGCCTGAAGAATCAAAAGCAAGTTCCTTAGCGGGAGATAGTTGTTCTAAACCATCACGTCCTTTTAGATCATCCAGATACGCTTCAGATATTATAACCTTTTCTAAGTCGAGGGTGTTTTTTATCCAGACAATCTTGACATTGTTGGTATTTTCTACCCCGCATGTTGATATCCCAGCGTCTATGGCGTCCTTATCGTAATCAAAAGTCATTGGAATCTTAGCGCCTTCAGGCCGAAGGCCCGTAAGGCAGTTTATATAAGTTTTCTGGGAGTCTATCTTGTCTACCAGCCTTCGTGTAGTAAAATCTGCCAATCCTATACCGCAGGCATTACCATGTGATTTAGGCGTCAGATCACGCACGAATATCCTTGCAATTCTAACATCATCATTCAAAACCTGACCTGAATCATGCCCTGACCACCCGCCAAGACGACTTTGTCGGGCTGGTGTCGCTCTGGAGGGCATCTGCGTGGATTCTTGCTGACGCCCTATAATGTTTATATCCATGCCAGTGCCACTTATATCTTTACCCATCTCATCGATTATTAATAAATCTATGTCTTTAAATGGTAACTTTGCCATAAGCCTGGAGGCCTCTTTCTTAAGTTTAGGCTCGGCCTTAATAAACTCCTCGCTTTTGATTGCCCTAATATCTGCCACATTGCCGTAGGCATTTTCAATTATTGCCATCCCAAGCAGCACAGATACCTTTGATAATACCATTGGTAAGGCAGAATCGATTATCTGGTCAAAGGTATGCTTCATTATAGCCCTATGATATATTTTGGCTCCAATATCCTTGCCAAGTCCGACAAGCAGCATCTTTATCAATCCACTCTCTATTTCACCAACAAAACGGGTATGCGGTTTGACTCTATTGATTACAACGATATGATCCGCAGCAACGGCATTTTTGTCCAGATAAATAGGGATGCCGTCTTTGTTTTCTCCGATCTTGACTACTTCCATGGAAGATTTTATTGGTACGCCCATGCTTTCTTCTGTAATTTCATATCCTGCTAATACGTCAAGTTGACCTTCAGCAGTAGCTCCTCCATGACTGCCCATGGCCGGTATTATGAACGGCCTTCCCCGCAATTTGATTAATTCGTCGACAACTGCCTTTGTAATTGTGTTTATGTCTGCAATACCGCGACTACCAGCCGTGATGGCTATGCTATCGTTTGGTTTGATCATTCTGTCAAGTTTGAGGTTTGCGATTTCAGATTTGATTTTTTCGACTATGTTGTTTACTGCAATATGCGGGAATTCCTGTTTGATTTGAAGTAATTTTGGATAGTTAGTCAACCCTGATCCTTTTTACGGCAGGTGCTCATTTTACGTTATTTGCTATTTCCTTGCAGCTAAATTCGATTTCTTCAGGCACCAATATTCCACCTGAGATAATCAATTTCATTCCTTCTTCAATGGTCATGTTAGTTTCTACTATGTCGCTTTCCGGAAGGTAAATTAGGAAACCGGAAGTAGGATTTGGAGTTGTCGGGATAAAAATGCTCGTAAGTTCTATGCCGTCCTTGCTTTTTATGCTTCCTGTTACAAATGCAATTACCTTCATTCCAACTCGTGGATATTCAACGATAACTACACGTTTAAATGCCTTTCTACCTGGCAGGCTTACGAGTTGAAGAAATTGTTTCGATGATTTATAGATATTATTTATAACCGGTGTTTTGTGCAATATTGCATCGAAATAGCCTAAAATAAGTTTTCCAAAGAAATTGGTTGCAAAAACGCCGATGAAGTAAAGAGCTGCAAATGTAAGTATAATCGAAACTGTTGTGATGACAAATTCATCAACCTTACTGTCTGGAGGTGAATATCCCAAACGAACAATGACTTTCGTTACCACAGGAGATAAAACACCACCTACGAACCCAAACAAAAACTTAACCACAAAAAATGTAATAAAGATTGGGAAGATAACAAGGAGGCCTGTAACCAATCTTCTTCTAATATTCTTTTTGAAATCACTTGTGAAGGTTATTTTTTCTGATTCCACCAGAGATATCCTTTACTTTTTTTTAAACTTTCAATTTCTCTTAAAGCCACAAAATATTAATGTCCAAAAAGCCACCATATCATTACCATTATACCTGCAAGGATAAAGTTGAAATCGGTAATAGCCTCGCAGGCCAATCCACTTGGTATAAGGCGCTTGTGATAAAGATATAAATAACCACATGCATACGCAACACAAGGGAGAAGATAATAAGAAAATGCTGAAGTCCAACCAAGCATGGGGCTAACTATAAGTAATGCTGCTAATAATATTGAAATTACAATCAGGCTTATTTGTGTGTTTCTTTTTCCTATTGCAATTGGTATTGTTTCCTTGCCTACTATTCTATCTCCCTGAACGTCCTTTACGTCTAACAGGACAGTTCTCATAAAGGCCATGCTGAAGGCAAACGTTAATACCACAGGAATCGCCAGTTTACTCTCTCTCAGCGACCCTAAAAATGGGATTAAACCTGTACTTACGGCCCAGGCCATACTTATGAATATTTCTTTTGAACCGGGAATCTGTTCCAGACTGCGATATCGAATGAAACGGGAAAATTTCTTTGGGAGGATTGATATCCTGTAAGCGATTCCAAATAAAGTTGCAAAAAATACACAGAAGAATATTTCTATGCTGGCCATAAAAGCCAGCACGAAAGAAGTAACCGCTGCAACAATACCGAAAGCTACAAAAATGCCATGGTGCTTTTCATACAGTTCTGCCCTGGAAGGTTCATTTAAAGCTGCTGCCTCTTTATTTGCAAAATGGTTTAGAACATACATTGAAAATAGAAACAGGGTTGCGATTGCGCAGAAGTTAAGTTGGGGATCGATGCCAAGGAGAATAGAACTTGAGTAACTAAAGCTTGCAGCACCAATACCAATATACATAAAGCTGCCTATCAAGATTGTAATTGCTCTTTCAATAGAGATTCGTATTTTTCCGACTTTTTCAGCCTGAAAGGCCTGAACTTTATCCACAACTTTTTGAGTTAGCCAGTTGGGTGTTGAAGCACCTGCTGTCACACCAATCACACCAAAATCTATAAGCTTCTTGAATTCCAATTCCTCATCTGTTTCTACTAAGAATGTGGGTGTGCCTTCATTTGCAGAAATATGTGCTAACCTGTTTGTATTCGCACTACCTCTACCACCAACAACAATCATTGCATCAACGGATTTGCTGAGATTAATTACCTCCTCTTGTCTTTTTGAAGTAGAACTGCATATCGTCTCAAATACCTTATGATTCTTATACCTTTGTTTGAGCTTTTCTACAATCAATGCAAATGTACGCACGTCTTGTGTGGTCTGGGCAACAATACAAACCTTTTCCATATCTGGCAAGCTGGATACATCTTCTGGCGAAGAGATTATGTGGCCGTTGCCTCTTGCATATCCCAGCAATCCTATCACCTCAGCGTGTCCTTCATCACCGATAATGATAGTGGAATATCCATCCCTCGCATGATTGTCAATAATTGTCTGTACCCGCATTACACGTGGGCATGTTGCATCACAAATGTTTGCACCTGTCGCTTCAATCTCTCGCCTCCTCTCGGGTGTAATGCCATGTGCTCTTATAACAACAGTACTTTTAGAAATGTCTGCGTCGTTTCCTAGAGTATTTATCCCCTTTTCTTTTAACATCTCAAGTACTTGGGGGTTGTGTATTAATGGCCCTTCTGTGTAGACGCTGCCATTGTTTCTTATGCTTTTGTTGGCGGCGTCCAGAACCTTGTCCATTGCCTTTCTTACACCCATACAGAAGCCGGCTGTTTTTGCCACTATGACACGCATTGTTTTATCATCTCCAGTCTTAAAATGGTATTTTTTAAATTTTATCAACTTACAATTTTCTTGTCAAAGAAATTCAGATTTGATAAAATCAAACTTTGTTTTGTAACTTTCCTAGTTGCCGATATCTAGGTATAAATGGGCCTTACGAATATTTTTATTATGTTACAAAACACCATTAAAGAGAGCCAGGCATGAAAGATGAGGACGAAGATTTCCAGAAAAAAAAAGTGGCATTTATTGATATAGACGGTACGTTGATTAAAAACATGTCTTCTGAACGATTGTTTTTCAAATATTTGGTATATAAAAGAATAGTAACTCCAAGAGACATATTGAGATATCTTAAAGTCTCCTTAAATAGATTTATTAACCTGGAGGGGCTACAATTAAAAGAAAACAAACATTATCTTGAAGGAAAAAAGGTAGATGCTATTTTTGAGATTGCAAGGAATTTCTTTAATGAAAAAATATCTTCGCATATCTCAAAAGAGGCTTTAAGAGAAATTAATAGTTTAAGAGATAAAGGTTACACGATTATACTTTTATCTGGCACCCTTAGTTTCTTAGTTGATTGTTTCAAAAATCATTGTAATGCTGATTTAGGTATTGGCACAAAATTAGTAAGTGACAATGGAGTTTTTACTGGTGAGATAAGTGGAATTTACGCATACGATAAAGGTAAAGTAGACATAGTGAAAAGATTGGAAAAGAAATATAATATAGATCTTAAAAATTCATACGCTTATGCTAATCAGTATACTGATGTTAAGCACATGAGACTTATGGGTTATCCAATTGCCGTGAATGCCAGTAAGAGGCTTCATTTATATGCTAAAAAAAACAACTGGTGTATAACGAAATTTTAGACTTTTTCAAAAAGGACTGAATACAGAAGGGTTAGGAATGGACTTTTACGAAGTAATTCAAAGAAGAAGGAGTGTAAGAAAATATAAAACCGATCCTGTTGGCGATGACAAATTACATCGAATATTAAATGCCGCAAGACTTGCTCCATCCGCTGCAAATAGACAACCTATATTTTTTATTGTAGTCAGGGATGACAAAATTAAACAAAGATTAAAGGATGCCTATTCACAAGAGTGGTTTTTTACAGCTCCCATGATCATATGCGCATGTGCGCTGCCAGATAAAGCCTGGAAAAGGAATGATGGGAGGACATATATTGATGTTGATGTGGCGATAGCAATGGACCATTTGATTCTTGCCGCTACCGCCGAAGGGCTTGGTACTTGTTGGATAGCGGCTTTTAAACCAAGCGTAGTGAAGGAAGTACTAAACATATCCGATAATGTTGAGCCCTTGATCTTAACACCTCTGGGATATCCTGAAGTTATTCCAGCGTCTACTTACAGAAAACCACTTAATGAAATTATTAGAGAAATCAAGTGAACGTACTCCTTTTATCCATGCCCGATACGGCACCTCACTTTAGCGGAAAGAGATGGAAGGCTCCTAATCTCGCTATATCATCAATCGCAGGAAACATAAAAGACCATGATGTTTTCGTAGCAGACCTGGTACTGAAAAGAGAAAAAATAAAAGAAACAGTTATAGAGTTATTGAAAAAATATGAGCCTTCAATAGTAGGTCTCAGTGCGATGAGCTTTCAATTTGATACATCGAGAAAAGTTGCTCAACTCATTAAAGAAGAAAATAAAGATATAAAAACTGTCCTAGGTGGGTATCATGCAACATTAATGTATGATGAGATTTCTAATAGCGATTGTTCAGAACCATTTGATTTCTTCGTAAGAGGTGAAGGTGATTTGAGTTTTAACGAACTTCTGGAGGCTTGTGAAGGTAAGCGTGATTTAGGTAGTATTCCGGGTATATCTTATAAAGAAAATGGCAATTTCATCCATAATAACCCAAGACAACTTGAGGACTTAAATAAAATTAAGTTGCCGGCCAGAGGCAAAAGAGTATTTAAGGGATATCATTATTATGGATTCACTTTAGATATGGTAGAGTCATCAAGAGGATGTACAATGCCATGCAACTTTTGTAGTATGGACAAGATGTATGGTAAAAGCTTTCGCATGTATAGCATAGACAGAGTAATCAGGGATATTGAAGATGCAAAAAAGTACGGTGCAGATTTTATAATCATTGCTGATGATAATTTTATCCTGAACGTAAAAAGATTCGAAGATTTATGCGATGCTATAGTCGCTTCCGGGCATAATGATATACGATACATAATCCAGGCCAGTAGCGCAGGTATTGCCTCATCTAAAACTCTGGCAGAAAAAATGGCAAAGGCAGGCTTCAGGATAGTCTTTCTCGGCGTTGAAAATGTATCAAAGGAAAATTTAAAATATCTAAGAAAGGGTAATATAATCGAAAAGACAAAAATAGCGGTAGAGAGATTACACGATCAGGGAATAATGATCGTTGGTGGTATGATAATAGGACACCCAAACGACAAGGAAGAGGACATTGCACAAAACTATGAGTTTTTTGTAGAATTAGACATAGATTTCTTTGCCGATCAAATACTTACCCCTTACCCAAAAACTGAATTGAGAGAAGAGATGATTAAAAACAACCTTGTAACGAATAAAGACGATTTTAGCAGATATAACTGCTTTTGGGCAAATATCAGGACAAATTATCTTACACCAGATGAGTTACAATTCCTAAGGTGGAAATATAACAAGAAATATGCAGATTATATATGTACTACCAAGGCATTTATCAAGAATTACCCTGCGGCATACTATTATAGGTCTTACTTTAGAAGACCTCTCATAAAGCTGAAAAACCGTATCTTTAATGGGAAGCTAACTGAAAGGGAACTTTACGAAGAGGATATGGAAAAGGCCGAAGAAATAAATAAGTTTTTTTAATATGTTGATTTGTTTTCTGGATACGAAAAATGTCTACAGTTGCAATTTCACGTTGTAATGATTATGAACTGGAAAAAGTCAATATTGCCATAAAAAGATGTTTAAGTTTAATAGGTAATGTTGAAAACCTTATAAAGCCCGGGATGAAGGTGTTATTGAAATTAAATCTTCTTTCAGCAGGTTTAGGGCCTGAAAAGGCTGTTAATACACACCCCTCAGTAATTAGGGCACTTGTTGATATACTTCAGAATGATTATGAGTGTAAGGTATACATTGGAGATTCATGTGGGAGTCTCAGAATCGGTTCAACGTATCAAGCCTTCAGGATTACACAAATAGATAAGATAGCGGAGGAAACTGGAGCTATAATAGTAAATTTTGACAAGGATGAAACCATAGACATAATTAACGACAATGCTACTATCGTAAAAAATTTCAAGATTGCAAAGACGGTCAAGTCTGTAGACGTCGTAGTATCTGTTCCTAAATTAAAGACACACGGCTTGACAAGGTACACGGGAGCAATAAAGAATATGTTCGGCTCTATTCCTGCAAATGGGAAAAAAAATGTACATTTAATGGCACCAAAGGCCAGATTAATGGCACAGGCATTAGTCGATGTCTTCGAGATGGTACAACCTCACATTACCATAATGGACGCCATCATTGGAATGGAAGGAAACGGACCTAATGCAGGAGACCCTAGAAAGGTTGGATTAGTAATAGCAAGTTACGATGGTGTTGCCCTGGATACCGTTGCCAGTACAATTATAGGTTATGATCCTATGGCAGTACCCATAATCAGGTATGCTTATGAAAGAGAATTAGGTACTGCAGATATAAGGAATATTAACATTGTGGGTGAGGAAATAAATAAAGTTTCAGTCCTTGATTTCAAGAAACCTTCCAGTTCCGCACAAGATTTTGCATCTAAATACATTCCAAATTTCCTTCTTGCCAAGATGTTTGATAGCAGTTGCACCTCTGTTTCTTCCGTATATGAGCCAAATTGTACTAGATGCTATGAGTGTATCAAAAATTGTCCTGCAAAAGCGATGTCAGCTCCGAATGGCAGGGTAATAGTGGATGAAGATAAATGTATAGGTTGTTTTTGCTGTGATGAGGTTTGTAACTACAAGGCAATAGTGATGAAACGTTCGTTTATGGGTAGAACCTTTTTAAAGATGGCCCAGTTTCTGGGTGTAGAAAGAATACAGTAGGAGTGGATTACAAACCCGCCCGGATAACTCGGTCGGACGGATGTCATCTCTGCGGTTTGTATCTCTGCTAAATTGCAAGTAAATACCTTAATCGGTACTTAAAAACACAGGTAAAGCAATGGCTACTATTTCAAACATAATAAAAATGTCTAAGAGAACCCCTTTTTCTGACATAAAGATGATCAGATGGGTTACAAGGTTACTTTCTTTTCAAGTCGATGGTCGACTTAACAATGGTTACAGTTTTTCGCCTTATCTTATACATATAATGCCAACTTATCTGTGCAATTTGTACTGTAAAGATTGTGGGCAGTGGGGTGAAGAGGGTAATTATTATAAAAAAGATTCGAGCATTTTAAAAGAAACCATGAACGTCGATGTATTTAAGGGATTTGTTAATGATGTCTCAAAATTTTCACCAACGATTTTCCTGACAGGAGGTGAACCCTTCTTTTACAAAGATATATTAGAGTTAATAAAACACATAAAACATAAAAAACTAATTTGCTGGATAATTACAAACGGAACACTTCTTGACAAATATGCAAATGACATCGTTGAGCTTGGGGTAGATGTACTGTACATTTCGGTTGATGGACCAGAAGATATTCATGATAATATAAGGGGCAGTAAGGGTAGTTTTAAAAAGATTTCTTCAGGAATAGAAAAAATCATCAGCGCAAAGAAGAGAATGAATAAACGAAGACCGCTGTTATGCCAGGTGTTTACCATAAGTGACCTTTCGTTTCCATACTTAGATGGTATTACCAAAACAACTGAAGAACTTGGCTTTGAAATGTTACTTGTTAAACACCCTTATTTTAATAATACCAGAACAGGTATGGATTATGAAAAATCTATGGAGAGTTTGTTTCAATGCAGTGCGCCTTCATGGCAAGGTTGGGTGAAGGATGAAACAAAAATAGATACTTTTACTCTGCAGAAAAGTATTTCATATTTACTTTCCAAAAAATATAATTTTCAACTCGCGTTTTTTCCTGCTCTAAAAATTTCTGATATTCCGGATTATTATTCCACAAAACAAGATATTTTTTATAATGGGAACAAACAAAGAAAAAAAATCAGCCGTTGCATTGCTCCTTGGACACATCTGATGATATATCCTAATGGTGACGCGGTCTTTTGTAATGATAATCCAGACTATATATTGGGAAATATTAAAAATGAGCAATTTTCGGATATATGGAACAATAATAAATCCAGGAAATTCAGGAAGTTTATCAAAGACAACGTTCTCCCAATTTGTTCGAGGTGCTGTGGATTATATTACCATCCTTTCTACCGTTCCAGCTCAAGCTTAAGGGCATTAGCCAGATAATAGTATTTTTATTATCGCTAATATGCTATTATGCGTATCCGTCGTTCTCTGACAGTCATAACAACAATCCTAAACACTACAAGTTTTTGTTATCTGTCTCCACACGATCCTGAGATTGCGTAGTACAAACTTCGTGTAGTGTGTTTTTACGCAAATATTATCGTGTGTAACATGAGGACTATTTGGTTAATCATACCAGGCTTTGCTCGTAAAATTTTCACCACGGTAAATCTGTTATAGACCAGCCCCCTGTCAGTCAGACAGGCTGGCAGGGTTCTGGCGGGTATGAAAAGAGTATTCTATGATGAAGTGGTATAAGATATTTACGCCTGAATTAAAGGAACTTATCGATAGTAAAAACTTCAAGGGATTAAGTTCTATCTTAAGAGAGCTTCACCCTGCAGATATTGTAGATATTATAAGAGAGCTGGAGCCCACAGAAAAGGTAATAGCCTTCCGCGTACTTGACAAGACAAAGATTGCAGAAACATTTTCTCTTCTTCATCCTGAGGAAGAAGAAGAGTTGCTCAGATACTTTACTGAACAAAGAGTGAAGGAAATCCTGCTGGAAATGAGTCCTGATGACAGGACACAACTCCTTGACGAGCTTCCCGCCTCAGTAGTAAAAAAGCACCTTAAGTTATTACCAAAAGAAGAAAGAGATGAAGCAAATATACTGCTAAATTATCCGCCACAATCGGCGGGAAGGGTGATGACTACTGAATATGTGGACCTGAAAACAGAGATGTCAGTTTCGGAAGCACTCGAACATATAAAGAAAACGGGCCCTGACAGAGAAACTATATATACGTGTTATGCGATTGATGAAAAGAGGATACTGTGTGGTGTAGTTTCGCTTAAAGACATTATCTTGGCGGAGTCCGATCAAAAGATAAGCAAAATAATGAACGAAAATGTCTATAAGGTAAATACAACCGACGATCAGGAAGAAGCGGCAAAGGCTATTCAAAAATACGATTTTCTATCTTTACCCGTTGTTGATAGCGAAAATCGTCTGGTTGGTATTATTACGGTTGATGACATCCTTGATATAGTACAGGAAGAGGTGACAGAAGATTTCCATAAAATGGCTGCAATGCAGTTGCCAGAGGAGAAATATTTCCATGCAGGATTTTTTAAACATGTGTCCGGAAGGGTGATATGGTTATTTGTCTTGATCCTTGCAGCAACCATTTCAGGAAAGCTTCTACAAAAATATTCGCTGTCACTCAGTTCCATGATAGTTTTGGCATATTTTATACCAATGTTGTTGGGTGCAGGAGGTAATATTGGCGCACAATCATCTACCCTGGTAATTCGAGCCCTGGCTACTGGTGAATTAACGTTAAGACAATGGGCAAAAGTACTTCGGAAAGAAGTCTGCGCTGGCGCTCTCATAGGTACAGTTCTTGGGTTTACTGCATTCATTATAGCTGTAATTTTCCTTAGAGATACAATGATAGGAATCACGGTGGGTGTTTCTGTTGCTACTGTAGTCCTCGTGGGTAATCTGGCTGGGGCTATTACACCACTCATTTTTCGCTATTTAAGACTGGATCCTGCGATTGTTTCTGCACCGCTTATTACTACCATAATCGATGTAACGGGGATTATCATTTACTTTGAAATCGCAAGAAGGATGTTGAATGTATAAATTGACTTCTTTCGGATACTGGTTTGTATTCTGCGGGGCGTAGCTCAGCTTGGTTTAGAGCGCGGCGTTCGGGACGCCGAGGTCGGCCGTTCGAATCGGCTCGCCCCGACCATGGATGTGCAAATATTAGCTGCTTTACCACTTCCCAGTTGACGACTTTTCCTTGAGATTCTTTTATGTTAAAGACATTTCTTTGCGAACAACCACGACACCTTTTTCAGTTACAGTAAAGTATTTGGAGTCTTTTTTGAGATCATAACCAATACTCATATTGTCGGGAATGTTTACTGATTTATCTATGATAGCTCTTTGGATTTTTACATTCTTACCTATCCTAACGCTTTCCATTATGATTGAATCGTAAATTTCAGAATGAGAATCTACTCTAACGTCGGGAGACAAGACACATCTTTCTACTTTTGCACCACTGATTATACATCCTCCAGAGACTATAGAACTTAAGACCGTACCTATCCGTCCGCCCGGAAAATCTTCGTGAAGAACTGTCTTTGCAGGTGGATATTGCTCCTGATATGTGCGGATAGGCCATTCTTTATCATAGAGGTTAAATACGGGTAATGCCTGTACAAGGTCCATGTTGCTCTCCCAATATGCATCTAGGGTCCCGATATCGCGCCAGTAGCTTACTTTATTTTCGTTTTCATCTACAAATGGATATGCGTATACTCTTTTTGAATTAATTATCTCGGGTATTACATTTTTTCCGAAATCATGAGCTGTATTCTGTTTGGCATCATTAATTACGGCTTTAACCAGCGTTGTGGTATTAAATAAATATACTCCCATAGAAATGAGGGTAGCTAATGGATTGTTTGGTAAAGGTTTGGGCTTGGAAGGTTTCTCGTAAAACGCCTTAATCCTGTTTTCTTCATCTATTTCTATTATGCCAAACCGTTTTCCCTCTTCTAAGGAAACTTCTAGGCATGGTATTGTAATATCAGCTTTTTTTTCTTTATGGAAAATGAGCATTTTCCGGTAATCCATTTTGTAAACATGGTCCCCTGCAAGTACTAGAACCATTTCTGGATGTTCTTTTTCGAGAGTATATATATTTTGATAAACAGCGTCAGCAGTTCCTAGATACCATTGATCACTTATCCTTTGCTGAGGCGGTATTTGTTCTATGTATTCATCTAATTCATTATTGAATATGTTCCATCCAAGCCTTAGATGCCTATCGAGAGAATAAGATTTGTATTGTGTTAGAATTACTATCTTACGCAATCCAGAATTTAAACAATTACTTAACGCAAAATCTATTATTCTGTATATACCTCCAAAAGGTACGGCTGGTTTTGCTCTGTCCTTTGTCAGTGGATAAAGTCTTTCTCCCTGGCCTCCTGCCAAAATCATGGTAAGTATTTTTTTGTGTGATATCATATTTACCTCTTGCATATTTAAGTCCAATCTAAATTGAGTAATTTAAGTATTAGTAGCAGCTTCTGGTATAATCTCCGCTGTAAAGACGTAAACTTCGGTATCTTTTTCTTTCCAGGCATCTGGTGACAGACCCGCTTTTGTGTGGCAGCATTGAGATAAAAATTCTTCTTTTGTCCATCCAGTCTCAGCCGCAACCTGAGGTAAAAAACACCCGTTTCTAAAACCTTTCTTTATATAGATTCCATGCTTACCAAGTTCCATGTCGAGCGGATTTCCAATCTTTTGCAAGGGTGATAGGATTGAAATTTCTATTTTCAGATCATCTAATTCTGAAGGCTGAATCCGATTGCGCTCAAATCGGGGGTCCTCTATTGCTGCTGATACGGCCATCTCAGAAACGAGCTTATACAAGGGGGCATCGGAAGCAAGTCGACCTATACAACCTCTTAATTTTCCTTGCGTTTTTAACGTTACAAATGCACCATGTTTTTTTTCAAGTTCAGGACTGTTTATTTGTACTTGTGTTTTATTGGTCGGAATATCTTTTATTGTAGATTCTATACTTTCTTTTGCTATTTGAAGTAATACCTTCTTCTCTTTTTCATCCATTTTCAAAATTAGTTTTTATGGGAGGGGGTTTCAGGTTTGATGCTAAATTTTATTTTCGTAGATCACTTCTGCTGTAAAAATAAAGAATTCCATATCATCATCTTTCCAGGCATATGCTGGTAATCCTGCTTTTTTGCAGAGGTGGCAAAGAGTTTCTTCCCTATTCCAGCCTTGTTCTGTCGCTACCTGTGGAAGAAATACAGCACCACTACCCAACATACGGATTATAATTCCATGTTTCCCCGGAATAAATTTTTCTGGACCAGTTATTTTCTTTATTGGACTGAGTACGGAGATGTCTATTTCCAAATCTGACAATTCATCTTCACTTACTGGTGTAAAACGCGTGTCGTTCGTGGAGGAGTTTATGGTATTTTTCATCACTGCCTTAAAAAGTGGTTCTCTAGGTAGAATGTGCCCAATACAGCCGCGAAGACTACCGTTTTTATTAAGCGTTACAAATACTCCTCTTTTTTCTTTTAGTTTTTGGGTGAATGTATACTTCCCATTGTTTACATCTGGTAATTTTCTTTCTTTTATATAAGTTTCTAATGTTTCTCTGGCAATCTTAAGAAGGGTTAACTGTTCGTTGTCATTTAGACCGGGGTTTTCGTCAATAACTTCTGAACTTTTCTTACCTCTCGTAAAGATAATCGATGCATAGCTCACGGAACTATTAAAATCACCCATTTGATTGCCTGAAGTATCGTAACGTAATATCTTTCCCTGCACATCATCAGGTAATAGTTTTAATAAAAGCGCTACTGGCATGAATCCACAAGCAGTTATTCCGGTAGCGCTTTTATATCTGGAGAAACCAGCGAAATCTAATGCGAGGATACGTTCGAATGCCCCATAATCGAGTTTTCTAATGTTGGCCTCTATGTCCTTTTTAAATGGTACATAACTATATCCATAACCATAGTGAGTAAAATCAGTGCTTGCAACTATTAATGTGTCTTCATCAATAAGAGGCTTAATTTTGTCAGCCAGAAAATCAAAGGCTTCATTATTAAGTCTGCCAATAAGTATGGGAACAAGTTCAAAGTCTTTAAGTACTGTTTGTAAAAAAGGTAATTGTGTCTCAAGGGAATGCTCTCTGGCGTGAGCTTTTTTTAATGTTCCGATGAGTGGTGGATTATTTATAAGATTGTTGCAAGTTCCCATGTCCAATTTTATGAGTCCTAATGGAGTTTTATAATGATCAACATCGAGTATTGATGCTCCCATGTATCTTGAATAATGGCTGGGGGCAAGTACGATTACTCTTTTATAGTCGTAATCCTTTATGGCATTATAACCGTATGCCGCAACTAGTCCTGAGTACTGGTATCCGGCATGTGGTGAGATTAGGGCTACAGGTTTGCCAGATAAGCTTTCTGTGAATGCATTGTTTAATAAATTGTTCACCTGCTTTTTGAGTTTAGCTTCAGTGCCGGCATAGAAACGTCCGGCTACAGCAGGTTCACGAACATTCTGTATTCCTGCCAGGATATTTTCAGGCAGGCCTTCTTCTGCATAGAGAATTGGAGTGAATGTTATATAAATAAGAGAGAGAAAAAATGATAAGAGATATCTGTACATGATTATTTCTCCTATTTAAGGTATTTTACTGCAACAAATCCACTAATTAATAATATTATAAATATGACGGTAAGGGTGTTAAAATACTTCTCGATAAACATCTTTATCTTCGGGCCGAATAAATAGAACAATCCAGCAATCAGGAAAAATCTTGCACTTCTACTTAAAGCTGATGCCAGGATTAGGGTAAAGAGATTTACCTTGCATACGCCTGCAGCTATGGTAAATACCTTGTAAGGGATAGGAGTAAATCCAGCAATTGCAATTGCCGTAAAAGCGTTACTTTGATATTTTGCACTCACAGTGTTAAACACGTCAGTAATGTTATAGAAACCGATAATTGGCCTTCCTACATACTCAAAAAATTCGTATCCAATTAAATAACCAAAACACCCTCCCAGAACAGATCCCACGGAGCATATCAACGCATATTTAAATGCCTTTATTGGAAGGGCGACTGCTAACGCTATTAAGAGAACATCCGGAGGTATTGGAAAGAAAGAGGATTCACAAAAAGCAAGTATAAAGAGTGCCCATGTGCTGTGAGGTGTTTGCGCCCAATGTATTGTCCAATCATACAGCCTCCTTATAAGATTTGCTCTCCTTGTGACCCGTTCTTGTTCAATGGTTCCCATAGTAGAACTCAGGTCTTCTTCCAATTGGTATGATAGAATAGTAGATTAATAATGTTTACTCAAATCTTGCCTGTCTATTTATATCTTCCTTACCAAATCTTTTGAGCGGACATAATTATCGAGTTTTTGCAATTTTTGGTTTGTATATGCAATATGGTTCTTCTGCCATGTAGTCTCCAGTCTCATAAAAAGCGCGTGCCCTGCAGCCTTCACACACTTTTTTGTATTCGCATTCCCCACATTTACCTCCCAGCAAGTCTGGTTCCCTAAGTTTCATGAAAACAGGGGAATCCTTCCAGATTTCCTTGAACGGCTGCTTTTTGACGTGCCCTGCATTTACGGGCAGGTATCCACAGGGGAAGACCTCTCCCTTGTGGGAAACAAAACACACTCCAGTACCTGCCAGACAGCCCTTTGTCATGGCTGCCATACCGTGTGTTTTCGGGGTAATAGTAATGCCTTCTTCTTTTGCCCGCTGGCGCATTATCCTGAAATAGTGCGGCGAACAGGTTGCCTTTGTCTGGATCTTTGCCTCTTTGGATAAATCATAGAATTCGTTAAGGATATATTCGTATCTTTCAGGCTCCAACATTTGGTCATCGGCTATTTCAACTCCACAACCAACCGGGACGAGCATAAATATGTGAATTGCTTCGGCGCTTAAATTAAGAGCGAGGTTATACAGATCATGAAGCTGATGTGAATTGTGTTTTGCAATCGTACAGTTGATTTGCATACTCATCCCTAACTTTTTTAAATGATTGAATCCCTCGATAGCCCTTTCAAACGATCCCTTTAGTTTTCGGAAATTGTCATGAGTCTCTGCGTCAGCGCCATCGATACTTATGGAGACCCTGGATACTCCAGCATCGACAATCTTTTTAGCCATGGCTTCGTCTACCAATGTACCATTGGTAGCCAATGCTACTGTTAAACCCTTATTAACTGCGTATTTTGCAATATCAAAGATATCAGGGCGGAATAGAGGTTCGCCTCCGCTTAAGACAAGTATTGGGTTGCCAGTTTCGACAAGGGCATCGATGAATTCATAGGATTCTTCAGTCGTCATGTCATCTTTTGTCAACTGGGTGCTGACGTCCAACCTTCTGCAGTGTATACATTCCAGATTGCAACCGGCAGTTGTTTCCCAGAAGACAAGTCGCAGTTGGTTTTTCACATTTCTCATATATTGGTGAGAGACCTTGGCGTGCCCATGGTCTTTTATGTGTGAATAAACATCTTTGATCGTTCCTTCTTTCATATTAGGGGTATTTAAGTTCGTATCATGTGTATTTTTCATGTTTTGTCCTCATTACTTTTTTACTTCTTAAATACATATGTTGTTTGTACTTGACAAGACAATTTAGTACTGTAAGATTAAATTTTGATGGTATAAACTGTAATTTTACCGTTATTTTGCATAAATTCAAATACAAAAATATTTTGAAGACCAGAGAAAAGATAATAACATACGATACAACATTACGGGACGGCAGTCAATCAGAGGGGATTTCCTTCTCATTACAAGATAAAATTGGAATAGCCCTCAAGCTTGACGATCTCGGTATAGATTACATTGAGGGGGGTTACCCTTTATCAAACCCCAAAGATAAGAGTTTTTTCAAAGAGATTAAGAACCTTCCGCTAAAGAATGCCAGAATAACCGCTTTTGGTAGTACGAAACGAGCAAATAAGAAAGTCTCAGAAGATCCTGGTGTAAAAGCCTTACTTTTATCAGAGACCCCGGTTGTAACAATTGTGGCCAAAAGCTGGGACTTTCATGTAACAGATGTTCTCAGGGTTTCATTGGATGATAATCTGAAGATGGTTTCTGATACAGTTAAGTATTTAAAATCAAAGGGAAGGGAAGTTATTCTTGATGCAGAACACTTTTTTGATGGTTGTAAAAATAACTCAAGATATGCATTGAAGGTATTAAAAGTTGCGCAGGATTCTGGTGCCGATACAATTGTGCTTTGCGATACTAACGGGGGCTGTTTACCACATGAAATAGAGAAGATTACTGAAAATGTTGTTGGCAGGATAAAGCTTCCTTTAGGTATACATACACACAACGACAGTGCCCTTGCAGTGGCCAACACCCTTGCAGCGGTTAATGTTGGGGTTCGTCATGTTCAGGGAACCATAAATGGTTTTGGTGAGCGATGTGGCAATGCAGACTTATGTTCTGTAATCCCCAATTTGGTATTGAAAGGGAAATTTCGTTGTCTTGGTGATTCAGGACTTAAAAAACTTACAGAAATATCAAGATACGTTTATGAGGTTGTAAACTTTATGTCTGTGCCCAATCAACCCTTTGTTGGTTCAAGCGCATTTGCGCACAAAGGAGGTCTACACGTAAATGCAATACAAAAGAACAGGAGTACTTATGAACATATAGAACCAGAAGCGGTTGGAAATGAGAGAAAGATATTAATATCTGAATTGTCTGGAAGCTCAAATATTTTAGCTAAGGTAGAAAAATATAATATTAAACACAACCCAAAATTGATGCGAAAGATTTTGAAGAAAGTTCAAGACCTGGAAAATCAAGGGTATCATTTTGAATCAGCGGAAGGTTCGTTTGATCTCCTGGTTAAGAAGGTGTTAGGTATACATAAGGGTTTTTTTGATCTTGCAGATTTCAGGGTAATTGTAGAAAGGGGAAAGGATGGGAGATCAATTACTCGAGCAACTGTTAAAATAAACGTCAACGGCGTAGAAGAATTGACAGTCAGCGATGGAGATGGTCCTGTAAATGCCTTAGATGGAGCTTTAAGGAAGGCATTGGAAAAATTCTATCCATCCCTCAAGGATATGCATCTTGTGGACTATAAAGTACGTGTTGTAAACCCCAAGGAGGCAACGGCTGCAAAAGTAAAGGTCATAATCGAATCACACGACCATAAGGATATTTGGGGTACTATTGGCGTATCAGAAAATATAATCGAAGCAAGCTGGCAGGCGCTTGTTGATAGTATTGAATATAAGCTTTTGAAGGATGAAGATGAAAGATAAATTACCAACCAAATATAGCCCTAAAGAGGTTGAGGAAAAATGGTATCGCTTCTGGGAAAAAGGCAATTTTTTCCATAGTGTACCAGATCCCGATAAGGAACCGTTTACCATAGTTATTCCACCACCAAACGTAACGGGTGTATTACATATGGGCCATGCCCTGAACAATATCCTGCAGGATATACTTATAAGATGGAAGCGGATGCAGGGATACAACTCATTATGGATGCCCGGGACTGATCATGCCGGTATAGCAACTCAGAACGTTGTTGAAAAGGAATTGATGAAAAAAGGATTGAGTCGGGACAAGCTGGGGCGTGAGAAGTTTATTGAGGAAGTATGGAAGTGGAAGAATGAATACGGTTCTGAAATACTGAGACAATTGAGGAAACTGGGATGTTCATGCGATTGGGAGAGAGAAAGATTTACGATGGATGAAGGTTTATCTAGAGCGGTAAGGGAGGCATTTGTCAGGTTATATGAAAAAGGACTGATATACAGAGGAAAATACATCATCAACTGGTGCCCAAGATGCATTACTGCTTTATCGGATGATGAGGTGGAACACGAAGACCATGAAGGTCATCTTTGGTACATTAGGTATCCTTTCCGTGATGCGCCGCACTTGTATGTTAATATAGCAACTACTCGTCCAGAAACTATGCTGGGTGACGTTGCTGTTGCCGTAAATCCAAAAGACGAAAGATATAAGGAAATGATTGGCGAGATACTCATACTTCCTGTGGTTGGGCGTGAAATACCCATAATTGCGGATGAAGCGGTTGATCCCAGATTTGGCACAGGAGCCGTAAAGGTTACTCCCGCTCATGACCCGAATGATTTTGAAATCGGCAAGAGGCACAACTTAGAACCAATTTTGATTATGAACGAGGATGGTACTATAAAGGGTGAAGCAGCTAGTTATTTAGGTATGGATAGATATGAATGCCGGGAGGCACTAGTTGAGGAACTTAAGGAAGAAAAACATATCGTAAAGGTTGTGCCACATACTCATTCGGTAGGGCATTGCTATCGTTGTAGAACCGTAATTGAACCGTATCTTTCTGACCAATGGTTTGTAAAGATGAAGCCATTAGCTGAAGAAGCAATTAAGGCACATAAAAAAGTTGATATTACATTTTATCCTGAAAGATGGTCAAAGGTATATTTAAGCTGGTTGGAAAATGTGAGGGATTGGTGTATCTCAAGGCAGATATGGTGGGGTCATAGAATCCCGGCGTGGCATTGTAAGAATTGTGAAGAAGTGACTATTAGTTCTCAAACTCCTACAGAGTGCTCAAAATGTGGCAATAATGCGTTGATCCAGGATGAGGATGTCTTAGATACATGGTTTAGCTCTGCGCTATGGCCTTTTTCGACTATGGGATGGCCTGATGAGACTGAGGAATTAAAATATTACTATCCGACTTCTACACTTGTTACTGATAGAGGGATTATATACTTTTGGGTGGCAAGGATGGTAATGATGGGGTTGGAACTCAAGAATGAAGTACCATTTAGCCATGTTTATATACATGGTACTATCCTTGACGAAATTGGAAGAAAGATGAGCAAGTCTTTAGGTAATGGCATTGATCCGTTGTTGATGATTGATCAATACGGTGCGGATGCGGTCAGGACATCAATGATAATGCTGACTACCGAGGGGCAGGACATAAAGCTCCATGAGAACAGGTTTGAAATGGGGCGTAATTTCATCAATAAGGTCTGGAATGCTGCCAGATTTGCAATGATGAATTTAGAGGGTAACAAGTCAACAGACACGACAATTAAAGAAGAAGATTACCTCTTTGAGGACGTTTGGATAAAGAATCGTTTAAGTTTGGCTATAGAGACGTGTACCGCATCCTTAGAGAAATATAAATTTAATGAGGCTATAAAGACTCTATATGAATTTATCTGGCATGAGTTTTGTGATTGGTATCTGGAGATAATCAAGCCGAGACTTTATAATTCCGATAATATAAGGAGTAAGGTAATAGCACAGAAAGTCTTAACATATGTGCTTGATAATATTCTACGTTTGTTGCATCCTTTTGCTCCATTTCTTACTGAAGAAATATGGCAGCATTTAAAACAGCTAGCTGTTAAGAATAGATTAATCTTAACCGATACTATGGTTAGTGAAAGTCTGATGATATGCCCATGGCCGAAAGAAGATGCGGCAAAGATTAACAAAAAAGTAGTCAAGACAATGATGTTACTTCAAGACTTAATAAGGGCTGTGCGAAATATCAGACGTAATATGAATATACTTAAAAAACAAAAACTGAAGGTATTGATTTCAGTTCGTGATAAAGAAGTAAAGAGAGAGCTTGATGAGCATCACAATTTTCTAACGCAAATGGCAAATCTTGACGGTTTAGAAGTAGGCATTGATCTGAAAAAACCAGAGTCATCTGCCAGTGAGGTGGTAAATGAGATACAAGTTTTCGTGCCTTTAAGGGAACTTATTG
The DNA here is from genome assembly GCA_008636105.1 of Candidatus Scalindua sediminis. Classification (GTDB taxonomy): domain Bacteria; phylum Planctomycetota; class Brocadiia; order Brocadiales; family Scalinduaceae; genus Scalindua_A; species Scalindua_A sediminis. Next base: position 262,118 of record VSDH01000001.1, on the reverse strand, counting down.
ATGTAGGGGTAGAGAAAGAAAGACAGTTGGAACGTTTAAATAAGATTAAATCACACTTAGAAACAGTGCGAAAAAAACTCTTTAATGAAAACTTCGTTAAGAATGCCCCTGAACGTGTTGTCAACACAGAAAAGGATAAAGAGGCGGAACTACTTGGGCAGATTATTAAGATAAAGGGTTTTTTACAGGACTTAAATAAAAATGTACCGGTTTAGGTTTATATTAATTTTGTGTTGGTTTCTTTTAGCGTCTACAACATCAGGCGGGATAAACCAAACTAATACCGAATTGTATAATGAATGTCCTGAATGTGGAACAAAGTATTCAAATGATATTAAATTCTGTGGCAAGGATGGGACTGAATTAGTATCAACGCAGAAGGGCTTGATTTGTCCTAAATGCAAAAAGGCAGGGGTGTCTGGGGAAAAATTCTGCAGAGAGGATGGAGAAAAACTTGTAACTATTAAAGAAATAATAGCAGATGAGCAAAAACTCTTAGAAAATAAAAGAAAGGCATCTAAACATCTCAAAGAGGGAAACAAATATTCTGATAATAAGGAATTAGATAAGGCATTGGAGGAATACGAGAAAGCTATTGCTTTATATTCTGACCTGCCCGAGCTTCAATATAATATAGGCTGGCTTTACGGAAAGATTGGAGCGCAGGAAAAAGCAATAGAACATCTTAGAAAATATTGTAACCTGGCGCCAGATGCGAAGAATAAAAGCAAGGCAATAACTCGGATAGTCATATTACAGGGAATTTTAGACAAAAAAAATGAATTAATACAAAAATATGAACAAAGAAATGTCGTTATGAAGGAAGCTTTGCCTGGAATAAAAGAGAAATGCGATATGGTGTTGATTCCTGCAGGTACATTCATAATGGGGATAAATGACATAAAAGTGGAACAACGTCCAAGCCATGAAGTCTACTTGAAACCGTTTTATATTGATAGATATGAAGTAACAAATGCGCAATACTATGAGTTTTTAGATTATATAAAGAGAACCGGAGACCACAGCAAATGCCATAAGGATGAACCATGGAATGAAGACCATACTCCTCTTAATTGGGAAGATGATTATTATAATTACCCAGAGTATCCTGTAATTAGGGTAGATTGGTATGATGCTTATGCCTATGCGGCATGGGCTGGCAAAAGGTTGCCAACAGAGGCAGAATGGGAAAAAGCGGCCAGAGGAACAGATGAAAGAAGGTGGCCATGGGGGGATGAATGGAGCTTTGAAAAATGTAACATTGGTGATCCTAAATCAGTTGGAAGCTATGAAGAAGGCAAGAGTGTATATGGATGTTATGATATGGCCGGCAGTGTTGGCGAGTGGTGTGCTGATTGGGGAGATATGCTTTATTACAGCAGAAGTCCTAAGAACAATCCAAAAGGCTCAGAGAAAGGTGAAAAGAAAATAATTCGGGGAGGTTCAAGATTCGCTAATATTGGAATTCTATTACGATGCACTGCAAGGAAGGCAATGAATCCCAATCTTGGGAATATAGGTGTAGGATTTCGCTGCGCAAAGTGATCTTGTTATTCGTGAATGAGTGTTTCGGAAGAAGTATTTAGTTGAACTGGTAAATTATGGGCCTGTAACAATCTTATAGATATCTAAATTGAGCGATTTGTGCCCGCCCGAACGTACCGTTCGGTACGGGCGGGTAAGCCGCCCCCATTCCTAGCTTACGCAAGGAAGCTATGGGGGCGTAACTTACGTGAGATTATCATATACCCATTAGATGATGAGAAACGCAGATAAAAGTTCGCCAAGGCGAATCTGCCTCAGGCACGACCTGCGGCTACTATAATATAAGGTATAAAATCGCTCAATTTGGGAGATAGTAAAACAAGTATTTTAAAGGGGAGGCGAAATGGTCAAATACAAATGGTCTTATTTAAGGATCTTATTCTTTGTAATACCAATTTTGTATGGTTGTAGTACGCCAGTATCGATGATACCCATAATTCGAGAAGAACCTGGGATTATTATTCCAAGAGCCATCTTGAGTGAATTCGATAAATTTAAGGTTAGACGCTGGAAATATATTGTTATACATCATAGCGCTTCTTATAAAGGAAGTGCTTCTTCTATTGACAAATATCACAGGAACATAAAAGGTTGGGAAAACGGCTTGGGTTATGATTTTGTAATAGGGAATGGAAGGGGCTCAAGAGATGGTCAGATAGAAGTTGGAGGCAGGTGGAATAAACAGATTAAGGGTGCACATGCTGGAGATGATGAATATAATGAATACGGCGTAGGAATTTGTTTAATTGGTAATTTTGAAAAAAATCGTCCGACACGTTCACAAATTTCATCTCTGGTGTATTTGATAAAATATCTTCAAAGGCGTTGCAACATTCCTAAAAGAAACGTCATTATGCATAGAGACATTAAGGATACAGTATGTCCAGGCAGGCGTTTCCCTCACTACAAATTGATGGCTCGCTTGTAAAGTGTGACCATTTTCGGACACGCCAGATCATTAACATATATTAGGGTTACGTTTCTAATGCAATCAGGTATACAGTGAATTTGCGAGATTGAGCTTGGTTTTAAAAACCTGATCTTCGCATAATCGAAAGAGCAATATGATACCAATAAGAGATAAAAATCCGTCAAGTACGTTTCCCTATGTTACGATAGGGATTATAATTGTAAATGTTTTTGTGTTTTTTATAGAACTATCTTTAGGTCCGAGGTTAGATAGATTTATAATGCAATATGGATTAGTACCACTTAAGCTCCAATATTATTCTCAATCTCCTGATTTGACATTTATAGATACATTTTTGCCTTTTTTAACATCAATGTTTTTGCATGGGGGTTTTATACATCTCATTGGTAATATGTGGTATTTGTGGATTTTTGGAGATAATATTGAAGATAAATTAGGACACTTCAAGTACCTTTGCTTTTATATCCTTTGCGGTATTATTGCTGCTTGCGTTCATGTCTTCTTCAATAGTCAATCGAAGGTTCCTTGTATTGGTGCAAGTGGTGCGATTGCGGGAGTGCTTGGGGCATACATGATTACATTTCCCCGCGCAAGGGTTTTGACTATTATTCCTCTAGTGTTTATATGGCCGGTTATTGAGCTTCCAGCTATGGTTGTCCTGGGTTTTTGGTTTGTTATACAATTTTTTAATGGGGCAGCATCTATCTCGGCATCAGCCTCTAGTGGAGGTGTTGCATGGTGGGCACATATAGGTGGGTTTGTTTCGGGAATATTAATGTTTTACATCTTTAGGAAGATCTTTGGAGGAACACATAGGAGGTATAGATACCACTAATAGCTATAGGAACTGCTGGTTGCATATTGTCAACTGTCAATTTAAACAAGCAAACTGAATAGCGCTACAGCGACACTTTGTCATTCTGAGGAGGAACGACGAAGAATCTCACGTTCTATGCAGTCCTTATCAATACAAGGCCGAGATTCTTCGCTCCCGATGGTCTCTCAGAATGACAGGTTCCAGCAAAGTGTCGCTGTAGTGATAGTTACCAAGTAATACTAATAGTTGCTTTTCACACACAACTCTGCTTGAAATCCCATTAAACGATTTTACATTAAACAAATATTTGTTTAATAACTGTTAAGGAGCTGGGAGACAAAGATTTTTCTTTCGTCTCCCAGCTCCTTTCTTATTTTGACAGTCCTAATGTAATAATTTTGTGCTAACATATAGATAGGTGAAGGACAATTGTAAAATAATTCTTTATATTTGCAAATTGAGGAAAGTCTGATGAAGAATTTAAGGACTCTTTCAATTGTTTTAATAAGCTTGATTATTTTTATTGGATGTGCGGGGATGCATTATGGGACAGGTGTGAGTCAGTTAAAGCAGCAGAATTACAAAGATGCGATTGATTCTTTCAATACCGTTTTAGAGAAAAACCCAGAATATCCAAATGCACATACTCAGCTTGGAATAGCCTATTACAAAACCGAAACGTATGAACAGGCAATATCCGAACTCCAAACTGCAAGAAAACTCCAGGACAGTGATAAGAGGGCAAGGCTATTTCTAGGCATGGCATATTTAAAGCATGGAAAGATGGGCGACTCAATTAATGAATGGGATTCGTATCTTGAAATGTTTCCTTCTGATAACGTGTCAGAAATATTGAGAAAAAGTATTGTGGTATTGAAAAGTGACGAAGTATTACCGGGAACCGCAGATTTGATGACAGATAGCATTGAAAACGTAATTACTCAGGAAGATAAGATTCGTGATATGGACTATTACTATAGAGTTAGAAACTTTGGATACAGGCATAGTTATTTACATCACCATGGTCACTACCATCCATGCGATTAAAATTTGGCAGAAATTACACTATAGGTACATATTATGTCTGCTTCATTTCTTGTGATAAAATAGTTAGACTATAGTTGTTTTTTTGCCTAACTTCGGTAAAAAATGTTGTTTACAATGCTCGCACTATTAATGTGTGATTTATTATATTGTTACCTAAATTGAGCGATTTTATATTGAATGTCAATGTAGCCGCAGGTCGTGCCTGAGGCAGATTCGCCTTGGCGAACTTTTATCTGCGTTTCTCATCACCTAATGGGTATATGGAAATTTTACGTAAGTTACGCCCCCATAGCTTCCTTGCGTAAGCTAGGAATGGGGGCGGCTTACCCGCCCGTACCGAACGGTACGTTCGGGCGGGCACAAATCGCTCAATTAGGTGTTAACAACTTCCTCATTTTCGTCAGAGTCTATAAGTATTGTTTACAGGATTCGATAGAAAATCTATTAGTTTTATTATATCCTGAATAGGATATTCCTGTTTGCATTATCCGTATGTCCTGCCTAACTTGACCATTTCAGACACCATTTCACAATTAGAGCGGTTAGTCATATTTTTGTATTAATATTCCTAGATTTTCCAAAGACAATTAGTTATCATCGCCATGTAGGTTTTATATGATGTTTAAAACTTTCCAACCTAATATCTTTATTATTTGTAGAAATTGATTGGTCTTGAAAGAGGTAAAATGAATATTCTTGTTTCTGGATCGTTGGCTTATGACAGGATTATGGACTTTCCGGGAAAGTTCTCTGACCACATACTTCCAGAGAAGGTACACATACTTAATGTATGTTTTATGATAAATGGCTTAAGCGAGAATTATGGAGGCACTGCTGGTAATGTTGCCTATGCACTTTCTCTCTTTGGTGAAAGCCCTACCATAATAGCCACAGCCGGACGTGACTTTGTACCTTATATAAATTGGTTGACAAGTCATAGAATTTCTACAAAACATATTAAGATCATAGAGGAAGAACTAACTGCAGGTGCATATATAACCACTGATCAGTCAGACAATCAAATAACGGCTTTTAACCCGGGAGCAATGAAATTTAGTTCTAGCTTTGATTTCGATTCTATCGAACACAAAAATACTATTGCCCTAGTTGCACCAGGAAATTTAGATGACATGTTTAATTTTTCAAATATATACAAACAGAAAAAGATTGATTATATTTTTGACCCGGGACAATCCATCCCTGCCTGGACAAAAGAGAAGTTAACAGAGATGATAGATGGGTCAAAAATATTTGTATGCAACGACTATGAACTGCAGTTAACCCAGGAGAAAACCTCCATGACGCTCTACGATATCTTAGAGAAGACGGAGATACTGATTAAGACAAAGGGAGAATTAGGTTCGGAGATAATCCTTCTAGAAAATAATGATATTAAGAGTATTGATATTCCTGTTGTTAAGGCAGTACCAGTAAATGACCCTACAGGGGCTGGTGATACTTACAGGGCTGGGTTAATTAAGGGGTTTATGTTATCAAAGGATGACATTGTCCATGCGGCAAAAATAGGATCTGTTTGTGCTGCTTATTCTGTAGAAGTTTATGGTACGCAGAATTTTCGTTTCACACCTAAATCATTTAATGAGCGATTTGAGTCTGTTTTCGGAGAAAAGGCATTTTAAGATGCGCATCTGGGCATGTGTTTGAAGACGGCCCTCCACCGACGAAGCTTCGATACTGCATTAATTCAGCATCGCTGAATTTTGTTGAAAAGTAAACGGAAAAGTGACTGATTTCCCTTTTCCGTTGGCCTTTCATATATTAATCATCCAATTCGGATAAAAACGAGTATATCAGCTTGGACAGATTAGGATGATTCTATCCTTTTCTTTTGTCTGCCGCACAAATGATGTATAAAATCCATTGAAAGATAAAAGTATAATAAACAATTATCGCGTTTCTGTATAATTACGCCATTAGTTCTACTAAATCGTTACTATGAACACAGTCATCAAGTTTTCAAATATTAAAAATTCCCGCTTAAAGGTCCGTGCCGGACCTGCTGGTCTGCACTTCTTTAATAGAACCACGGGAATAAATATTCTGGTTGATGAAATCACACCGCCTACCAGTACGTGGTCGGCTGCTCCGCGCCAAGTATCGGTTGCGCTAACTAATGACTGCGATCTCGCGTGCTCGCACTGTTACGCACCCAAAAATCCCGCGATGCTCGCCTTTGATAGGCTGACTAGCTGGCTTGCCAACCTCGACGCCAATGGATGCATTGGTGTAGGTTTCGGCGGTGGGGAGCCAACTCTTTACCCTGGATTGACAGAAATTTGCTCCTACGCTGTGAGGAAGACTAATCTGGCGGTAACCATGACAACTCACGCTCATCGATTAAGCGATCAGCTCCTGGATGAGCTTGCGGGAACTCTGCATTTCGTCAGGGTGAGTATGGACGGAGTTGGCTCCACGTATGAGTCCATCCGATGCCGTCCCTTTGATGCATTGCTTGAACGAATAACCGCACTCAGTCGCATTACACCTTTCGGGATCAATTACGTGGTTAACTCAAAAACCATCGTAGATCTTGACGCCGCAGTTAAGCTGGCCGCAGACCTTGGGGCATCTGAGTTTTTGTTACTTCCTGAGGAACCAGTAGGACGAGGTAGAGGCATAGACAAGCAGACCACCATTACCTTGCGGGAATGGGTAAACGGATATCGTGGCAGTGTTCCCCTCTCAATAAGTGAAGGCAATGCAGATGGGTTTCCTATTTGCAATCCTCTCAGCGCTGAGACTGGGCTCGCAGCTTTTGCGCACATAGATGCATCAGGCATTATTAAGCGAACATCCTATGATACAAGCGGAATCCTTATTCGAGAGAATGGAGTGATGGCAGCGCTGGATAAATTGAAGAGAATCAAAAAGGAGGCGATCCAATGAAAATATGGCATGGCTACGGGTCTGAGCATTCGATGAATCTCGTCATGATCGGGCACTTTAAGAGCCCTGAAGATGCCGAAAAGACGCAAGAGTTAATCGAACAGTTAACAGAGGGACTTCGCGGCAAGAAGGATATCGAAACTTCGCGTGATCGATATGATGACGATGTTATGAACCTCTTAAGAAAGGCGAATTGCTATATTCTTGGTACGTCAGAGCTTGAGCATTTTCTATATGACTTTGATACCCGAGTGAAAGGCGACAAAATCATCCTAACTACTAATGAATCGGAAGTCTCCGCCTTCTTCAAATTGATGATAGAAAAAGGTGCGAAGGTAGAAATATTCTCGGCCAACGATTACCCAGATACTGAGTATGGGGGTAAATAAGAATGCCATCACTAGACTGGACAGTATTTGATTCTCTTCCCGGAAGCAAGAGTCACAATTTCGAGAATCTTTGCCGTGGCCTAATGCGTTTGCATTATGGACGCTTCGGTCAATTCAAGGCACTTTCGAACCAGCCTGGTGTTGAATTTCATATTGAGCTTACGGACACCTGCACACTTGGAGATCCTCCTCGGTGGTTTGGGTGGCAGTGCAAATTTCACACAAGAACACAGAGAGGTGACCTTAGAGCTTCTAGCAAAAAAGATATCGAAGAGTCTCTCCTAACTACCGAGAGAGCATTGCCTGGAATCACAGACTGGGTTCTCTGGACACCTTACACGCTAAGCAAGAGCGATCAGGATTGGTTTTATTCTCTTTCTACATCCATGACTCTTCATTTATGGAGTGAGCAAGAACTTGATAATTATCTGAGCGGTGACGGATTAATTCTGAGAAGTACTTACTTTGGTGAGCTGATCGTAACCCCGGAGGCGCTCGGTTGGCGGCATTCGGAAGCTATCCAACCAATTCGAGAACGATGGTTAGCGCCAGTCCATCAGTCGGTTGATGCCGAGCGCGCCATTCGAAGAATGCTCGGAGAGCCGGGTTCCTGGGACCAAATGATCGCTGTAGGTGGACGTTTGAAGAAAGCCGCAGATGTCATATCGGACAGTCAAGATGTCAAACCAACTCGATTAGAAATGACAATCACTCTATTTGTTGCAGCTTGTTCTGCTTTCGCTGACACACTTCTGCACTTCCATGAAATCCTGGCTGATGGTGATCTTGACATTATTCAACAAAAGCTTGGTGAACGAAAAATGCTAATCGACACACAAGTACGCGTTACTGTAAGGCAGCTTCGAGCCTGTAATTTACCAATCGCACTGGACGCAACAAATGCCCTAGATGATATGCGAATCGCACAAGAGCTATTGGATGAAATCGAAGAGTTCCTTGGAGTGGGGTTGGTGGCCGTATTGGCGGATGCGGGAGCTGGAAAGACCCAAATGGCAGCTCAACTTACTGCACCTCAGAAGGATAGACCCGCTGGCATTCTGCTCCATGGTCGGTGTCTTCACAGAGGACAGACTTTAGATGACCTATCGAGTCATTTTTCGATTAACGGCAATCCCCTGAGCAGCATGGAAAGGTTGCTTGCATCGTTGGATGCGGCTGGTAAGCGTGCTGGTTGCAGACTCCCTGTCATAATCGACGGCCTCAGCGAAGCTGAAGACTCTAGAGACTGGAAAGCGTCCCTATCCATTCTTAGCGAGATTGTAAAAAGATATCCCAATGTCCTAGTTGTCTGCACGTTACGCACTGGAGAGCATCGGCGAGATGACCAGATGTGGGATCTGCAATCCCAAACCAATACCCGAGAATCATTTGCAGTTATGGCTCTTCCAGATGGCATAAGAAGGATTGAGAGCGAAGGCTTCGGGGGAGATGTCGATGGTGCAATTGAGAAGTATTTCAACTACTTTAAAATCACCCCCGGGGATGCGGAAATACCAGTGGAGTTCCTGCAGCATCCTCTGACCTTGCGAATCTTCTGCGAAGTCACGAACCCCAAGCGAGAATCAGAAGTCAAGGTGGACTATTTCCCTGCATCTTTGTCACCACTCTTCGAAAAGTATATTGCCAATGCCTGTCAGCGAATTTCACAGATGGCCAACCTCAGTTATTCCTACAGTGCCGATGAAGTTGATTTGGCAATCTACAAATTTGGACTCGAATTGTGGAAAGTTCAAAAACGAGAGATCGACGAGACAAACTATCGCGCAGCCGTGTCAGACACTGCTCGTTCATGGAATAGCAGTATCATCAACCTACTAGCACAAGAAGGAATTATTTTTAGAAATCCTGGAATCGAGCCTGGCGTATATGTGATCACTCCTGCGTATGACGACCTCGGCGGTTACATTGTTGCCAACTCCCTCCTTGCTAAATACAAAAGCGACAGGGCGTTCGAATGGCTTAAGAAGTCAGAGGTGATCGCATCGTTTAGTGGCGACGATTGTCATCAATTAGCATTAGATATATTTAAATCGTTAGTTGCACTTGTTCCACGTCGCATGCACGGTAGCCAGCTTTGGAAAGAAGCATCTGGTCGTTTCCAAAATGCGGCCCTCAGGTTTACGACAGAACTTGAAGCAAAATATTTAGACAAAGATACAGTTGCTGCGATCTTGGCGTTACTGATAGATAATCCCAAGGAAAGAACCCGTCTGTTCTCTCGACTTCATGGAACCAGAGGAACACCTAATCACCCGCTTAATTCTGAATTTCTGGACTCTGCCCTCCGGGCAATGTCTGTTTCAGAGCGTGATCTAAGTTGGACTGAATGGGTCAGAGGAACTCGGTCTGAAAGATTCAATGACCTCCTCGCAATAGAGATTAGATGGAAAGAAGATATCACTCTGCGGACTCCATCTGATCGGCTTCGAGCCAAATGGGTGATGTGGTTCTTGACCTCCACTGATCGAGAACTTCGCGATATCGCGACCCGCGCATTGTATTGGTTTGGACGTGGAGACCCGGCAACGCTCTTTGAGGAAAGTTTAAGCTCACTCGATATTAACGATCCGTACGTTCCAGAGCGTATGCTTGGGGCAAGCTATGGTGTTGCAATGGCGCGTCATGTCGATATAGGGGATCAGTCATTTGTGAGCACTATCCTTCCAGAGTTCGCCCGAAGTTTCTACAACTCGATGTTTGCAGAAGGAGCGCCGTCTAGCACTACTCATTCTCTGATGAGGGAGTATGCAGCTAGGATCGTCGAAATAGCGTCACTGCATAATCCTAAGATCTTCTCCTTTGAAGAGATTCAAAGAAGCAAGCCTCCATTCACGGATGGAGGGTGTAGGGAGTGGGGCGAAAGCGAAACTTCGAAAGAAGAATACCACGGTCTCGATTCGCCCTTTCGTATGGATTTCGAGAACTACACGCTTGGAAGCTTGGTGCCGGATCGCGGGAACTATAACTATGAGCATGAGGGATATCGAAAAGTCCGGGCGAAAGTCCTTTGGAGAGTCGAGGAACTCGGATGGTCGAGCGAGCTGTTCAAGAATGTGGACAGTTCGATTGCAAATGTACGTCATTGGCCGAGAACAGGGTCTGATGCAAAGAAAACTGATCGATACGGTAAAAAGTATTCATGGATCGCATTTTTCGAAATGACCGGGCTCTTGCATGACCAAGGAACTTTGGAGAATTGGCGGGAACGTACTTCTTCTGTAGATGTCGATCCTAGTTTCCCTGAGCGTGTTGCCAACGATCATCTTATAAAGGCTGATTTCCTTGGTGATCCCGAGATGGACATGAAGGAATGGATTGCAAATGGGCCTTTGCCAAACGTGGATTCTTACCTTCGATTGGAGGAAGTGCTACAAGTGGAAGGGCCTTGGGTTGCGATGGATGGATTCGCGGTCCAACAGGATGAAGCCCGTGGCCGCAGGTCATTCTGCTTCATTCGCAGTTTTCTCTTACCTAATCGAGATGTTGCTTCTTTTCTGGAACATCTATCTCGTCAAGACCTCGGTGGCCGATGGCTACCAGAAAAGCCAAGCATCATTTATACCTTTGCAGGTGAAATTCCTTGGTGTAACACATTCCCAAAGAATGGCCTGAGTGAGTTCTCGTTTGTAACAAAGGAAGAGACCGTCAAGGTTCAGCGAACTCAACAAGAGTTGTATCTGGATGGCGAGAAATTGGGGTGGACTCAAATCGATTTGATTCAACGCCGCGTTTTCGGCGATGCTACCGGAGAAACCGAAGAGCAACAGAACATAAGTGAAGAAGACCTCGAACGAATCGAAGTCCGGGAGGTGCCGGTAGAGGTCGAGGAGGTTAAAAGGGAGTATAAAAAATTCAACGCTCTAATCCCCGTCTGTGATTTCGGCTGGGAAGGCTATCAAACCGCGGCGAGCGATGCGGGCCATGCAACGGCATTGGCAAAGGAGATTGCCTCTGATTTGAAACTAATTGGGCAACCACAGACTTTCGATTTGTTCACAACAGATGGGGTAAAGGCCACTTTTAACGTTTCTGATCAAGGTAACGACTTCAATAATTATCAATCGATGTTCTTCATCAGGGAAGGCTTGCTGAAAACTTACCTCGAGAAGAACGATCTCGCTCTTATTTGGGCGATATGGGGTGAGCGGGAGTACTCATCGGCACAGATCGATAAATTCTTCCATGGATCCGACCGCCCTGAACAAAGTCATGCTGTATTCAGTTTTGTGAAGAGTTATGAGTGACCGTGACTATACAGTAGGGATTCAGCAGGAATCTGAAGAGCTAACAATTCCTGCACCGGACAGCTTTTCCTCTGCGCTCCAAAGCTGTCGGTGAGCTTTATCGTTTGGATTAATTTTGTAACAAATACTCTGTAAAATAAATCACTCCTTCCACTTTATTGAACATCCCATTGATGGGTGTTGATTGGATGATGGCTTCTTTCCTTCAAGTAGTGCTTCAATAGCATCGCTTAAATCGTGCGAAGTTGCTTTATCCGGTTCTTGCCAATTGTCATCAACACGGCCATGGTAGCATAATTCCCTTTCCTTGTCGTAGACATATATATCGGGAGTACACTGGGCCTGATATTTTTTTGCAATGGATTGATCATCATCTCTCAAATACGGGAAATTGTATCCTTTTTCACTTGCCCTCTTGACCATGTTTTCGAAATTGTCTTCAGGGTATGTAATGTCATCATTCGGATTGATTCCTATGAACTGAACGTTTCGTTTTGCAAATTTTTCCTGCAATTGAACGAGTCTGCTATCCACGGCTTGAACATACGGGCAATGATTGCACATAATGACAATGACTAAGACATCTTTATCTTTGTAATCAGCAGGGGAATGCATCTTCCCATCCACACCTTTTAAGCAGAAATCGATTGCCTTTGTTCCTAACGGTATATTAATTGACTTTAGCAAGGCCATTTTAACCTCCAGATTAAAAATATTGTAAAATGGTGTAAATTACGAGTATTATGGTTAGTCATATAAGTAGTATCTATTGTGGAAACACGGTTTTGTCACCCTGAACTTGTTTCAGGGTCTCTTAACACCTTGATTTATATAGATTCTGAAATCCCTGCCTTACCGGCACGCAGGGGGGATCATACAAGAGATGCTGAAATAAATTCAGCATGACATTGTAAATGGTATATTTTTATGCAATAAAAACGTGCCTTTGTGAAATATAATATAGATATGCTCTTTTTGTTAATAGGAATAATTTAGTTTACAGAGACGTTATGGCCAAATCAAACAAAAAGAAGGAGTTATTTATCGAACTCTTAACACCGCATAAAGACACTTTGTACAGGGTTTGTAAGAACTTGATCTGGAATAGGAATGATATTGAGGATGCATTGCAAACAACGGTTTTAAACGCATATAAGTCATTTGATAAATTTGAAGAGGGGTCCAACTTTAAGGCATGGATATTTAAGTACTTAATAAATACAGTGCTTAATTTTAACAAGAAGTACACAAGGCTAAACGTCTTTGAAACGGGTGTTGAAGAGACAATAGATAAAACAACAAGTCCTCCTTCAGGACAAGAAAGTCTGGATGTTCTAGAAATGCTGGAAAGGGAAAATATCTACCATGAAATCCTGGAGAATCCGTTTAAGTTACTTGAAAGTATAGATAAGCGCATGAAAGATTCATTACATAAATTAAATGCAGCAGAACGAACCGTTTTTCTCCTTAAGTCTCTCGTAGACTTCTCATATAAAGAAATGGCTAGTGTCCTTGAAATACCTATAGGTACGGTAATGAGCCATCTCTATCGTGCAAGGGCAAAATTGCGGGAATCGCTTTGTGATTATGCCAGAGAAAAAGGTTTATTTCGTAATAAGGAGGCTTAAGAATTTGCTCAATACCAAGTGGAATTAAGTACCCTTCCTTTCGGAAGGCGTCCTCGTCCGCCTTGGCGGGATTCCCACGCTAACTCTTGGAATCTCCGCCTAGTCGGATCTGCCTTGGGCATGACCTGCGAGAGCGGGGTTGACACTCTCGCTAAATAGCATGAAACTCCACTTGATATTTGAGTAAGTTGGAGACTTATAATGAATTGTAAAGAAGTAAAGAAATATATCAATCTATTTATAGATTCGGAGCTGGATTCGAAAACCAATTTTGAAATATCAGAACACCTTTCATCTTGTGAGGACTGCAGTAAAAGGTTTGCACAAGAGGAAAGGATTGAGAAATTATTTGTGTCAGTTTTAAAGGAAGAAAAAGATCCAAAAGCCGAAGAGATATGGGGAAGGACTATCTCCAGTTTTGGCCATCAAGTAGAGCCACAAGGAGAAAGGCGTTTGGGTTTCTGGTTTTACCTGCCAGAACGACTTTGGCGGACTGGCAAAAGGTATGTTGTCCCTGCAACAGTGGCAATCCTTGCCATAGTTATTACGCTAATTATGTATAGTAAGCAAGAAGGCGATGAGCTGACAGCAGCAGTGCATAAATGTCATAAGGAATATATAACGAATAAGATAATCCCCTCGATAGAATCTGTATCTCCAGGTGAGGTATCCAGATACTTTTCAGGTAAATTTACGTTTCCAGTAGTTCTTTCTGAAATTCCGGATATTAAATCGCACCATATCAGGTTATTTGGGGGGAAGGTATGTCACCTGAACGGGGTTTCAACCGCATATATTATGTACCATTGTTGTAATACGCCAGTTTCCGTATTCATCTTGAGCATAAAAGATGCCGAAGACTTTTCTGACATTAAACAATATCTTGAAGGAGGCAAGATTCTTTTTAAAGAAACAGGTGGAATTAACCTGATAGCAACACCCGCAAGTAAAGATACCTTTATATGTGTGGTTGCTGATCATGATGTGGAATTGCTCAGATGGATGGCCGATAGTTTTACAAGAACATAGAATATTTGGGGGTAAAAAATCATGAGTAGAAGTACATTACATCTTTCATTTTTGTATATATTAGTTACGACGATAGCCATGGCTTTTGTAACAAATATTATCTTTGCAGAACCTTTAAAAGAAGTGACTTTAACAGGTGAGAATTATTGTGTTGGATGCAGTCTTAAAAAGGCAGAAGGCGCTGCAGCCCAATGTAGTATCTATGGTCACAAGCATGCTCTTAAGGTTGAAAAAGCTGTAGATTCCAAGGGCAAAGAAATTTCGGAGCTTGAGGGCGCTACCCTTCATTACCTGGAAAATGACTCAAGCGTTGAACTCTTCAAAGGTAAGAAGTATCATGGTAAAAATGTAAGTATTATAGGAAATGTTCATCTCGATGAAAGAGTTGTTGATGTTAAGGGTGTTGAGTACTGAATGAAGCTTATTAAAGAAGATACAAGTTAAATTGAGCAATTCCTTAAGTTCAATAATGCTAACATTGTTTTAATAATGTAGTTACTTGTAAATTTATATTACTTAGTGAGTGACGTAAAAAACCACCCCTTCGCAAGGCTTTTCCCCTCCTTAGAGATTGTGTCACAATATAAGTAATGCCTATTTTGTCATTCTGAACTTGTCGCCCGAGGTGCCCCTTGGAGCAGTCACGCCGAAGGCGGATCTGCCTAAGGCACGACTTCGAGATCCGACTCAGTCGGGATTCAGAATCTAATGATTTCAATAGGTTAGCAATCTTAGAGATCCCGACCCCCATAGCCCCAGCATCTTGCTTTCGCAAGAAAGCGCAGGGGCTAGGAATGGGGGCGGGATGACATTATGACACAGCCTGTAAGGAGGGGATAAAGGGGAGGTTATAGTAATTTTAGAAAAAAATAGCTCGACTTAGGTGTATCTAAGATGGGACTTGTTAAAATAGCATTTAAAAATCCATACCTTATATTGGTATTCGCTATTATGGTATCGGTACTGGCGGGGGTACAAATCCCCAGGATGCCGGTAGATATCCTGCCGCAGTTCAAAAAATCTGCGATGCAGATACTCACACTCTATCCCGGAATGCCTGCCGAAGTGGTAGAAAAAGACATTACCAGCCGAATGGAGAGATGGACGGGGCAATCGCCCGGCATAGAAAAACAGCTTTCTAAAAGTATTATGGGAGTAAGTATCGTTACCAACTTCTATGGGGCGGATGTTGACCCTGCTGAAGCGATGGCCAATACATCTTCTTATGCCATGAGCGATATGTATTACCAGCCTCCGGGCACATTGCCTCCGATGGTGCAGCCATTTGACCCGACCGCAAGCAAGCCACTGATGCTGTTAACGGTAAGCAGCGAGGTAAAAAGCGGAAAGGAGTTATACGATATTGCCTATTACAACCTCCGTCAAATGCTGAGTGGTGTGCCTGGCATTGTGGCTCCGGCCGCTTACGGCGGGACATTGAGAAGGGTACATATCTACGTTAACCCATTTAAACTCGAAGCGCTCGGGATTTCTCAAACACAGGTGAATGATGCCATACAGAAAAATACCACGATGATCCCGTCCGGTATTGCTGAAATCGGTATGATTAACTACGGCATTGATGCCAAAGGAATGATTGTCGATGTTAAGGACTTCAACGATATTGTGATCACCTACAAGAACGGCAATCCTATTTATATCAGGGACGTAGGATACGCTTCCGATGCCAGTGTGATTCAGACCAATATTGTTCGTGTAGACGGCAAAGAGCAGGTATACCTGCCTATATTTAAACGACCGGGAGCGAATACAATAGCATCTGTTGAGGGTGTAAAGAAGGCTATCCCGGGGCTAAAGGAACGAATGCCGGATGATGTTCAACTGAACGTGATTTTCGACCAGAGTTCTTATGTGCGAAAAGCTATTGCAGGTTTAACCAGAGCAGGCATCGGAGGTTTGATACTTGTTGTAATTATACTCATCCTTTTCCTGGGGAATTTCCGTTCTGCCTTAATCGTTTCAATCAGCTTGCCGCTATCAGTGCTCTTTGCTTTTCTGGTGTTGGCAATAACAGGACAGACGATCAATAGCATCACGCTGGGAGGGATTGTTTTGGTGTTGGGACTATTGGTGGACAACTCCATCGTGGTGCTGGAAAATATTGACCGGCACTTAAAGATGAACAAGTCCGCATGGCAGGCTGCTCAGGATGCTGCATTGGAAGTGGCCACACCTGTATTGACTTCAACACTGGTAATTATAGTAGTGTTCTTCCCTGTAATCTTCCTGACCGGTATGGCAAAGTTTCTTTTTTCACCTCTTGCCGTTACAGTGGCAGGAGCCATGACCGGGTCTTATATCTTTTCTCTCACCCTTGTCCCCCTGACAGCCGCTTACCTGTTTCGCAACAAACTGCCCGACGCTGATAACAAACCGAGGAAATCAGCGCTTGGCTTTGTTCAACGATTTATTGACCGCTTACGCAATCGCTATGAAAGCAGCCTGATCACAGCTCTGAAACATAAACGGTTTGTATTGAGCGCAACAGCAGGAGTGTTTCTGTTTTCATTATTTGTGATGAAGTACCAATTAGGCTATGAATTATTTCCTCAATCAGATGTAGGGCAAATGGAGATACAGGTACGTATGGAATCGGGAACACCTTTAAAGACAGCGGAAAAAACCATTGCTGCAATGGAGCAAGCAATACGTGAAGAATTAGGCAGCGACCTGAAACAGATCATTTCCAACATAGGAATATTCTACGACCTGCCTGCTGTTTATACCCCTAATTCCGGTACACAGGATGCGTTCATCGGTGTGCAGTTAACGGAAAAACATATTGTCAGCACCTTCGACTATGCTTCACGTTTGAGAAAAAAGCTAAAGCATGGCTTTCCGGGCATAGAGATCAGTTTTGATACAGGCGGATTGATTACGGCAGCGCTCAATGAAGGAAAACCGGCCCCGGTGGATGTTCAGATTATCGGTAACGACCTGAAAGTGCTAAGGCAAATAGCCGAACGGCTGAAGGATGCCATTTCTTCTATTCCGGCAACAAGGGATGTAAGGATATTGCAGCGGATTGACCAACCTACCAAGGACATTGATATTGACCGTATCAAGGCCGCAGAATTAGGGGTAGAGCCGGTGGACGCCATCAAGAACATCGTGTCTGCCCTAAACTCATCGGCTACGTTCGATAAGGCTTTCTGGATAGATGAGCGAAACGGAAATCACTACTACGTGGGAGTTACTTATCCTGAATACCTGATTAATGATGAGCATGTGCTTAAAAATGTGACTATTACCAGCCAGACGCATGACAAGCCTATTCCTTTTCGTAATTTCTCCAAGATCAGCGAATCAACAAACCCCGTGGAGATTAATCACTATAACCTTCAACGGGTGTTCAATGTGTACACTAATGTAGAAGGAGCAGATATAGGATCTGTTTCGGATGAAATACAAAAACGTATCAATGCAATGGAATTTCCGAAGGGTTACAAAGTGACCTTCGGTGGCGAGATTGCTACAATGAAAACTTCCTTTGGTGATCTGGGACTTGGTTTGGGACTGGCAGTGATACTGGCCTACCTGATTATTATGCCCCTGTTCCGTTCATTCAGGCAACCATTAATTATCATCATTTCATTTCCACTTGGGATTATAGGTGTGGCCTTGCTGATGTGGGCAACAGGCACCAACCTGAATATCCAGTCTCTTATGGGGATTATTATGATGATTGGGATTGCAGTTTCCTACGGAAACATTCTGATAGACCGAATTAATGCTCTGATTAAGGAAGGGAAAGCCAGAAGGGAAGCCATTGTGAGCGGGGCAACCGACCGGTTCCGTCCTGTTTTAATGACAGCCGGAACAACCATTTTCGGATTGCTTCCGACTGCTATGGCAAGAAGCGCAGGAACAGAGGCCAATGTACCATTGGCAATAGCCGTGATTGGCGGAACTTTTATGTCAACACTGCTGACCCTTTACATTATTCCGATCATGTATTCACTCATTGCTAAAACAAACAATTGATTAATCTTTTGTATAAATTTAGCCTTTTGAAAAACCGTTGTAGCTCAGACAGCTCGTTCCAACGCTCTGCGTTGGAACGAGTCTGGGGTTTTTAATTTTACAAATTTTTAACCATTCAAACTAAAGTAAATTAATAAAATGAAAACGATAAAACATAAATATATAATGGTTGGTCTGTTGGCCGCTTCGCTTTTCATATCTTCCTGTAGTAGAGGACAACAAAACGGTAGTGGTTCAACAGCAGATGGGGTATCCGAAAACAACAAAATTCAATCCGTTGAAGTGGTAAAACCACAAAAACGTTCATTCATTGCAGAGGTATTGATTACCGGCACTGCGCGTCCTAACCAGAAAGTGACGCTTTATGCAATGGAAAGCGGGTATGTACAAAACATATTCATGGATATTGGCGATATGGTCAGCAAGGGAGAAGTGGTTGCAGAACTGGCCAACCCGGAATTGGTAAGACAATATGAGCAAAAGAAAGCCCGACTGAAAGCCAAAAAATCCATTTATGAGCGCCTGAAATCTATTTATGAAAAAACGCCTGCCATTACTCCATTACAATTGGTAGAGGATGCCGAAGCCGAATACTTTTCTGTAAAGGCCGGCTTAAATGCTATAAAAGACAGGATGAATTTCTTGTCTGTGAAAGCGCCTTTTGCCGGGAAGATCACTAAAAGACTTGTGGATCATGGCGCATTGGTACAAAGCGGTTTAACCGAGGACAATCCGCAAGGTATTGTTGAATTGCAGGAGATCAGTCCCATTCGTTTAACGATTCCCCTGCCTGAATCGGATGTAACAGCCATTGGAAAGGGCATGGACGTAACGGTTACTTTCCCTGAGCTTCCCGGTGAATCATACCAGGCTAAAGTCAGCAGGACAGCAGGAGCATTAGACCCTGCATCCAAAACCATGCAGGTGGAAATTGACATTGACAATCCCAATGGATATATTAAACCCGGTATGTATGCCAAAGCTCTTATGCAGATCAGCAGACGGGACAGTGTTCTTTCCCTTCCTGTGACAGCACAATGGATATTTCAGGACCTGCCTTTTGTATTGGTAGTAAAGAATGACAAAGTGGAACGTATCCCGTTACGGAAAGGCTTGTCAAACAAAGACTATTTTGAAGTGCTGAACCCTGAAATCACTGAAAGTTCATTGGTAATTGTTCAGGGAAAGGGATTGGTGCAACCCGGCCAGATTGTTAAACCTGTTTTAAAAATCAAATAAAATGGAACGTAAAAGTTTCAAGTGAAAAGTGCCTAAAGTTAAAGGTGTTTTTTTTGATTTTAAAGCCGTTCGTCTATGGTGCCGGTTGTGAATAACAACAAAAATATATCCTATAACTTTAGCTCACTTCAAACCTTAGACACTTTCAACTTTTCAAGTCTTTGCAGGGGGAAGCATAAAATGAAACGATATATCAATAAAACTATAATACTGGTGGTTATCCTGCTTGCCGGGTTTTCGGGTTTGGCAAAAGCACAGGATAAGACGCAGGCGGTCAACCTGGAAACCGTCCTGAAATTAGGCGGAGCCAATAACCTGACCATACAGGAGTATAAGCAACGGCAGAAACTCGCATTAGCCAACCTTGCCAAAGCAAAGGAGTGGTGGCTGCCGGATATATTTGCAGGCACAACCATTCACCAACTGTGGGGAAATGCCATGAACACTGATGGCAAAATTTTCACCAATCTCGATCGTCAGAGTTTCTGGGGAGGTACTGGTTTAAACGCCACCTGGGATTTTGGTGATGGAATTTTCAAAGCCAAAGCTGCCAAACTCAAAGCTAAGGCTTCGGTATACCAGACACAGGCAGAACAGAACAAAGCCCTGCTGAATATCATAGAGACCTACTACGATTTTTTGGAAGCACAGCTTGAATACAAAGCCTATGAGCAACTGGTAGCGGAAGCGGAAGACCTTGCCAGCCAGATTGCAACTCAGGTAGAGGCTGGATTGCGTTTTGAATCGGAACTATTATTGGCTAAAAGCAATTCCAATCACATGAGAGTGGAAATGCTGAACGCCAGAATTCAATACTATAATATGTCTGCAAAGTTAGTAAAATTGATGAATCTGGAGCCTGTCATGAAGCTGGTTGGAACAGAAACAGTTTTAGCTCCTCTAGAATTGACATCAACTCAAAGCATGGATGGTCCCTTCGATTTGGCATATCAAAGCAGGCCGGAACTGAAAAGCATGGAGTTGATGCTGCAATCGTTATATGAAGAGAAAAAAACAACTACAATTGGTCTATGGCTGCCTGCATTGACAGCAAGTACTGAGGGCTCTTATTTCGGCGCTCTATTCAATCCACTCGATGAGACCGCCGAAATCAATGGAGCGCTTCTCTGGAAAATTCCCCTGGGGAGACTGACGTCCGGTGGAGAATTAAAGCAGCACAATGCCCGGATTGCTTTGCAGAAAATCCAAATGAAGCAAGCCAGGGCACAGGTGAATGAAGAAGTGATCAGTGCAAGAGAACAGATCTTGGCTGCCAAAGAACAAATTAAGGTTGCGCTGGAAGGAAGCCAACTGGGAGAACAAGCCTTAAAGCAAAGTATACAGAGGCAACAGTTAGGAACAGTTCGTCCCTTTGAAATCTTGCAAGCTATGGAAATCTATATTAAATCAAGGTTGGATCACCTGAAAGCAGTCTCAACCTATAACAAGGCGCAATACAAATTGCTTGTAGCAATGGGGAATGACTTGTAATCTGCTACAAAGAAACCATGATGGGTAAAATTGAACTTAAACTAAGGAGTTTAATATTTCTATTCCACGTTCTAAGGTCTCAAATGGTGCAGCGTAAGACAACCTGAAATGAGTATTCTTTTCAGAGAATACACTACCCGGAATGATTAACAAATCATGTTTTATTGCCTCAGTAACGAATTCTTCATCAGTACCCCATGGTGTCTGAGGAAAGACATAAAATGCACCATCAGGTTTGGTTATCTTGTAACGTTCTTTAAGGCCATCACAAACGAAATCACGTTTCTTTTTGTAATCTTCTATATATTCATCCATATTAATATCCATGGCCTTGATTCCGGCTACCTGTGCAAATGAGGGGGCACAGATATAGGTATATTGCTGAAGCTTCATCATTTCATTAATAATCTTTGCCGGACCAATTGCACTGCCTAATCGCCATCCAGTCATTGCGTATGATTTAGAAAAGCCGTTACAGGTCAGGGTATTTTCATAGTATTTTCCAATACTTTGATATTCTGTTTCATAAACGAACTTTTTATATATTTCATCTGAAATAATTATTAGGTCGTGTTTTTTCGCAATGTCGCAGATTTCTTTAAGGTGTTGTGGTTTACAAACTACACCTGTAGGATTGGATGGGCTGTTTATAATGATGATTTTAGTGCGTGGGCTTATGTGAGGTGAGATACGTTCTGGGGTAAGTTCAAAATCTGGATATGTGTCGATAAATTTTATCTTGCCACCGCATAAGTTTACAAGATGCTTAAATGACACAAAGTATGGGTCTGGTACAAGGACCTCATCTCCGGGGTTTATGAGAACCTGGAACGCAAGGGTTAAAGCACCCGCAACCCCTGACGTTATCATTATGCTTTCACCCTTGATACCACGTTCTTTTCTTGCCTTCTCCAGGATCTTCTTACTGAGTTCCGGAATACCCTGTGTTATTGTGTATCTATTGAAGCCATTTTCTATTGCCTGGATAGCTTCTCTTTTAACTTCTTCAGGAACGTCAAAATCCGGTTGACCTATACTGAGGTTAACCGGATTTTTAATTTTTTGTGCCAGATCGAAAACCTTCCTTATCCCGGATGCTTCAAACTCCTCCATTCGATCGGCAATCATCAGGGAGCCTTTTCCTTCTTTTCTTCACCTGTTAGGGCAGCAGCAGTCTCTTCAGTTTCTTCAGTTTTTTCTTTTTCCGACTTTCCCGCCTTTCGCATCTTTAAGTTTTTTACCTTTGGCAAACCAAACACAGATCTTCCATCTTCCCACAAGTTCTCATTAATTAAAAATTTAATACGCTCTGCCCTTGAAAGCACATTTCTATGCCTGGCTAATTTACCCTTTGTTACAAGACTTTTATCAATGCTCATCTGTATTCCTCACTTATCTTATTTGAATTGGATATGCACTCGCAAATTGCTTCTTTCCTTCATACTTTAAACTACTAATTTCATTCAAGGCATTTTTTATCTCGGTATTATTCCTTGAATCAAATCTGCCCACGCATACAATAAGTTCTTTACCCCTTTTTGCCACGAAAGTACTGTGACCCGTCATATTCCTGATAGCTTTTGCCAAATTAGTAGCATCCTTCATGTGCTGTTTCGTGTTACTATAAATTATAATTTGAAGAGTCCACTTTTTTATAATATTCTTTTCTTTCTGGTTTCTAAGAAACGAAGTGTTTGTTGATAAATCTATAGCTTTTATTTTCTTGCCTAGGGGTATAGATTTAACCACTCCGTCTATCCTGGGTTGTAACGTTTCAAGGTTTGATGCCTTATTATGACCAATCTTATAACCAGCGAAAAAACATGCCAATGATAGAAAAACGGCACATAATGCACCAAGTATCAAAGTTTCCTGCTTAATGGCAACCTTATTTAGAAATGCATTTTTAACCTTTTGAGTACCAGATTGGAAAGTCTCAGTCGTTATTGTATCCTTAATCCAGCTTAGCTGTTCCCTCTTTTTGTCTTTACCTTTGTTTTTCTGGTGTATTTCTGAATTTTGTATAGAAAAACCAACTTGTTTAGTTTGCCCATGTGGTTTAAAAATCTCAAAAAATTGTTTTGAATCTCTTTCCTTCTTAGACATAACTTTTTCTTAGCACTACACTTTATAGTAGTAATACTTTAGTTTTGGAAGGGGTTTTTTAAAATTTCCTAATAGATATACCTCTCAAAGTCTATAAAAATTAGATTTTAATGTCAAGGTTTTTCCCCTCTGAACCCGTATAAACGCATTTGTTGACACATGGGTAAAATTTGTTATACTTGCGAAAATGGGCAAGAAGGCGATAGAAGAAATAGAAGATCTTCGTGCTAAAATTCGATACCACGATAAAAAATACTATGTTGAGAATATGCCAGAAATTACGGATTATGAGTATGATCAATTGATGAAGGAGTTAGAAAAGCTTGAAAGGGCCTACCCACAACTAATCACACCCGATTCTCCCACTCAACGTGTAAGCGGAGAACCTGTTTTGAGTTTTACATCAGTCGAGCATAGAATACCTATGCTCAGTATTGAAAACACCTACTCGGAAGAGGAGTTAAAAGAATTTGACCGCAGGATTCGACGAATGTTAAAACATGCCCGCCAGAATGACTCGTCCGTACCGGCACGGGCGGGCAATGTCGGGCTGGTAGATGAAATAGAATATGTTGTGGAACTTAAGATTGATGGTGTAGCAATTACGTTGTGGTACGAAAAAGGAATTTTCATACGTGGTGCGACAAGGGGTGATGGTTTTAAAGGCGATGATGTTACTGCAAATCTGAGGACCGTAAAGAATATCCCTCTGAGATTTTTGTGTACAGACAATAAGAGTATGCCTTCAGTTCTTGAAATCCGAGGTGAAATATACCTGCCAAACAAAGAATTCCAGAGACTAAACCGGGAACGGGAAGAAGCGGATGAACCTCAATTTGCCAATCCAAGGAATGCAGCTGCAGGGTCTCTTAAGCTCCTTGATTCTCATATAACGGCCAAGAGGAATCTCCGCCTATTTGCCTACGCCTTCGGCTACTATGAAGATGACAAGTTTGCAAGTCACATTGAGTGTCTTGAAGCTGCAAAAGAGTTTGGCTTTCCTGTGAACCCATACTACAAATTGTGTACGAATATGGATGAAGTTATCTCATATTGTAATTCTTGGGAAAATAAGCGAAAAAACCTTGATTATCAGGTGGACGGAATGGTTGTAAAAGTTAATTCGCTAAAATTGCATGATGAACTGGGTTCAACCAGCAAGGCGCCACGTTGGGTTATGTCTTACAAATACCATCCTGAAGAAGCAATAACAAGAATCGAAGCGATAAAGATACAGGTTGGTAAGACAGGCACACTAACCCCGGTAGCAGAATTAAGTTCTGTACAACTCAGTGGCACAACCGTAAGCAGGGCCACCCTTCATAATTTCGATGAAATAGAAAGAAAGGATATTCGCATAGGGGATTATGTTGTTGTCCAAAAGGCAGGAGAGATTATCCCTCAGGTAGTCAGGGTTATCAAAGAAAAACGTAAAGGCAATGAAAAACCGTTTAATTTGCCAAAAAGATGTCCTGTTTGCAAAAGTGATGTCTTAAAAGAAGAGGTATATCTAAGATGCTACAACCCTCTATGCACCGCACAGGCAAAAAGAAGAGTAATGTACTTTGCAAGTAGGAATGCAATGGACATTGAGGGATTTGGTCCAGCCTTAATTGAACAATTGATCGATAAAAATATTATTGAAGACTACGCTGATATTTATTCACTAAGATTTGACGACATTGAATCGCTTGAAAGGATGGGAGAAAAATCTGCTCGAAACCTCCTCAATGCTATCGAAAAAAGTAAAGACATAGATTTACACCGCTTGATCTGTGCATTGGGAATACAGCATGTTGGTTCTCATGCGGCAGAAGTATTATCAGGACATTTTGGCACGCTCGATAAACTTGCAGGTGCGTCTGTTGAGGAATTAGAAGAAATCTATGAAATCGGGAGTGTAATGGCAAGGAGTATCGTCAAATTCTTTTCAAATAGCCATACAAGGAAAGTCGTCAGCAAACTAAAGTCTGCAGGTATTAATACAAAAGCAACAAATAAAAAATTAAGACCCGTTTCCAACATCGCTAAAAAGTCTTTTGTAATAACGGGGACGTTAAATGGATATACCCGGAAAGAAATAGAAGACGTAATAAAAAACCTGGGTGGAAAGGTATCATCAACAGTAAGCAACAAAACAGATTTTCTAGTCGTTGGCGAATCGCCAGGTTCAAAATTAGAAAGGGCAAAAGAGTTAGGTATTACTATTTTAAATAAAGAGGAATTCGAAAATTTAATTAAGAAAAGCAATTGATGGAAAAGTTAATAAAAAATGCTCTAAAATCGGCAACGGCAGACCATATAGAAATACGCATTCAAGAGGGGAAAGGAACAGGAATCACTTATGTGGGTAAAGAATTGGAGGATATAGCCGAAAATAGCATAATGGGTGGTAGTGTCCGTGCCCTCGTAAAAGGCGGATGGGGATTCGTTGCTTTTAATGATATTGAGAATCTATCTCATTACGTCAAGATGGCATGTGAGCAGGCAAAACTCGTTGACAACAAAGAGGTTTCGCTTGCGAAAACCAGGGTTATTAAGGATACCGTAAAAACTAAGGTTGATATTGACCCGGCAGATATTTCACTGGCTGACAAGCATGAATTGTGTCACAAATACAATAACATAATCCTATCTTCAAAGAAAATTCAAACTTCCAATGTCAGGTATATGGATTCTCATAGTATGCTTTATTTTGCAAACATGGAGGGCAGCTTTATCGTTTGTGAGAACATATTCTGTGGTATCTCAGTTACAGCAATCGCAAAGGATGGCATGAACGTACAGCAAGCATATGGTTCAATTGGAGATCTTAGAGGGTACAAAAAGGTTGAAAAATTTGAGGAAAAGTGCGAAGAAGTCACAAAACGAGCCGTTGATTTACTTTCCGTAAAGCCGGTAGAAGGTGGTAAATATACTATAATAGTTGATCCAAAACTCTGTGGTGTATTTGTACATGAAGCATTCGGCCATCTGAGTGAAGCAGATTTCATATACGAAAACAAAAAACTCCGTGAGATTATGAAAATTGGAAAACGTTTTGGTTCCGACGAACTGTCTATTGTGGATGATGGTACATTAGAGGGGGAAGCGGGTTATAATAAATATGATAGTGAAGGAACACCAACGCAGAAAACGTATCTAATAAAGGATGGAATTTTAACAAGTAGACTGCACTCAAGAGAAACAGCGGCAAAGATGAACGAAAGTCCGACAGGAAACTCCAGAGCAATCAACTACGCTCATGAGCCTATTGTACGCATGACTAACACATATATGGAACCCCGTAGTTGGACCTTTGAAGATATGTTAGCAAATACTGATGAAGGTATTTATGCAATAGGTTCCCTAGGTGGCCAGACAAATACAGAGATGTTTACTTTTAGCGCAGAAGAAGCATACCGAATAAAAGGTGGAAAACTCTGTGAAAAGATTCGTGATGTAGTTCTAGCAGGTAATGTATTTGAAACACTGATGAATATAGATGCAATTGGGAATGACCTTACTCTTTATGGAGGGCTCGGTGGCTGTGGCAAAGGTGGACAGTCTCCCTTACGCGTAAGCGACGGAGGCCCGCACATCAGAATAAGAAATGTAACAATTGGCGGTAGATGAAGAATGTGTAACGGTAGACACCAATATTTTCCTCTTATTACAAAGAGAAAAAGACAAGGATAGATACCGTTCCTGACATTTAATATATTCTTTCTTATTAGATCAAAGTAAGACAATCAATAGAAAGGAGTTATTTTATGAATGTTACAGAATTACTCAAATTCGCTAAAGAACAAAATGCTTCAGACCTGCACATTAGTTCTGGCGAACCACCAATGGTAAGAAAAGATGGTGATTTGCAAAAGTTAGATACTTCACCCTTAAGCAAGAAGGATGTTCATACCATATTGTATGAGATACTAGATGACCGACAACGTAAAGTTTTTGAGGAAACGCACGAGCTGGATTTTGCTGTATCGTTTGGTAAGACATCACGTTATAGGGTTAATGCCTTTGTTCAAAACAGGGGAGAGGCAATTGTTTTCAGGACTATACCTGTTGAAATACCTAGCCTGTCTGACCTCGGCCTTCCGGCTATACTTGCAGGCTTAGCAAGAAAAAAAAAGGGATTAGTCTTGGTTACGGGACCAACCGGTAGTGGTAAGTCAACAACATTGGCAGCCATGATTGACTTTATTAATACAGAAGATAAGGTTCATATAATTACCGTAGAAGACCCAATAGAGTTTACATACGAACCGAAAAAAGCTCTTATTAATCAAAGAGAATTAGGTACTCACACCAAGAGTTTTGCGAATGCCTTACGTTCTGCTTTAAGGGAGGATCCGGATGTAATATTGGTTGGGGAAATGAGAGACCTGGAAACTATTTCTTTGGCCATAACTGCCGCTGAAACAGGCCACCTGGTTCTTAGTACCCTTCATACCTCAAGTGCCCCAAAGACAATTGATAGGATTATAGATGTTTTCCCTGCAGAGCAACAATCACAAATAAGGGCCATGTTTTCGGAATCAATTCTAGCCGTTATTAGCCAAAATCTAATTAAACATAAAAGTGGAAAAGGTAGAGTGGCGGCATTAGAGATAATGATTGCAACTCATGCCATAAGGAATCTTATTAGAGAAGGAAAGATTGCACAAATAAATTCTTCCATACAAACAGGAAAACAATACGGAATGCAAACCATGGATAATGCTCTGAAGGAACTTCATGAGAAGGGTCTTGTTTCAACGGACAGTATAAAGGACCTTGTAAGTAACCCTAATATAATAAAGGCTTAGGTATAATAGATATGGATATAAAAGAATTATTAAATGAGATGGTCAGGATAGATGCTTCAGATGTTTATCTCACTGTAGATTTACCACCAGTTTATCGAACTGAAGGTAAAACACAGGCTTGGGAGAAAGCCAAAAAACTTGCAAGTGAAGATACAAAAAAGTTGGCGTACTCTGTGATGAATGACAGGCAAAAGAAAGAATTTGATGAGACTATGGAAATGAACCTTGCAATCTTCTATCCTAAACTTGGCCGTTTCCGTGTTAACATTTTCTATCAACAAAAAGAAATAGGTATTGTAATCCGCCAGATAAAACTTAACATCAAGACCGTAGATGATCTGGGATTGCCTTCTATCCTGAAAGATATAGTAATGACAAAACGTGGCCTTGTATTAGTGGTTGGAGGGACAGGTTCTGGAAAATCTACGACACTTGCCGCAATGATAGATCATAGGAATTCAAGCTCATCAGGCCATATTATTTCAATTGAGGACCCAATCGAATACGTTCATCAACATAAGATGTCGGTAATAACTCAAAGGGAAATAGGGATAGATACACATTCCTTTGCTAATGCCTTAAAAAATACATTGAGACAGGCTCCAGACGTTATCCTTGTAGGTGAAATCAGGGATACAGAGACAATGGAGTCTGCCATAACTTTTGCTGATACGGGCCATCTATGTTTGGGTACATTACACTCAAACAATTCCAATCAGGCAATTGAACGAATAATTAATTTTTTCCCTTCCGAAAGACATGATCAGATATATCTTTTGCTTTCACTCAATCTACGCTCAATAATTTCTCAGAGACTTATACCGTCAACTGACGGAAAAAGGGCTGCTGCTTTTGAAATATTGTTAGATACCCCAAGAATGAAGGATTTACTGTTAAAAAAAGAAATAGAAACACTTAAAGAGGTCATGTCAAAAGGAAACCAGGAGGGTATGCAGACATTCGATCAGGCAATATTCAACCTTTATAAGTCAAAAATGATAAGTTATGAAAATGCACTAGCCTATGCGGATAGTACAAACGACGTACGTTTAAGGATAAAAACTGAGAATTTAGAACCGAGTGAAAAACAGAAAAAAACAACCTTCAAACTTAGAGAATAATGGAAAATAAGATAGAAGAAAAGGTACTTGGTTTGGCTTTAAAAAATTCTGACTCAGCAGAGGTAATTTATGAGGAAGGAGAATCAAGATCAATCAGCTTTGAAAATAATAAATTAAAGAGCGTTCATACGAAATCAATCAGGGGAATTGGCTTGCGCGTAATCAGGGATGGGAAGATCGGGTTTTCAAGTACCACAGATTTCAGAAAACCCGAGCAGGTGGTTTTAAATGCTATAGAAAGCGCTAAATTCGGACAGGCCGCAAAATTCGAGTTTCAATCACAAAACCAATTTCAAGATATCAAATTATTTGATGAAAAGGTAACAAACTATCCTATTGAGAAAGGTATACAAATTGGCAAAGATACTATAGCAAAAGCCTTATCCCACAATCCAAATTATGAATGCGGAGTGAGTATTGGAAAAAGTGTTGGTGAAAGCCGTTTAATTAATTCAAACAGCCTCGATATAAGCACTCAATTCACATCCTTTGGAATAGGCATCGATATATTGCTGGTTAAGGACAAAGGACTGTTATGGACTGGAGAAGGTGAAAGTTCTGCAAAACTAGTTGAAGACCTTGATAAACATACGACAAAAGCGCTTCATGATTTAAAGTTGGCAGAAAGAGAGGTAGAAATTACTACCGGCAGTTATCCAGTAGTTTTTACCTCCAAGGCTATCGGAACTTTGTTAACAACATTTGAAATTGGATGTAACGGAAAGTTAGTTCAAAAAGGCGCTTCTCCACTAACAGGCAAGCTTGGGCAAAAAATAATAGATGAAAGAATTAATATATATGACGATTCAACAATAGATTACGCTGACGGAAGTTATATTTGCGATGGCGAGGGAGTACATGCGCAAAGGACTCCTATTTTTGAATCAGGTGTACTTAAAAATTATATCTATGATCTGCAAACTGCCGGTATGATGAATGCCAAATCCACTGGAAACGGGACGAGGAGTTTTGCGTCTCAACCTTCTCCAGGGAATTCTAATGTCATAATCGAACCTGGAGAAATGAAATTTGAAGATATGATTAAAGACATGAAACGTGGAATACTTGTAGACCAGGTTCTTGGAGGAGGTCAGAGTAACGTCCTGGCAGGAGAATTTTCTGTAAATATTGATTTGGGATATCTTGTAGAAAATGGAGAGATCATTGGGAGGGTAAAAGACTGCATGATAGCAGGCAATGTTTTTGAGGTGTTTAACAATATAATAGCTATTGGCGATAAAGCAGATTGGCATGGCAGTTTGAAAGTACCACCATTTTACTTTAGATCCGTAAAAGTTGCGGGCAACAAAGGCTAAAGTTTGATGTTATATGGAAATCTGGCAAATTCCTGTTATTTTTATCGTTGGAATCACGGCAGGAGTTATCAATACTCTTGCAGGTGGCGGTTCACTACTTACCCTACCTATACTCATCTTCCTAGGTTTGCCAACAGCAATGGCGAATGGTACTAACCGTTTTGCTATCATGATTCAGTGTTTATTTGCAGTTGCTGGCTTTAAAAGGAAGGGCATTTCAAATTTTAAGTTAAGTCTTCTACTGTCTGCACCTGCACTTATAGGAGCCATAGTTGGCGCTCAAGTTGCCGTTGATATGTCTGATGCTCTATTCAAAAGGGTACTGGCCATTATCATGTTGTTAGTCCTCGGACTTATCCTCTGGAACCCTACTAAAAAATGGCAAATCAATCCCCAATATGATAGGGATACGATTAGTTTGGGATGGAACCGCCTGATTATAACTATGATTGTCTTCTTTTTTATTGGGATTTACGGCGGATTTATTCAGGCTGGTGTTGGCTTCATAATCATTGCTGCCCTAACTACAATTAGTGGACTGAATCTTGTGGATACTAATAGTCATAAGGTATTTATTGTTGGTATATACACCATATTCGCATTGCTCGTATTCGCTTTTAACGGTAAGATATGTTGGACGGTAGGTATTGCCTTAGCTGCTGGCAATGGCCTTGGGGGTTGGCTCGGTAGCCATTGGGCCGTTGCCAGGGGCGAACGGTGGTTACGATTAATACTTGCAGTCTGTGTTGTTGCAATGGTAATGAAACTTTTTGGTTTGATTCCATAATCCCCGACCTCATAGGTGATGAAATCCGGAAAGAGGAACTCCGCTTCATCTGTTAATCAGAGAAATTGGAACCTGCAGGTTGAAAGCATCAAATGGGACGTATCCCAGTATTCATGATGTCTGTTTCATCACTACATACATTACATTCAAATTGAATGACTGTATGGCCAATCTTGAATTTCTCCTTTACCAATGCATTTATCTTCGCCATAATTTCGTAGGTTTTACTGACCATTAAGTCTTTGGTGTAAACGTGCGCACTCATCGCATAAATGCCAGAAGTAATTGTCCAGATATGGACGTCATGTATTTCCTCGATTTCATCAAGTTCTTGTACACTCTTTACAACGCTTTCCAAATCCACGTCTTTTGGGGTAGCCTCAAGCAGGATGTCAACCGATTCTGTAATTAACTGATATGACCATATTAGAATTACAACACATATCATGATACTTAAGACGGGGTCTAGTATATACCATTGCGTGTAGTGCATAATGATTGCTCCAAAGACCACAACCATAGATGAGAAAGTATCTGCCATCATGTGCATAAACGCAGATTTGATGTTCAGGCTGCCATGGCTTGTCTTTAGGATGAATGCACATGCGAGATTTACAAAGAGGCCGATAATTGCAACAATAAACATTTGCAAACTAGCAATGGACTCGGGGTTGATTATTCGTTTGTAAGCATGAAAAAAAATCCATATTGTGATTAAAAATAAAGTAGCACCATTAAATAATGCTGCTAAGATTTCAAGACGGTAAAAACCGTAAGTTTTTTTTGCAGTTGGAGGTTTTGCGGCGAATATAATAGCTACAAGACTTATTAGTAAGGCAAAGAGGTGTGTTAACATGTGTCCTGCATCACTAAGTAAGGCCAAACTATTGGTTAAAAAACCTGCTATACCTTCTACAATAAACATAATTCCAGTTAAGGAACATGTTAAGATAATCCTTTTTCGCTCCTCACCACGATGTGAGTGATCGTGGGAATTGCTAATTACTTGATTAGTTTTAGTGTTGCAATGTATTGGCATTTTTCAAATGTACGTCGTAAATAAATTCTTTATTTATTATAAAGAAAAGTAATTTAAGTACAAGATAGAAATTAACTCCTTCACTGCTCGAACGAAGTTTGGCAGGGAGTCGATAATTTCTGTACTCCTAATCCTGTCAGGAACAGGTTTATGCTTGTTTTACTGCACTAATGGAGATATGTTCTTTTTGTCCCAATCTATTGTAAATTCCTTGACTCTTATTAATCTTGATGGTAGAAAGAAGCACTCTTAACTTATTCTTTAGAGTGATATAGTACTTTCCCTGACAATTCTTTTTTTGTTTAATAAAACAGAAGTAAATAATAAAATTATAATAATAAACCATTAATGGAAAAAACTTTACCGCAATATTTCAACATCTCGTTAATCCATTTTCTGGTTGTGTTAATGCGATGATATATGAGAAAGGTGTATGTGGGGCTCGGCTCAAATCTTGGCAATAGAAAAAAATATTTGGTTAGCGCAATTGCCAGGATAGATTCGTGCAGGGAGATCTGTGTTGTGAACAAATCAAGTTTTTACGAAACAAAGCCAGTTGGTGGACCCCCACAGCCTGATTACGTCAACTGTGTAATAGAGCTGGATACAGAAATAGAACCACAAAGTTTGCTTGAAGAGTTTAAAGGAATTGAGTTAGAACTTGGAAGGAAACCGGGGACAAGATGGGGCCCAAGGGTAATAGATATTGATATACTTTTATATGGAAGTAAGGTTATAAATGACAGTAATCTTAAGATTCCTCATGAAAGTATGCATAAACGCATTTTTGTCCTGGAGCCATTGTGTGAAATATCTCCAGACTTCAAACACCCTGTATTGAGAAAAACTATTTTTGAACTACTGAAAGATTTAAAAGTTCCTAAAAAACGCTAAAGTAAAATGCTATTCAGGATTGACAAATACATTGTTAAGGCTTTTATACCAACTTTTTTTTTATGTATGTTCGCTATATGTGGTATTTATATAGTTGTTGATGCACTTCAAAAACTTGATGATTTAATTGAACTAGGTTCTAAGGCATTTCTATTAATATTATATTACTATGCGTTTATGGTGCCAGTGATTCTCGCACAACTTTTTCCAGCTATAACTCTGATAGCAGTAAGTCTGGTTCTTGTAAGATTTGCAAAAAATAACGAGATTTTAGCTATGCAAGTGGCAGGGATATGTCTTTATAGAATTTTGCTTCCTATTTTTATTTTATCAGTCATGATGTCGTTTGCAGCAGTTGCCAATCAGGAAGTGGTTATACCAAGATACGCTGAGAAGCTTAAAAGAGTAGAACGATCAACATTTGAGGAATATGAGAAAAGTAACATACTTGTAGAAGATAAAGTAAATCGTATGCTTTTAAGGGCCTGGACCTTTAATATTGCCGAAGGTAAGATAGAGTCTGTTTTTGTTATTGGAAGAAACGAAAATAACAGAAAAAAGTTTACCATTAGTGCTAAGGAAGGGAAATGGACAGGTAATAAGTGGTTGTTATTTGATGTTGTCAGGCATAATTATGATGAGAGTGGTAAATGGATTGCGCCATCACAGCAAATGAAAGAATATTTTCTGGAAACCACATTAACACCTGAACAATTAAGCAAGGTTGAGGTTAATGCAACGTTGAAGAGTTTTAATGAACTGAGGGACTTATGTAAAAGAGAACCAGAAAATCCAAGGTACAGTGTTATGTTTCACTCAAGGGTGGCATACCCATTAACTAATTTTGTTCTACTTTTTTTAGGTATTCCTTTTGTTATAGGTTTCGAAAGAATGAGTAGGAATGTTTTTTTAAGGGTTGGGATAAGTGTCCTTATTTGTTGTGCATTTTATGTATTATCTTATGTATGCGCAAATCTTGGTAACATGGGTATCCTTCATCCCATACTGGCTGCATGGTTACCTGTTGTTATGTTTGGCAGTTTAGGATTATTCTTATTTGATTGGATGCATATCTAGTTCCGATGCAGCAAAGGGGCGTTGCATGTTGTCGTGATTACATAGGTATTCGTATTTTAACGTCACTCCGTATATCTGCTGAAAAATTACTTTTCACTTTACTTGTAAGTGAGACTTTTTACCGGCAAAGTGCAACTGTAGTTTTCAATTCTTTATCCTTGACAAACTGCTTTTATAAATGTAAATTCACCTGAAAATATACAAAAAGAACATAAGTCTTTGCCAGACTAAAATATCACATCAGGATTAGATAAACCTACCACCTGACCTCAGATTGTAACTAAATCTGTTAAGTTTCAAGGCAAAGTACATACTTCTATAAGAACATCTTATGTAAACTGAAGATGGATAATCCTGCTCAAAAGAAAGAGATTATTAACGAAAAAGACGGTTCGGTTATGTTGTGCGTTCCTGCTGAAACTTTTTTAATGGGAAATGAAAAAGAACCTGTAGAAGTTGACGTATTTTACATCGACAAATATCCAATAACAAATGCTCAATACAAAAAGTTTGCTGAAGAAACAAACCACAATAAACCTGCTTTTTATAATGATAATAGATTTAATAATCCAAACCAACCTGTAGTAGGTGTAAGCTGGGATGATGCAGTTGCTTATGCAAAATGGGCTGGAAAGAGATTACCAGAAGAAAAAGAATGGGGAAAAGCATCTAGAGGTATAGATGGACGGGAATATCCATGGGGAAATGTAAAACCTGATAAGACTCTTGCCGTTTTTGAACTGGATATTAATAAAGGTGCTCCTACTAATGTTGGCACACATCCATCAGGAGCAAGTCCTTATGGTTGCCACGACATGTCGGGGAATGTTTGGGAATGGTGTCAAGAATGGTATGTAGTCGGGAAATATCGTGTAGTTCGTGGGGGATCGTGGATAAACCATATGTATAGTTTAAGATGTGCTTATAGAAGTTGTAGTGTTCCAGGCGGTAAAGATAACAATGTTGGTTTCCGTTGCGTCAAGAAAACTATGTAAATTTTTCTATGGCCATTTTCTTGATACGTTTATAGTCTACTTTCCCTGTTGTAAGGATAGGAATGGCATCAATCGATACATAGTGGTCAGGCTGTGACAACTTTGGCAGGTCTAAGTCATCCAGTTTTTTGTTAATTGATAGTTTGTCTGGATTTTTCTCTATAACAAATACTATGAGCTGTTCTCCCTTCTGAGTATGAGGGATGTTCACTACTGCACATTTTATTTTTTCATCATCAGTATTTTCATCCAGGATATGGGATAACTTGTCTTCAATAGGTGATAGTGGTATTGATTCCCCTCCTATCTTGGCAAATCTTTTTAAACGGTCAGTAATATACATAAATCCTTTATCGAACTTTCCTATGTCACCGGTGATATAAAACCCATCGTGAAAGGCCTGGCTTGTCAGTTCAGGTGATTTATAATACTCACTCATGACGTTTGGTCCCTTGACAAGTATCAAGCCTTCTTCTCCTGATTGAAGTTCTTCATAAGTCTCAGGGTCTACGATCTTACATTGAACATTTGGTAAAGGTTTTCCTACGCTCCCATGACAGAAGTCATGCGGATAATTTACCGTAATGCATGAACAGCTTTCGGTAACTCCATAGCCTTCAAAGATGTTTACGCCCAGTTTCTCATGGAATTTCTTTCTGACGTTTTCATTCAACTTTTCTGCTCCTGCAAATGCCAAACGGACGTTTGAGACCTGTTCTCTCTTCCACCTCTTCATAAAACCTCGATAAAGCGTGCTGGTTCCCAACAGCATTGTTGCTCGGTATTTTTGGACGATCTTGCCAATCCTTTCATAATCTGTAGGATTAGGATGGAAAACAACTCCTATTCCAATTATCAACGGCATCCAGAGACAAGCAACATAACCAAAGACATGAAAAAATGGTAAAATGCCTAAAACCTTGTCTTCAGTGGTAGGTTCAAAAACGATACTGTAGTTCTGAACGCTTGCATAAATATTATTGTTTGTCAGAGGAACACCCTTTGGGCGAGATTCCGAACCTGAGGTGAAGAGTATAATGGCTGTTTTATCAGGGGCATCATGTTCTTTAAATTCTTGAATCAGGAAGTGTCTTGACTTAATCTTACAGGATAAATATGTAAATATTTTCTGTAGCTTTGAAGTCTTATCCTCTAGATCTTCAATAAAAATCATTCTGGAGTCTTCTGGAATTTCCGCCTTATGAATGAATCTTCTGGAAGTAAAGATTGTCCTAATATCACAGATATCCATTACCCAATCCTGTTCTTCTTTACCTGCGAGAAAATTCAGGCCAACAGGAACTTTACCGGCAAAAGCGGCCGCAATATAGGCCAATGCACCACCCACGGAGGCGGGAAACAAAAGGGCTATATTTTCACCGTCAAAGTTTCGAATTTGCTTTGACAGTAAAATGCTGGCAGTAAGTGTCTGCCCAAAGGTAAGGGACATCCCGGTAGAGTCCTCGAGGACAATTTTATTAAAATTCTTTTTCGCAGTCTTAATAAAACTTTCTAAAATCATAATTTACATTTTTATAGTACATTATAAAGGTATTGTCAATTTGAATAATTGTAATTTAGATTTAAGTCATTGACAAACAATTATGATATTATATAAATAATATAGTAATACCTAAATTGACGATTTGTGTAGCCGCAACCTTCAGGTTGCGTAACTTACGTGAGATTATCATATACCCATTAGATGATGAGAAACGCAGGCTAAAGCCTGCGGCTACTATAATATAAGGTATAAAATCGCTCAATTTAGGTAATAGATATTCAATAAAATACGAATTCTTACAAAGATGTAAAGCTTACAAAGGTTTGGCATCAAATATTTTTGTTTAGCGTCCCTGCAGCTTTGCGAGTGAATCTGTTTTCCATAAGATATTGAGCAGTCATTATAAAAAGATAATTTAGGCCGGTAATACTTAGAAAGGAGTAATAAAATGCCAGCACTTAAAAATGGAGACCTCCTAGAATGTAGTTTTGAGGGAGGATGTGCAATAAAGGTAAAGGCGGTTGACGTATGTGGTGAGGTTGATTGCGATATGAAATGCTGTGGTGAGCAAATGACCATTGCTACAGGTGCGGAGGAGAAAGAAAAGGGAGACACCTATGGCTGCACGTTTGATGATGGGTGCGGTTTAAAGGTACAGGTTATTGGAATTTGAGTGTGACCTGGTCTGCTGTGGTAAACAAATGAACAAGATATAAAGTAGAGATTTTAGTCTTTAACCTTAATGTTATCTAAATTGAGCGATTTTGTAGCCGCAACCTTGAGGTTGCGTAACTTACGTGGATCCATCAAATGATGAGAAACGCAGGCTAAAGCCAGCGGCTACAATGGCATATAATATAAAATCTCTCAATTTAGATGTTATATAATTTAAAAGATCTTAATTAGTACCTCCTTGGTAAAGGAGGGAGTTTAGACTTATTTTTTTCTTCTACTATAACTTGCTTATTCTCATCATTTACAGCCGTAATCTGTGTATTTTCGTGGCGAATGTTTTTTCTACTTTTCGCCCTGTTAATTAAGTCTAGTTTTTTTTCGTCATAATCTATATCTGTGATAAGGCCTTCGTGTCGCAAATCATTAAGTTTATTAAGTTTCTCAGCAATATTTATCTTGTGTTCGGTTTTCTTTATGTAGTCTTCTTCCAACAGATAAGTATAGTTTGTATCAAAACCTAATTTTTCAATACACCTTTCTGAGACAACGTCTGTAACCTCTTCCAGCTGTTTCTTAAGAAAATCTGGAACTGTATATACAAAATCAAGAAAATCTTGCGTTTTCATCCCTACCGCCGTCTTCGCCTGAACAATGTCTCTCCATATAACCGTTCCTTCTGATGCAGTGGTCATCTTCGCATCGATCTTGAGAAAGGCATACGGATCAGAGAAAATTCCAGGGTCTTTTATACCATATGATATTATGCCGATTTCAAGTATTGTATCAACTTCTAGTTCATTGCCTATCTTCTCATAGTCTTTGGGATCTTTATCTTTCTTCTCCATTAGTTTCCAGACGACTTTGTTTTTCGTAACATTTTTCTGTGGTACAACATGGAAATAGGAACACAGTTGAAATTTGGTATTTAGTTTCTCACACAACACTTCACCAATGTTCAAATCAAATATTATCTCGTTAAGGGCTATATTGTCCTCTAGATTTGCAGAATTATGAGCTAATAGCATAAATAATTGTGATATAATCACCGGGCCTGCAACCAGTCTTGAAATAA
Source organism: Candidatus Scalindua sediminis (assembly GCA_008636105.1). Taxonomy (GTDB): domain Bacteria; phylum Planctomycetota; class Brocadiia; order Brocadiales; family Scalinduaceae; genus Scalindua_A; species Scalindua_A sediminis. The sequence continues at coordinate 223,443 of VSDH01000001.1, read as the reverse complement.
ACATTTCATCATTTCTAATGTTTACGTCCATTTCCGGGTTCTCGGCATAAAATAAAATAGCCATATCATTTATGTACTTTGAGTATTCCTTTTTATATGGAGTTTGCGAGGTGTCTGTAGTATAACAACCCATAGTAATCATTAAAGATACTATTATGGGTATACAGATAAACATCATTAGAAATCTTTCTCTAACGGGATATGCTGATGGCGGTATTAAACAGCAATCAACATTTGTCCTGTTTTTACTACCGATTTTATCAGTGATTTTCTCCAACGGCGTAAACCTCGAATTTGCTACTTGGCCCATTCTTTCTCCGATTTATTGTCTTTTTTATTACTTTGTTTTCTAGTTAGCCATTATTGTCATATGGTGTTTCGTGTCTTTCTTTAGCGAATTGTTTCGCTCCTTCTTTGTTTCTGAGAATAGTTTTACCTTATCCACATCTATCTTACTCAATCCTTTCTCTATTTCTTGAAGGTTTTCTAGGATGAGTTTTAGATAATCTTCTTTCTGCGTTTTTTTAAGGCAATTAGTATAGAGTTTAATGGAATTTTTATAATTTTTCATGCCATCTTTTATATTTCCTTTGTTCAAATAAAGGCTACCAAGCTCATGGTATGATTTGGCAATCTGGAGGGCTGTATCTATTGATTCTGGTTGATAATGTAGTCCATAGTAAAGATAGTTTATGGCTTCGTTGTAAGTTTCTGCCTTTGATTTAAATGGGGCTGTTCTTTCTGATTTTTTTAAAGCCCTATTTCCTTTACCAACCCAATATTCGTATGGTGAATTTATTAAACCCCGCGGAAGTTCTTTTGGTTTAGTAACTTTCTGGTTCCAATGCTGATAAACTGGAATACTATAAATTCTAATAACAGCTTCGTAAAGAACACCTTTCCTGAGTACTGTTAAAGTGGCCTCAACCCTTTTACCTCTTAACTCTCTTGATATCCTTATATAATCGTTTAAGGATTCTATTTTTTTACCGTCTATTTCAAGGATTATATCACTTATTCTTAATCCTGCATCAAAACCGGGGCTTCCTTTTTGAACGTCAACAATGTTTAACCCGTCTTTTTTTTCTGACAAAATCAATCCGGAAAAGATTGATTGAGCAAGGGCAGGCGAGATAAAGATACCCAAAGATACAGTTATTATTAAAAAACGAAAATAAAGTCTTATAGCACTATTTTCAATTTTCATTTAAACACTCCAATATTATACATTTTGTCTATTAAACTTCCTTATTGCGATGTCGAAGATGAATAAGACCATTGCCATGGGGATCAGGTAACTTGCAAGATCTCTGGTCCTGGTAGTTTCTTTTTCCTCTACTACCATTTCCTCCTTGCTTGGATTATATTTTCCACCTGTAATTTCTGCAATGTTCTTAAGGAGAGAAACATTGTTACCATGATCTGAATACTCAAGTGGTTTTGCAATTGTACTCCCCGGGACTATTAGTCCCTTTGTCTTTAAATCTACAACTTTTTCGTCCTTTATCCTTGATATTTTTACAGTATAAGCGCCTGGATTTATGTCTCTTAATTCCGCAGTAAATCTTTGTGGTGCAATTTGCTTTAGTATAAGTTCCTGGCTATCGTTATCAAGTTCGGGTGTCAATAAGCTAATCTTCAATTTCGTGTCATCTTCAAATCTTGTGGATGATTCTATTAATAGAGAAACTGTATTATTTTCTACTTGTACCTTTAAATTATAATCGGTTTTTGATATGTCTTTCATAGACCAGCGCACAACTTGAGACCAGAACTTGTTAAATTTCAACCAATTAATCCACTTTGATGACCATCTTGCATCTGCATCCGGTGTATAAATTACTACCTTGCCAAGGCCGTATCTCCAATTTGCCAGGATGGGGTCTGTTTTCCCCATAATGTCTGTTACTAGAGGAACCTCAGCCTTTTCCTTCGCCTCGGTTATGGTGTATCCTTTAAGTGGTGGGAATTGCTTTTCATAAATACCCTTCAATATCTGGCTTTTCTGGTTGATTCTTGGATAGAAATGTTCTTCGTGAAAGTCTGATTGTGATACAAATATATCTGAATCCTGTATTACTAATCTTGGTAATTTTATTATATCTGTTATTTGATAAAACTGACCCTTAGTCTTCTTTGCTATATCTTTCAGTAGTTTTGTATTAACGAGCCATGAGCCAAGAGCAACAGTTGAAACCGTTATATTTGCTTGCTGAAATCTACTCATTAATGCATTATAGTAGTAATATACAGACCTTGTGTTTCCATCAGAAAGTAAAATAACATGGGTTTTCTTTGCTCCACTTTTTACAAGTTGGTCATAAGCAATACCCATGGCAGGAAATATATCTGTCCCACCATCTGCATTTAACATGCTGAGTTTTCTTATAATCTCTTTTTTAACTTCTCCAACAGGTTTAAGGTCAACGATAGAATATGGTCTGGTATCAAACGCCACAATACCAAACTTATCATTTTCTTCTAGCTGTTTGATTAATTCTATCGATGCCTTTTTGGCAAATAGCATCTTCTTTCCAAGCATACTTCCTGATTTGTCAATTATTAAGATTAGAGAGAGTCTTGTACGCTTTTCCTTTTTTGGTGGTTCGCCACCTATTATCTTAACTGGCAGGATTTCTTCTATTGCTGTATTTGAGTATCCATCTTTGGCATAAATGTTGTTGCCGGACGTCATGACAAAACCACCACCAAAATCTTTTACGTACTTTTTGATTAGATTCATTTGTTCATTGTCCAAAAAATCTTTTGAGACATTAGAAAAAATCAAGCAGTCGTATTTTAGATATTCTTGTAAGGACCTTGGTATTTGGTCTGGATTTTTAATATCAACGGTAATTGTTTTATCTTTTAACGCTTCGGGCAAAAACGTCCTTTGTAGTTTGGCTCCATTTACATATAATATCCTTGCTTTTCCCGATACATTTACGAATGTAGTTTTACTATTATTACTTTCGTCCTTATCAGAAGCAGTATCTTTAACGTTTAAATTTGTCACAAATTTAACAAACCCTTTTTCTTCACTTTTATACGGAACTTCAAATACACTTATCCCACTCCTAAACTCGGTATCCCACTCTTTTAAAAGGTTATCTCTTTGATAGAGTTTTAAATTACCTCCGATTGCTTTATCGTTTTTATTTTCAATTACTACTTTTACATTAAACATTTCGCCCTCATTGACTTCTTTTGGAACAGTGATTTTCTTTACTAAGATTTCGTTTTCTTTACTGTCGGGAGGTGCTGCTACAAAAATCTTGACATCATTTTTTGCTGCCATTGTAGCAGACTTTAAGGCGTCCCCTAAGTTTTCATTTCCATCCGAAAGAAGAATGACTATTTTTGAAGAGTCTTCTGGTATGATACCAAGGGTAGCTATTATCCCACTTGCGACATCGGTTCTATCGGGGTTGATGTTTGAATCTGTAATTTTTTCATGTATGTCATCCAATTTTAAATCTTCTACGAGTGTTGGGGTAACAACTTTGGATTCACCGCCAAAAACTACTAACCCTTTTTTAGTTTTTTTATCCAGGTTTTTTTCTACATCTCTTACATAGTCCCACATCCACTTCTTACCTTCCTGGTTGATACTACCCGACATATCCAGTAAAAATACCGCACTAATTTCATTCTTTGATTTTTCATTCCAGCTAAATCCTGCCAGGACAAAAACCACAAGAAGAAACACAAAAGTACGTAGAAATATTGAAAGAAGAATCCTCAGGAATGATAAACGACGAAACCCCATAATCGCCGTTACCCAAAAAGCAGGCAATATATATAAAAGTTTCAGAAAGTCAGGACTGGTGAATTGGTATTCCATTGTAGTATTACCTTGTAAATACCTCTTTTTTTTGTAAGTATTTCGTTTTAATCGTATTTATTCTGGTTGCATCTACGCTGCTTAAGGATCTTATGCAGTACCAGCCTTTACTTTTCTATAGTAAAGTAACCATTCAAGTAAAAGAATAAACGGTACAAGTAAGAGCAGGTATTTGCTAAATTCGTTTTTTTTGTCTTCTATAGATATTATAGCTTCTTTTCTTTCAAATTCTAAGTCTTCATTATCCGTTGAGTCTGGTTCTATCTTAGATTCCTTTTCATCAAAGAGATTTGCCACAAATCTCCCTTCAGTATCGGTACCAGAAATCTTATATTCCCCTACATATTCTATATTGTTAAATACGAAATGGTCTTCAATGTCATCCTTTAAATTGTATTTAAAGATCTCTTCTTTAGGATTTAATATTTCTATACTACCTCTTACATTATAATTTGGAATGTATTGCCCCCCAGTTAATATTTTATTATGGCCTTCTATTTCGTACGGATTTAACCATTGGATTATATTAAGAGTCATAATCAGTAACTGCAGGTTGTCCGATTTAGAGAAATCAAATTCGCTTATATCAAAACCCAGCACCATAATCCTTTTGCCTGCATATTTGCCAGCAAAGGCAATTGGAGCATCATCTAGATTACCTGCTATTTTCATTAATGGTGTTGACCAATCTGGGGGTTCCATTTCGAGTGAACTCTCAATACTTAACTCATCCAGGTTATCCAGATGCTTCATAGTAGGATGTGTATTATCCCAGTCAAGTACCTTGACATTCTTAACTAACCTTTGCTTAGGGACTAGCAAATTACTGAACCTGCGGTCTTCTTCAGCATCTTTTGTTTGGGTATATAATGTGTTTGTAGATGGAAATACGTATAATGAATTTATATCAGGGTTAGTATCAGGCACAAATTTATGGAAGATTGCAACATCATAATTCTTTATAGTTTCCAGTGTGTAATCAGGTACTTCAACCCTTGTAAGCTTTATTCGATGAGCACTGCGCTGTATCTTCTCCAATTCACCTTTTAGTTTGTTATCATTAGAAACCAATAAGATGTTAATGGGTTTTATTTTATTAATTATCGCATAAGCTGTATTATCCACAGAAAGAAAATCGTCTGTCTGTATCTCGGCTTTTAAGATACCGGATGTAGTAAAATTTTTTACTTTTAATGTCTTCTGTTCGTCACCCTTTAATTCTATTTCCTTTTCCTCTATGTTTTGATCGTTTAAGAATACATTCAATATAACGTTTTTATTATCATCTGAATAATTCTTGATTGTTACATAGGCCTCACGTTCTGTGTAATCTTTAAACATATCCTGGTATACATCTAATGATGTGATGGCGACATTTGCAAAATTTTTCCCATATCTGATAAAGTTTATGTTTTCCGCTTTTAGTTTAGTAAGGCTTATTGAGGATGGTGACTGATCAGTTAACACATACATTTCGCCCCTTTCTACATTTTTCAAAAGGGAAACCCCAAGGCTTACACCTTCTTCCAGATTTGTCCCTGTATCTTTGGGTCTTAGTTTGTTAATTGCTTCATTTAACTTGTGCTTGTCGCCAGTAAACTCAGAAACAATCTTAGAAGAAGAATTTGCAGAAATAACCATCATCTTGTCCCACGGGTTCATCTTGCTAACCATCTTAAGGGCTTGCGACTTTGCTTGATCAAAACGTGAGCCATCATCTTCGGAGGTTTGCATACTTGCAGAAGAGTCTATGATGAGGATGACATTCTTACCGGATAAATTAATTATGCTGGATTTAAGGTATGGGCGTGCGAGGAAAAATATTAGAAGCAGTATTAAGAGTATTTGTAATAAAAAAAGAAAATCCACCTTAAACAGCCTACTGCGTACTACGTCTTCTTTTAGTACTTTCCAGGGGATTATGCTTGGTACTTCAATTACATTCCTTTTTTTACTAAAAAAATAGATTAGTACTACTAGCGAAATTAAAGATAAATATCCAAAAGCCAGTAAATTTATAAAGCCCATGCTTTCATTATCTTATAAACCCTATTCTGGGTAGTTCACGTAAGATAAAATCCTCAAAATTTACGTTTGTTTTAGCTAACGAGTAAACAATTCTATTTGTCCTACAGAAGTGTCTTAGTTGTCTATTATGCTCTTCTAAATAATTTTTGTATAGTTTACGATTTGATTCGGATAAATTTATTATTTTCTTTTCATTCGTCTCTACATCGACTATTTGACCTCTTTTTATCTTTGCAAATGGATCTAATTCGGTAGCACCCAGGATTTGTATGACTTTGATATCAAAATTCTTAAAGCGTAAGAAATTAAGTGCCTTTACATATACCTCTGGCTTCATCATAAAATCGGATATAACAACAACCGTTCCTCTTCTTCCTTTTACTTTGAATACATACTTTAAGATGGAATTAACAAGGTCTAATTCCCCTTCTGGTGTAAGTCCTCTCAAAAAGTCAGCCATCATAAAGATATTTTCCTTTTGTTGTAAGAAAGGAGTTTTATTCCTGGAAGTTTTGTTTTCATCTGATAATGTAGCGATGCTCACACTGTTTTTGCTTGACAATGCAATATAACTCAATGCAATCACTAGATCTTTAGCATAATCAAACTTTTTATCTTCTTTAGGAAATAACATCGACTTACTTGAATCTAGTAAAATATGGACAGATAGCTCTACTTCTTCCTTAAATGTCTTTACTAATAATTTATCCAAACGCACATAAATATTCCAATCTATGTATCTGAAGTCATCTCCAGGAACGTATGCTTGATAATCGGCAAATTCGACACTGGTTCCCTTCTTGTTAACCATCTCATAACTGCCTTTCCTGGTTCCAGAATAGGTCCTCTTACATTCAATACATAAAGATTCAAGTTTTCGTAGAAAATTAGCGTTAAAAATATCTCCAAGCATTACAATTTTACTCCTGTTCTTTCCTACATACGGTCACTTTGACTAACATTCGCTCCTTTTTGTCGTACAGCTATAAATTAGCGACTACCTGCCCGACTTCGTTCAGACGGTGAAGGAACTAATTAACTATCTATTTCTTCTTATTTTTTCTAATACCTTCTCTATAATATCTCGAGATTTCATATTGTCTGCCTCAGCTTCAAAATTTAAAAGCACTCTATGGTTCAGCGCTGATACGGCAATCTTATCGACATCATCATAACTGATATTAGCCCTGTTGTCTAAAAGAGCCATTGCCTTTGCTGCTAAGACTATGGCCTGTGCCCCTCGAGGACTTGACCCGTAAGTTATATATCTGCTCACGCAGTCAATAGCATCACCTCCATCAGACTTTGGATTACCCGTATCTTTACTATTTGGATGTGTAGCTAATACAATGTTTGTGATATAGTCCTCCACACTTGTTGAAACAAGTACATCTCGCACTAATCTTCTCATTTCAGTAACCTTTTTTAAGGCGTCGGTAGAATTAAAAACTGGTTTAATCATATATTTTTCGTTGACTGTTGTCTGTCTCAGGATATCCTTTAGTTCGCTAAAATTTGGAAAAGACAATTCTAACTTAAAAAAGAACCTGTCAATCTGTGCTTCTGGTAAGGGGTAGGTACCTTCCATTTCTATAGGGTTTTGAGTTGCCAAAACGAAAAATGGTTCACTTAATTTGTGTGTCTTTCCGGCAATTGTTACCTGCCTTTCCTCCATAGCTTCCAGCATAGCTGATTGTGTCTTTGGTGTGGCACGATTAATCTCATCGGCAAGAATGATGTTAGAGAAAACAGGACCGGCAGAAAACTCAAATTCCTTTATACCTTTATTCCTTTCTACGACGATCTGGGTTCCTATTATGTCAGCTGGCATCAAATCTGGAGTGAATTGTATTCTCTTAAAATCAAAACCTAATGCCTTGCTTAAAGATTTAACAAGTAGGGTCTTCCCCAGACCTGGAACACCTTCAAGAAGCACGTGCCCATTGGCAAAAAAAGCAATTAAGACCGCTTCTATAATGTCTCTGTGTCCTACTATTACTTTGCCAATCTCTTCTTTTAGGTCATTGAAATCCTTTCTGAACCTTTCTGTTTCTGCTTTTATATCATCTACTTCTTTATTTTTATTAATATTGGGCACATTCTACTCCTTTTCAGAATGTATCTTCTTAATAATTTCCTCATACTCTAATGGTATTGAAGTCTTTTTTATTGCGTCTTCTTCTGCTTGTTGCTTACTTAGTTCCACAGTATCGTCGTAACCTACTGTTGGGAGTCTTCTTTTTGTCGTAGCTTCTCCTTTGCCAGTAGATACGGTTTCCCTTTTTGCTCCAGATTCGTCTTTAATTCCCTCTAATTTCAATTTAAACTTTTCAGCACTTTCAGGTGTTTCAATCTTTTCTGGTTCAGAAGAGTATAATTTCTTTCCTGGTTCGCTTCCAGGTATTGCAGCAATCTCACTAATATCTCTCCTTAACTCATTTGATTCCCTTTGCTTTTCTTTATCAATGCCCTCTTGCTTTAGTTTACTTATATCATTCAACCCTTTTTCCATTTTCATGTTATCACTAACATCTAATCCCATTTTCTTTTCTAAATTCGAAATCTGCCTGAATAGATCTTCCATTTGACTAGCGATTTTATTTTTCAAGTCGGCACTACTTTGTGCGTTACTCTTACTACCTCCAGTCATTCCTTGATTATTCATCGTTTGCCTTTGCGGCGAGCCTATAGGGCTACCCGATCCCCTACTCGCTACTTTCTGTCCTTCACCTGGTTCAGTACCCGCACCCTTCTGTCCTTCACCTGCTTCCTTACCCGCTACTTTCTGCCCTTCACCTGCTTCCTTACCCGCACCCTTCTGTTCTGTACCTGATTTCTCGCCAGCACCTTTCTGTCCCTCTCCTGATTCCTTGCCAGCTACTTTCTGCCCTTCGCCTGCTTCCTTACCCGCACCCTTCTGTTCTGCACCTGATTCCTTGCCCGCTACTTTCTGCCCTTCACCTGGTTCAGTACCCGCACCCTTCTGTTCTGTACCTGATCCCTTGCCTGTACCTTTCTGTCCTTCACCTGGTTCCTTACCCGCTACTTTCTGCCCTTCGCCTGCTTCCTTACCTGCACCTTTTTGTTCCGCCCCTGATCCCGACTCCTTACCTTTACCGGATGCAACATTAGTACCACCCGCACCTTGAGATTCTCCTTGTTCACCACCGCCTTCTTGTTTTGCTTGTTCAGTACCACCCGTTGACTTGCTATCTAATTTCTCCGTATCAGGGGTGTCTTTCATTTGTTGTTCTTGTGGTAGTTCCGTATCTTCTCTGGCAGAAGGTGAAGGGGTTGTCTGCGAACCTGTTCCGCCTGTTTTTTTGTCTGCCTGTGCTAATTTATCTTTAAGATCATCGCTGGATCCCTTTTGCCCTTTCGCTGGAGTATCTGCTCCTTCAGGCACTTGAGAGGAAGCTTTGTCGCTCTTTTTTACATCTCCTTGTTTTTTTGTAACTTTGTCTTCAGTGCCTGCATTAGTTTCTTGTTGTTGGGTTTCTGGCATATTTTTATCACCCGAACCAGAAGGTTTAGTTTCAGATTTGTCAGGTTGAGAAGTTCCCTTACTTAATTCTTCTTGTGGTAATTCTTGCTGAGGTGAGCTGGAAGAATCTTTTGAAGCAGAAGACGCTGATTGTTTGCTCTGGCTTGATTTGTCCTTTAATGAATCAGCCTGATCTTTATCCATTCCACCCAAAGGAATACTTGGCTGAGGGAAATTCTCCATGTCTTTTTGAGACTTGAGGAGTTTTGCGAGCTTTTGCAATAGTTTCGATTCGGGAATCTTGGGCCTTTGTTTTCTCTTTTGATCCTTTGCTTGTTCTTGTTCAGGAGGTTTTTCATCAGAATCAGATGCATCCGCAGTTTTTGTAGGCTCTTTTTCTTTGCCTTCTAACTGTTCTTTTTCTGTTTTAGCTATCTGTTTTGGTTCATCTTCCTTCTTCTGGCTTTCTCCTGCTTTCAGATCAGAAAGTTTAGATTTTCCACCTTCTGCTTTGTCTTCTGTTTTCGACTTGTTTTCAAGCTTATCAAATGTTGAGTTAATTTTACTTAGTAACTTCGAGATTTCATTTTGTAATGGACTGGTTGTTTTTTGCGCCTGTTGTTCTTTTTGAGTTTTATCAGTCTCTGTTCCTGCCAGTTTTTTGTCTTTTTGTTCCTCCTGAGGTTCTTTTGATTTTTCTTCATCCTTTTTTTCAGCGACAATGTCTTCTGCCTCTTTGGTTTCAGGTTTTTCAAGAGTATTATTTAGCAAACCAGGTTTCTCGACAATTGATTCTTGTATATCGGTGATTATTTGCTCTAACTTTTCAGGATAAAGATAAGGGAAAAGCAAAAGAATTAAAAGTAGTATGGATACAGGTATAAAAAACTTTGTTGCTTTTGGAAACTTATGAGGGAGGGTATTCTTTATGCTTTTACCGTCAAGCTTACTTGTAATATCATCTACAAGCATATCAAAGAACTTATTCTTTTCTGTCTGCTCGGCGTATTCTAGGCCGGTGACAAGTCTTTCCTTAAAATGCATTTTCTCATCTAATATCTTTGCAGCCTCAGACTTCCCAATCCATTTCTTAATTGTTATTGCCAGATTCAGGAAGAAGTAAATTGAGAATAAGGAAATAAGGATAATATATGTATAGGGTGGTATATCGACGAATTTCTGGACAATAATGGTGATTAGAGCTATTGCCAGTCCAATCGTAAAAACAGTTAGATATGTATTTTCACATCTGAAAAGATTATACCTAAGCTTTACCTTCTCTAACTTTTCCTCGATTTTGTCTTTGTAAGAATTCTGATGTTTTATATCATCATCTTTATCATCGGTTTGCATATTTTTCTCCTTGGCTACTGCTTGTGCAGCTAAATCTGGGGAGTTCCACCGTGTGAAGTTATATCTCTTGCGCAGTAATACAGGTATAAAGTGAGTAAAAGGCGCCAAATTCGATCATTTATACCTTGCATCCCTATTTATTTTTTCATAAAACCTTCGACATTACAAGTTTAAAAAATGAAACAAACTATGGTATTACCACCTAGATCGTTTAGGATTGTTAGTGTTATTTTGAGTTGCTAGTACAAAAAGGGGTGATCTCGGAGAGTTTAATGATAGAAATTGTTAACTACGGTATTAAAGTATCTTATGGCACTTTTTTAAGTTTTGTCTACCCGAGGGCTAGGTCCTGTAATTACGGTGCCTTACAACTTCAAAGGTAATTTGGTTTACATGTCTCAAAAATTCTATATTTTGCCCCTATTAGACAAAAAATTTGCTCTTTGTTTTCAGGTATAAGACGAATCCCTATAATTAAGTGCTGGCAATTGAAAAAGTAAGAAATCTGGCTGGTTTAAGTGGTTCTATTTTAATGAATTACCTAACACCTATTCGTAATGTGACGGAATCCATACCTTCTCTTCGTATTCCTGCCAGTAGCCTCCAGGTACGACTCTTTCCTCGTAATGGCCTTCGATTCTTCGGTCACCTTCGTAACGCTCATCAACCCAGACTCTCTCTCTTTTGGATGTATCAACCCATTTTCTTTTCTTTACGTACTCATAATGAGCCTCAATGTAATTTTTCCCTTCGCCAGAGCCAGCTTTTCTTTCGAGTTCGAGTTGTCTTTGCATCTCTGCTCTTTCAGCTTCTTCTCTTTTTTTATCCAAATGGTCTCCAACCAATGCTCCACCCACAGCGCCTGCACCTGCACCAATTATAGCACCCATGCCGGCATGGCCTGTTAACGCACCTATACCCGTACCAATAGCTGCTCCTGCTCCCGTCCCAACGGCTGCTCCTTTTTGTGTAGTTGTTAAACAGCCAGAGGCAAAAATCGAAATAGCCGCAACACACATAACTGTGGTAATTATTTTATGCATTCATTTTTCCTCCAAATTAAAATATTTACGAGGCATAAGTTTAATATTTTCTACCAATATATTTTGATGTTATCAAAAGGGTATATATTTGTCAATGTATTTTATAACTACTTATAATGTAAAGAGATATATCCTAAATATAATAATTGATTTACTACTGCATCTCTGACTGGATGGCGTATATAAGACAGAGGAATATGGTACCGTAAAGACGGAATAATTGGTTCAAAGAAAAAAGAGATAGAAATGATATTTTTGTCTTATTATCTTATCATGTGGCTGACTAAATCTTACATTCTTATATTATAGACAAATTTTAAACAAGATATATTCCCACAAATTAAAAATTTTTTGTCTTTGAATATCTGGAATTAAGTATCCTGTAGTTAGTAACATATGAGGCCAATAAGAATTGATTTCTTAGTGAAGTCCGCTATAAGAATCAATATAATCTCTATGCCTCAACTGACAATCCGTCATATGCTAATTTGATTCCCATTGGTAATTTATTGTTTGTCTTTTCATGCTCTAAGTCATGTGCTATATGCGTAAACAATGTTTGCCTTGGTTTTAACTTGTTTACTATATCTATGGCCTGTTCGATACCAAAGTGTTTTTCATGAGGATACATCCTGAGGGCATCGAGAATGAGTAAGTCGAGTCCTTTTAGCTTGGCCATAGAGGCAGGTGGTATAAAACTTACGTCTGTTACATAGGCGAACTTATCAAACCTGTAAGCAGTAACTTTTTCCCCTCCGTGCATTACATCAACAGGGATTATTTCAAAACCAAAGAGATTAAACATCCCATTAATAGGCTTAAGAGTAAATTTTGGTTTGCTGCCATTGGAAGATGTTTCTTCAAATACATACGAAAACATTTTGTATATATTGTTCACCGTTTCCACGGATCCATACACGGGAATATTTGTTTTCTGATTTCTGTTGAAATGTCTTAAGTCATCCAACCCCAGGATATGGTCTGCATGGGAATGTGTTAGTAACACGGCATCTACTTTCTTCACTTTGTTTTTTAGGCACTGAATGCGTAACTCCGTAGCCGCATCTATAAGTATGCAGTATTCTCCTTCAGATATTAGGATTGATGAGCGGGTTCTGAAATTTTTTGGATTGTCAGACGTACAGACACTACAACCACAACCAATCATAGGCACTCCGTATGATGTTCCTGTGCCAAGGAAAGTTACTTTCATACCTTTATTTTCTTCCACCTTCCTAATCTAAAGAGGACATATACAGCAATTGCCCGAAGAATCCAATCGAGTGCTGCACCAAACCAGATTCCTGCAAGTCCCCATCCTAGCACAATTCCGAAGATATAAGCAACTGGTAAATGAAAACACAATGTGCCTACTATCGTAACAATCATAGGGCTTAAGGTATCCCCTGCACCGCGTAAACCACCGGCATAGACCATGTATATTGCTAATGCTGGTTGTTCAATGGCGGCAATCATTACGCAAAGGGCACTAAGAGCTAATACATCTTGTTCTGGATGGAATACCTTTGCCATGGGTTTAGCAAATATTAAAAATATAAAGGCAAAGAATCCCATCATCATAAGGGCAATTTGACAATTTCTCTTCATACTTAACTTGGCCAGATCGATTTTCTTTGCACCAAGACTTTGTCCCACAAGTGTGGCGGTTGCTATTGCCATTGCATAGCCCAGCATAAATGATAGAGCCTCTATCCTGATGGCAATTTGATGCGCAGCAAGTGAAACAGTTCCAAGCATTGCAACTATCTTAATGAAAAAAAGATAACCAATCTGAGTTAAAAAAGCATCCAGTGTAGCAGGCAAAGAAATCCTTAGTATTCTTTGGATTATGGATTTATTTATGCCAATAATACTCTTTAAATTTATTGTCAAAATGCTTTTTTTGCTCAGGAGTTTGTAAAAAATCAAAAATGCACCTACTGTATAAGCGATAGATGTTGCCCAGGCAGCTCCCTCCACCTCCATACGTGGAAAACCCCATATACCGAATATGAGTAGCCAGTTAAATAATATGTTTACACAATTCATGACAAGCGTAATCATCATAGGTGTTCGAGTATCGCCCGCTCCTCTAAAGGCTGCGGTACCAGTTAATATTATTAATCGTAGCATGAGAAAACTTAATACTATCTTGAGATAGGTAGATCCCAATGTAACAACGCTTTCCTCTGCACTCATTAAGATCAAAATGTCACTGGCAAAATAAAATATGAAAGGGCTGATTATAAGTCCTAAGATGATTGCTAACAATAAAGACTGCCCGACGACTTTTTGTGCTTCAGCCTTTTCTTTAGCGCCAAAATCCCTTGCCACAAGTGCTGTTGTTCCGGCATTGAGCGCACAAAAAATCATTGTAATGACAAAGTTTAAGGCGCCTGCTAATCCCACAGCAGCTACAGCCGTAGTACCTAATCTGCCGACCATGATTATGTCAACGATGAAAACTGCCATGTGTAAGACATTCTCTAATAAAACAGGAAGTGCCAGCTGAATTATGTTTTTATTTAAGTTTTTTTTTGTTAACTCCATTAACCTTTTCCAGCTCGAAATTATGGTTGACAACCATTAATACAACGTTTAAAATCCTTTAAGTTTTTGGCAAAGTTAAACTTAGAATGTATTAAATTGACAGATGATAAGAGAAACCAAATTATTATGCAAAGTAATTTTGAAAACTGTTCCTACCTTAAACACTTTTCCCCTAACAGCTATCCTTTTCATTGCATAAATATTGTGGTGATTGGTTTATAAATACATTTCTTAAGACTGATAAAATTATATAAATTACAAATGTATACGGGAATAGACATTATTGAAGTTAAAAGAATTGAGAAGGTTTTCGGTACACACAAGAATTTTATTAGGCGAGTATATACAGAGGATGAAGTAAAATATTGCCAATCCAAGAAAAACTGTTTTCAGCATTACGCTGCACGCTTTGCCTCAAAAGAAGCTGTGCTTAAGGCATTTGGAACAGGGTTGAGAGACAGGATGAAGTGGACTGACATAGAAACGTTAAACGAAGAATCGGGGAGACCTTACGTAAATCTATATGGCAGAGCAAGAGAATTGGCAAAGGAGAAAAACATTGGTGAGATAACAATCTCATTATCACATTGCAAGGATTATGCTATTGCGCACGCATTATTAGTACCTGCTAATTCAGAGTATAACAAGAGAGAAGAGTAGGGTGGGTATTGCCCACCGTTCCATTCACGAACGAATGTTTTTTTAGTGGCAATGCCCACCCTGCAGAAGATGTTATGTCGAGGAAAAAATGAGAAAATTGATACTTATAAATCCCCATCCGATTGGCAATGTTGGAGAGGAAAATGTTTCGGTATTAAATCAGATGCCTGTAAATTTGGGTTACCTGAAGACGTTGACACCCAACAATTGGGAAGTAGACATAATAGATGAGACGCAGGAACTGGCAGTAGATGAGAAGGGTGAGAATTTGCTCTTTGATAAGCCAGACCTGGTAGGGATTACGTCTGTAAGTTATCAGGCTAATAGGGCATATCAAATAGCTACAGCGTGTAGAAAAAATGGAATTCCCGTGATAATGGGTGGAGTGCATGCAACTAGCCATCCCGATGAAGCAGCAAAATATGTAGATTCTGTAATTATAAGGGAAGCAGTTTCGATTTGGGAAGAAATAATCTCTGATTTTGAAAATAACAATCTAAAAAAATTGTATGATGGTGGCTTAACTCCTATGGAAAAGTATAAGGACATATTTTCTGATAGAGAGTTTTTGAAGAATAAATATAAGTATAGATATTCCGGCATAATCACCACCGCAGGATGCCCTTTCAGTTGTGAATTCTGTTCAGTACCACAGTTTCAGGGTAGAAAGTATAGAGAGAGACCTGTAGATGATGTTTTGGGTGAGCTGGAAAAAATAAAAGGGCAGTATAGGGGACTCATCCTGACAGATGAGAATTTCTACGGCCATAGCAAGAAATCTAATGAAAGGGTTCGAGATCTTTTTAAGAAGATGGTTGAAAGAGGCATTTACCAGAACTGGTTTGGATTCACCTCATTGAATATATATAAGGATGATGAAACTCTAGACTATATGGTAAAGAGTGGATGTGTTGGAGTACTTATTGGTATAGAATCTATCAATGAGGAAGCGCTAAAGACAATGAATAAGGGAGTTAACCTGCGAATAACGATAGATAAATATAAAGAAGCCGTAAAAAACATAAGAAAACATGGGCTTGCTGTTTGGGGGACTATGGTTTTTGGGAATGACAGTGATACAACTGAGAGCTTTAAAGAAGTAGTTGATTTTATATTAGATGCAAAGATCGATATAATGACTTGTGGCATTTTGTGCCCGTTCATTAATACTCCATTATATAAAAGACTTAATAGTGGGAATAGGCTGTTCAGAACAAATTTTCCTGAAGATTGGATTTATTACACATCACATCATCTAACTTATGTTTTAACGCAACTTTCACTTCAAGAGTTTATTGATGGTTTAGAGTACGTTTATGAAAAAATATATTCTACTGAGCTGATAAGAGAAAAATTCAGGAGGGCAAAAACAGAATTAAATAATCTCAATGCAGCAATGTTTGCCTTCAGGGTTAATCTTGACTGGCAGGATGTTTTCAAACATTTGTTAATTAATCTGAGAGAGCTTCAGACTTCTGGAGCTTACGAGGTTGCCATGGAGCAATACGAAACATTAAAAAATAGGAAAACCCTGGATTTGGCAAGTATTAAGGCTTAAAGCTGTCATTGCTTAACATTTTGCGAAAAGTTACAAAGAATAAATCCCCCTGAATCCCCCTTTGAAAGGGGGGGGTTGGGGGATTTGCCCTTTTTTATCCTCTTAACTATCCAGGTACAAGTCTTCGAAAAAAATTAAAGACAAGCTTCATAATACGGTTTTTCCAGATACAGGCTCGTTCCAAAAGAAAATGCGTGAAAAATCGAAACCTGAGTTCTGGGAAAACAAACATATCTCGTTCTATCTCTAAAGGATTAAACATGCCAAGAGTTGTTATTACGGGTTTGGGATTAGTAATAGCCAATGGTATTGGTGTTAAGAATGCATGGGATGCGCTCGTTAATGGTAAGGATGGTACGGCAGAGATAAAATCCTTTGATACCTCAAAGTATAGGGTACACCGTGTATGTGAGGTCAAGGATTTTAAAATTGACACTACTTTTGAAAATGAGACCACAGCAAACACAATACATAAATATACCTATTCTGCTGCGAAGGAAGCTTTAGAAGATAGTGGTTTAAATGATATTACCAGGTATGATAGTGAAAGGTTTGGGATTGCAATTGGAACTCTTGCTGGTGAACTACCCCCCTTTGAATACCTGCTACGCAATGCACCTGAGGACAAAGCAAATGGATTCGACATGGGCGTTGCCTTAACATACCCACCATCATCCATAACAACTTTGCTTTCTGAAGATTTTGGGTTTGAAGGGCCAAACATGGTATCGTTAAATGCATGTTCTTCGGGTAACCATGCTATTGCATGGGCCCTTGATCTTTTATCAGAAGGGAAGGTTGATGTGATGCTTGTAGGTGGAGGCGAACTTATACCACAAACTGAGTTTACACATTTTCACAATTTAAAGGCTTTAGCTCCTGAGAGATGTCAGCCTTTTGACAAAAATAGAAAGGGACTCGTAATTGGAGAAGGAGCAGGAATAATGGTGATGGAGTCGTTTGATTTTGCATCAAAGAGAAATGCTAATATTTATGCTGAATTGAAAGGTTACGGAATGAGTTGTGACGGACATCATATGACGGCTCCACATCCTGAGGGAGCCGGAGCAATAAAGGCTATGTTAGATGCTCTTTCTGCTTCTAAGATTTCTTACAAGGATATTGACTACATTAATGCACATGGTACCGGAACACCCTTAAATGACAGGATGGAAACGTTAGCCATAAAATCAGTCTTTAAGGAGCGTGCAAAAGAGATTCCTGTTAGTTCTATAAAATCTATGATCGGCCATACAATGGGCGCTGCAAGTGCGATAGAATCTGTTGTGAGCTGCCTGGCGATTAAAAATAATGCAGTTCCACCCACCATACACTATGAAACTCCAGACCCTGAGTGTGATTTGGATTACGTTCCAAATGAAGGACGTGAGTTAGAAGTTAATTGCGTATTGAATAATTCATTTGCCTTTGGTGGAAATAATGTTACAAATATTTTCAGTAAGCTATAGTGTCCGTGTATAGTAGTCGCAGGCTTCAGCCTGCGAAAAAAAGTCTATGAATACAAAAATAAAAGAAAAGCAGCACAGATTGCCAAGGGAATTTTACATAGGAGAGGTATCTGTTTACTTAACTATGTGTATAAAAGATAAGGTATGTCTCTTTTCGGATACAGAAGTCATAAATATTTTTACGAATATTCTTAAAAACGTTGCCAAAAAAAATAAATGTATAATCCCTGTATATTGTTTCATGCCCGACCACCAGCACATGATAATAACAGGTACTCATGAAGATGTAGATTTACTAAAAATAGTCACAGGATATAAACAAAAGACTGGTTTCTGGATGTCAAGAAACAGAATAGGTGTCAGGTGGCAGAAAGACTTTTATGACCATATAATAAAAAAGAATGAAGATTTACCAACACAAGTCAGATATATACTGGATAACCCTGTAAGGAAAGGTCTTGTTTCTCATTGGCAGGAGTACCGTTTCAAGGGTTCAATTGGATGTGATTTAGAAGATATCTTAAGTGCAATTGTTTGAATAAACGTCCGCCTAGGCGGACGGCTACTATGGTGATTATGAGCGTACACATGGAGCGTAATTTACATTAGGTTTTGATAATGAAACATTCATGACCACAAGTCACAAAGAAAATGTCTGTCGGAATCGCTTTGGTGGTCATGAGAATATTTTCCCCCGTGTCCTCCCTGCCCGACAAATGGCAGGCGGGCCTGCCCAATGGATAGTTTGGTGGGTGTTGTAAAAGCATTTTAAAATGAAAAAAACAGTAATTACTGGTATTGGGGTTGTATCCCCAATAGGTATTGGACATCAGGAGTTCTGGAAGAATCTTGTTTCAGGTAATTCAAGCATAGCCCCTATGGAATGTCTGGATTTATCAAAATATGAGTCTAAAAAAGGAGCAGAAGTAAAGGATTTAAAAGCTGAAGAATTTATAGGACGTAAAGGATTAAAATATCTTAATAAGGGGACTAAATTTCTTGCTTCAAGTATAAAATTAGCGCTTGATGATGCTGGCTTAAATATTGATGATGAGTTATCAAATCAAACTGGAATACTTATTGGTTCTTCACTCGGGAATTTCTCTCAAACCACTGATTATTTTCATGATATTGTCAGGGAAAATCCATCGGAACTCTCGCCAATGCTTAGCTATGATGTTGCACTAAATTCATCCATAAATTATTCCTCAGTTGTTTTCAAGATAAAGGGTTTTGCCAGGACGATTTCTTCCGGCTTTACCTCAGGCACTGATGCGATAGGTAATGCCTATAAACTTATACAGAGTGGTAAGGCAAAGGTGATCATAGCAGGTGGGATTGAGCAGATTTCACTGGATTTATACATCATATTTTATATGAGAAAATTATTGGCAAGGGCTAATGGTTCTGGAAGCGAGACTAGCATGCCGTTTGATGAAAGAAGAAACGGTTTTATTATGGGTGAGGGTAGTTATGTATTTATATTGGAAGACCTTGATTATGCTTTAAATCGTGAAGCAAAGGTCTATGCTGAAATTTCCGGTTATGGAAGTATCTTTGCCGGTAACAAAAAAAATGACATTGATAAAAGAGTTAAAAAAGCCAAGAATGCGATGCAAATGTGCATCGATGATGCTAAGTTATCCCCTGATGACATAGACTTAATCAATGCGAATGGTAATTCGAGCAAGTTACAGGACCTGATTGAGTCAAAAGCCATTAAAGAATTGTTTGGAGAAAGGGGTGAAGAAATACCTGTTTGTGCTATCAAGTCTATTTTGGGAGAATGTTATGGTGCGTCAGGCGCCATGCAAACAGCAGCTTCTGTACTTTCCATAGATAATGATTTAATACCTCCAACTATTAATGTAGAGAAGGCCCCTGGATGTAACTTAAACATAATCAATGAAAAACTGGAAAAAGACATAAGCTCGGTACTCATAAACTCGTTTGATTATTCAGGGAATGACTCCTGTTTAACTATTATGAAAATTTAGCAAAACAGATACCCGCTTATGTCCGCCAAAAAGCATGACGGGGGAGGGAATGAGCTAAATGAATAGATTCCTGCCTTCGCAGGAATGACAGAGAGAGCGGGAATTGCAAAAACGAAATGTAGGCTATCCAGAGCCAATAATGTCATTTCCGACTTGTCGCCCGAGGCGCCCCTTGAAGCTACTCCAAGACCCGACTCAGTCGGGATCGGAAATCTATAGACATTGACGCATTTTCATGCTTTCAGGGTATTACTAACGTGACATAATGGCTGTTACCTAAATTGAGCGATTTGTGTAGCCGCCCCCATTCCTAGCTTACGCAAGGAAGCTATGGGGGCGTAACTTACGTGAAATTTCTTATACCCATCAGATGATGAGAAACGCAGGCTAAAGCCTGCGGCTACAGTAACATGAAATATAAAATCGCTCAATTTAGCTGTTAAAAAATATGAGTAAACTATATGAACCAATAAAAATAGGTAATATAGAAGTTAAGAACCGGCTTGCCATGTCGGCCATGGACCTCGGTTTTGCGTCAGACGGTTTTATAAACGAGCGTTTTATTGATTTCTATATAGAAAGGGCTCGTGGCGGAGTAGGATTGATTGTGGTTGGTGGATGCTATCCTGAAATGGCCGGCAAAGTATGGAAGAGCATAATCGGCCTGGATAAGGATGAGTTTATACCGGGACTAAAAAAATTAACCGATACGATCCATAAATATGATGTCAAGGTTGCCGCACAATTACTTCATGGAGGAAGGAGCGCATCTTCTTTTTTTACAAAGATGCAGCCTGTATCAGCATCAAGTATAGCACACGTTAACATAAAGCAGGCACCACATGCACTAACTATACCAGAGATTAAGAGGGTAATAGAAGGTTTTGTAAATGCAACAGTGAGGGTAAAGAAGGCAGGCTTTGATGCAGTAGAGATACACGGCGGTATGGGTTATCTGATCAATCAATTTCTCACCAGGGCAACTAACAAGAGAAAAGACAGATATGGTGGAAGTCTTAAAAATAGAATAAATTTTGCAAAAGAAATAGTAATTGCAACAAAGAAAAAAGTGGGAAAGAAATTTCCAATAATATTCCGTCTGTCCGGAGACGATTTTATAGCTGATGGCCTCAAGATAGATGAGAGTGTTGAGATAGCAAAGGAGCTGGAAAAGGCGGGTGTTGATGCATTTAATGTTTCTCCCGGTTGGCATGAGAGCCGCACACCCATAATGCTTATGGCCATCCCAAGGATGTCTTATATCTTTTTATCGGAAAAGATTAAGGATAATGTAAACGTGCCCGTAATCGGATCTGTAAGGATAAATGATTTAGCATTAGCCGAAGAAATTTTAGATAATGGCCAGTCAGATATAATATCGATAGGAAGACCCTTAATAGCAGATCCAGAGTTGCCAAAAAAGTATAAGAAAAGGCAATTCGACGACATCAGGAGGTGTATTGCCTGTAATCAAGGATGCTTCGATTCTCTGCTAAACTTCAAATCTATTTCTTGCTTATATAACGTCAGAGCTGGTAAAGAAAGAGAATACAAAATTAAAAAAGCCAAAAAGAAGAAAAAGGTAATGGTTATTGGTGGTGGACCAGCAGGTCTGGAAGCTGCGAGAGTTGCTGCATTAAGAGGGCATGAAGTGCACTTATATGAGAAGACTAATGTCCTGGGTGGGCAATTAAGATATGCATACATTCCTCCGGGAAGAGAAGAAATAGAAAATGTTATCAATTTCTTAGAAACCCAAATAAAGAAGTTGAACGTAAAAATACAGCTATGCAAAAAAGCAGATATGGCAACGATAAAAGAACTAAAACCGGATGCCGTGATTGCGGCTGTAGGGGGGACTCCGATTGTACCTGGCATTCCGGGTGTGAAAGAAAGGAATGTCGTTGTGGCCGAAGATGTATTTGACAATAAAGTAAAAGTTGGCAGGGAAGTCGTAATTATAGGCGGAGGTACGATAGGTTGTGAGATTGCCCTTCACGTTGCAAAAATGGGAGCAATGAAACCGGATGTTGCATGCTTTCTTTTAAAAAATAATGTCATAAAAGGGGATGAGCTGGTAGAACTCACGTCACGGGGTAAACGTAATATTACTATCCTGGAAATGAAAAACAAGATTGGAGGAAGGTTTGGTATCTCAACCAGATGGATAATCTTAAAGCAAATAAAAGATGCGGGAATTAATAGTATAACGGGTGTAAATGTTAAAGAGTTTAAAAATATTAATAACATTAACAAATTAAAGGCTTCATCTAATTCAAAGGATATAGATGAGAAAATCCGTATTACCTATGAAAAAGATAAAAGAGATAATTTTCTTCTTGCGGATACGGTTGTCATAGCGGCTGGATATAAATCCAATCAAAGTCTTTTCAAAGGATTAGATGGAAAGATAGATGAGTTATATAAAATAGGTGACTGTGTAAGTGTTAGAACCGCACTTGAAGCAATTCATGAAGGATTTGAAGCAGGCTTAAGGGTTTAGACTATGAAAGATATACGAATGAACAGAGGGGACAATTCAGGATACCAGCACTTGGAATGTGAAGAGGTAAAACTTCAAGACAATAGATATGCTGGTATTATCAAGATGAAGAAACCCCCGAGGAATTCTATAGGATCCTGGTTATTAGATGCAATATATGACAAGATAGATTCTTATGAGAAAGACGAAAAGATAACATCAATAATAATAACAAGTAGTATAAGAGGCGTTTTCTGTGATGGCGCTGATAGAGAAGAATTGTTCGGTTCGTGGATATCTGGGTTAGTAGCCGAAAAGAATTATGATAGATTTGTAAGGGCTCACGAGATGTATATGGAGATTGAAAATTGTAAGAAACCGCTGATTGCGGCTCTCAACGGTGTTACCATAGGCGCTGGACTTGAACTTGCCTTATTGTGTGATATCCGTATAGCTTCTGAAATTGCATTTTTCAGTCTGCCTGAGGCAAAACCCGAATTGAGTATAATTCCGGGTCTTGGTGGAACGATAAGACTGCCCAAAGTGATAGGTGCTGCCAGGGCCAAGGAGATGTTATATTCTGGAAAGATGATTCGTGCCGAGACTGCCTTACAGTGGGGTCTGGTTAACAAACTTGCACCGGTTAAAGGAGTTCTTAAAGAGGCAATAGATTTTGCAGGTATGTTGGCAGAGAACAACGATACGGCAATATATACAATGAAGAAATGTATAAATTATGCGATGGATAATGACACAAAAAAAGGAATCGAGTATGAAGTAGGTCTCTTTGCTGAAATGATGCGTCGTAAGCTTGTTGAATCCCCCCTAACCCCCCTTTCCTAAAGGGGGGAATGGAGGGGGGATTTTCTTTATCAAAATGTCCTTTGGAGGCAAAGTAAATGAAAGACAAAACGGCAATAGTAACAGGTGGTACCAGAGGTATCGGGAGAGCAATCGTACTTGAATTGGCAAGGAACGGTTGCAATGTGGTTTTTAATTATTCCAAGAGTGATGAACTGGCAAATACCCTGGTAAAGGAGGTAGAATCACACGGAGTCAAGGTAGTGGCAAAGAAGGTAGACGTCTCAGATTTTGAAGCGGCCAAGAATATGGTCAAAGACGTAAAAGACGAATTCGGACAAATTGATTACTTAGTAAACAATGCGGGTATCACTAAGGATAAACTTCTTGCCCTGATGGGAGAAAACGATTGGGACGATGTGATTAACACAAACCTTAAAAGTGTATATAATTTTTCTAAAGCTGTGATAATGACCATGATCAAACAGAAAAGAGGAAACATACTTAATATAACTTCAGTTAGTGGTATTGCTGGTGTGGCCGGGCAGGTTAATTATTCATCATCAAAGGCAGGGATGATTGGCTTTACAAAGTCCCTTGCAAAAGAGGTTGGCAAGGCAAATATTAATGTGAATGCCATTGCATGTGGATTTATAGAAACAGATATGACTTCTTCACTCCCAGATGAATACAAGAAAAAGATGACAGATATGACTTCCTTAAAGAGGTTTGGTACACCTGAGGAGGTTGCGAAAATAGCATTGTTCTTGCTTTCAGACGATGCAAAATATATAACAGGACATGTCCTGACCGTTGACGGGGGATTGGCGATATAAATTATATATACGTTATGTATAGTAATACTGTATGAGTATAAGAGAACATGGCTGTGCAAATTGCTTGATGATATTTTGTGGGGGCAATTCCCATCCCACTTCCTCTCCCCTTGGGGGACCTACCCGAATAGGTACAGGCGGGCGGACTTGCAGACTGTGTTACAATTGTCATCCCCCCCCATAGCTTCCTTGCGTAAGCTAGGAATGGGGGCGGGATCTCTAATGTTGCTAAGTTATTGAAATTATTAGATTCTGAAATAAATTCAGAATGACAAAAATACTCATTTCCCTTTTCTCGGACAGCCTGTAAATTACTCACCACACTCGATGAATATGAAAGGAGCTAATTAAGAATATGATCTTTTTATTAAAAGTTGAAATAAAGAAACTACCTGATATCCCGGTTAAGGATTTTCTTGGATTTGTTGTCAAGGAATGGGAATATTTTATCAGGATGCAAAAAAGAGGCAAAATCCTTGCGGGTGGAAAATTAGCTGGCAGGAGAGGGGCTACTGCCATTATTGAAGCTGATTCAAACGAGGAGCTTGACCAGATCGTAACAAACCTCCCACTATTTCCTTTCTTTACCGATATAGAAGTAACACCACTCGTCCCCACAGACAAGGCTTTGACGGATGTCAAACGAATATATTCACTTATGAAATGAATGTTATAAAGACAAAAGGAGGAATCAGAAAATGATTAGACAATATATAGAGAAAGCAATGGGAAAAGCGAAATATGAGATCCTAAGTGACGATGGAAGCTTTTATGGTGAAATTCCAGTTTGCCGTGGTGTATGTGCAAATGCCAAAAGTCTGGAAAAATGTAGAAAAGAGTTAGAAGAAACATTAGAAGAATGGATTCTATTTCGAATTCATAAAAATTTAAGTATTCCGGTGGTTGATAAGATTGAATTAAAAATTAAAGAAACACTGGTAACTTAACCGAATCAATGCCGAAATTCGGACCTTTATTTCAGCGTTTGCGAAAGAAATAAAAGAAAAAAAGATGTGGACATTAGATAAAAAGGTAAGTAGGGCTTTGACAACGACAACAATTAATGGGTTGATTTTTTGTATGCGCAAATTAATCAAAGAAAAAAACTATCAGATTTTAATAGTTATGTGTTTGGGTTTAAAAAATTAAGAGTAAAATTCACTCCAGATAAATTTGAATATAAATCAAGTCATTGGAAAGATCTGGGTGATAATATTTATAAACAATGTTTTAAGTAATAATTATAAAGAATGGTCCACATGGCTATAATTGCTACGCAATCTTATGTATTTCTGACAGATAGAGAGAGGTATCAGAGAAAGGCACAATGAAAAACTCATTAAAGGGAGCCTTCTGGTCGGGTTTGATATTTCCAGGCCTGGGTCAGATTGTTCTAAAACACTATAAACGTGGTGCTGTCATAATGCTTACGGTTTTGGTCTGTATGTCCGTATTTATAGTGAAAGCAGTACAACACGCCCTTGACATCCTGGAGAAGATTGAGTCGCAGGGTGGGGCAATCAGTATGAGTACCATCTCGAACGCAGCCACCCAGGCATCCGCTACTTCCGGGAACCTCACATACAATATCGTCTTGTTGTTGGTAATTCTCTGCTGGATCATTGGGGTTGTTGACGCTTACAGAATCGGGAAGATAAAGGACATCGAAGAAGGTTCCGCGAGACAAGCTTTAAATAGCAATGACAATTGATCACATAACCACAGGATGAATTTGACTGGTATTCCGCTGTCGCTCCATTTGCTTCGGTTATTTGCGGACGTAAGGTGGACGAAGAAATATATATATCATGAATAAGTTTATCGATCCTAAATTGTTTAAATTGCCTTCTTCAACGAAATTAAGACAGATTGGCACCGCTCAATTTGACATAGTCATTCAACGTAAAAGCCGAATCATCATGAAAGATGGTAAAGGTATATTAACAAAGGCCGGCAAGATCAAAAAGCATGTTCCAAATGCGAAAGTCAGCTTAAGAACATCGGCACCTGTTTGTGGTAAAACAAAATCGTTTTTGGAAGGGCATAACATAAGCGTGCTAGCGTGTTGAAGTATACTTAACTAGAACTGGAGCTTAATAGGGACATCCCTTTTAAATGGAAGGCTAAAGCCATCCGCTACATTTCTGTCTAATTTTAAAATCTGTAATTTTTCTGATACATAGTTATTGCTAGAAGGAAGAAAGAGGATCGTTATGGCTGAATATGGTAAATAAACTGGAATTTCTCACAAAACCAAAGTGGAACTACAGAGAATTTAGGCCACCTGCCAGACTCCCGGAACCACTTATTCAGGCTGAAATTTATAAACGTTTACGAGAGAAAGATATCCAATGTACGGTTGGCTGTCCGATTTTTTGTGAGGCATACGATGGAGAGTTGTCTCCTGATGTCGCCATCCTGTATCAAGGATACGTGATCGGAATTATTGAAATAAAATCCTTCAAAAAGGTCAAATCAGTATCAAATCAAATCATCAACAACCTGGATACCAAGCAAATAAAAAGTAAGCAGTTAAAACGATATTTATTGTATGATTTGCCTTTATATTATTGTACAAACTGGGATGACGTTCCTCGTGCAGTAGAGTATGCAGAGTTGTGTATTCAGGAGTTTAAACAGTACACATACAGGAAAAACAAAGAGAAGCACTTAATCATAAAGAAAAAATGAAGAAAAAGGATGTAACAATACCTGATAAGGCATTACGAAAGGACTTAATTGAATTATTAAAAGGTGGTCAAGCACATATTACATTGGAAGAAGTACTAAAAGACCTCAAGCCTGAACTTTGCAAAGTACGTCCTCAAAAAGGAGTGCATTCTATATATGAAGAGATCGAGCATATGCGCATCGCCCAGGAAGATATTTTAAGATACACACTCGATCCCACCTGGGAATCACCCGAATGGCCGGATGGTTATTGGCCATCGGATACTGATGAAATAACACAAAAAATCTTGAAAAGTGCCGTTTCCAGATTCTTCAGAGATTTGAAGGAATTGATGAGACTGGTAAAAAATCCGAAGTTTGATTTAACGGCAAAAATTCCTCATGGAGAAGGTCATACCTATTTGAGGGAAGTACTACTCGTTGCAGATCATAATGTTTATCATCTGGGGAAAATCGTGCAGAAATTAAAACAACTGGGTGAATGAAATTGGGTCGAACAATATTGACCCTATCCATAATCCTTGAACACAGGACACCTCTATCTATAAATCAACTTCCGTTGATAACTCCGTCATCTTAATTATAGGGAACTTTATTGACTTTTCTCCCAGAAGTTCATCCACAACATGCTGCGGTGCGCTGCGATAATTTAATACGGCCGTTATCTTTATAGGTGTTTTTACATCATTCGGTACTAAACAAGCGAAATGTTCTTCCTTTTTCCCTTTTGGGGGAATGCGATTGTCTGAGATAATGTGTGTTGCAGCCCATACTAATAAAGTCGGTTCTCCTTTTTCGTCTCCAAATACTGTGTTGTATATTGTAGCTTCAGAGTCAATTTTTCCTTTCTCATCAACTGTACCGCTTTGATATAAAAGATTACCTTCTGAATCAGTTACAGAAACCTCAAGCCACATCTGCCTAACCTCTGTGAGACCCGTGGGCAGATAATGTCCTGCACCAGTATTCATTATGTCCACCTGGAATTTGAGCATACCAATCCTTTGAACATCAGAAACAGCATGGATTGCAAGGGTTGCGGCATTCTGAAGTCTTTCAACGGCCATCTGTGGTTGTACTTTTGAGTTAGGCGGCAGGGAGATTGGGACAACACTTCCACCTACAAAATAGTGTGTCCATATATGCGGGCGCTTTATACCCCCGAGAATTTCAGGAGTTGCAAACCCCGGATTATCAGGCCGTTCAGTGCTTCCGGTGGAAGGGAAACCTGGACGCTGTCTCATGTGGCAGTCCTGACAATGTACAGATGTCTTTGGATCGCCTGTATTATACGGTCCCTGTCGCCATTCAGTATAAGTTTGTTCGATAGGAAGGTCATTTCCCGCGTGTGATACATCGTGACATCCCCCGCAGAATTCAGAGCGCGTGTGTAACTCAGAAAATTTATTTTTATGTATCGTATCGGGGGAATCGTCAAAGGGGCCATATTTCGTACCTCCTTCCATTGCAGCGGCATTACCAGGGTTTAGAATATAAGGTGCATTACCTACCCCCGTCGTTGCCCTGACGGAGTGGCAAAAATCACAGATGACTCCACCCTTTTCGTCATCCAGGGGAAGATCCTTTTCACCCGAACTGTGTCCAATAGGATGGTGGCAGCGTACACATGATTCTACATTACGCTTCTGCCATTCCCCTTTAGCGGTCTTTTTACCTAAATTATAAAGGGCCTGGAAGAGGGGGTTTCTCCATGCGTTGGCATGCGTGGAACCACTCCACATCTTGAAGATTTCTGGATGACAGGAGCCGCAGGAGATTGGGCTGAAGAACTGGCTTTTTTCCACGTCCCCGGGGACCGTAATAAACTCATCAACAATATTTTCCGGCCTCTTTCCCGGAGGAAGTTTCCAGACAGGAGACCATTCCCTGGGATCACTTGCTAAAGATACATTTGTAGATATAAAGAACAAATAAAATACGAAACATAATATGATCTTCAAGTAAAAATACATAAACTTACATCCTTTCTCTAGAAATGTGTATCAAAAGAATTGAGATTATAAAACTTTATTATATATAAATATAAATCATGATGACAATGATTAAATTATGCTTCACATTCACCACCCTTAATACCCCAAATAAACAATTATAACTGTTGACATTATATCACACCGTTTTTAATATACAGACAATCTTACAAGTAAACCCTGTTAGAATTTCCCGCTACTCCCGTGGAATCTGAAAGATTTCCGGGACTAAATCCCGGGAATTTTACATTGTAAAATTCCACCGGGGAAATATTCAGGAAATAAAATAATTTTTGTAACACATGAGGTTTAAACGTAAAGGCATATTCCATGTTTATATCGTTCAGTGCATTGATGGAATGTATTATACAGGTAGCACTAAGAACTTAGAAGAAAGGATTAAATTACACAATAAAGGAAATGGAGCAAAATATCTAAGAGCGAGGTTACCAGTAAAACTGGTTTATGCAAAGAAATATAGATACTATAAAACTGTCTTAAACGCCGAAAGGGATATTAAGAAATTGCCACGTGGGAAAAAAGAAGAGTTGATAAAGATATATGAAAACAAAACATAAGGATGCGATACAAGAAGCTATTAAGTATGGGATTGATGTTACTCTATTATATAGAAACATCTCGCTAACTCCAACCGAAAGGATAGAATGCCATCAAAGAATGCTTGAGGCAGCAGAGGAATTGAAAAAAGCAGGTGAAAGAAAACGTGCTGAATCTGAAGAAAATATTGACGACATTAAAAAAACATAATGTCCGCTTTGTTCTAATTGGTGGTCAGGCCGGAGTTGCCCAGGGTTCAGCATATATGACCCGTGATGTCGATATTTGTTATGCCAGAGATAAAGAAAACCTTGAAAACCTTATCAAAACACTCACTCCTTTTCATCCATATTTGAGGGAAGTAGAAAAAAACTTACAATTTATCTTTGATGCAAAAACACTGCAAATGGGATTAAATTTTACACTTTCAACTGATATAGGAGATATTGATTTATTTGGAGAACTCAAAGGTATAGGTTATTATGATGAGGCGCTAAAATACTCTGAAATTATGGAAATCTACGGAATTCAGTGTAATGTCTTGACAGTTGAAGGATTGATTAAATCAAAGAGGGCTTGTGGTCGGCAAAAAGACGAACCGGTAATTAAGGAACTAGAGGCGATTTTAGAAATCCGAACACAGAGAGAGAACAAAAAAGGTGATAAATATATATGAAAAAGATCCCCCTAGTTTTGCTATCGCAGCGTGCCGCTACGGTGCAAAACTAAACAGGGGGACATGTATGCTTAGGTTTTCAGAAAAACAAGGGAGGTATTTGTCATGAAAGTTTTTCTGAAAACTTACGGGTGCCAGATGAATAAGCTGGATTCGGAATTGTCCGTAGGCTCCCTTGTGAAGGAAGGTTATACGTTTACCGAAGATGAAGGAGCCGCAAAAATATGTTCCTTATTGGAGTTAGAATGTTTTGTGAATAACATAAGTTTATTTTCGTCCATTTTCGCATTAGTTCTTCGGGTATGGTGTTATGAGTATAAAAAATCAATATATTGTGCCTGTTCTTAGAGAATATGGTATATTTTGTCGTATTGCTGTTACGAGTTTATTTTCGTCCATTTTCGCACTTATTATCTAAAGGATGGCAATAGATTGTGAAAAAGACTGATACAAGCGAAAAAGGACTTTTTGAGATATTTGAAATGTATTAAAATAATAAATACCAGATAAAAAGAGAATAAAATCAAAGAGAAAATCTATGAATACAAATCAAACTAAGGTCTTTATCAAGACTTATGGATGTCAGATGAATAAGCTGGATTCGGAGTTATCCGTAGGCGCCCTTGTGAAGGAAGGTTATACGTTTACCGAAGATGAAGGAGCCGCAGACGTCATCCTCCTGAATACGTGTAGTGTACGCAATAAGGCCGAACACAAGGTATATTCCCAACTCGGCAGTTTAAGAGATCAAAAGGAAAAGAACCCGGGCTTAATCCTTGGCGTCCTGGGATGTATGGCGCAAAATGATGGGGAAAAAATATTTAGGCGTATGCCACACGTCAACCTCGTATGCGGTACGAGGATGTTCTCAAAACTCCCTGAATTACTCGGAAAAATCAATGGAACCAATAAACGCATTTTAGCTATTGATGAAGACGGAGAAGTAACCTTTGACAGGTTGATTACTCAAAGACCAAATCGGTACAAGGCATTTGTATCTGTCATGAGGGGATGCGACAATTATTGTTCGTATTGCATTGTACCGTATGTAAGAGGGCGCGAGTTCAGCAGGCCTGTAGAAGACGTAATAAACGAAGTTAAAGACCTTGCAGATGATGGATGTAAAGAAGTCACACTGTTGGGACAGAATGTAAATTCTTATGGAAAGGGATTGAATGGAGATACTACTCTGGCTACTCTGCTTAGAAAGTTAGATCCAATAGAAGGTATAGAGAGGATAAGGTTTGTTACCTCACATCCAGGGGATATGACCAGAGATATATTAGAAGCCGTTGGCGAACTGCCCAAAGTTTGTGAAAATTTACACATGCCGGCACAGTCTGGTTCAGACAGGGTATTGGAAAGGATGAGACGCCAGTATACATCTGAATATTATAGAGGGCTTGTTGAAATGGCAAGGTCCTTAGTACCTGACATTACGATTGCCAGTGACTTTATTGTGGGCTTCCCGGGAGAGGCGGAAGACGATTTTGAAGATACCGTAAGTCTGATGAAGGACGTGCGCTATCAAAACTGCTTTATATTTAAATACTCGCCGCGAACAGGAACTGCAGCTACGGAATTAAAAGATGATGTACCGGAGGAAACTAAAAAAAGGAGAAATCAGATATTGTTAGATTTGCAGAGTGAGATAAATAAAGAACGTAATAGAGAGGTTGTTGGAAAATCGGTTGAGGTCCTGGTGGAAGGAACAAGCAAGACTGATGAATGCAGATTAACAGGCAGGACAAGACAAAACCAGATTGTCGTATTTAGCCTGCCCGAAACCTGCCCGCCTGAACGGCTTAGTCGGGCGGGTGGATCCGCTTCGTTATTGGGCAAGCTTACCAATATAGATATTGTAGATTCAACAGACTTAACGCTGTTTGGTGTTATAAACGAATTTTGAAGGAACTACCCCTTTACGGCATCGATAAATTTTTTGATTAGTTTCCTGTCCTTTTTTCCAGGTTTGATCTCCACTCCGGAGGAAACATCAACGCCATAGGGCTTTGCAATCTTTATAGCACGCGAGACATTTAAGTGTGTTAAACCTCCTGCTATTATTACGGGTCTTGAGGTCTTTAATTTTTTAACAATCTTCCAGTCAAAAGAGGCACCTGAACCACCCATTTTATTTTCTGCATATCCATCAAGCAATACAGCATCAGATTTATACCTATTTATTGGGTCGATGTCTCTTTCATTTTTTATCCGAAATGCCTTGATAACCTTGTAATGCTTAAGTCTATCTAAAAAACCTGGTGGTTCATTTCCATGCAGTTGTACGGCGTTCAGACCACAGTAGCTGCAAATATTTTCGATATTTTTAGCAGTTTCATTGACAAAAAGCCCCACAAACGTAACGAATGGCGGCAATTTTCGTACAATAGCCTTAACCTTTTCTCTGCTTACCTGCCGTACGCTTTCTGCAAATACAAAACCAATAGCATCCGCACCATAGTCTACAGCGATTATGGCATCATTTAAATTCTTTATACCGCAAATCTTTATTTTAGTCATTTAATTTACTTACCTTGACTAAAAACGATAGCAAAATGTATACATCAAGTCAACTCGATTAGTCCTAAAAGTCGTCTTGAGATTGTTATTGACATATTGATGTAAGTTTGTTATTTTCCCCTTTTCAGATTTTTTTTAAATGTATTTTAACGCCAGACCGTACTATCATAAGCTCTGTATTGACAATCTTCATAGGAAAAAATCATCGTTTAAGAACACTCTTTTTTCACTAAACATTTGTCGTTAATATTTGTTACTTTAAGTATTTGTTAAATTTTTGTAGGTTGGTATTTTTTGAGGAGGGTTGTTATTGACTGCAGATAATATAGATAAAGAAGTTACATCAATTGTGGCTGAAGTAACTGAGTTAGAGGAAAGTGAAATATGGGAAAAAAGAGACGCTGATTTTTTTAAAGAGTTAGAAATAGATTCCTTGCTGGCATTGGAAATTCTGGCACTTATTGAGAAAAAATACAAAATTCAAATTCCTGAAGAAAAATTAGTAGACATTACATCACTAAACGCTACGATTGAGATGACGAAGTCAGTAATGGAAGAAAGTACCAAGAAATAACCACATTTCTTTTGTATTCACGCCTATTTCATAAATTTTTAAATCTGTCTGCTTATAACTTTAACAAGAAAGGTATTTACAAATGTTGAGCTTTGAGGAAATAAGAAAGTTGGTTCCTCAAAAATATCCATTCTTATTTATTGATAAAGTTGTTGAATTTCAGAAGGGAAGCAAAATTGTTTGTTTAAAGAATATTACCGGTAATGAATCATTCTTCGCTGGACACTTTCCGGATTTTGCCATAATGCCAGGAGTCTTAATCTTAGAAGCCCTGGCCCAAGCCTCAATCATACTCTTTAGAAAGAGTTTTGATGCTGACAAGGACAAAGACAAGGTCTTTTTGTTGGCCTCGGCTAACGTCCGCTTCTCAAAACCAGTCTTTCCAGGTGACCAACTTATTTTAGAAATCAATACCGAAAAAGTTGTTTCTAATGCAGCGATAGTGAAGGGCATAGCCAGGGTGGGAGAAAAGATCGTTTCGAAAGCTACATTAAGTTTTGGTGTAGCCGAAAAAGAATCTCTAAAGGGTTAATTCGGGGTAACACAACATAAAAAATTATGGATAATAAAAGAATTGTAATTACTGGTGTAGGTGTAATATCCCCTATAGGATGCAATAAAGATGTTTTCTGGAATGCATTGATTTCTGGCGTATCCGGAGCCTCGGAAGTCAAGGCGTTTGACACATCTGATTTTAAAGTGCATAACGGTTGTGAAGTTAAAGATTTCAAGTATGAAGACTATATAAGTAACGGTTCAAGAAAAGTTGGTAAGGGATCACAATTTGCAATCGCAGCAACTAAGCTAGCCTTAGATGACTCTAAAATTGATGTAAAAAATGTTGATCTTGAAAGAGTCGGTGTTTCAATCGGCACAACTGCGGGTGAAATTCAAATTTTAGAAAGGGTAAACCAATTAAGATATGAAAAGGGAGATGATAACGTAGATTCAGATCTATTCCTTAAGCATCCATGCAACAATATTCCATCAAACATAGCTATCGAATTCGGTTTTGAGGGTCCAAATACAATAATTTCCACTGCATGTGCCGCAGGGAATTACGCTATTGGCTATGCATGCGACCTGATAAAATTGGGAAGAGCAGATATTATGGTAGCCGGCGGTACGGATCCCTTTTCTAAAGTAGCTTACGTTGGTTTTAGCAAACTGAATGCTATTGCGCCAGAAGTATGCCAGCCTTTTGACAAAAATAGAAAAGGAATGTTAATTGGTGAAGGCGCCGGGATGCTGGTGTTAGAATCTATGGAAGATGCATTAGCAAGGAATGCAAATATCTATGCAGAAATTCTGGGTTACGGTCTAAGCTGTGATGGATATCATATCACAATTCCACAACCAGATGGAAATGGTGTCGTATCCGCGATGAGAAAGGCCTTAAAATATGCCAACATCAAGCCTGAGGATGTTCAACATATAAGTGCACATGGTACAGGAACCGTTGCCAATGACAAGGCTGAAACAATATCTATTAAGAAAGTATTTGGCGAACATTCAAAGCGTTTGGCTGTGATTTCTATAAAATCTATGATAGGGCATACAATGGGAGCTGCAAGTGCAATAGAAGCTATCGCGTGTGCATTAGCTGTTAAAGAAGACATAGTGCCTCCCACAATAAACTATGAAACTAAAGATCCGGAGTGTGATTTAGATTTTGTTCCTAATGTAAAACGTGAGATGCGAGTAAATATAGCCTTAAATAATGCTTACGCCTTTGGCGGTAACAATAGTTGTCTTGTATTAAAGAAGTTTACGGGTTAAAAGTCAAAAATTTAGATAGTTCATTTAATGTTAATGGTATCTTAGAGCAAGGCCATTAACTTTTTTTTATGGGATAATTTTTCAACGGAACAATTGTAATGGATACTCGATTAGTTATAACAGGTATTAGCATTTTGTCACCAATCGGTGTAAATAAAGACGAGTTTTGGGGCAATTTGATAAATGGTGTTTCCGGGATAAATGATATCACACTATTTGACGTATCCAAATACAGGAGCAAGAAGGCGGGAGAGATATCAGATTTTGATGCAAAGATATATTTGGGAAAGAAAGGCATACGCCATATAGACAGGACTTCGCTATTGGCATCTTCAGCCGCAAAACTTGTAATGAACGATGCTAAAATAACGCACGAAACCTATACTGGGGAAGATTTAGGAATTGTAATCGGTTCTACTTATGGCAGTATAGATAGTATCAGTTCATTTGACTTTGAAGCGTTAAGGGAAGGTCCTAATTATGTTAATCCAATGGCCTTCCCAAATACAGTTCTAAATGCTCCTGCAAGCAGGGCCTCTATATTTTGCAAAGCCACCGGCCTTAACTCCACCATATCTACTGGAGTTACCAGTGGACTAGATGCTATTATTTACGCCTCTGATTTCCTAAGGTTAGGCAGGGTGAAGGCGGTTTTGGCTGGGGGAGTTCACGGTTTGACCCCGGACATATTCTGGGGAGCTTACAGGTCTGGAATATTAGCAGGTTACAGAGATAACACCATTGAGATTTCAACGCCATATGACAAAAGGCGCAATGGTTTCATAATTGGTGAAGCTGCTGCATTAATGGTGATAGAAAGGCTCGAGGACGCATTAAAAAGAAACGCAAGAATTTACGCCGAGATAAAGGGTTACGGAAGCACCTTTAATCCGAAAAAGATTTACCGCGACAAGTTAGATACTAAAGAGGGTATAAGATGCATTTCTTTGGCAATGAAAGATGCGGAACTTAATATTGACGACATCTCTTACATATCTGCATGCGCAAACTCCAGCATAACGGGTGATAGAATGGAAACCAGGGTTATTAAAGACTACTTTGGTGGTTATGCTAAGAAAGTACCCATAAGTGCAATAAAATCAATGACAGGGGAATGCCTTGACGCGTCGGGAGCAATGCAAAGTGTTGCAAGTATAATGGCAATTAACAACGGTGTTATACCTCCAACAATAAATTATCAAGAAGTGGACGATGAATGCGATTTAGATTATGTACCTAATAAGAGCAGAAAATTAGACGTAAGAAACGTCCTGATTGGCGACTTTTCAGATACAGGCAACATCTCATCCTTAATCATATCAAAATATTCATAACTTATAATGGCTGTTTCTACAGGTGACTTTTCCTTAGATGAATCCAAAATACAATCCAGGTATGACGTAATTATATTAGGGGCCGGGATTGGAGGACTAATCTGCGGTGCTTTCCTGGCAAAAAGTGGAAAAAAAGTTTTGATAATTGAACAACATAATATACCCGGGGGTTATTGCACTTCTTTCAAAAGAAAAGGCTTTATTTTCGATGCAGCCGTTCACCACATCGGTGGATGTGGAAAATGGAGTATAGTCGGTAGAAGCCTTAAAGAACTTGATATAAGTATTAATTTTTTAAGACTTGATCCTATGGACAGCATAAATTTTCCTTCTTTTTCTATAGATATTCCCGCCGAGATTGATGATTATATCAACTTACTAAAACAACGGTTCCCATACGAAAGTGAAAATTTATCATCCTTTTTTAAAGAATTTGTCGGACTGTATCGGTCTACGGTTAGGGGCGAAAGAAGCAAATTGCTAAGTAAATATCAAGACGTTACTTACAAGGAAATGCTGGATAAGTTTTTTGCTGAAGAGCAACTTAAAACAATCTTGTCCGCACAATGGGGCTACATCGGTTCGCCTCCTCACGAAGTCTCAGCAATTGGTATGTGCCAGATGCTGGTAAATTATCTAAAGGATGGGGCTTTTTACCCTGTTGGCAGTACCCAAAATTTCGCCGATGCAATCGCTCAAAAATTCATTGACTATGGCGGTCAAATTATGCTATCTTCTACCGTCAACAAGATATACACAAGGGATACGCTTGCGAAGGGAGTTGTGACAAATAAAGGAAAAGAGTATTTTGCTGATGTTTTTGTATCAAACATCGATCCAAAGCAAACCTTTTCCGAGTTAATAGAAGAAAAGGAAGTTAACGATTCCTATCTTCGTAAGATCCAGTCAATGAAGGAAAGTACTTCATTTTTTCTATTATATCTGGGTCTTGATAAAGGTATTGACTTAAGAGCACTAAAAAGAGGCTTCTACCATACGTCAGATGATATAAGTTTTTCCGATAATGGTTGGTTTTATATATCGGTACCGACAAAAACAGATAAAAGCCTTGCCCCTGATGAGAAGCAGATAATTTCTGTTGTTGTATCCTTAAAAGAAGACTATGGTGATATAGAGGATTGGGTAACCTTTAAAGAAGAAATGAAAGAATATACATTAAAATATCTTGAAACTCTTGTTCCCAACGTCCGAAATCATATCGACGTTATCGAAGCAGCAACACCGAAGACACTTAAACGCTATACACTCAATTCAAAAGGTGCTGCCTACGGTTGGGCTGTTACCGTGGATCAGACATGGTCGAATAGACTTCAACATAAAACACCTTTCAATAATCTATTTCTAGCAGGACATTGGACAAACCCGGGACCAGGGGTATGCGCGGTTGTATCCTCTGGTTGGAGGGTGGCGAATTTGATTTTAAATAATTAGAAGGAGAATAAAATGCGAAAAATGATGCTTATCAATCCACACCCACCGGGAAGGCATGGTGAGGAAAGTATAACCGTCATAGTACAAATGCCCTTAAATCTGGCATATATTGCCGCCCTTACACCCGGAGACTGGGAGTTTGACGTAATTGATGAGAATCTGGACCTTGCCCTTGATGATAATGGTGAATTAACCTTTGAGCCTGTTGATTTGGTATGTATGACCTCTGTTACATATCAAGTGGCAAGGGCGTACAAGATAGCTGAAATATGTAGAAAAAAAGGTATGACCGTGATACTTGGCGGAATCCATGCATCCGTAGTGCCTGATGAAGCATCTAAATACGTTGATGCTGTATTTACGGGAGAAGCGGAAGCTCTGTGGCCTCAAGTCATTAAGGATTTTGAAAACGGTCAACTCAAAAAAGTTTATAATGGAGGGCTGCCAGACTTATCAGAAATGAAGCATGTTTTCCCAGACAGAGAATTGCTGAAAAAGAAATACGATTACAAGTTTTCTTCTATAGTTACAACAAAAGGATGTCCAAATTACTGCGATTTCTGCAGTGTACCCACCTTCCAGGGGAAAAAATTCAGAGAAAGGCCATACGAAGACGTCCTGGATGAGATGGAAGCAACTGATTACAAGGGCTTAATGTTTGCTGAAGATAATTTCTATGGTCATAGTAAGAACTCTGCTAATAGGGCAAAGGCACTCTGGCGTGGGATGATAGAAAGAGGTATTGAAAAGGATTGGCTCGGATTTACGGCGCTTAATATATCGCAGGATGCGGAGGCGCTCGATCTGATGGCAAAGAGTGGAAACTTTGGATTTCTCTGCGGAATAGAATCGACAAATGAAGCTGTCCTGGAGAAGATGCACAAAAAGACCAATTTAAGGCTTGGTACGGATAATTATTATGACTGCATTCAAAAGATTCATGACCACGGCCTTGTTGTTTGGGGGTCTATAGTCCTGGGAGCAGATGGAGACGGTAAAGATTCATTCAAAAGGATGACAGAATTTGTATTGGAAAATAACATTGACGTCCTTACCTTTGGTATCAATTGTCCGTTTCCGAAAACTGAGCTTTATCATAGATTGGATTCAGAAAAGAGGATTTTCCGTAAGAACTATCCTGCTGACTGGAAATATTACGATACTGCGCATGTAGTTCATAGATTTGTTGACATGACCCTGGAAGATTTTATTGAAGGTATGCAGTATATGTATGACCATCTTTATGCCGGTGACAACCTGAGAATGCGCTTTAGAAAGTCACTTAAGACTATTGGTAGTACGAGGCATGGCAAACGCAACGCTATGTTTGGCTTCAGGGTTGGTTCTGACTGGCAGCAGGTATTTGAACAGGTACTTGAAAATCTACATAAACTATATGACTCTGGAGACTATTATCAGGACTGGTATAAGAGCAGTACTGTCTCGGTATCCGCTCCTGTAGAAAATGGTGTTCCCGTAAGTTAGATATTACAAAACATAGCTCATGGAATAAGCTTAAGCTTGCTTTAGCTTTGCAGCTTCAAAAAGATACTCTTTGCTGCGCCAAGTATTCCGCTGTTATCACCCAGCTTCGCTACCTCTATCCTTAGCGACTCAGTTGCCTTTTTAAATGCCCTTTTCTTAACTTCTTCCCTTAAAGGCTTGATGAGGTTTTCTCCCAGGTTAGTTACGCCTCCAAACAATACGACCATTTCAGGATTTAGAAGGTTTGCAAGATTAGCCACGGCAATTCCCAGTATAACTCCGGTTTCCTTAATAACGTTTAATATAATTTCGTTGCCTTGTAATACCAACTGGTCCAATTGCTTAAGCTCTGTAATTGGCTGAAATTTACCTTTGCCTCTTTTGTCTGATAACGCAATGTTTACTCTTTCTATAATTCCTCTGGATGAGGCATAGGCCTCAAGACATCCTTTATTTCCACAGGTGCAATTCATCCCGTCTCTTATAATAGTCGTATGTCCTATTTCGCCCGCTATCCATGATGCACCATGCCAGACTCTTCCATCCAGAATTATACCTCCTCCGATACCCGTGCCCAATGTAATGCAAACCAAACTGTTTGTCCCGGCTCCTACCCCCTTCCACCATTCACCCAGGGCTGCTGAGTTAGCGTCGTTTTCAACAGAAACAGGCATTTTCAACTCTTCTTCGAGTATGTCCTTCAATGGAACGTTGTCCCAACCTATCAGATTTGGAGGGTTGAAGACTATGCCGGACTTGGCATTCAAAGGACCGGGAAAACCTATTCCAATTCCGCATATTTCATTCCTCGGCAGTTGTGATTTTTCAATAGTTTCTCTTGAAAAAGAAACAAGGAACTTAATCATCTCGTCCCTGCCTTTTTTACAATGTGTGGGCCTTTTCGACTGTGTAAGAATCTCTCCTTCACCTGTTACAACTGCCATCCGGGTATTTGTGCCACCTACGTCTGCAGCCAGTGCGCAGCTATTTGTTGTTTTTTTCATAATTATGTATATGACGAAAAATATTCGCTGAGAATCTTTTTGTGTTTATTCTTCCTGGCAGCAATGCAACGTATACTTGTATCTACATAAGTTGATATATCACATTCTAGTGGAAAGATTTTTTTGCCATTCGGCTTACTTATAACGCCTCCCGCCTCGGTCAGTATAATAGAACCTCCAGCGATATCCCACAAAGAACATCGATCACCGATATAACAATCAACCCAACCTGCCGCTACATAACAAACATGTAGCGATGCAACTCCAATAGAACGGATCTTTGCCTTTTTAAGTATCTGATTTAAATAACCAGGAACTCTTCCATCATATTCCGAT
Source organism: Candidatus Scalindua sediminis (assembly GCA_008636105.1). Lineage (GTDB taxonomy): Bacteria > Planctomycetota > Brocadiia > Brocadiales > Scalinduaceae > Scalindua_A > Scalindua_A sediminis. The sequence goes on along the minus strand of VSDH01000001.1, from coordinate 182,935 downwards.
TGAACCGCAAACATTAATTCTTTTTGTGGTATGATTTTTGGTGGTTTTAAGGATGTATTATTAAGAAAGGAACCCTCTCCCTTTGCAGCACAAAATAAATTTTTACTGACCGGATCATAAACAACACCCACAATGGGTTTGTTTCTGTATAATAATGCAATTGATACTGCAAAAACGGGTATTCCCCTGACAAAGTTTGTAGTTCCATCTAGAGGGTCTATACACCAGTAATAATGTGACGTAGACTTTTTCAGGCCTGATTCTTCTCCAAGAATCCCATGCTCGGGGAATCTTTTTGTTATTTTATTTCTGACTAATGTCTCAGATTGAATATCAGCTTCTGTTACCAGAGAATTATCCTTCTTGATACGAATTTTTTTGGGTTTTTCAAAGAATGCGAGATTAAGTTTACCGGCATCTTTACTTACCTTAATAGCAAAATCAAGATATTCTGCCAGTGAGTTATCCATCAGGTCTTATATCTTCTCAACTTGAAGTTTATAAAGAGACAGAGACTATTTATAAGGTGTCCTGCTAATTATGCTCGTTCATGGGAAGGAAGTTGAAGGGATTTTTCTTTAATTGATGGCATGTAATATACCCTCCAATAGCGTTGAAATTTATCTTAACGGCGCTTGAAGGTTAATACAAGCCTATTTCTTGGGGGATATCAATTATCAGATTCTAATGACGTGATTGAGTGATAACAGCGGACGGCGCGGAGTAAAAAAGTGCTTGTCCTTATTATGGTCCCAATTGTATAAAGTTATTGTGATTGGAAATGTTTCTTGAACCATTCTTCAAAGGGAGTGTTTCCGAGTCCCTCAAATTCGATGAAATCAATCCCCATTCCATGAGGCCGCTTCCATTTTTGCGTCCAGCAAACCAACCCCTTGGCAATGACAGGCCGTTCATCCCCTTCTTTGTTCGACCTAAACTGTATGACGACCATACTACCTTTTGGGGGTAGATGGTCGGTGTCGATAAACATACCCCCAAGACTGACATCCTTAATTATGCCTTCATAGTATTCCCTGTCTTTCTTGTCAACATGCTGCACCATCACACCAAAATTGACACCAGGAGAAACCCTTGGGTATTTTCGTTTTTCAGGATCATCGATCATATTCCCAACCCTAATTGAAAATTTTGATATACACCTTTAAGGACTTTTGCAAAGATTTATTAAAAAATCTGGTATAATTTGGGTTAAGTATACACAATCTTACCAGAAAACAAAATGTTTTCTAAGCCAATTCCTCATATCTTCTCTACTTTGGCTTTCGGTATCCAGCCCTTTTTGAACTCCATATCCTTCTGCTCCTCATTATCACGAATACTTTCAACATCCACATAGACATACACCTTATACCACTTGTTTCTTTCCTCCTCTATTTTAACCTCTGCACCTTCATGTATCTCAAATTTGGGTTCGTATTCTTCGCCAGGTCCGTATCTTATCTCACATTCGTCGGCGATTACTACACCTCTCTCAATAGAGTATTGATTATAAGCCATTAGACCAAGAGAAATAACCAACACGAATAGACATGACGCCAAAATAGTGGAAATATTTTTAAGCCATTGGAATCTTAAAAAAATGATTGAGAGAATAGATGCCATAAAAGCAAGATACATATATATAGTAAGGGTCGTAATCTCATTTATATTAAGAAAGAAATACCAGAAACACATAATCTTCAGGATCTCCGGCATCTGGCGCATTGACTCTTTATCCTCAAAATCGCTTTTCAATAAGTCTATATTCGCCTTTACGTCGGCATTTCTTGGAAGCAGTTTTTCTGCCCTGCGGTAGTGTAGGATTGCCCTTCCGGCCATCCCCTGTCTATAATATGCATTACCCAGGTTATAGTAAATCTGCCCGCTTATAAAATTGGACCCGAGCAGTTTCTCATAAAGCCGTGCGGCATGTTCAAATTTTTCTAAAGCCTCTTTTTCTTTTTTTGCGGCCATTTCCTTTTGGGCAGCATTGTACTCTTCATTTGCTTTAAAGAAGACATCAATAGCTTCTTCTCGTGTTACCTCTCCAGCAAAAGTCAGGCTACCGGAAAGAAACATAAGAAAAAGAATAAAAAATGTTAATATTTTTTTTCTCCTCATAATTGTTTTTCTAAAAGCTTAATGACGTTTTCTGCAGTCTTAAACGTATCTTCCAATTGATCCTTTGGGTGATGACGAGCAGAAAATCTACCATGGTCGCACGACTCAAGGCATTGTTTAAGTTTTTCTACAGTACCGGAAGAAACGCCGCGGTTGCCTAAGGTATCAGAGACATTTTCGAGTGTGATAGAAGCCGGTGGTAAATCTGTTTTATTTGCAATATAGTCTGTTAGCGTTTTGGCAAGTGCTGCGTAAAATTCTGGAGGATTTCCATGTTGTATGAGTTGTCTTGTATTGGAAAGCTGTTTTTTCATCTGAGACGGCGCACGTCTTTTTCTTGCATAGCTCACATCAGTTTGCAATAACTCTCTATGCCTCTGTAAGTATACACAGGAAAATATAAACAGTATTGGCGCGAAAAAAATAAGGGCCATAAACAAAGGCCTTTTATATATAACAACCCCTTGATTTTTAAATGAGTATAAATCAGACATTATAGGCAGGATGTCCTTGGTCAATATTCTGGCCTGCGCCTTTGTCTTTTCAACGCCTTCAAGTGAAAGGTATATGGGTATCTCCATATCAGATTGCTCTACCATAATTGGGATTGGTTTGCTGGTAATAGTCTGGTATTTCTCTAATACAGGATCAAAGAAACTGAACGATATTGCTGGCGTTGCCTTAATGTTTTCATGTTGCGGCTCGATTACTTTACTGAACAATTTTTCACCCTTAATGCCTTCTTCTTTATCTGTGATAGTTGTATTGACTTCAGCAGGATAAAACTCAAAACCCTCCGAGCCTTCAGGAGCAAGTGTCGGTTCGCCAATTGTTTGTATGTTCCCTTTTCCTGAAATGTTTATGGATAACGTTATAGGGTCGCCGACTTTTACTTCTGTGGGTTTTGCGTAAACGTCCATCGTAAACTTTCCAACTGCACCGGCAAAACCTTCTGGCTTCCCAGATACTGGTAAGGGTGTTATTTTTAATTTTAATGAGTTGGTACTTCTTTCCACAGGGTATCTATATTCATTTCTACCAAGGAACTCATCGAATAGCGAATTATCAAATGGATCCCAATTTCTTCTATATTGCTGTCTGATAAGGATGTTACATTTGAATTTTGCAGGAGGTATTTCTATATTACCCGAAACTACAGGAAAAAGCGCTGTGCGAAGCTCTATTACACTGTAGAGTATTCCATCACGAACCTCCTCATAACGTCTCTCGTCACCAAGCTTTTCTACAAGGAAGCTTTTAGTTGAGGCAGGGACATATTCAAGGTCATCTATTGGCAATCCCTTCTGAAAATATAACTTGAAAGACCTGATAATCTGTTCATAGATATAGGCTTCTTTCTTATCAGTCGAGAGTTCAACAAATATCTTTTTGGAAATATCAATATCTTTGCCTTTACGTTTGTCAATCTTGCCATCAAACGGTGTTCTTTCGACAACTTCTACATTAACCGGGTTTGATTTATATGTCTTCCCTTTATATTCTAATGTTATAGGGCCTATTGTAAATTTGCCTTTTTCCTTCGCAATCAATCCGTAACTGAACCCACGGTAAACGTATACAACGTTGTTTACTATCTTTGTCTGAGTGGATACAGTCGGCCCATATCCAAGAGAAAAGCTTTCAAGTGGTGGAAGCTGTGGTTGATCTGTATCAAACGCGCCATGGACACCAATTGTAAAGCGAACGTAGCTGCCTAATTCAACCGTGGTTTTATCAACACTTGCCGTAAGCTCTATTTCATCTGCATGAACAGCCGTGAGGTTGTTTACAAATAGAAATGTTAGGATAATAATCGTATAGAATTTCTTTATCATTTTTTTACCAATTCTTTTCAATGCTAAATTGTGCTGCTCTGTGTTTTTTTTCCTTTGCATCTCTTGCGGCCATCTCTGCCTGTTTCATGGCTTCAAGAATCCTTTCAGCTTCCTCCTTCGTCATTTCTCTCTTTTCATGAGGTGGTGGTGGTGGTTCTTCCACTTCATTTTCTTGTGACGATTCCTTCTTTTCCCCTTTAGCTTGATTGTCTTGCTGTTCTTGTTGATCAGGGTCTTCTTTTTCTGATTGCTGTTTGTCCTTTTCTTGTTCTTCTTGTTGCTGTTCCTGTTCTTGTTTTTCTTGCTCTTGTCTTTCCTGTTGTTCCTTTTGCATCTCTTCCATCTTTTTCTGGACAAATTCATAATTGTATTTAGCATCTTCTCTTATACTTGCTGTTTCTTTGTCCTTCAAGTTGCTCTTCTCCTCCTCAGTTAATTCAATAGTCTTTTTATAGAAGTCAAGGGCTTCCTTGAATTTGCCCTGTTTGTACATAGTATTACCCAGGTTGTAGTTGGCCTTTGCTTTTAAGGTATTATCTTTTGTCTTCATAACATCTTTAAAAGATTTTTCAGCCTCAGGGAATTTACCTTCCTTGTAATGAGTATTTGCTATGTTGAAATCTAATGATTGTGATTCTGGGGCGTATGATTGCGCATCCGTAAATTTGCTGATTGCCTCGTCAGGTTTTTCTTCATTGTAGAGCTGAATCCCTTCCTCATTTTTATCTGAAGCCGGGTCTACCCATCCGATCAGCATTGTGCAGAGTAACAATGTAAAGATACTCACTTTTGTATTAAGATTTCGCATATCATTCTCTTTTTTCACGTTACCTGAGAATTGGTTTTTCTGGCTCTTTCTCCGATCAATGATTCCAGCATAATAAGGATAAGCGAGATAAATAATGGGATTTGGTAGCGATTCTCATATAACTTTATTTTTTTACTGCCCAATTCTTTTTTCTCCATCTTGGCAATGATATTTTTATAAATATTGTCCAATCCCCATTGGGTTCCGTATGCCGGAGAATACGCCCCTCCTGTTTCCAATGCTATCCTGTTTAAGGCTATTTCATCAAGGTGAGATTTTACTACCTTCCCTTCTTTATCTTTTAGTAAAACCTCCTTACCATTTTCCCTTATCCTGATGTAAGCGCCATCTTTCTTGCCCACACCTATTGTGTATATGATTATGCCCTGTTCCTTGGCAATCTTTGCCATTTCTATTGCATTACCCTGATGGTCTTCACCATCTGTTATGAGGACTATGGCCTTGTGTTTTTTTACCTTATCATTAAAGGCTGACAGGCTTTTTTTTATTGCCTCACCAATAGCCGTACCTCCCACAGGAATAAGATTGGTATCGAGATCATCGAGGAAAAGATTGAATGCGCCGTAATCAAGGGTGAGCGGGCATTGAGTATAAGCAGTCCCTGCAAATGCGACCAATCCAATCCTGTCGCCCTCTATAATATTCAAAAGACTCCTGATCTCTCTCTTGGCAGCCTCCAGTCTGTTAGGTTTAATGTCCTCCGCAAGCATACTTCTGGATGTATCTACTGCAACAACTATATCAACTCCCATTCTCTCCACCTCTTCCCAGCGATATCCCCATTTCGGCTGGACTAGAGAAAAGATAATAAAGAGTATGGCCGTAATAGCAAAGGCAGCCTTTACTATCCGCTTCTTTTTGCTTACCGATAAGGTTATTCTGTCCAATAATTCTGCTTGAACAAACTTTCTTAGCGCCTTTTGTTTGTTCTTAAAAAATACAATGTAAGCTATAACCATGATAAGAACTAATGGCAGTAGATAGAGATAGTTAATACTTTCGTATTTCATAATAATGTTGGTAGTTTTCTCAATTTAAAAATACCTCCCCTTAATCCCCTCCTTACGAAGGAGGGGAAGAGGGGTGGTTTATCTAAAAATAATATAATATTAAGCAGTAGTAGGATGGGCATTGCCCACCTTTCATATTTCATAAATTATGACTTCTAAAGGGACTCTAAATAAACTCAGGGAATTTTTTTGAACCTTGTATTTGCAAGAACAATCTCAAAAAGGAATATTCCTAATGCAGGGATTACTAAATAATGAAAAAGTTCGTTGTGCTCTGTGTATTTGGTGACTTCCATTTCGGTCTTTTCCAGGTTATCAATTTGCTTGTAAACTTCTTTCAGGGAGTCGGTATCCGTCGCTCTGAAATACCTGCCATCCGTAATCTTTGCAATTTCCGTCAAAACCTCATCATCAATCTCAATTTTTAAAGATTGGTACACCTTATATCCAAGTAGATTTGTTCTGGGATAAGGCGCAAGTCCCTTTGTTCCTGCTCCAACTGTATATATTTTTATACCAAATGTTTTTGCTAATTCTGCGGCCGTTAATGGATCGATTTCACCACTATTGTTGCGACCATCCGTTAGAAGTATTATCACCTTACTTTTAGCTTTAGAAGACTTTATCCTATTCACACACACACCTATCGCAGAGCCAATTGCAGTTCCATCTTCAATCATTCCAATTTTTACTTTTTCAAGAAACTGTAATAGTACATCATAATCTGGTGTCAGCGGGCACTGAGTATAAGCATGTCCCGCAAATACCACCATCCCTATACGATCATTTTCACGCCATTTAATAAAGTCCTCAACTACTTCTTTGGCTACATAAAGGCGATTTCGTCTTTTACCCTTTGATTTAAAATCTTCCGCTAACATACTACTAGATACATCTAATGCCAGAACTATATCGATCCCTTCGGTTTTTACCTTCGAGTGGGCTTTCCCTGATTGAGGTCTCGCAAGGGCAGTTATCAGCAAGACAATTACAAATATCCTTAGCCCAATCAGGATATGTCTTAATTTAACAAAGCTTCCTTGTTTTATCTTTTTAAAATAGCTAAGAGAGGAAAACCTTAAATTACCACTATCTTTTCTTAAAATGTAGTTTGCAAGAATAAGTGGTATCAAGATAACGATCAAGATGAGCACTAGTGGATCTTTCAAAAATATCATACCGCAACCTTTCCGCTCGGCCTAGCCATTCGCCTGCCCGTTCTGGTATAGGCGGGGACGGGTTCTAAAACTTCTCTGGTTTCATCAACCAGCGTTTTTGCTGAATTAAACGCACCTTCTATTTCCTGATTATTAGGGCCATATTTTGCATACTTTACCAGATCACAATGCTCAAGAAAATTTCTAATAAGTTGTTTGTGTTTTTCTTCTAACTTATCAGTAATTGCCATTTCCGTCAAGAACTCCTCGGTTGTTCGTTCGGGAGCCATCAATCTGAATCGGTTTTCGATGTAATGCCTGACAATATTGGATAGGCCATAATAATGCTCTTTTATTCTGCCTTTCGATATCAGGTTTAAGGCCTTCAGATTCTCAAGTTCATTATAGGCAATCTCATGAGCAGGTAGAGGTTCTGGAACGAAGTCTATCTTTCTACTGTGTTTTCTACGATACAAAAATAATATGATAGCGCCTACTATTCCCAACACTCCAAGCGTAATCGCAATAATCAGGTAAAGCCTGTAGTAATTTTTGTTAAGTGATACGGGGGGCTTTATGTCTCTTATGTCGCTTGCATTTTCATCTAATATACTTACAACCTCAATAAAGATCTCAGGTGTTTTTGCTTCTCTTATTTCTTCCTCATCTTTTCTTTTGTGTTTTACGTTGATTGCAGGAATGATATAAGAACCAGTAGTATAAGTTTCAAGCGTGTACCACCATTCCAGCGTAATCCTTCCTTCATCCCTTTTTAACTCTTCATCGCCAAAGTCTACTGCGGTGAATTCTCCTATTTTATCTCCTGTCTCAGGGAACATAACCTCTATTTCCTCAGGGGAATCGACTATTATTTTATATGTTATTTTGTCCCCAATCGTTATTTTGGCCTTATCAACAGTAGCGTTTACTTTAATAAGGGATTTAGAATCTCCTTCGCTTACGTTTGTCTCATTGGCCATGCAGGAGTATTTTGAATATGCAAGGATTAGGATAATAATGAATATTGAATGTTTTATAGTATTTTTCATGTTGATTTGATACATAACTGATCAAGATGTTACGTAAGGGCTACCAGTCGACCATATCCGGTCAAACAAAACATAATCTGGTAGATGAAAACCCGTGTTGGTATTTGGGCTATGGTACAGTAGAAAGAGACCAACTACTTATTTATGAAATCCTTACCTTTAACAACTATATACCTTAAAAGTAAACTAAAAGTTCCCATCTATCCGAACCTGCTCGATTTCATTGTTCAGGCGAGCAAGGGGGGACCTGTTTTGAGGGGTAATATGACATAGACTAAAGGGCTTATATCAAAAGTGTGAAAATGTTAGAATTAAAGCCTCTTTTCCCTCATTCTGAAGAATTTCATAATTGGTTCGACGTATGATCTGTCAGTTCTAACATCAATTAAATCAACACCCATACCCCTAAATAACTTTGCTCTCTCTTCCAAGATCTTTGTGTTTAACCTATTAAACTCTTCTCTTATCTTTCTATCTGACATATCAACAAGCACTGTCTCACCTGTTTCTGCATCTTCTAATTCAACAAAACCAACATCCGGTATCTCTAATTCCCGGGGGTCAGTTACTGAAACAGCAATTATATCATGACGTTTATTTGCGATTCGCAAAGTATGCTCAAAACCTTCCGTAATGAAGTCAGACACGAGAAAACTAACCGTCTTACGTTTTGTAACCTTTATGAGATATTCAAGAGCAGTAGATATATCGGTTCCCTTCCCTTCTGGTTTGAAGTAAAGTACCTCTCTTATAATGCGAAGGACATGTGTCTTTCCTTTTTTTGGTGGAACAAATTTTTCTATCTTATCGGTAAAGAGGATAAGGCCAACCTTGTCATTGTTCCTTGTCGCAGAAAGGGCAAGCAGGGCGCAGACCTCAGTTGCAATCTCATTCTTGAATTGCCTTACACTCCCAAATTTACCAGATGAGCTAAGGTCTACTAGAAACATAATGGTTAATTCTCTTTCTTCCGCGAAAATTTTAATATAAGGATGTCCCAGGCGTGCGGTGACATTCCAATCAATTGTACGAATATCATCTCCAATTTGATATTCCCTTACCCCTTCAAACTCCATACCCCTGCCCTTGAAGACACTCGCGTATTCACCGGCTAATACATCATTCACTAAACGACTTGAACGTATTTGTATCTGCCTTACCTTTTTTAAAATTTCCTTTGGAATCATAACTAACCTCAATTAAATAGTTTATTATAACAGATTATATAATATAATTAATGAATACAAAAATTTCAAGCTAATGTCAGAAAGTTTAGTTTTTAATGGGTTAATACACTATAAATAGCAATAATTATATCTAGTACAAAAAAATAATTTTTTGACATTTACCTTTTTTTTATAGTATAATGGGATTTTGACTTTTTATCATTATGATTATATACTGGAAGAATACATGAAGATAAAAATCTCATTGAACGAATCAAGTTCTGATTTTGCCAAAGAAGTCGAAGAGAGAAGTGGAATAAAAGTAAGGGAGTGTTACCAATGCGGTAAGTGTACGGCAGGATGCCCGGTAGCTTACGAGATGGATTACATGCCGAATCAAATCATTAGATTTGTGCAGATAGGAGCCAAACGGGAGGCCTTAACTTCAAGGACCATATGGTTGTGTGCCTCCTGTATAACTTGTACAACAAGATGTCCAAAAGAGGTTAAGATTGCGGAATTAATGGACGTCTTGAGAGAAATGTCACTTGAAGAAGGTCTAGCCAACCCGTTAGAGAAGAATATAACTACATTTCATAAATCATTTCTTAACTCCATCAAGAAGCACGGCCGTATCTCTGAACTATGGATGTTAAATGAGTACAAGATGAAGAGACCTAAGACCGCATTGCAAGATTTGGTAGTCGCACCCCAATTGATAAGCAAGGGGAAATTGTCATTCTTACCTCATGATATTAAAGGTAAGGATGTCATTAAGCGAATATTTGAAAAATGTGAATAGAGGAAGAAATGCGGATTGGTTATTATCCAGGCTGTGCAATAACAACGGGTTCAAGTTCTGAGGAATATGGCACTTCAGTATTAAGGGTATCTCAAGTAATAGGACCCGAATTAGAAGAAATCCATGATTGGAACTGCTGTGGAGCTTCATCCGCCCATGCCACAAATCATAAATTATCTACAGCCCTGTCTATTAGAAACATAAGCCTGGCAGAAAAATATGGTTTTAAAGAAATACTTGCACCCTGCCCTATGTGTTCCCAAAGGTTGATAATCTCCCAGAAAGATGTTGCAGACGATGAAAAGTTGAAAAAGGAAGTAGAAGATGCTATTGAGATGCCTTGTAATAGTGGTGTGAAGATCTTAAATTATCTTGAACTAATCAAGAATTATTGCATGGATGATATAGCGAAGAATCTAAAGAAAACCCCGAAGGATTTAAAGATCGCCAGCTATTATGGCTGTCTTTTAGTAAGACCGCCAAAGGTACTTCAGTTCGATGATCCGGAAGACCCTAAGTCAATGGATGAGATTGTAAAAGCAATAGGGGCTAAACCCGTAGAATGGGAATTTAAGACAAATTGCTGCGGTGGCGGTTTTACACTCAGTCGAACAGATGTAGTCTTAAAACTAACCAACGATATTCTAGAAGGTGCAGTGGAAGCAGGCGCAGATGCTATAGCTGTAGCTTGCCCGATGTGCCATGCAAACCTGGATATGAGGCAAAAAAAAATAGAAAAGGAATATAATCGCAAATTCAATATTCCTATTGTATATATCTCAGAACTTATTGGCCTGGCCCTGGACTTAGGCGCCATAAGCCTTGGTTTGAATAAACACTTTGTCGAAACAGAATCTGTCGTTAATGCATTTTCATAAACATGTTTACGTATTGTTTTTCAAGTAAGAGATTCTTCGTTGCTTCGCTCCTCAGAATGACAGATTATGTCACTCTGAACCCTTAGATTTATGTCATTCTGAGCGACCGGCGAGAGCGAAGAATCTACATGAACAGATATGATAAGTTCAATAAAGAATCCAAACATAACGCTCAGGGTAAACTCCGTGAAGAGTCTTAATGTTATGCCACTCAAAGAAAACACTACCGTGAGTATTTACAAGGAGAAATGTAAGTGAGTAAAAAGATAGGCGTATTTGTTTGTCATTGTGGTACGAATATCTCTGCTACAGTTGACGTTGAGAAAGTTGCAGAAGAAGCCAAAAAGAAAAATCCAGGCGTTACATATACTACAACTCATAAATATATGTGTTCAGACCCTGGCCAGAAGTTGTTAAGAGATAAGATTAAGGAAGAGGGGTTAACGGGAATAGTTGTCGCCGCCTGTTCTCCCAAGATGCACGAACGTACATTCCGTAATGCCGCTATAAAAACGGGTTTAAACCCATATCATGTTGAGATTTCAAACATCAGGGAACAGTGTTCATGGGTTCACAAAGATAAGGCAGTGGGTACTACAAAATCCATTGATCTAGTAAGAATGATGACCGAAAAAACCAGAAAGGATAAATCACTAAAGCCAATAAAGGTTCACGTAACAAAGCGTGCTCTCGTTATCGGAGGTGGTATTGCAGGAATACAGGCAGCGCTGGATATAGCTGATGGTGGAAATGAAGTTATACTGGTTGAGAGAGAGGCATCGATTGGCGGCCATATGGCCCAACTGTCTGAAACATTCCCTACTCTCGACTGTTCACAGTGTATCATGACGCCAAAGATGGTTGAAGTTGCACAACATGAAAACATAAAGCTGTACACATGGTCCGAGATAGAAGCCGTTGGTGGCTATTTAGGTAATTTTGACATCAAGATACGAAAAAAGGCGAGGTCAGTTGATCTGGACCTGTGTACGGGATGCAGTTCTTGCTGGCAGGTATGCCCCAGTAAAAAGATAAAGAGTGAATTTGATATGGGGCTCGGAAATAGAACTGCCATCTATGTTCCGTTTCCACAGGCAATTCCGAGTAAACCCGTAATAGATAGGGAAAACTGTTTATTATTCAAAGACGCGCGAAAGAAGAATATTCCACCTAATGACTCCAAGGTGTGCAGGAAATGTATCGATGCATGTCCGATAGCACCAGTTAAGGCAATTGACTACTCACAGGAAGATGAAATCGTAGAAGAAAAAGTTGGGGCCATAGTTGTTGCTACAGGTTACCGTGAACTTGAGGATGGTCTCTATGGTGAATATGGCGGAGGTAAATATAAGGACGTAATAACTGGTTTACAATTTGAACGACTTGCCAGCGCATCAGGGCCTACTGATGGTATGATAAAGAGACCTTCTGACGGTAAAGAGCCGGAAATAATTGTATTTATCCAATGTGTTGGATCCAGAGATCCGTCAAAAGGATGTTCGTATTGTTCAAAGACATGTTGTATGTATACGGCCAAGCATACCATGTTATATAAACATAAGGTTCATCATGGTCATGCATATGTATTTTATATAGATATTAGATGTGCCGGGAAGAGTTATGAAGAATTTGCTCAAAGGGCAATAGAAGAAGAAGGAGCCACGTACCTCAGAGGTCGTGTCTCAAGGGTTTATCAGAAAGGTGATAAACTGGTTGTACTGGGAGCAGATACATTAACCGGTTCAGTGGTTGAGATTGAAGCTGAAATGGTCGTACTTGCGTCAGCAATGAAGGCACAAGATGATGCGGGGGAATTTGCACGAAAGTTGAGCATACAGTATGATAAAGATATGTTTTTTTCAGAAATACATCCAAAATTAAAACCGGTAGAAAGCAGCAGCGCCGGAATCTTTCTTGCAGGGACATGTCAGGGACCCAAGGATATTCCGGAGGCAGTGGCACAGGCAGGCGCTGCGGCAAGCAAGGTTCTTGCCCTGCTTTCATCTGACGAACTGGAACGTGAACCTGTAGTTGCCAGGGTAGACAGACAACTTCCACCCGTATTTTCAACATGTATTGGATGTTTTTACTGTCAAAAAGTATGCCCATACAGCGCGATTGAGCAGGAAGATATCAAGGCTCGCGATGGCAGTGTGATAAAGACCGTTGCCAGGGTAAATGAGGGTCTTTGCCAGGGGTGTGGTTTGTGTGCGGCAACATGCAGGTCTAAGAGTATAGAATTAGCAGGCTTTAACGACGAACAAATATATGCAGAGATTAATGCCGTAGAATTTAATTAACCTGTGTTTCATCATTACCAAAGAATTTGTGGAAGGCTAAAGCCTTCCGCTACTAAAGTATTCGAATAATAAAATACAATGTCAGAAGAAAATAAATTTGAACCCAAAATAGTCGCCTTTCTCTGTAACTGGTGTACCTATGCAGGTGCAGACCTTGCTGGTACAGGCAGAAAGCAATATCAGGCTAATGTTCGCGTAATCAAACTTCCATGCACCGGAGGGATAGACCCATTATTCCTGATAAAGGCATTTGAACGTGGAGCCGACGGGATATTAGTCTCTGGATGTCACCCCGGAGATTGTCATTACAATTCGGGCAATTACCACGCCAGACGCAGGTGGAATGTCTTTAGACCACTGCTTGAGTTCTGTGGTATTAATCCGGAACGAATACAATTCTCATGGGTATCTGCCGCGGAAGGTGGAAAATGGGTAGAAACCATAAACGGCGTAATTGATAGCATCAGGGCATTGGGGCCATTTGAAGGGTATCAGAAGATTAATACAATGGGACCTATGGTTTCTAGTGAGAGTGCTAATCAGTAGTAGCGGAAACCTTCAGGTTTCCACATTCATGGGCTGGCTGACAATGTTGGTTATATAAAAGTTTATATTGCAGAGCAACATGTCATTCTGAGGGGGGTTACGACCGAAGAATCTCTTAATAGCAGACGGTATGGCTTTGAACAAACATCTATTTGCTTGAAAGCAAAAGATTCTTCATTCAGCTTCGCTTCATTCAGAATGACAGGGGGAATGAATAGTTACGTTAGATTTTATAATATTTATTTTGTACAGTAAAACGCTCACAAGTTTTACGAGTAAAGGAAGTAAATTTAAATGATTGAGGCTTTAAGAAAGAAGGCAGAAGAACTCCTCAGGAGTAAAACCGTAGACGTCATCTACGGTTATGGTGAAGGTAGTACACCGGAAAGAACAAGACCCGTATTTATTACCAAGCCTGAAGACGTAAATAAATTAACATGGAATAAGTATTGTGTCTATAACCTTACAACGTATCTCAAGCGGCAGGAAGCCAGAAAACTTGGAAAACCGGCGATTGTAGTAAAGGGATGTGATGCAAAGACTATTATCGTCCTTATTAAGGAGAGCCAAATTAAACGCGAAGACGTGTATATCCTTGGTGTCACATGTAATGGTGTAGGGGAACCGCAGGCAACTAAATGCAAGGCATGTGATATCCACACCCCCAGGATATACGATGAATTGATTGGTGAGAAGATTGAAAACAAGGAAATCTCCTTTGAAGAGAGATATGCCGAAATAGAAGAATATGAGAAGTTGTCAGAAAAGGACAAATGGGAATTCTGGCAGAAACAGTTTGCAAAATGTATCAAGTGCTACGCCTGTAGCAGTATTTGCCCTCTCTGCTTTTGTGATAGGTGTATTGTTGATAAAAACCAACCTCAATGGATAGATCCAAGTGCGCATCCGCGTGGCAATCTCTCATGGAACGTTACAAGGGCTTATCATTTAGCTGGCAGATGTATTAATTGTGAAGAGTGTCAAAGGGTATGTCCGGCAGACATTCCACTCAACCTCCTGAATAAAAAACTTGCCAAGGAGACAGAAAAGAATTTTAAATACAGGGCTGGCTATAATATAGATGATGAACTTGCTATGGCTACGTATAAGGAAGACGACAATCAGGATTTTATAAAATAAGATTTCAGGAATTTCACTGTGGAAAAAACTTTAAAGAAAGAAAAATTTAATTCCTTAATAACAGGCCTGAAGGATCAGGGTTATAAAACTATTGCTCCAAAAAAAGACAGTAACCTTGTCATGCTTGACGAGGTACAGAGTGCGGATGAGATTCACCTTGACCACGTCCAAACCAACAATTCTATTAAAGAATTCTTTCTTCCAAAGACGGAAAAGATATTATCTTATAGAATTGAAAAAAATAAGGTTAGTATGGAAGAGCCTGAAGGTTTTGCAGTTAAAACGGTTGTTTTTGGTTCAAGACCCTGCGACGCAGCAAGCTTACCTATCATGGATAAGGTCTTCAACTGGGACTGCACCGATAAATTCTGGGTTCAGAGGAGGGAAGCTACTACAATAGTAACTATTGCATGTGACAAATGTGATAATTATTGCTTTTGCACTTCAGTAGGTTTAGCTCCCGATTCAAAGGAAGGCAGTGACGTATTGTTAACCAAGGTTTCAGATGATGAATACTTGGTTGAAACAGTAACAGAAAAAGGTGAAAAACTGGTAGAAAGTTTGGGAACAGTTTTTACACCTGCTGACAATCCCGGTACTGAAACTCTCAATAGACAGGTGGCTACAGTTGAAAATAAGTTTGAGATTGAAAAGGTAAAACCGTGGCTCGATGAAAATTTTGTACACAAAGTATGGGCTGAATTTTCTACGAAATGTATAGGCTGTGGCGCATGTACATTTGTTTGTCCCACATGCCATTGCTTTGATATTGTTGACGAGTGTACGATGTCAAAAGGTGACAGGGTTAAGAATTGGGATGGATGTCAATTCAAGATGTTTACACTGCATACGTCCGGACACAATCCAAGGTCCACACAAGATCAGCGATGGCGCCAGAGGATCATGCATAAGTTTAAGTATTATGTAGAAAAATTTGACAGTATTCTCTGCGTTGGCTGTGGGAGATGTTCACGAGTCTGCCCTGCAGACATGAATATCTCTGAAATGCTCGAAATAATTGCAACCGAAGAAAGCCAACCAGTAAATAAGGAATAAATATGGAAAATATATATAAACCATATCTTATGAATATCAGTGATATGATAGATGAGGCTCCGGGTGTAAGAACATTCAGACTTAATTTCTTAAACGAAGATGAAGGTAAGAATTTTCAATTCCAGGCAGGACAATTTGCACTCTATTCTGTTTTTGGTTATGGTGAATCTACCTTTTGTATCGCTTCATCACCCACAAGGAAGGACTACATTGAATGTACCTTCAGACAGGCTGGAAGGGTAACCAATGCACTGAGTGAACTCAATGTAGGCGATACTATTGGATTCAGGGGTCCATACGGGAACGTGTTTCCAATAGAGGAGTGGGAAGGGAAGAACCTTGTATTTGTTGCAGGAGGTATTGCATTACCACCATTAAGATGTGTCATCTGGAATTGTTTAGACCTTCGTGACAAGTACAAAAATATAACGATCGTTTACGGGGCGAAAACCGTCGCAGACCTGGTATATAAACATGAACTCAAGGAATGGAATGCAAGGGATGATGTTAATCTGGTTACTACAGTTGACCCCGGAGGAGAAACTCCGGATTGGAGTGGCAAGGTGGGCTTTGTCCCAACCGTTGTGGAACAAACAGCACCCAGTAGCGAGGATACAATCGCTATTGTATGCGGACCTCCCATAATGATTAAGTTCACATTACCTGTACTGGAAAAACTTGGTTTTAAACAAGAAAAAGTATATACCACTCTTGAGAGTAGGATGAAATGTGGGCTGGGGAAATGCGGCCGGTGTAATATTGGTTGTACTTATGTTTGTAAAGATGGCCCCGTCTTTACGGCTGAAGAAATAAGCAAGATGCCCGATGAATTCTGAAGACGTAACAATAATATCCATTGCGGGAAAACAAAACACAGGAAAGACAACACTTATCAGAGAACTCATTCCAAAGTTGAAAGAACGTGGGTACAGAGTAGGCACCCTTAAATATAACATCCGCGAGTTTGAGATTGACCACGAAGGTAAAGATACATACAAATATTTCCATTCAGGGGCAGATACAGTTGCCATTTCTTCACAAGATGAGGTTGCTGTCATAAAGAGGGTTAAGAATTCTCCTCAAATGAATGAGATTATAGAAAAGTATTTTAATGACGTAAGTGTCATACTAGTTGAAGGATGCAGTGCAGAAGACTATCCTAGAATTAAGATTATAGATCCGCAAAAAATGGAAATAGTTCGAGAAAATTCAAATAACGAACTGCTGCTTGTAAAGGAAAACACGAAAACAATGTGCTTTTCAGAGAAAGACATAAATAGAGCCCTCGATTTTATAGAAGATATTATCTCGCATAATAATCAAACCGTAATAAAAAAAAATACTTGAAAAACATACCGAAATACTATATATATACCTCAACAAGCTATTAAAACTAGATATTGTATGCATAAATTCCTTCTACACTTCAACCATTTTTATGAAAGGGAGGTATTAACATGAGCGCGGTACTGGAACAGTATTTCCAATTTGTTGTGGTTGATAAGATTAGTGAAATGATTTCAAGGCAATTTCAGGAGATAAAGGATGATCTTGGGGCCCAGTATAACGAAATACGTATTGATATTGGAGGATTAAAAAAACCCGATTCAAATTATGCTGACCTTCGCATTGATATAGAAAGTTTAAAAAAGCGGGTTTCAGAATTAGGACAGGAAATTTCCGGGAAAATGCGTGATGATATAGAAGGATGCGAGACAAGGTTAATCGGAACTATAAAAAAAGACATGCAAGAAATATTTTCGAAAAATGGTAAAAAGACCGGGGTAGCAAAAAAGCGGACACCAGCTAAGAAGGCAATGGTTAAGAAGAAAGTGGCTAAGAAGGCAACAACCAGGAAAAATACAGTAAAGAGGTAGATTTTTAAAGTAATTTTATGACTTGATTAAACTTAACCAATATAATAACTCATAGATAAGAAAGCATTTTCTAAGGATTAATTCCTGTCGTTTAATCGACTTAATCAACAGCTCCAATCAAACTGGTAGTCCACAGGTTACTTTGCTCCTCCTTCCTGTATGCGCTTCTTTCTTCTCAACAATGGGGCCAGGGTCAATGGGGCCAGGGTCAAACCTTCATTATTCAATAATAGTATTATAATCTCTAATCTTAAAGGTCTTGCCATAGACTACATTTTGTCTATCCCACATAATTTATTACTAATTGAAATATGAAGGTTTGACCCTTCTCTGTTCCCTTTCAAGACCTGACCCTACCTGCTATTAATCAAATATTGTAGCATGTCAATCATATTCTGCTTTCAAGGTCTGACCCCATTTCTCACATAAAAATAAAATAAACAAAGAAACAAAAAGCTTAAGAACCGCACGTGATAGAGGGGTTAGTTTAAGCGATTGGTTAGATGCTTTTCCAATGAATATATTTTGGAGCATCTGTCTTAGCCTATAAGTACTGACCCCAGTCTGCCTCAAAATCATTTCTTCCTTTTTTTATATCAACAAGCAATCCATATAGTTTTTGAAGAAACACGAATACAGAATAATAAGGGTCACCTTGCTTAGGCTTTACAACTTTTACTTCATTTTGACCTATGCGCAGAAGAGTCTTTGCTTCTTTTAGAATACAAATTGCGACTAAATTAGGCATTTCATTTGATTTTGACAACCATTCCTTTAGAGTTTCCTCTGCAACATTACATGAATATCCAATTACTATAGTTGAAACAATTATATTGTTAACTGTACTCATCGAACTTCGATGAGCTATGTTTAACTGGTGAAGAGCTTCGACTTGCTTCGATACTTGTGTAAGCGTCTTTGTATCAATTGTAGATTTTATTTCTGCTTGCAAATACACCGATTCAATTGGAACAACACCGACATGCCCTGAAAGGGTAATATTAGGAAGTATTTCTGGATCGTAAATAATAAAATCCGTTTGACTGGTTGTTTTCCCTTCTGAGTTACAAATTAGTCCTTTTTTAATATGAAGGTGCGAAGGTATCAGCTCCCCTAGAAACTCTACTAGGAGATCCTCTCTAAGTTCACCACGAGTCGTCGCATGAGGAAGACTGTCGAGAGCTTCCGAGCTATTTATGAGATTCTTTATACGAGCACATACAATCTCTCGAATTGTATTTGTCATCTATTTATTCTCGTTTTTTATCATCTAACGTTAAAGCTCAGCCGCGCCGCTTTTTGGCGTCGGCTGGGGCGCCTTGTTATGTGTTTTATCCCATTTCATGTTAGTCCAATCAGTTTTCTGAACGTCTTCTTTTTTCTTTTCCGCCAAAGCAATCTCGCGTTGCATTAGTGGAATTAAGTCGCGGAACGACTGCTCTGCTATGCTCAAATCTATATTAATTGGTTCGCGATCATTGGGCAGAGGATAGCCTAGCAATTTCCAAATTAATGATTCAGCTAAAACGGGTTCTTCAACATTTCGATAGCGATGTATCTCCCAGTCGCTCCAGACATTTTCTTCATAACATTGTTCTAGTGTGCTGTATGTCAGTCCGATTATAATAACCCCTGGCTTATCAGGATGTATCAACAAACAAAGGATGCCCGGTTTTATCGCTTGCCTAATTTCTTCTGGATCCTTTTCGCCGATCCCACACTGCGGACAGCCTTCACCTTCTGCCACATCGTTGGGTACCGTTCGCCACTCATGGCCGTTACTGCATTGAAAGGTAGATTTTCCAAACTTGCTTCGAATATGCCCTACAAGGGTGATACCGCGTCCTGCAAGTCTTTTGTTCATCCAAGCCGTATTTGCATAAACATGATCTGGCAAAGGCTTTGGTGGCGGCCGTACCCCCGCTTTCTTTGCTGCGTCCAAACCCGCTTGTACCCATTCCCATTCTATTTTGTCAACTTCAATTCCTTGTCGAAACGGGATATCTGCCAAAGGTGTTGCTCTCCAAAAAACCATTTCGGCCCAATACGGATCAGAGACGGCATGGTATTTCTTCAATTCCCATTTTTGGCCAGTTTCTTTAACAATACGGCCTGTTAGTTGAGTGTAATCGCTATTGTGCTGGGCCAATCGTTGTTCGGGTTTACGGGTTGTTATTCCGATCTTGTAAAGGTCAGGATCAGACGGGTGCACCAATACATATATATAACCTGACTTCATTGCGCCCTCCATATACGTATAGGGTCAGAGCGAAAGTCCATTGTCAGCTCCTGTTCGAAACTCGTCATTACTAGAACACATAACAGATATTGGTTTGAATGTGTTATATTAATATGTTATAATGCGCCGATTAGTAATAGATGACATTCAATATAGTATCGTATTTTTAGGTCTTCTTCCTTATCTTTTACATATCTTTTACAGGAGATTATTGTGAAAAAGGGCAGTAATGTCAAGGATAAATCACATGTTAATAAGGAGTTTTGGCAAGAGTATCGTAATATTGTTTTGAAGCAGGGAGTGCAGCAATCCAGCGCTGAATGGTATGTGACGTGGGTAGAACGTTTTGCTCGTTCTATTAGGGGTGTTTCGCTCAGGGAACGTACGGAAGAGCATGTGAGGGCGTTTATAAATAATCTTAGGCATCAGGATAACTTGAAGGAATGGCAGGTAAACCAGGCAAGAGATGCACTGCGTGTGCTTTGCCAGGATTTCTTGAGACTTGAGTGGTCTGAAAAATGGTCGGTTATATTTGGCGTTATTAAAGGGGCAGAAAGTATGCACGGTCTGCTACCGTCTGGTCAGTCAAAAATAAAATCTTTTCGTGATTCGTCAACCTCAAAGGAAGTAGATGATAAACACGGAGAGGTGATCAAAAGACTTCGGACGGAAATACGCACCCGTCATTACTCAATACGCACAGAACAGGCATATGAAGACTGGGTTCGGCGATTTATAACGTTTCACAGGATGAAATCGCCAGTGGAATTAGGGCCTGAGGCGGTAAAGGAATACCTTGAATATCTGGCTGAGGAGCGAGAGGTTGCTGCAAGCACGCAGAATCAAGCCCTGAATGCACTGGTCTTCCTTTATGAGCAGGTACTTAAAGAACCACTGGGCATAATAGGGGAATTTACAAGGGCAAAACGACCCAAACGGCTCCCGGTTGTATTGACACGTGAGGAGGTTAACCGACTGCTTGATGCTTTGGCAGGAACCCACAATCTCATGGCCGGGTTGCTCTATGGGGGTGGATTGCGACTAATGGAATGTGTGCGGTTGAGGGTAAAAGATGTAGATTTCGCACAGAGTCAGATTCTCATTCGGAGCGGGAAGGGACAGAAAGACCGGATAACAATACTTCCTGATCGTTTTCAGCAACCTCTCAAAGAACATCTGGCGCTGACCAGGGAGCTATATGAAAAAGATATCGCAGAAGGTTTAGGAGGTGTCTATATCTGGCCATCCCTGGCGAGAAAATATCCTAACGTTGGAAAAGAATGGATATGGCAGTATGTCTTTCCCTCAAATAAACTATCAGTTGACCCGCGAAGCCGAGAAGTACGTCGTCATCATATACACGAGAATGGGCTTCATAGAGCAATTAAGACTGCTGCTGTAAAAGTTGGTTTGACTAAACAGATGAGTTCTCACGTGCTTCGCCACTCATTTGCTACACATTTACTGGAAAATGGCTATGATATCCGTACAGTACAGGAGTTGCTCGGGCATGCGGATGTATCAACGACCATGATTTATACTCATGTGTTAAACAAGCCAGGGCTTGCAGTAAAAAGTCCGGTGGATATATAGTTATTCCTAAAAAGAAAATGATCAAAATAGATGGTTCACTTGGTGAAGGTGGAGGTCAGATACTAAGGACGGCTTTAACTCTTTCGGCAGTAGAAAACAAACCTTTCGAAATGTTTAATATCAGGGCAGGTAGAAAGAAACCGGGACTTGCCCCGCAACATTTACAATGTGTTCAGGCAATGGCCAGGATATGTGATGCGAAGATAAGTGGAGCCGAAATAGGTTCATCATCTCTTAAATTTTATCCCGGAGAGATTAAAGATGGGGACTACTGTTTTGAAATAGGCACTGCAGGTTCCGTCTCTCTGGTACTACAAACAATCTTTCTGCCTTTGTCTCTTGCAAAAGGGCCTTCCTCAGTAACAATCAGGGGTGGCACGCACGTCCCATTCAGTCCATGTTTTCATTACCTCAAAGAACAATGGCTCTTCTATCTAAAAAAGATTGGTTTTGATACAGGGCTTGAGATGGTCCGTGCGGGCTTTTATCCAAAAGGTGGGGGAGAGATAAAGGTATCCATAAAACATATCAAAAAGGTTTACCCGCTGGTACTATTGGAAAGGGGAAGATTACGGAAGGTAAGAGGTATTTCCGCCGTTGGAAACCTTGATTTGAGTATAGCCGAGCGTCAAAAGAAGCAAGTGATGGAGTGTATGTCTGAGATAAACATCAGCCCGGAGATTGAAGTTATTACCATGCCAGCCTTTGCTAGAGGTACGATGTTACTGCTTATGTGTGAGTTTGAAAATTCCCAATGCTGTTACTTTGGTCTGGGCGCAATTGGTAAAAGGGCAGAAAAAGTAGCTGATGAGGCAAGTGAAGGATTAAGGCATTTTCTAGAGACAAAAGGCGTAATAGACGAACATTTAGCAGATCAAATCATCCTGCCACTTTCCTTAGCAACCGATACATCCAGATTTACCACACCAAAGATTACGCAGCATCTCTTAACCAATACAGAGGTCATAAAATTATTTTCAAACACAAAGATACAGATCAAAGGTAATCCTGGCGGGGAGGGAGATGTGATAATTAGCTCGGGCTAATATCTTCCATTTATGCTAACTCGCCTCCCTATCCCCTGTTTCTGTTGGCAGCCTTCTTCTGCGCCAATTGGTCATATCACCTTTGAGATGGTACACGTTGGAAAAACCGGCTGTCTTGAGAATCTTTTGTGCCATTTGTGCCCGAACCCCTCGTTCACAGTAGACGACTACGTCCTTGTCTTCGTATTCTCGGAGTTTCTCGAGATGATTGGACAATTCAGTGTGATTTATGTTAGCGGCCCCCGGTATGTGGCCTGAACTATACTCCCTGGGACTACGAACATCCAGAATAAA
Organism: Candidatus Scalindua sediminis; assembly: GCA_008636105.1. Taxonomy (GTDB): domain Bacteria; phylum Planctomycetota; class Brocadiia; order Brocadiales; family Scalinduaceae; genus Scalindua_A; species Scalindua_A sediminis. Next base: position 159,997 of record VSDH01000001.1, on the reverse strand, counting down.
CATATTAGTTTCCGATTTCGTCCGAGCCATCAATTCATTCTGTGACATTGTCGATGTGCGTCTTTTTGTGCGATATATCCACACTATCACTATTGCAAACAAAACACTAAGAGCCAGAATTAGTAGCGAATTCATGCGCCGGCAAACTATAAGTATAAGATATTATTATTGTTTAAAATAATAAGATGGTTCCATGATCAAGTCAATAGGTAGCTTATTAGATATTCTGGAAAAGTACAAATTAAAATATTATTCCTGAAACAAAATTTGGTTCAGGTGGAGTGCGTTGTTAGTTGCTTTTATATGCTGATTTTCTATCTATTCTTCTTGCTAATTCGCTTGTGTATTTTCTTCCAAGAGTATTAGAATGTTCCTTTATCCAGTCTGTTAGTCTTGTAGTTCCTGTTGGTGTTGCGTTCACGTAAAGCAGGTCTTCCATGAGTCCTTCAATTTCTTCTCGAGTAATCATGATATCACCTACCAATTTTCCAATAATCATACCCATAATATAGCCTAATGTTGGACTCATTGTAAGGATAGGACGTTTTATCCCGATTCTTTCCCCGATGGCTTCAACCAGTTTTTTATATGTAAATGTCTCGGGGCCAATTGCATTGATAACAACGTTTTTGGTTTTTTCTCCTTGCTCAACTGCAATCTTGGCAAGGTCATCAACATAAATCGGCTGAAGTTTGTATTGACCATCTCCAAACACTGCAAATGCTGGTAATTTACGTAGTATCCATGCGATGTTATTGATGAGAATATCTTCTTTTCCAAACAGAACAGTTGGTCGCAGTATAGCGTATGATATGCCTGATTCTTGTAGATATTTTTCCAATTTTGCTTTACCACTGAAGTATTCAAGATGTGAATCTTCAGATGGATTAGTAATGCTGATGTGAATTAATCGCTTTACTCCCGCCGTCTTTGCAGCATCGAACAGAGTTATGGTATTTTTGACGGCATCTGCATGGGCAAACAGTTTGTAATTAAATCTAATCCAGTAGGTGTTGTAAAGAACGGCTACGTTGCTTAAGGTTTGAACTAGTTTTTCCGGAGCGTTGAAATTGAAAGGATACGCTTTGATCTTTCCGCCAAAAGGATTCTCTCGATGTATTGAGTTGGTCAAGGTAATGACCGGAAGTCCTTTGTCTAATAATCTTTGTGCAATATATTTACCCGAGTATCCAAATGCACCTGTCACAGCGTGAAGATCTTTCGTATGCATTTTTTACAACTAACTATAAATAAAGATATTCCTTATTATTTCAACATCATAAATTGCCAGAATAATTAAGTCAATAGGTAACCTATTAGATATTCTGAAAGGTACGTTAATAAAATATATTTCCTGAAATAAATTGTAGACGATGAGATATTGAAAAATGCTCTTAAAATGAGGGAGTTTGTCTCTTGTAACTATAGATATGTCCTAATTGAGCCCGTGTTGTATGTCCTTTAGTTTACATCAAAATTTTATGTTTACTTTCTTAATAAATACATTATATTAAAAGTTTTGGCACTATTAGAAATAAATTAGCATAAATAATCATAATAGACATTTATTCTAATTTTATGAAACCTTGTTTACAACAAATGAAATATTGCAGTTAGCTTTTCGATTAAGTTAATTCAAGGAGAAACTTATGAGTCGTAAGACGGTAACAGTTGATGGTTGTACTGCGTGTGCTCACGTAGTACACGCTACTAATGAAATTATCACAATTTATCCAATAACACCTTCATCACCTATTGCGGAGATTTGTGATGCAAAGTCCGCAAAAGGGCAGGAAAATATATGGGGTTCGATACCAAAGGTTAGTGAGATGCAGTCAGAGGCAGGTGTTGCCGGAGCAGTACATGGTTCTCTTACTACTGGCGCTCTTGCCACAACCATTTCTGCTTCTCAAGGTCTTTTGTTAATAATTCCAAACATGTACAAAATGGCAGGTGAGCTGACTCCAACTGTGTTTCATATAACTGCCCGTTCTCTTGCTTGCCAGGGATTGTCTATATTTGGAGACCATTCGGACGTAATGGCTGCACGTTCTACTGGCTTTGCTATGTTGTGTTCTCAAAACGTACAGGAGGCAATGGATTTTGCCCTCATCTCTCAAGCGGCCACGCTTGAATCCAGGATTCCGTTCATGCATTTCTTTGACGGTTTCAGGACATCACATGAAGTCCAAAAGATTGAGGAAGTCAGTTTTGACGATATGCGCGCAATGATAGACGATAACCTTATTATTGCTCATCGTAAAAGAGGCCTTACGCCTGACCGTCCAAGCATTCGTGGCACATCACAAAACCCGGATGTGTATTTCCAGGGAAGAGAAACTGTTAATAAATATTATGATGCAACTCCTGGTATCGTTCAGAAGGCAATGGATAAGTTTGCTGGTATAATCGGCCGTCAATATAAACTATTTGATTATCTGGGCGATCCGGATGCAGAACGTATTATTGTGGTTATGGGTTCTGCGGCTGAAGTGGCGCTGAACACAGTTAATGTACTTAATGCTAGGGGAGAAAAACTTGGAATCGTTCTTGTGAGACTTTACAGACCGTTTTACATAGATGCATTTGCTGAGAGTTTACCATCAAGTGTAAAATCAATTGCCGTTCTTGACCGTACCAAGGAACCCGGCGCAATTGGAGAACCATTATATCTTGACGTCAGGACTGCTATTGGTGAGATGATGGAAGAGGGTATATCTAAATTCAAGAACTATCCAAAAATTGTTGGTGGGCGTTACGGTCTGGGTTCAAAGGATTTTACTCCTGCAATGGTAAAGGCCATTTTTGACAATCTCTCACAGGACAAACCAAAAAATCATTTCACAATAGGTATTAATGATGATGTTTGTGGTACCAGTCTTAAATATGATGAGTTTTTTGATATAGGAGAACAAGGTGAATTCCGCTCTCTGTTTTATGGATTGGGAGCTGACGGCACTGTAGGAGCAAATAAAAACACCATTAAAATCATCGGGAAGGAAACGGATAATTATTCACAGGCATATTTTGTGTATGATTCGAAGAAATCAGGCGCAACTACGGTATCACACCTTCGTTTCGGAAAGGACAGAATACACAAACCATATCTCATTACAAAGGCAAACTTTATTGCATGTCATAATCCTTCATTTCCAGAGAAAATAGAGATGCTTTCAAAAGCAGAGGAGGGTGCGACATTCCTTCTTACCACATCTCACAATAAAGATGAGGTATGGGATATGTTGCCTGTTGAAGTACAGGAGCAGCTTATATCTAAGAAGATGAAATTCTATATTATTGATGCCATCTCACTTGCTGAAGAGATTGGTCTTGGTGCAAGGATAAATATGATCATGCAAACAGCCTTTTTTGTTATTTCAGGGATAATTCCTAAAGAGGACGCCGTTAAATCAATAAAGACTGAGATCAAAAAGACCTATATGAGAAAGGGTGAAGAAATAGTCAATTTAAACTATAAGGCTGTAGATAAGGCATTACAGAATATTGTCGAGGTGCCAATTCCTGATGAGGCTACCAGTAAGATAAGGATGCGTGATCCCGTGCCAAAGGATGCGCCTGAATTTGTTAAGAATGTAACAGCCGAGATGCTTGCTAACAACGGAGATTCTCTCCCTGTATCAGCTATACCTGCCGATGGCACATGGCCGACTGCAACCACTCAATATGAGAAACGAAATATCGGCGTTAATATACCCATATGGGAACCTGATGCCTGTATTCAGTGCGGTCAGTGTTCGTTTGTTTGTCCGCATGCAACCATAAGGGTAAAGGCATATGATCCATCACAACTAAAGGATGCTCCTTCCACATTTAAATCCATTGATGCTACGGGTAAAGATCTTAAAGGGCTTAAATTTACTGTACAAGTGGCCCCTGAGGACTGTACCGGCTGCGCTTCGTGTGTATTTAATTGTCCGGGACAGAAAAAGGACGCTGATGGGAATAAGATTGAAGGCGTTAAGGCCATAAATATGAAGCCTCAGGAACCTTTGCGCCAGGCGGAAGCAAAGAATTATGATTTCTTTCTCGATCTTCCGGAAACTGATAGATCGAGGTTCAGGGTTACAAATGTTAAGGGAAGCCAGTTCGTAAAACCGCTTTTCGAGTACAATGGCGCATGTTTAGGTTGCGGGGAGACGCCTTATATAAAATTACTTACACAGCTGTTTGGTGACCGTTTGATTATTGCTAACGCAACGGGTTGCAGCTCTATCTACGGTGGAAATCTACCAACAACCCCTTACACAAAAAGGGCTGATGGCAGGGGGCCTGCATGGTCAAATTCTTTATTTGAAGATACAGCCGAGTTTGGTCTTGGTATGAGACAAACAATGGATAAGTTTCATGCTCAGGCAATGGAATTGATGGACCGGCTTGCCTCAGACTCTTCGTATGCAGATCTAAAAGATTTATTCGATTCGATTAAGAATGCAGATCAATCGACACAAGAGGGTATTGAGGAACAAAGGGGTCGTGTTGAAGAACTGAAAAGAAGATTATCTACAAATGGTTCAACAGAAGCAAAGAACCTGCTATCCCTTGCCGATTATGTCGTTAAAAAATGTGTATGGGCTATTGGGGGAGATGGTTGGGGTTATGATATTGGTTATGGGGGAGTGGATCATGTACTGGCAACAGGAGAAAATATGAAATTGTTGATTCTGGATACGGAGGTCTATTCAAATACAGGCGGTCAGATGTCCAAGGCAACACCCTTAGGGGCAGTTGCCCAGTTTGCGGCTGGTGGAAAGAGAACTCCCAAGAAGAATATTGGCATGATAATGTCAACCTACGGTAATGTGTACGTTGCCCAGGTGGCCTTTGGCGCAAACCAGGCTCAGACACTTAAGGCATTCTTAGAAGCTGATGCATACAACGGTCCTGCGCTGATAATTGCCTATTCGACATGCATTGCACATGGCATGGATATGAGTAAGGGAATAGAAGCCCAGAAAAAAGCCGTGGCAAGTGGCTACTGGCCACTCTATCGGTATAATCCGGAGCTCGAAGCCCAGGGCAAGAATCCCCTGGTTATCAATAGCAAGGATCCTTCGATCCCATTTGAGGAATATGCCTATCGTGAAAACCGCTATAAGGCATTGAGGACAAGCAATCCAGAGGCTGCAAAAGCACTTATGAAACAAGCAGAGGCAGACATAATGAGAAGATGGAAATTACTCAAGTATATGGCTGCCTGGAATCCTGAGGAGTAAGGTTTGTTTAAACTTGTTTAACCGTGCCATTTGGGTGTGGTATAGGGGTGGTTTAAGCCCTGTGGAGTAAAAAGCCATCGCAATTCTATAGGATGAATCTGGCAACAACGCTACAAAGTGTACCAGTACTATGGAAAACATTACTCCACAGAGCGAATCCACCTTTATCCGTAGCAAGAAACATTATTCATATACAATTATCTATTCTTATTGGTGGATTGGCCTATCTGCCTTCCTGCCCGACGGCAGGCGGGAATCCACCCTACTTTTGAAATATTTTGAGAATTGGCTATGTTGTCGATCAGGAATTCTATACGGCCAGAGCTGCAGAATCATTAGCTTGGATAACATAGTAGAAAACGCTAATTCTCATCTAGGTGATACCACTCAGGATTTTCAAGCCAATTATCTGGTTGTGACACAAAACCGATAATATTTTCCAATAGAACACAATGACTTTTTTCTTCGTCTGCTATCTTTAAAAATATTTCCTTTCTAGATTTATCTTTCTCCTCATCAGCTTTTTCCAGATAAAAGTTTTGGTTCTTTTTCTCAATTTCCAATGCCTCCTTATATAATTCTATTTGTGAGACATCAACGTTAAATTCTTTTTTTTCTTTCATCTTTATGAAAATATTTTTTACTTTTGTTAATATCTCTGTATCCGCAGTATATTGTGTTTTATCATTTCTTTTCATACTCAAAAATACATTATAATGTTTAGATTCAGCATCTGCCATCATAGTCAGTATATTCTTAAGTCCTGAATTACTTGTTTTCTTAGTCAGATCAAGGTAAAATTCTCTACCGTCTTTTTCCATCTGCATTGCAAATTCGTATATATCCATTTCATAATCTCCCTTCTTGTTGCCAATGGATAACCATAATTAATAATTTGGCATGTTCACCCGCCAGAACCCCCGTCCCCGCCTGTACCAGAACGGGCAGGCGAACGGCTCCCGCCAGAAAGACTTTGCCCGCCCGGATGACTCGGTCGGACGGGTCGGGCTGGCGGTCAAGCTGAGAAATTGTACCCAACATGATTCTTAACGTCAATCTATGGCAGGTGTCATAAAATTTTGGAATATTGCAACTGCTGCTTCTACAACGTCGGGGTCAAACTGGGTATGAGAGCTTTTTTTAATCTCAGCTATTGCTTTCGGGATTGTTCTATCGCTTCTATATCCACGTATGGACGTTAATGAATCGAAGGTATCAGCAACTGCTAATATCCTGGCACCCAATGGAATTTCCTTACCCTTTAACATGCGGTGATAACCCTTACCATCGAATCTTTCATGATGGGCACCGGCTATAGGTGCAAGATCCTTCATACAAGAAACCGTTTCAAGAATTTCTTGAGTAAAGCCTGAGTGTTTTTTTACTAATGCGTATTCCTCCGCTGATAATGCTTCAGCATTATCTAATATAGAGGAAGGAACTGCAACCTTGCCAATATCATGTACCAATCCTGCCCATTTTATTTTTGTTACCTCATCGTGTGGTAAATTCATAGCAATAGCGATTAAGAGGCCATATTTTGAAACCCTTCTAGAGTGCCCGAATGTATATGCATGTTTTGCATCTATTACCTGGCTAAATACAGAAAGTGATATACCCATAACATCTGTTTTTTCCTCAATACCTTCTACAGAAATTTCATCTCTTAATTTAAAAAGTAAGGAGCTTAATCTGGGAATATCAATAATATCTTGAAAAAAACTGCCCTCACTCATGATCTTTTTCACTGCGGAAAATATAGGTTTTCCAAGTTCTCTATCTACTCGGCTCTCCATTTTTCTAATGACTTCAGAAGGTGTATTATTAGAACCGTCTCTTAACATGAAATCAAATGTGTCTGCAGCCCTGATTAGTTGTGCACCTGATATAATTTCTTTACCCTGTTTAGACCTGGGATATCCATGGCCATCCCAATGTTCATGGTGGTCAAGGATAAGGGAAGGGGCGGTTGCAAATCCTGGCAAATCACTTACAACTTGTGCTCCTATTATTGTGTGTGTGCGTATTATAGGATTTCGAACTTGCTCGCTCATAGAAGGGTATTTTGTTATATGATCGTGTAGAGACATTGCACCAACATCATGTAGCAGACCAGCTATAAAAACATCAGATTTATGTTCTGGCAGAATCTCATCAGCCAGCATCGTAGAGATCACGGCAACTCTCCAGGCATGGTAAAGTTTCTTACCTTCATGCAAGTCTAAGACAAGAGCAAGGGCCGTAATTAATTCCTTCCATGCTTTTTCAATATTAATGTTCATATGATTTTACGCGAATTTTCGGTTGCGGTTACGCCGCATTGTAAAATACAATCCATAGTGCGGCAATTTTACAGAACGTCACAGGATAAATCAATGATAGAAATTATAAGGTGATATGAAAGACTTGTAATTGAAAATTAAGTTTATCAGCGAAAGGGGGTTGTTTAACTTAGGGCATCTCCAGTTCTTCTGTTTTTGGAAGGTCTTTAATTGATTTTAAGCCAAAATGTTCTAAAAACTTTTTGGTCGTACCATAAAGAAGTGGCCGACCCAGAACCTCATCACGGCCTACAATCTTAACAAGACCCTTCTCAACCAATGTTCTGATCATCTGACCTGATTGGACACCACGAATTGCTTCCACCTCTGCGCGGATTATGGGCTGTTTGTATGCAATAATAGCCATGGTCTCTACGGCTGCCTGCGAAAGTTTAGCCTCACCAGTCTTTTTGCGGATCTTGGAAATCCATTCATGATATTCAGGGCGGGAAAGTAATTGAAATCCGTTTGCAATTTCTTCAATTTGAAATGCCCTGTCTTGTGTATCATATTCCTCACGTAATTGTTGGATTATTTCCTTAATCTGTTTAGAATCCGTACCTTCTACGGCCTCACTTATCTTACGTACCGAAATCGGCTCGTGTACGGCAAATAATAAACCTTCTACTATTTTTTTGGTTTCGTTAGGAGATTTATTTTTCAAAGGTTTCGGTACGCTTACACATATATTCAGGGTTGAAGATATATCTTTACTAAAAATTAACTTTACTCTTATATCTTTCTTCTTTACCAGCCTTATTTATCTTGCTTTTCTAAAACTACAAACCTGGAGGTTCCATTTTGATGCTTGATGAACATCAATATGTCCTCTCCGCGTGGAATATTTAAGATTGCCTGTTGAAAATCATCAATACCTGTAACGGGCTTATGTTGTACCTCTACTATAAGGTCACCTTTATTCAGACCCGCTTTATGAGCAGGGCTGCCTTTATGTATGTTTGTAATAATAACTCCTTTTTCTCCTTCGTATCCCGAATTAATAGCTAATTCAGGTGTAAGGGTCTGTACAACTAATCCTAAATTTCTTAATAAATCTTTTTTGTCTATTGTGTGACCAGTTGATAGTTCTACTATAGTAGCCTTGAGCTTTAACTCTTTCCCGTCTCTTATTACGACTATTTCTACTTCTTTGTCAATCTCGGTTTTAGTAACAAGGCTCCTGAGTTGAAAAAGATCTTTTATTTTTTTACCGTCATACTCTACTACTACATCACCACTTTTAAGGCCGGCGTTCGCTGCCGGGGAGTTTGGCTCTATACTACTTACGAGTGCTCCTATTGTACTCTTAAGTCCTAGAATCTCTTGCAATTGCGGGGTAATAGGCTGAGCTGTTACACCCAGCCAGCTCCTTGTTACTCTGCCGTACGCAATTAGGTCTTCTGCAACCTTCCTTACTATGTTTATTGGAATCGCAAAACTTATTCCTAGATAGTCTCCTGTTTGTGGTATTATGGTAGTGTTTATGCCTACTACTTTTCCCTGTAGATTGACAAGTGGGCCACCGGTGTTATTAGAATTAATGGCTGCATCAGTTAGTAAGAGGCTCTCATACCCTGCAATCCGCATGTTCGGCCTTCCTTTGGCGCTTATTACGCCACTTGTAACTACCTGTTCGAAACCAAAAGGACTGCCTATAGCTAAAACAATTTCGCCTACTTCCAGGGAGTCAGAATTGCCAAATTCTGCTGGTTTTAAATCCTCAGCGTCAATCTTTAACACTGCGATATCAGTTTTTGGATCCGCACCTACCAGCTCAGCTTTGAATTCACGATCGTCATACAACTTGACGATCATTTCATCGGCACCTTTTACCACATGATCATTTGTAACAATATACCCTTTTTTATCAATAATTACACCTGAACCCTGGTAATCAATTTCAGATCCTTTTCCAGGCTGTTCGCGCGGTAAATTCCTTGGGAAAAGATCATTAAATGGGTTTCTTCTTCCTTTATTTAGCTTATCTCGTTTTGATACTTTAGTTGAACGGATATTAACAACGGAAGGTTTGATATTCTTTGCTACAGAAACAAAAGTTTCTGATAGAGCCCCATTTGCTGTACGCTCGTAAAAGCAAGAACTCATGACCAGAAATATTGTTATTATACAAATAGAAAATAGACCGCAATCTAATAACGGCCTATTATTTGATATTTTTGCTCTCATCAGTTTCCTTTTCATCTTCACTACTCAGGAACTTCTTCAATTCCTCTGCTTCGATCACCTCTTTTTCCATCAATCTTTTTGCAAGTTTAATAAGAATATTTTTCTTTTTTCTTAATATCTCTTTAGTTTTCGTAAGGGTTTCATCAATAATACTTTTAACCTCCAAGTCTATCTCTCTTGCAGTCTCTTCGCTATATTCCCTTTTGAGACCCATATCTAAACCCAGGAAAGTAGGCTTGCCGTTATGTTCGAATGTCACAAGCCCGAGTTTGCTCATACCATAAAACTTTACCATCCTTCTCGCTATGTCTGTTGCCTTTTCAAGGTCGTTTTGAGCCCCCGTGGATACTTCATTGAAGATCAACTCCTCCGCAGCCCTGCCACCAAGCAAGACCGAGATTCGATCAATCAGTTCAGCCTTGGTCATCATATACCTGTCTTCAGTAGGTAACTGAAGAGTGTATCCTAATGCTGCAATGCCTCTTGGTATTATTGAAATCTTTTTTACTTTATCGGTAGTTGGCAGTGATGATGCCACGAGTGCATGTCCACATTCATGGTGAGCCACTATTTCTTTTTCTTGTTTGTTTATCAATCTTTTCTTCTTTTCAAGCCCTGCCATGATTCTTTCAATGGCTTCTTCAAACTCAGACATACAAACTGTTTTTTTATCAAACCTTGCTGCAAGTAATGCAGCCTCATTTACTATGTTTGCTAAATCTGCTCCTACGAAACCAGGTGTCATTGCTGCAATAGATTTAAGGTCTACATTCTTATCAAGTTTCACTCCTTTTACATGAATCAGCAATATCGCCTCCCTACCATTCAAATCTGGCCTGTCAACGACAATCTGTCTATCAAATCTTCCAGCTCTAAGAAGGGCAGGATCAAGAATCTCTGGACGATTAGTAGCACTCATGATTATCACTCCTTTGTTAGACTCAAACCCGTCCATCTCCACAAGCAACTGATTCAACGTTTGTTCTCTTTCATCGTGCCCACCAATTGGATTTATACCTCTTGTTTTTCCAAGGGCATCAAGTTCATCAATGAAAATTATGCAAGGTGCCTTTTGATCCGCCTGGCTAAACAGGTCTCTTACTCTAGCAGCTCCCACACCTACAAACATCTCAACAAATTCAGAACCGCTAATATTGAAAAATGGTACCCCGGCCTCCCCTGCAACAGCCTTTGCCAGAAGAGTCTTTCCAGTCCCTGGAGCGCCAACCAGAAGTACACCTTTAGGAATTCTCCCCCCTAAACTTGTAAATTTATGAGGTGTTTTTAAGAATTCAACCACTTCCTGCAATTCTTCTTTTGCCTCATCTATTCCTGCCACATCATTAAAGGTAAATTTCAAATCTTCCTGGGCATATAGTCTCCCTTTACTCTTCCCAATTGACATTATACCGCCGGTGGGACCAACCTTTTTCAAGACAAAACGCCATATGAGAAAGAAAATAGCAATAGGAAATATCCATGTAAGCAGAAACGTTTGTACCCACGGACTTTCATATTCACCAGAATATTTTATGCCTTTTGCCTCAAGTTCTTTAACAAGCTCTGGGTCTTCAACTCTTGCGGTAACAAATGTCCTTTTCTTTTGTGAAACGTCTTCTTCCCTCAAAGTTCCCCTTATGAGGCTGGACGTAATATGACACGTCTCAACTTTGCCTTCTTTGATTAGCATCTTAAACTCACTATAAGATATATTCTCGGTGGCAACAGGACCAAAGAGGTATGCATGAATACTTAAAAGGGCAAAGGCACCAATAAGGATATACCATATTGAGAAACCAAATTGTTTTTTTGTAGGCTTCTTTTCCGGTTCTTTCATGATAATAACGCCTCATACTTCACAATTGTAAATAAAATGGCTTAAACCTCCTCTTTCATTAATATTATACTATTATTACGTAAATATAACAATGTCTTGATCATAAACATCCTACTACACCGTGGCGGCGAAAGTCCTCCGCAAAGCGGAGCCTACTCGGCCGCGGCACGCTGCAAGTCATGGGGTAAATATGTACCTATTTTGCATTACCGAGACGGTACCAGAAAATCGTTCTATTCTAACATAACTTATTCTGTACTTATTCTGTATATTACTTTGTGGTTTTCTCATCTTCAATATGCTCTTTATCTTTTGATAACAGACCAAAAATACTCTTTATACCGTGCTTGAATGGTTTTAACGCAACCGAGGTGCTTTTTGGATTTGAGATTGTTCCGGTTACTTGTACCTTTGTAAGTTTCTTTCTAACACCGCCAACTACATAATCCATATATTTACCTATAAGGGGTATCTGAGAAAATGTTTCCTGATTTAAACCTGCCACTACCATTAAATCAAGCGTACCATCAAAACCTACAGTTCCTACACAACCCAATTCTATAGTATCACTAAAAACTTCTAACTCATCTATATTAACGATCTTATCTTTAACTGAATATTTTATATCTGCACTATGAAATGTCTCTTTTTTAGGTAAAGACAGGTTTAAAAGCTTTAAGATGTTCAATAACGCTGGAACTTCAGATATATAACCTTCTTTTAGTTTAAAACGCCCTTTAGCTACGAAATCCTTCAAATCACGTCCTTTACCAAGGAAATCAATATTAAGATCGCAAATCCCAGACCGTTTCTGCTGAGTTTTAGAAAATATCTTTGCCAATTCATCAAAATCTATTTCTCTAAACCTAAGTTCTCCCACGTAGTCTCTGTTTGAAAGGGGCTTATCAACCTCTATTGTGCCATCCACCTTGCCACCAATGCACGTTCCACTGAATTTCCTAATTAATAATTTTTCCTTCTCAATATTTACTCTGGCATCTATATCCGATACACTAATAGGTAATTTTGGAAATTTAAATTCACAACCTCGAGAATCAATAACAAGCGAATAACTTCCTTCTTGATTCGTATCGTTACTTTCGTAGTCAAGATTGATATCCACCCATCCCTCCGGTGCTATTCGAAACCTTTCATTTTTGAGTAACTCAGGAAATTTATCTAATAAATCTTTAGTAACTTTTAAATCAAGAACATTTAATAAAACTTTCTTATTTTTATTTTTCAGACCAATTACACCGTTGCAAGTGGCACGTGAGAATTGCTTACCGGTAACGACGTATCCTCGCAAGCTTTTTAACTGGATATTATCCTTGTCAATTACAACCCTACCCATGATATCTGATATCTTAATAGGAAATATTGTAGATTCAAACTCGTTGCCCTTGCAGTCAGCCGTAATTAAGTATTCATCTTTACTACTATCTTTATAGCCGGTGTAATTAATCGTTAGATCAACTTGTCCCGTAGGCTTATTTTTAGACCATATATCTTCACCTCTCTCTGGGATGCTTTTTATTATCTCTTCGGTTAAATTCAGATTTGGAATCGAGATCGTAAATCTCTTCTCCTTGCTCTTCAAATCTATGACTCCATCAAACATCGTGCGGTTAGTCCTGGATCCGTTTAAGAGATAGCCACTCATATTTTTGAAATATACATTATCTCCGTCCATCTTAATAAGCCCAACAATGTTAGATAAGCGGTAAGGAATGTATGGTGGTTTTGCTTCGATTCCTTTGCATATTGCTTCGACTGAGTAATCAATTACTGATTTATCTTCATTACTTTCATATTTTATTGTAACGTCAATATTACCTTTTGGATCATAATCTATCCATGCCTTTTCACCTATATCAGGAATCATCTTCATAAGTTTTTCCGTGATATTGAAATTTGGGATGTTTATCTCTATTTTTTTTCTTGAATTACCTACACAAAAGAAGGCATCAACCTCTCCAGGTGATTCCTGCCCTTCATTCTGAACATTTCCTTTCATACTCTTTAAAAATATGCCATCTTTAGAATACTCTATCGTGCCGTTAACATGCTTCAATAAAAATGGCCATTTTATGTACGTCATCTCCGCGTCAATAACTTCAAGACTTAGATTGTAGTCCATCTTCTTTTCGTTGTTCTTGTTGTTAAAGTCAAGAAGGCAATCGAAATCAAACTTTCCTACAGGTGAATATGTCTTCCAGAACTTCTCTCCTATTACGGGTAATTCTTTCATAAGAGCCTCTGTCATAAATTTGTTTCTGAGATGTGCTACTAACTTTAATTCTGGTGTGGCAAGATTTGTATCAATATTAATCTCGAATCCCTGCCAAAATCCATCATTTACGATACCTCTAATATTTATATCCCTTAATGAACCCCCAAACGGTTGGGCAAACAAATCCATGTTTTCTATATTCAAAGAGCCTTCCCTGAATATTACTTCATCAAAGACATGTACATCAGTATCCCTGGCAATAATCCCACTTCTCAGCTGATCAGTTGGGAATTTTAATTTTGCATGATCCAAAAATGCCTTAAAGCCGTTTAGAAGTTTCCATATTGCGTCTTTTTCCCTGACTATGAATAATTCAGGAGACATAATCGTAATGCTATTGATCAAGAACTCCCCTCTTAATAAGGCCAATGGTTCATATCGGATAAAAATCCTTTCTGCCTCGATGCGTAGATTTTCTGGATTTTTTCCTTCAAATTTAACCTTGCTTAAATTAAGTCCTTTAAATAGGTCAAAATGAGCATTCTCAACGTTTAACTTGCCACCAGTGGCATTTTCCAAAGCACTTGTGATTCTCGTTTTGATTGCCTCATCGGAAGTAGATATTTTCAGAAAAACATACCCACCTATAAGGGCACACACGAAAACAGATAAGATTATGATTAATACCAGTAAAACTTTAGATTTTATCAAAAAATGCTCCTCTATATAGGTACGTTAAATTCTAGCAACATATAAAGATACAGCCATTTTACACCTATTTCAAGTATAAATTCATCGCTGATCGCCGTTGTAAGTAGTTACCCGCCTGACATGACTTACCGGACAGGAATGACTTTACGACTTAGAAATGTTAAATTTTAGAAGATAATTCAACCGGGTAGTCCTTCTTTATTTTAGGGTAGCACTTTACCACTGTCAGATTCTAACCAGTTTTTTACTAAAGTTCCTATTGAAAAATCCGATATAAGAAAAGATACCAATCGAAAGGTTGCATTGGTACGTAATATCGACGATGTTAGGCCTTATTAGAGGCTAATCGCCTTATTCATAAGATATATTGATTGAAAACTAACTTAATGAGAAAGGTGCATGTAAGATGCGAATCATTAGATTTTTTCATAACATTTTCCCCGAGGTTCCTGACGAAGAAATTACCCAAGAGCAGGGAAAATCATTTGACAAGATTCTTCAAGAAGAACATGCTCGACTCATACGGCTACTTTCCGATGCGCAGGAAAACGGAACTACTATAGATCAACTTTATCTGGAATATAATCCAAGAATGACAGATTATAAGTTTCCCGAAGAATAGCTCTGTGCGGCCAGGCAGGGCAAACATAAAGCCTCATCTTTTCGGTTTACCAGCCAAGGAATCACGGATTCAATTCAATATCACCCAACATTTTAGACATAAACATCTTCAATGAAATAAACATTCCTATTCCTACCAGTCTCCCATCACAGCATACTATTCCTCACAATCTTGAAATTGTCTAATAGATGTAGAATATAAAGTGACAACATCTCATAAAAGATTTAGGCGCTTTCCCGCTTGCATAATGCTCGCTAAGCTACCAGTTCGATCTACCCCGGCTCAATAAATTTGTTCTGGAAGGCAACACCCCGTCTAAACGTACAAAATCACTTTGGAGATAGCCTTTCGTTTGACAGATTGAATCGCCTGGGTGGTAATGCGTATTCGGGCAGACTATCCAGGTTCTCACATGTATTACAAGCTTTACACTCTACATAATAAGGAGACTAGATTAGTGGAAAATGGTGGGTGCGTGTAAGGAGGGGTTGACTGTAATTAGATGTTAGAAGTTGTTTCTAATGTCAAACGAAGCTGCTTCATGCAGTTTATTTGAAATTGCACTTGCTATCCTTTTTATTTTATCTGGTGAAGTAGTATCGATATCAAGCATTTTGTAAATTTTTTCAAAATCACTGCATCTTAGTTCCTTTGCCTTTTCTAAATATTTTTCTTCTGTTTTTTCTGTAGTAAAGTAAGAAAAGAAAAGGATTAATGCAACGGCTTCTTTGATCATAGTTAATTCAATTATATTGGAAAGAGATTTTGCTAAATCATCATTATTATCAAGAGGGCTTGAACGAGAATCATGTCTTAATCCTAGCTTATTGACTGTTACTGCAGCAGCATCTTTTATTTTTTCAATAGGATAGTCTTTGCCTAATTCATCTTTCAAGATAGAAACAATGATCTCATATAAGCTCAACTGTAAAGCTCTAGTTGCAAGGTCGTATGCGCTTTTAACTCTCTTTTTTCTGAAATTTGCAAACATTGAATATATCTTCTCCTAACCTTACCTGTATACTATCGTAATAGTTACCAAATCTTATCCTTTATCATCTTCCTGTCAATTAAAAGTTTCACATATCAAGCGTAATTGGTGGTAAATCTGAAATGTTATGACCTCTCTTTTTTCTTGACATTAGTAACATGTAGTTTTATTATCACATTTCATACCATTCTACCAATAATGAATAAAATGCGCTATTTATTGCAGCTACATAAAAAGTAATGTTAGGCACACTTAATCCTTATAAACCAAATCGATAAAGGAGGTATTATGAAAAATACATCTGGCCTTACACTTCTTGAGCTTGCGATTGCAATTGGCGTTATCCTTTTAGTGTTGGGAACCTTTGGATCTTTATTCTTAAATGAGTCAGAAAGAAAAACATGTAATGACCAATTAAATAATGTCCAAACTGCTGTAGCTCTCTATCGGGCAAGTTCAGGGGATCACACATTATGCAAGAACGCCAGATCTTTAGTAATTAAGTACAATGAAACGTGCGGCGAAGATCTGGGAAAGCTTTCGGTCCCGAAATGTGAATAAAGAGGCCGCCGCCTCGTTCAACGAGGCAATCATTGTTTTTTGATATTAGGCGAACAAAGAGCGAAACTTTATTCCGCTCTTTTTTATGTTTAGATGATAAAGTATTCTATGAAAAGAATCATATATATTACCCCACCCCAAACCATATCTTGCTTGCCCCCATTCCTAGCTTACGCAAGGAAGCTATGGCGGGCCTGTTATATCCCTACATATCCTGATGTTTAAATTTCCTTGACACTAAATCTGTCTTTGCTAAGATAAAAACCACAAGAAAGAATGTTGAATATAGAGCAAGGAAATCCGCATTCATAAAAAGTTTAATATTCCCACTCCATGATTTCATAATACCTTGTTCGAATTCAACTATCCATATTACATGGGCGATTAGCTCAGTTGGCTAGAGCACTTGCTCGACAAGCAAGGGGTCACTGGTTCAAGTCCAGTATCGCCCATATTTCAAACAAGGACTTTTAACAAACCTGTATTACCAAATCTATTCATTTTTTTGCCTCGCCCTAGCCAAAGCTTAGTCTTATTTTTAATCTAAAAACAAATCAAATATTAGTTTCTTTACTAAATCTTTTTATTTGATTGTCCTTACGTTTTTTCTACGTTCTTGCGAGCTTCCTGCCCGACGGGTAGTTTGGCAGGAGCGGTGAACTATATATAAAAATTTGTTGTAAAAATAAAACTTTTGAATGATAATATGGACTACGCGTCTTTAATTGTTGCAGGGAGTTACAAATTGTCTGATCCGATTGTTGAAAGGGTATTTGAACTAAAGAAGAAACATAACGCAATTATCCTGGCACACAATTACCAGCGTGGCGAGATACAGGACATTGCTGATTTTGTTGGTGATTCCTTAGGACTATCTCAGCAGGCCGCAAAGACAGATGCGGACTTAATAGTATTTTGCGGTGTACATTTCATGGCGGAGACTGCAGCAATATTATGCCCGGATAAGACCGTTATCATGCCAGATGAACATGCCGGATGCCCTATGGCAGCTATGATCACGGCGAGAGAACTGAGGGAGAAAAAGAAACATTATCCAAATGCCAAGGTGGTATGTTACGTTAATAGTACTGCGGCAGTTAAGGCGGAAAGTGACGTATGTTGTACCTCATCAAACGCTATAAAGATTGTATCATCTATTCCAGAAAATGAAGATATATTATTTGTTCCTGATAAAAGTCTTGGTGCATACGTTTCATCATGCTTAAGTCGAAAGATGATTTTCTGGGATGGATATTGCCCCTCTCATCACAGGATACTTGCTGAGCAATTAGTCAAATTAAAATCCGAACACCCAAAGGCAAAGGTAGTCGTTCATCCCGAGTGCACGCCTGATGTGATTTCTCTGGCAGACCATGTTGCCAGTACCACAGGAATTATAAAGTATGCTAGTGGCAACCATACAAAGGAATTCATAATCGGTACTGAAATAGGAATACTGCATCGACTGCGTAAAGAAAATCCTGATAAGACATTTATACCTGTCACACCTTTATCTGATTGTCCTAACATGAAATTGAATACACTGGAGAAAGTATTATGGTCACTGGAGGATATTCATTACGTTATTACAGTCCCTAAAGAAATAGCGGTAAAGGCAAGGCAGACAATTCAAAGGATGTTGGACCTGTCTTGAGCGGAGAGGAGACGGAGAAGCTGAGAAAGAAGCAAGGACCAAGAAAAAGTGAGCAAAAAAATACAAGCTGCCATACTAAATATCCCTGCCCGACGCCCACCTGTCGGACGGACAGGGCAGGCGGGGAATGTAGAACAATGAATGATGAATAAAGAACGAAAAATCACAGAAAGAATGAATATTTTTATTTCATAATTCGAAATTCCCCGCCTGCCGTCGAGACTGTGTCATAATAAAGGAAATGCCTATTTTGTCATTCTGAATCCTGTGCTGAACTTGTTTCAGTATTGATTCAGAATCTAATGATTACAGTAGGCTAGCAACCTTAGAGATCCCGAAACAAGTTCGGGATGACATTGCGACGCAGTCTCGTCGGGCAGGGATGTTCGTTATTCGACATTTATTTTTGATGATGAGAGACGAAAAACAGTCGGCGTTAGCCAGTTACAAAGTAAACAGCTCTCCCTCATATGTATTCTTTAAGATACTTTCCGGTGTGAGACTTTTTTAATTTAACGATCTTCTCCGGCGTGCCGTATCCTACCACATAACCGCCTTCATCTCCACCTTCAGGTCCAAGGTCAATGATATGGTCAGCACATTTTATAACATCAAGGTTGTGTTCAATAACTATTACAGAGTGTCCATTATTGATGAGGTTCTGGAAACAATCAAGCAGTTTCCTTATATCATCGAAATGCAGACCTGTTGTAGGCTCATCGAAGATAAAGAGTATTTCTTCGCCTTTGCCTTTTGCCATATAGGTTGCTAATTTCAGCCGTTGTGCCTCGCCCCCGGAAAGTGTTGTTGCTGGTTGTCCCAATCTTAAGTAGCCCAACCCTGTATCCTCAAGGTATTGTAATCCTTTTTTAATGTGTGTTAGAGCTCTGAATAAGCCCATGCTCATTTCTGAGGTTAAGGCACGCCCAGGGCGTGTAGAAAAGAACTCCATTGCCTCTTTTACGGTCATTTCTAAAACTTCATGAATGTTTTTTCTTTTATAGTTTGCAGCCAGAATATCTTTCCTGAAACGCTTGCCGTGACACTGGTCGCAAGTTACATATATATCGGCAAGAAACTGCATATCTACCTTTATATAACCACAGCCGTCACAATAATCACATCTCCCTCCTTTAACGTTAAAAGAAAAAGAACTCGGAGTATAGTTACGCAACCTTGCTTCTCTGGTAGAGGCGAATATCTTTCTTATAAAATCAAATACCTTTACGTATGTAACGGGGTTTGACCTGGGTGTTCGACCAATAGGCGATTGATCCACCATGATTACGTCATCTATATGGCCGTTGATGTTTATATTTTTATGGCTTCCTATAAGACCATGATATATACCCATTTTCCTTTTAAGGGCACCGTACAGTGTGTCCTGAACAAGAGTACTTTTACCCGAACCCGACACACCTGTCACGCAAACAAATACTTTAAGGGGAAAGTACACATCAATATTTTTCAAATTATTTTCTGATGCACACGTAATCTCGATATTGTCTCCTGTGATTTTTCTCCTGGCCAAAGGCTGTTCAATCTTCTTGTTACCTTTCAAATACCGGCCTGTTATTGAACTGTTTCCGGAGGGTATGTTTTTAGTATTTCCACTATAAACTACGTCACCGCCGTTTCTGCCTGCTCCCGGACCAAGGTCTATTAAGAAGTCTGTAGACTTGATTATTTCTCTATCGTGCTCGACTACCACAACCGTGTTTCCAATATCTCTAAGTTGTTTTAGTATATTGATAAGACGTTTGGTATCCCTTGGATGCAGTCCAATACTTGGTTCGTCCAGAATATATAATGTGTTAACAAGCGATGCGCCGAGTGAAGTGGTCAGGTTTACTCTTTGTGCCTCACCACCTGATAGGGTTCTAGTCATCCGATCCAGCGCCAAATATCCCAATCCAACTTTAACCATGTACCCAAGCCTTTTCTTTATTTCCAGTAATATGAGTCTTGCTACTTCCTCCTCGAATCTTGTGAGCTTTATTTCTTTAAATAAGTTATAGGTATCGTCAATAGACATTTTGCATATATCTGAAATGTTCAAATGATTAATCCTTACGTTATGAGCAGACGGATTTAACCTGGTACCATTGCATTCTGAACATACGGCATAACTGCGATATCTACTAAGAAGTACTCGAACGTGCATTTTATACTTCTTCCCCTCTAACCAATCGAAAAATTCATTGATACCGCAAAAGTCTTTTGTGCCTTCTTTAATTAATTTTATCTGGTTTCTATTCAGTTTATATAAGGGTGTATTTAGAGGGATATTATGTCTGGGTGCAGCTGCCTGTAATTCTTCAAGCAAATCACCGTAAGCGAGTGTATTCCAGGGAGCTATTGCCCCTTCATTAATGGTTTTTGTTTTATCAGGTATTACCAGGTCCATATCTATTTCTATAGTATGACCAAAACCCTGGCATTTTGGGCAAGCACCTAAAGGGTTATTAAAAGAAAACAAATGGGGTGTTTGTGTTTTGTACTCTATATTGCAATTATTACAACAGAAATGACTACTAAACGGTAATTCGGTATACTTTATATTATCTATAAGAACGGTCTTAATCTTCTTATTTGCAAGATTCTTAACAAAAGGAGTTGATGTAATATACTCTTTACTAATCATACCTTTTGAATCTGTATTGAGTTGTGGTTTATTCGACAATATCCTGCCAGTCTCTGACACATCCCCGGTCATAAGAAAAATGCCTAAATACCCGGAGCCCAGCCTATACGCAGTTTCAAGGCCATCTATCAGGCGGCTCTTAATCTCTTTCCCTACCACCAATCTATCTACTATTCCCGCAACTGAGTTGTATTTACGTATATCAAAACCTTCCGGTGGAGATGAAATATCTATGATATTATTATCTGCAAGTATTCTAATTATGCCCCGTTCCCTTAAAGATGACTCTTGCATTTTATTGGAAATTTTTTTACTGATCGTAATTGGAAACGTAATAAGAAATCTGGTATCCTTTGGAAGAGATAGTATGTAATTTGAGATCTGAGATACCGTGTCATTTTGAACAATTTCACCACACTTTACGCAGTAAGTTTTACCTATGCGTGCGAAAAGGAGTCGTAGATAATCATTTATTTCGGTTGCAGTTCCAACTGTGGAACGGCGGTTCTTTACAGGATTTTTCTGTTCGATTGCAATCGCAGGAGGTATGCCTACTATATGGTCTACGTCAGGCTTGTCCATCCTCTCCAGAAATTGGCGGGCATATGCCGAAAAAGATTGCACGTACCGTCTCTGACCTTCGGCATATAGAGTATCAAAAGCCAGACTAGATTTGCCTGAACCGCTGACACCGGTTATCACGATTAGTTTACGCAAAGGGATCTCGATGTTAATATTCTTTAGGTTGTGTACTCTGATGCCACGAGCAACTATTGATTTTCTCATGTGTGTTTATTGTTTATTCAGGTATGCACTTAATGCTTCTTCCCAATGCCTCATTCGAAATCCTGTAACCTTAGTAAGTTTTTGACAATTCAGGACTGAATTCAGAGGGACCTTTGCGGGGCGTTTATATTGAGATGAATCTATTGGATGGATATTTATATTGTAATCCATTATTTCAAAAATTTTCCTTGCCCATTCAAGACGTGAGCAATTACCTTCATTAGCGACATGGAAGATACCTTCATATTTTTGCTCTATTAATGTCCACAATGCCTCTGCCAGGTCGACTGTATATGTGGGCGAACCTATTTCGTCGTTAACAATGGAGAGTTCCTTATTTTTTTTTGCAAGTTCTATCATTTTTTCTACGTAGTTTGTTCCACTCCGTCCAAACAGCCATGAAGTCCTTACTATCAAATACATATCGCTGTTATTCTGAACATTTCTTTCACCCTCAAGTTTTGACTTACCGTATTCTGACAACGGATTGGGTAGATCTTCTTCAACATAGGGTCTACCACTATGTCCATCAAACACAAAATCCGTGCTTATTTGAACAATCTTTGCGTCACACCTTTTTGCAGCAATCGCAATGTTTTTTGGTCCTAGTGCATTAACCTTGTATGCTATTTTACTTTCAGTTTCACACCTGTCTACATCGGTAAAAGCTGCACAATTGATAATAACGTCTGGCATACACTTTAAGATAAAGTGCAATACTTCATCTTCATATGCGACGTCAAATT
The DNA here is from genome assembly GCA_008636105.1 of Candidatus Scalindua sediminis. Classification (GTDB taxonomy): domain Bacteria; phylum Planctomycetota; class Brocadiia; order Brocadiales; family Scalinduaceae; genus Scalindua_A; species Scalindua_A sediminis. Next base: position 137,470 of record VSDH01000001.1, on the reverse strand, counting down.
CTCCTTCATGCGGGGCATCTATAACTTTTAAATTCTTTCCTCGAAGCAAATTTATAAGGTCTGTGCCCAACATACCGTGCGACCCCGTAACTAATACTTTCATAATATTTGATTTCTATGGCCGTCTGGCTTTATGTTTCAAACTGTATTCTATATATCTTTTTATATTCACCTTCTTTCTTTATCAACTCATCATGTGTACCGCTTTCAACAATGCAACCACTTTTCAAGACAACTATCCTGTTTGCATGACGTATGGTTGATAGGCGGTGTGCGATAACAAACGTTGTTTTAGTTTTTATCAAATTATCCAACGCTTCTTGAACAAGTTTTTCAGATTCAGAATCTAAAGAAGAGGTAGCTTCATCCAAGATTAAGATAGGTGCATTTTTTAATATTGCCCTTGCTATAGTTACTCGCTGTCTTTGGCCACCGGATAGTTTTACGCCTTGCTCTCCTACTACGGTGTCATAACCCTTTGGAAGGCCTATGATAAAATCATGTATGTTAGCTGCTCTTGCCGCGTCCTCTATTTCTTCAAAACTTGCATCCCTTCGTCCGCACAAGATGTTGGCAGTAAAACTTCTGTTAAAGAGGAATGTCTGTTGACTGACAATTGCAATTTGTTCCAAAAGTGAATCACACTTAATTAAATTGATATCTATACCGTCGATTTCAATAGTCCCGCTTAATGGTTCGTAAAAGCGAGGAATAAGGTCGAGCAAAGTAGATTTTCCTGCCCCACTTTCCCCGACAATGGCAATTATCTGTCCCTTATCTACTGTAAGATTAATATCCCTGAGGACTAATGTGCTGTCATATGAAAAACTCACGTTTTTAAATGCAATACCTTTCTCTATCTTTTTCAATTCTATAGCATCGGGGTGATCTGTTATTGAAGGTTTCTGGTCGAGTAATTCAAATACTCGGCTTGCACCAGCTAATGATTCCTGAAGATTACCATAACATTTAGCCAGCTTTTTTATTGATGTGAGTATCATAAAGCCTGTTACTGCGACAAATCCCCCAAGATCCCCCGGGGTAATCCTGTTGGTTGTGACAACATAACCACCAAAGATTATAATTGCGGCTAACCCCAATGAATAAATAAACTCGGTGGTACTTGTATTCAAAGCTTTTGCCTTTACTGTCTGCATCATCCTTTTGAAGAATCTGGAATTTATATTTCTGAATTCCATACTTTCCTCATTTTCCATCTTAAATGCCTTTACAATTCTTATTCCAGTAAACATTTCTTTCATTGCATCAGTTAGTTCTCCCAAATGTTTTAAACTCTTCATTCCATATTTCTTTATTTTTCTGCCGAATATTAATACAGGTATTATAATGAGTGGAAACGCCACAAATGTTAATAGTGATAACTTCCAACTGAAGTAGAAGGCCAATCCCAATCCGCATAACAATCGCATTGGTTGAAGGATAATACTATCAAACAGCATCATAAGACCATACTGCGTTGTAGTAATATCATTGGTCAGCCTGGAAATCAAATCACCACTCCTCCTATCTTCAAAATAACTTAGTGATTGTGGTAGTAAATGTTCACATAGCTGATTACGAATATCAATGAGGACACTCCACATAACATAGCTTTTTAAATACTGTTGAGAATAATAAAAGGCGAAGATGAAAGGGGCTATAATAGCAGCAAGGACACCTATGTAGGTGAACGAACTTGTCATCTTTTTTGACAATTTATCTAATTTCGACATGAATACAGTACCTTTAATTTTGCCAACAGCTTTCTTTTTTAAATTGTCTGCGATAACTCCTGAATCTTTTTGTTTCTGTATACTATGCTCCTCCGACGAAAAATCAATTGTCCCCCCCCGTATCAAACGATCTATTACTGGCTTAACCAACGCCAGTTGGGCACCATTAAATAACGTAAAAAGACCCATGCACATTAGGGTTAATGCAAACATTTTCCAGTGAGGTTTTGCATACGAAAATAATCTGGCACATTCACTAATCATGTTGTTTTTATTTTTCAACATAGGGCAAATATAAAACCTTATTTTATAAATTCTTCAAATTGATGTTATCAAGCAAAAGCATTTTGTCAATAAAAAGATTACCCATCTTTTCCGGCAATTTCTCATTCAAATATATCTGCCAATTTCTTATTGACCTGCTCAAAGTGAGATGGCTATAATCATTTTCTATAGTCTTAATATTCAGCATCTTACATGACACAAAAACAGCCTTCTTATTATGACTAATACCTTGCAAAAATATTTATTATATGAATTATTCAGGACGTTTATACCAGCTCTCTTGTGCTTTGAATTCTTGATGTTACTTGGATTTTCAATCCAACTGCTCCATAAAGGTCTCGATATACCCAGCCTCACTTACATTATCCCTTTCCTGGCTATATATGCATTGCCACATGCCTTACCTTCTTCCTTACTCACGGCTACAGTTATGACTTATGGAAGACTGAGTGCTGATAATGAAATTACAGCAATCAGGAGTGCTGGTATACATCTTCATAAAATAATTACACCCATAGTCATTGCGGGGATATTTTTCAGTCTATTAACCTTATACCTGAATGCAGAGGTATTACCTAAGTCATATTTCAAAGTAAGGAAATTTCAAGAAAAGGCAGTCAAGCAGGTTCTTGCCAAACACTTTATAACGGCAAATAAGAAGATTGATTTCCACCCATATCAAATTTATATAAGCAACGTAGAAGATGGTATTTACAAAAACATTGCTGTCTTTGAGTTTGCTGAAGATTATATAGTCAGTATACTACTAGCAGAAGAAGGTGAAATAGAAATCAATGATGCTGGTAGTATAGCTTTGTTAACGTTAAGGCGTGGTGAATTTATCAAGCCAAGTACTAAGAACAGCACAGATATACCCAAAATGGGAAGTTTTGAGGAAGCCACGTTTGATATACCTTTAAGGCAAAGAGTACGCAACACAGCACTTAAATATGCTACATTAACCAACCTTTTCATACGAAGAGAAAAGGTTGACAATGAATTAAAAATTTCTAAAACATTTTTTGAAGACCCGGAAAAAACTATCAAGATCACGATGAGGGAAATTCCCTCTATAAATGAAAAAAAGAAAGAAGTGGAAAAGAAACTGGAGGATGCTCAACTAGAAATAAAAAATTCAAAGGCAAATATCTCAAAGCAAGAAGGAAGAATAAAACGTGCGAAATTTGATATTAATATCTTTGGAAACTATATAAAGGCAGCAAGAAATAATATAAATAGGATAACGCAAGAAAAAAGAAATGAAGAGAACAACAAAAGCCGGGAAATCGTTAAAACAATAGAAGATAAACAGAAGAGAGAAGAGGGATTTCTTAAAAAAACTTTATTAATCAAAAAAATAATAGAAAAAGAAAAACGAAGGATTCGAGACAAAAAAAGAAAGATATTAATAGCCGAAAGATCAATAGGAGAGGAAAGCAAAAAGATTGAGAAAGCAACGGTAATTATAGAAGAAACCGACCTTCTTAAAAAACAGTTAGAAAAAGAACATCTAACCCTCTCTAAACGTATTGAAGGAGCGAGAAAACAAAAATTGAAACGGGAGTTGTCACTAAATATTCACAAGCGATTATCACCTTCTTTTTCTTGTTTAACGTTTATGCTTATAGGAATCCCATTAGGCATAATGACAAGAAGTAGTAGCATGCTTGTTAGCTTAGGGGTTAGCTTCATATTGATATTGTTCTTTTATTATCCATTAGTTGCAACAGGATTAATTTTGGCGGAAAACATAACTTTTCCAATAATTCCCTCTGTCTGGGGAGCAAATGTTTTCAACTTCATTGTCGGACTGGTGCTATTTAGAAATATATTTAATAAATAAAATGAATATGAAAACAAAACTTCCGATCGATAGAACAAGCATGTATCAACAAAAAAACATAATTTATTGCATGACTAGAGACCGATAACAATCTTGACTTTTTTATCGAATAAGTTATATTAAAAAAGCTTATTATAACTAAAGAGACTTCTTGTATTTGGGTGGAGTTTTAAAATTGCTTAATAAACCGGTTCGTATTCTAGCGATTGATGTTGGAGGTGGAACACAGGATATACTTCTGTACGAAGACAATAAACCCATTGAAAATTGCTTTAAACTTGTGTTACCATCCCAAACTGTAATAGTGGGAAAAAGAATAGAGAAGGCGACAAACAAAAATAAAGATATCTTTCTACATGGACACATAATGGGTGGTGGAAAATGTGTTGGCGCAATAAAAAACCACATAAAACAAGGCCTTAAGATTTACGCAACATCACATGCCTCAAAGACTATAAGAGACAGCTTGGCAGAAGTACAAAAACTTGGTGTTGAAATCGTAGAAAAAAAACCTAAAAACACTATTTCAATTGAACTTAAGGATATTGATTTGAAAGTACTACAAAAAGTATTGGCTTCTTTCGAAATCAAAATTCCAGATAAATTCGCTATTGCTGTGTTTGATCAAGGTGAAGACACGAAAGGAAGCAATCGCAGATTCAGGTTTAAACTGTGGCAAGATTTTATAATAGAACAAGGAGGGTTATTAAAAGACCTTGTTTATTGCAAGGTACCTGATCCCTTCACTCGTATGAAAAGTGTTCAGGATTTACTAAAGGACGCAATCTTAATGCAGACAGGTACAGCAGCAATATGTGGTTCATTATGTGACCCGAGAGTAGCAAAAGAGATTTCAAAGGGTCTAGTGATAGTCAATATTGGAAACCAACATACCCTGGCAGTACTAGTTCAAAACGAAAGGATATGGGGGCTATTTGAACATCACACCTCAATGTTGACTCCAAAAAAATTGAAACGTTTCGTTCAATCATTACAAAATAAGTCGTTAAAAAATGAAGAAATTTTTGACGATATGGGCCATGGAAGTATAATTAACCAAGCATGTCCAAAGAATATAAAGTTTGATTTTATAACAGTTGTTGGACCTCACAGGCAAATCGCAGAAGATTTAGACTGTTATTTTGCCACACCTTACGGAGACATGATGCTTACGGGATGTTTCGGTTTGATTGCCGGTGCGAAAAAACTATATGGAGAGAAATTAATCTTTAATTAAACATGTCAAACTATAACTATTACAAACCAGAATTTGGTCTATCGATAGGGAGTAAATGGACTAAGACTATAATGGTACTAATAATTGCAAACGTTAGTGTCTTTATAATACAGCTCCTATTTTCGACTATTAATTCCCACTGGGGAACATCCATTGTTAATGTACTTCCAGAAGGTATGGTAGGTGAAGATATAGTTCATCAAATAGGATTAGGTGTAGATCGCTTTACAAGCCTTTTTTACCTTTACCCCCCATATGCCATAGGGAAACTATGGTTATGGCAATTTATAACCTATACGTTTCTACATAGTATTCATGACCCGTGGCACATAGTAATTAATATGCTTGCTTTGTGGATGTTCGGCAGTGAAGTTGAAAGGGCAATGGGCACGAAAAAGTTCTTAACTATGTATTTTACTGCAGGTGTCTTTGCAGGTATATTTTGTTGTATATTTACACCGAACAACCCAATCCTTGGCGCTTCTGGGGCAATCTTTGCCGTTGAAATTGCATTTGCTATGTTTTTCCCCAACACCACTGTAATCTTTTTCATATTTCCTATAAAGGCTAAATATCTTATAATGATTTTTGTTGGCATAACCATATTTAATTGCCTTATGCCAGCCGGAGGAAATGTTGCTCATTTTGCACATCTTGGAGGCCTTCTTTATGGCTTTCTATTCGTTCGTTACGAGCCCAAATTTAGTAATCTTCTTATATCATGGCAAATTCAACAGCAGGAAAAGGAATATAAAAAAGAAGAAGAACTCAAAAGACAAGTTGATCAACTGTTGGATAAGGTTAACCGCGAAGGTATGAAAAATTTAACAAGGAAAGAAAGGGCTTTCCTTAGAAACGCAAGCAAACAATATAGAAAAACACAAAACAAAACATAGCACATCACCACAGATACAGTCAGAAAACAAAGTATCATCCGAAACTTAATACTAAGTGGTATAAAATTCAAAATGTAGCGGTTTAAAACTCCCTAATTTTTGACTAAGTTATGATCAGTATAGCGATAAACGGAGTATGTGGTCGCATGGGGTCAAGTATTGCTGCGCTTGTTGCCGAGGATAAAAATCTGAAACTAGTCGCAGCTCTTGAAAGGGAGGAGCATCCATATATTGGAAAAGATTTAGGTTCAATTATAGGACAAAACCAAAATGGTATTATAATATCAAATGAACTTAAAAACTCCCCGGATGTTTTAATAGATTTTTCATCCCCGGATTCGACATTGGCCAGACTTAAGACATGTACTGAAAATAGGATTGCAGTAGTAATAGGTACTACAGGTCTAGATGATAAGCAAATGGAACAAGTTAATAAAGCGTCTGGGGGAATAGCCTGTCTTGTCTCACCAAACATGAGTATAGGAGTAAACCTACTTTTCAGTCTTGTTGAAATAATATCAAAGGTGTTGGGGGAAAAATCTGATATTGAAATCGTTGAGGCACATCACCGTTTTAAAAAAGATGCACCAAGCGGTACAGCCTTAAAAATAGCAGAAAAAATTTGTAATGTAACAGGTCAGAAAATGGATGATGTTATAATCTATGGACGCAAAGGTATTACAGGGGAAAGGCCGCAAGGACAGATATGCATACATTCTATACGATCCGGCGATATAGTTGGAGAACATACTGTAATTTTTGGTAACATAGGGGAACGTCTGGAACTCGTGCATAAAGCTCAAACACGCGATTCCTTTGCTATGGGTGCCATTCGTGCTGCAAAATTTTTGGCTGGAAAATCACCCGGGTTATATAAGATGGAAGATGTTCTAAGGGAATTATACTAAAACAATTACATATTCCGGCCCTAAGTATTATGCCATTTTGGCATATTATGCTTGCAAAAAAGGCATAATACTGTAGAATTAAGACAAGGCACTAGCTATAAGAGTAATATACTCATGAGCTTATAACAATTAAAATTTATATGGTATATGATTTGCTCAAACATAAAAAGCTGAATCTATTAGTTTGCTAATTATTTTAATTAGTTTGCTAATCTGCTTTTTAAGGAGAACTTAATGGAAAAAATTATAGGTATAGATTTAGGAACAACAAACTCTGTAGTAGCAATAATGGAAGGTGATCAGGCCAAGGTAATAACAAATGCCGAAGGAGGCAGGATTACTCCTTCTGTTGTAGGATTCACTGATAAGGACGAACGCCTGGTTGGACAACTTGCTAAAAGACAGGCTGTTATAAATCCAAAAAATACGGTATCTTCTATTAAACGTTTTATGGGGCGGAGGCATAACGAGGTTGCACAGGAAGAAAAACTGGTACCATTTGAAATCGTTGGAGGCCCCGAAGAATTGGTAAAGGTACAAACCAGGGGAAAGAGTTTTACACCTCCTGAAATTTCCGCTATGGTTTTACAAAACCTTAAGAAAACAGCTGAGGATTATTTAGGCAGCCCTGTTAAGAAGGCCGTAATTACTGTTCCTGCTTACTTTAATGACAGCCAAAGGCAGGCCACAAAAGATGCTGGTACTATTGCAGGTTTAGACGTAGTTCGTATCATTAATGAACCAACTGCCGCATCTTTAGCATACGGTATAGATAAAAAGAAAAATGAAAAAATTGCTGTTTTTGATCTTGGTGGTGGAACCTTTGATGTTTCAATATTGGAAGTAGGCGAGGGAGTTTTTGAAGTTCTTTCTACAAATGGTAACACACATCTTGGTGGAGACGATATTGATCAGGTAATGTTGAATTATATTGCTGAAGAATTCAAGAAAGAACATGGCATTGATCTCAGACAGGACCATATGGCCTTACAACGTCTTAAGGAAGCAGCAGAAAAGGCTAAATGTGAACTTTCAACTTCAACGACTGCCGAGGTTAATCTACCATTTATAACGGCAGACCAGACAGGACCAAAGCATCTTACTATGAGCATAACAAGGGCAAAGTTTGAACAACTGGTCGAACCCATTATTGAAAAATGTCGTCGTCCATGTGAGCTCGCAATGGAAGATGCTAAGGTTAATTCCAACGACATCAATGAGGTAATACTTGTAGGCGGACAAACTAGGACACCTCTCGTACAAAAGTTGGTAAAAGAACTATTTGGGAAAGAACCAAATAAAAGTGTTAACCCTGATGAGGTTGTTGCACTTGGTGCTGCAATTCAAGGTGCAGTCCTTGCAGGTGAAGTTCACGATGTTTTATTACTGGACGTTACACCGCTATCATTGGGTATAGAAACATTAGGGGGCGTTTGTACTGTTCTGATCGCACGTAATACCACTATACCGACAAATAAAAAAGAGATTTTCTCAACCGCGGCAGATAACCAAACAGCGGTAGACATTCATGTACTGCAGGGGGAACGTTCAATGTCTACCGACAACAGGACACTGGGCCGCTTTCAATTAGCAGGAATACCTTCTGCACCACGTGGCGTTCCACAAGTAGAGGTTTCCTTTGACATTGATGCAAACGGCATCCTCCATGTTTCGGCAAAAGACCTTGGGACAGGCAAGGAACAATCAATTCAGATAAAATCATCTTCAGGATTATCTGAAGATGAAGTCAAGAGAATGCAAAGAGATGCTGAACAACATGCTGAAGAAGATAAGAAGAAAAGTGAGCTAGTTAACGCAAGAAATCAGGCCGATCAAGTAATCTATTCAACAGAAAAAACCCTGAAGGAACATGGTGATAAGATAAGTGAGACAGAGAAAAGTAACATAAACAACTTGCTAGAAAAACTTAAGAAGGTAAAAGATGGAGATGATGTAAATGAAATCAAAAAAACAATAGATGAGTTACAAACAGCTTCTCACAAACTAGCTCAGGCCATGTATGAGACTACAGCCAAAAGCCAGCAACAAGCGGCAGGTAAAGGAGCTGAAGAAAAACCCTCTGAGGAGGAATCTAAAAAAGATAAAGGCGGGGAAGATGTTATAGATGCTGATTATGAGGTCAAGGATTAAAACATTATAAAATGAAGGAATTCTTATTTTGTTTAAGAAAAAATAAAAGTCGGGATATACCCGGCTTTTTTATTCTATAGAGAAATAGGCCATATTATTTATGAGATTAGATAAATTCACAATAAAATCGCAGGAAGTAATCCAGGAAGCTCAACAACTTGCTGCTACAAAAGGACACCAGCAAATAGATCCTCTACATCTCCTTGTTTGCTTGCTCAAACAACAACAAGGCGTAGTAGTTCCTATTATAAAAAAATTGGGGGCAAACAGCGATGAAATACTTGATAAGACTCTGAGCGCCATCGAATCATTACCACAAGTAAGCGGAGCACAGGGGCAATATATCGGTAATGAACTAAACGACATCTTCAATAAGGCCCTTGTTGAAGCTGATAGAATAAAGGACGAGTATGTAAGTACAGAACATCTCTTAATCGCTTTAGTAAACAATAGACAAAGTACTGCGGGAAGAATACTTTTTGAATCAGGTGTTAATAAGGATGAAATATTTGCAGCTCTCAAAGATATAAGGGGAAGCCAGAGGATTACGGATCAAAATCCTGAGGAAAAATATCAGGCATTGGAACGTTACAGCAAAGATCTCGTAGAATTAGCAAGCAAAGGCAAGTTAGACCCTGTTATTGGGCGGGATGACGAGATAAGGCGTGTTATTCAAGTATTATCTCGCAGGACAAAAAACAATCCTGTGCTGATTGGCGAACCAGGGGTGGGAAAGACTGCTATCGCAGAAGGATTGGCCTTAAGGATTGTCAATGGAGACGTACCGGAAGGGTTAAAAAATAAAAGACTAAGGGCTCTGGATATGGGAGCATTAATTGCAGGTGCAAAATACAGAGGCGAATTCGAGGATCGGTTAAAAGCTGTATTAAAAGATATTGATGCATCTGAGGGGCAAACAATCATTTTCATTGACGAGTTACATACGGTTGTCGGCGCAGGAGCAGCGGAAGGAGCCATAGACGCATCCAATCTTTTAAAACCTGCTCTAGCTCGTGGTGAGCTTCGTTGTATCGGTGCAACGACATTAGATGAATATAGAAAACACATTGAAAAAGATGCAGCACTGGAAAGAAGGTTCCAGCCGGTATACGTTGGAGAACCTTCTGTAGAAGATACTATTGCAATCCTCCGTGGATTAAAAGAACGATATGACATACATCACGGTGTTCGAATAAAGGACACTGCACTCGTTGCAGCCGCAACACTTTCACATAGATATATTTCTGACAGGTTCTTGCCTGATAAGGCCATAGATTTGATGGATGAAGCAGCTTCAAAGTTGAGGATGGAAATAGACAGCATGCCCACAGAGCTTGATGAGGTAGAACGCAAGATTACTCAATTGGAAATAGAAAGGGAAGCTTTAAAGAAGGAAAAGGATACTGAGTCAAAAAAAAGGATGGAAAAACTGGAACGTCATTTATCTGACCTGCGAGAAGAATGCAGTGCATTAAAAACACAATGGGAGAACGAAAAGAAAATAATAAAGGAAATCCAGGATTTAAATGCAAAGATTGACCAGGCACATATAGACGAACAAACTGCTCAAAGGAAAGGTGACCTTGAGAAGGTTGCAGAAATACGTTATGGCCTGTTGAGGAACTACGAAAACACCCTGAAGCAAAAGCATAAGGAATTAATGGATATACAGAAGGAAAGAGGATTGCTTAAAGAAGAAGTTGATGCAGACGACATAGCTGACGTCGTTTCCAAATGGACCGGAATCCCTGTGTCTAAGATGATGGAGGGTGAAAAAGAAAAACTTATCAAGATGGAAGACCGTCTGAAAAAAAGAGTAGTCGGTCAAAATGAAGCAATAGAAGCAGTTTCAAACTCCGTAAGACGTGCGCGCGCTGGTCTTCAAGATCCCAATCGTCCAAACGGAACTTTTTTATTTTTAGGCCCTACAGGTGTGGGAAAGACTGAGTTATGTAAGGCGTTAGCCTCTTTCCTCTTTGATGATGAAAATGCAATGGTCAGGATTGATATGTCCGAGTTTATGGAACAACATTCTGTTGCCAGACTAATAGGTGCACCTCCCGGTTATGTAGGATATGAAGAAGGTGGAAGATTAACAGAGGCCATAAGACGAAGACCATATTCTGTAATTCTATTCGATGAGATTGAAAAGGCACATCGAGATGTCTTTAACCTCTTATTACAGGTATTCGATGATGGAAGATTGACTGATGGACATGGAAGGACGGTTGATTTTAGGAATACTATCATTGCGATGACTTCAAATATTGGAAGTCAATTCATTCAAGATCTTGTAGGTCAAGAACATAAGGAAGAATTAAAAGAAAGAATTGGAAAAACGTTAAGAGATGCATTCAGACCAGAATTCCTAAACCGTATTGATGAGATAATAATATTTAATAGTCTAACAAAAGAACAAATTGGAGATATCGTTGAGATTCAGCTTGAGGAACTTAAAAAAAGACTATTTCAACTCAATTTAACATTAACAGTAAATGAATCTGCTAAAAAGAGATTAATAGAGGAAGGCTACGACATCGCCTACGGTGCAAGACCTTTAAAGCGTACAATCCAAAAACTTATCGAAAATCCACTTTCATTAGAAATACTTCAAGGAAAATTTCAAGCAGGAAATGGGATAGTAGTGGATGTAGAAGGAGACTCAATGGTATTTCATACATAACTTCTTACTACGGTATAGCATGACTTTTATCCCAAATATTATCAAACCCTGGTCTATGCTGTAAATTGGTTCATTTGTTTATTAAGTTTTCCAGACGTTTAATAATTCCCACCTTAAAAATCTAGTAATACTTTTACAAAAAAGGTTCAAACCTATTGAAATTAGATAAAAAGAAGATCGTATTTATATCAGGAATCCTGATAAGTATTATTTGCTCATGGCTTTTTGCAAGAAAGATTGAATGGGCTCACCTAAATGAGGCATTTCGAGAGGCGAATTATATTTATATCATACCCACAATTATGGTCATTTTTTTGAGTCACTATTTAAGGGCAGTTAGATGGTCAACATTAATAGCACCCATAAAAAAAGTCTCTATATTAAATCTGTTTTCTGCAACGATGATTGGTTTTATGGCGAACAGTGTACTACCTGCAAGAGTGGGCGAAATTATAAGGCCCGTCGTTATAGCAAGAAGGGAGAATATAAAGATAACAACAACTTTTGCTACGGTTGTGATGGAAAGAATTTTCGACGTATTAAGTGTTATAGTTTTTGCGTCTCTTCTTTTCTTCTTCTTGCCCTCAGAAACATCACAAAATAAGCGTACTGGTATGATTAATCATGTTGAGGCATCAACAAAAGACCTTAAGGAAGGGCAGGAATCGTATTCATCTGCTGCTAATAAGGAGAGCTATACAGATACATCAAAAGTAATAAAACAATTGAAAAAATGGTCGGTTGTTTTGGCTTTCTTTGGAATACTTGCAATAACAACTCTTTTTCTATTGTCGGTGTATCCACAAAAAGCGGGTGCCGTTTTAGAGAAGCTGCTCTTTCTTTTCCCGCATCATCTAAAAGATAAACTGATTAATTTCCTCCATTCATTCATCTCAGGTCTTCAAGTCCTAGACAATAAGAAACAATTACTATGGATAGGAACCCTTTCGCTCATTATATGGTTTTTCAATGCAGCGTCTGTATATGTATTATGCTATTCTTTTAATATAGGATTATCGTTTGCAGGAGCCTGTTTCGTAATCGTCTGCTTAGCCTTAGCCGTGGCATTGCCTCAGGCACCTGGGTTCATAGGTGTTTTTCATATTGCCACACAAAAATCTTTAGCCATATTTGGAGTTGGATTATCTTCGGCTCAGAGCTACGCAATAACACTTTGGGCATTAAGCGTTATTCCCGTTACACTGGTAGGACTTTTATTTTTATGGAGAGAGGGGATGAGTCTCGGAGAAATATCAAAATATGAGGAAAAGGTATCAGAATAGAATCTTATAGTATTACCATAATTATGGTTTTCTTAATAGTTCTGCCCCGATTACTCTTTCTAATTCTGAAATGTTTATCCCAAAATCAGCTACTGACCTGTAATATGCAAGTTGAAAATCAAGCAATATCCTCTGACTATCAATAAGATTTAAAAAATCAACCTGGCCTGCCTGGTAACCAATCTCTGCAGCCTTAAGTGACTGTTCAGCCTGCGGGATGATACTATTTCTGTAAAGTTTGACCAGTCTTTCTGCTGTTTGTACCTTGAAATGGAAATCTTTCACGCCAAAAAGTGTCATATTTTCTATGTTCCTGTACGCTTTTTCACTGGATTTGAGTCTGGCATTTGCCTCTCTTACGCCTGCATCATATTTTCTTTTCTGAAAAATTGGGATATTAATACTCAAAGTACCTGTATATGAATCCCTGCCCTCTCCAACTGGTGATGACAATACGCTCGATGGTAAATCATTAATCAAAGTATAATTAAGCCCAAACGTAAAATCAGGGAAATATTGTTTTTTTGCAAGTTTGTACGCAGCTTTATCTCTTTCTATTCTGTATTTAAAGATGCCAAGCTCTGGACTGATCTCCTTTGCTTTTTGATAAAGTTCCTCAAGCGAAACGGTAAGTTCTGTAATATTTACTTCCTCAGGAATACCAAGTGGCATTTCGGGATGGCGGTTTAATAAAATATTTACTCTTGCAATGGCGGTTTCTTTTAGCTGCTCCAGGGTGATTAGTTCGTTCATTATTTTGGAAAGTTCCACTTGTGCTTTCAACACATCTTGTTGCGTTGCTTTACCTGTTGCATACTTTATCTCTGCAATCTTCGCAAACCTTTGCAGAAGTTCTTTATTTTCTTCGTCTATCTTTATTGATTTATATACCCAATACAGCTCATAAAATGATGATTTGGTTTTTGCAATAACCTCTCTTTCGAGCGTCCGATTTTTTTCCTCAAATATCCCTGCTTCGTTTTTAGCAACTTCTCCCTTTAACCTGAGCTTTCCATAAAATGGTATCTTCTGTGATGCTGTAAAACCTGCCTGTTTCTCACCCACACGGGTTTGAACCGGTTCGCCAAAATAGGTGAAACTTAAGGTGGGGTCGTCTAAGGAACGAGCTTGCGGTACCTTTTCCTTTGATGCATCCCATCTTAATTTTGCTGCCTGTAGTTCAGGATTCGTTCTTAATGCTTCATCAATAGCCCACCTTATACGCAAAGTATCTGCTTTTTCCTCCGATAATGCGAAATCAGCAAATCCCACAAAAACTAGTAAAACAACTAGCAACATCTTAAAGAAAAGAAAGAATCCATTTGTTATGTACTTTACATTCATTTATCTACCTCTTTTAAAAATGAAATATCTCAAAGAAAATTATTTAATATCGTACTTTTGCATTCTATATATGAGGGTTTGTCTAGAAATACCAAGAAGTTCTGCCGCCCTTGTCTGATTTTGCTTAGCTTTATTCAGGGCATTTACTATGAGTGCCTTTTCAACCTCTTCAAGCTTAATACCGTCATCAGGGATTTCTAATGATATTGGACTACTGCATTGTTTTATCCTTATATAATCGGGGATGTCTTCAGGATTAATTGCATTATTTTTTTTTCTCAGTACCAACGCTCTTTCAATGATATTTTCAAGTTCTCTTACATTTCCAGGCCAGTTGTAGCGATCAAAAATATCAAGGACTTCTGGTAATATCTTGCAGCCTTTACCACCGCGTTTATCTATAAAGTGTTGGGTAAGTAGGGGGATGTCATCCTTCCTTTCCCTTAATGGAGGAAGTAAGATCGGAATTACACTGATTCGATAATATAAATCCTCTCTAAATTTACCTTCTTTGACAGCGATTTCTAGTAAGATGTTTGTTGCTGCGATGACACGTACATCAACATAGATGTTTTGTGTGGCGCCAACTTTGTCTATAGACTTTTCTTGAAGTACTCTGAGTAATTTAGCCTGTAAATCTTTACGTATGTCTCCGATCTCATCTAAGAAGATAGTTCCACTATTAGCGGCTTCAAACTTTCCTGGTTTGTCCTTAATCGCTCCGGTAAATGCCCCTTTCACATACCCAAACAATTCGCTTTCTAATAAATTTTCTGGAATTGCCGAACAATTTACTGTTACGAAAGGCTTTTCTGCCCTGGAACTATTAAAATGTATTGCCCGTGCAATTAGCTCCTTACCCGTCCCACTCTCTCCTTGTAACAAAACCGTTGAGTCGCTCTTTGCAACCCTTGCAACCAGATCGTATATTTTTTTCATTTTGGAACTAACGCCGATAACATTATTAAGGCTGAAACGGTCCGTCAGCTCCTGTCTTAGTCTTATATTTTCAACCATCAGGGATTGTAAGTTCAGAGCTTTCTCAATTACGATTTGGAGTTCATCTCTATCGAAAGGTTTTGTAATATAGTCGTGTGCGCCTAGTTTCATAGCCTTTACGGCTGTTTCGATACTGCCATGAGCAGTTATCATGATTACTAGGGCATTGCTCTTGAGTTTCTTTATCTCTTCTAATAGTTCTATCCCGTCAATCTTTTCCATCTTAATGTCAGTAACAGCAATATCCACGTCATCATTCTTGAAAATATCTAATGCTTCCTCACCGTTACTTGCAAGGAGTACCCTGTATCCTTTATTACTCAGGTTATATTCAATAATCCTTCTCAAATTTTCATCATCGTCAGCTATGAGTATTGTTTTATGATTTGACATCTATTTTTATCCTTATCTCAGAATTTATTCAGTCTTAATCGGTAAACTTATTATGAAGGTAGTTCCCTGATTTTCCTTTGTAGTAAACTTGATTTTACCTTTATGTCCCTCAAGTATCCCGTGAACAATTGCGAGTCCTAAACCTGTACCACTTTCTTTACTGGTAAAGAAAGGTGTGAATAGTTTTTCCTGCTGTTCTTCACTGATTCCTGTTCCGGTGTCAGTAAATTTGCACACTATATCAGATGTATTTTGACCGGATTCAATTTCTATGGTTCCACCATTTGGCATAGCTTGTATGGCATTAATAATAAGATTTAAAAAAACCTGTTTCATCTGTTCTGGATCTACAAAAATGGATGGTAAGCTCTTTTCAAATCGTGTCCTGAGACTAATCTTTGATTTTGCTATTTCATACTCTGTTAATTTAAGCACTGACTTGATAATATCATTAATATCTGCTAATTTTAGCTCTGGAGGTTTAGGCCTTGCAAAATCAAGGAATTCAGCCACAACTGTGTCTAGGCGGTCAACCTCTTTTATGAGTATTTTCGCAAACTCGTATTCTTTATCCATCGGTTTAAACTTATCGGATATAATCTCCGCTGTTCCTTTTATTGATGCGAGTGGGGTTCTAACTTCATGTGCAATTCCCGCAGAAAGTTTACCCAAAGCTGATAGACGGTCAGCGTGTCTTAGTTGTTCTTCAGCTTGAGCCAGTACGTCGGCTTGACGCCTCAATTTAGCAGTTGCATTCATTTGTCTTTGTGAGAGAAAGCCTGTTACAAGACCTACTATATTATAAAGAACAATTTCAAGCGTTCTCGGAAGATCATCAGTGAGAAAACTGCCACCCCACTGATAAATAACATGGGGCAGATAAAAAAGGCTTACGCCAATAGCGCAAAATATGCCACCTTTTAATCCAAACCAGAACGCGGATAAGATGATGGGGATATAATAAAGTCTCCTATAAATTTCATGTAAACCGTGGTATTTGTGTTCTGTGCTTGTTATGTAGTGAGAAAGGCTTATGCAAATTATAAATAAAACAAGGGCAACAATTTTCCAACAGTATTCGTAAATACTAATCCTTAAAGTCACAATATCAATACCTTATAGAAAAGTTCGCAATTGTCATACCGTTTACGTTTTGAGCTGGTTTTTATCACAAAGAATAAACCTTTTATTATGATTGTTTTTAATAACTTGTTTTATACAACAGCCTTAACAACAAGATAGATATACACTTTGTTGTAGCGAATTAATTGATAATTGATGAGTTATAGTTAAATAGTCAGGCAGAGTCGGTTGTTCCACAACATTAGTTGTTGCATATGCCACTGCAGGTTATAATGTATCATGTAGGAGTTGTTTTTTAAAGTACAATCTTGCTCACTAAATCATACGAAAGAGAGGACGGCAATTGATTATTATAATAGCAAAATCACAGACGTCATTTCAACTTTTGAGCGGATGATTTTTAAAAGGCATTTTCTCTTTAAGTGTGTTTTTATTATAGTTTTTGATGCTTAAAATTGCTTAATTAAGTTTTTTAAATAACTCATGCAAGTTTTCCTTTAATAAGTGATTGTATTATTGTATTTATTTCCTATATTAGGACTTGTGGGCAGTTTTGACTTGATAAATTTGTTACGTTTGATATATTAATCAGTTTTGAGCTAGCGTAGCTCAACGGCGGAGCAGCTGTCTTGTAAACAGCAGGTTGTGGGTTCGAATCCCACCGCTAGCTATAAAATGCCAGTTATGATATTGGATATATACACTAAAGGCTTTTCTCTTAACTAATGGGGAGGTTCCCGAGCGGCCAAAGGGGACAGACTGTAAATCTGTTGGCGAAGCCTTCGGAGGTTCGAATCCTCTCCTCCCCATTATCTACGTAAAAGAAAAAAATTGCAAAATACTATAACTTACTTTTAATAAGTTTACTTTCTTCAAGGAATTAACTGCCTGTAGGTTATCTAACCACTGTGGCCTTTACAATCGGGCCAAAATGATAATCTATTCACTTCAAGAATTAGTTGTATTTCCTATCGAACGTAGGTCATGCGGCCAAGTGGTAAATTGGGGTAAGTACTTTAGCGGGCGTAGCTTAATGGTAAAGCCCTAGCCTTCCAAGCTAGCTATGTGGGTTCGATTCCCATCGCCCGCTGTATGTAATACAAATATTAAAAATATCAAACAGTATTATACTAACTATTTTAATTTCTAATTTACTAAACCCTGACAACGTTAATAGTTATATAATTTATATTTTATTTAAAAAAGTTTTTGACATTATTTTCGTATAATGTTATTATAACATGCTTTAGATTACTTTGGTGATATTGGTGATACGGTTTGTGAATTGTATTACATGCTGCTGTGGCTCAGGGGTAGAGCACGTCCTTGGTAAGGACGAGGTCATGGGTTCAAATCCCATCAGCAGCTTAATATGTGTAGTTTAATTTTGTTTAGTTAATTGTTTGCGAATTTTGGGAGTTAATTAAATATGGCCAAAGAGGTATTTAAGAGGACGAAGACGCATGTGAATGTTGGAACGATAGGGCATGTAGACCACGGCAAGACTACGTTGACATCAGTGATAACACATATACTATCGAAGAGGGGGCTAGCCAAGGAGAGGCCATTTGATTCGATAGACAAGGCGCCGGAGGAGAGGGAGCGAGGAATAACGATAGCGATAGCACATGTGGAATATGAGACGGATAAAAGGCACTATGCTCATGTGGATTGTCCTGGCCATGCTGATTATGTGAAGAATATGATAACGGGTGCGGCGCAGATGGATGGTGCGATATTGGTGGTAAGTGCACCAGATGGTCCGATGCCACAGACCCGAGAACACATACTGCTTGCCAGACAGGTGGGTGTACCGAGGATAACGGTATTTATAAATAAGGTGGACCAGTTGGAAGATAAAGAGCTGTTAGAGCTGGTGGAGCTGGAAATTAGAGAGTTGTTGAGTAAATACGAATTTCCTGGTGATGATATACCGGTGATAAAAGGTTCAGCGTTGAAGGCGTCAGAGTGTGGATGTGGTAAGAAGGAGTGTGAGAATTGTGGTCCCATAAATGAACTGATGGATTCGTTGGATAACTACATTCCTGATCCAGTGCGTGAGATAGACAAGCCATTTTTGATGTCTATAGAAGATGTGTTTAGTATAAAGGGGAGAGGTACGGTAGGAACTGGGCGAGTGGAGCGAGGGATTGTGAAAGTGGGAGATGAGGTAGAGGTAGTAGGTATGACGGAAGAGGTAAGAAAGACGGTGGTTACAGGAGTGGAGATGTTTAACAAGACGTTGGATCAGGGTCAGGCGGGAGATAATGTTGGGGTATTGTTGAGGGGGGTAGAGAAAGACGATTTGGAGCGTGGGCAGGTGTTGGCATTGCCCAAGAGTATAACGCCGCATACCAAGTTTGAGGCGGAGGCATACATATTGACGAAGGAGGAAGGTGGTAGGCATACGCCTTTTTTTAATGGATACAGGCCGCAGTTTTACTTTCGGACGACGGATGTTACAGGAGTGGTGACGTTGTTGGGAGGTGCGGAGATGGTTATGCCTGGAGACAATGCGAAGTTTGAGATAAAGTTGGTAACGCCGATAGCGATGGAGCAGGAGTTAAGGTTTGCGATAAGAGAGGGAGGTAAGACGGTAGGCGCTGGTGTTGTTACCAAGATTATTGAGTAGCATAAAT
This sequence comes from Candidatus Scalindua sediminis, assembly GCA_008636105.1. Classification (GTDB taxonomy): domain Bacteria; phylum Planctomycetota; class Brocadiia; order Brocadiales; family Scalinduaceae; genus Scalindua_A; species Scalindua_A sediminis. The sequence goes on along the minus strand of VSDH01000001.1, from coordinate 117,993 downwards.
GAAATATATATATAATGAGAAACTATATTACGTTAGCGTGTACAGAGTGTAATAATAGAAATTATAGGACAAGTAAAGAAATGAAGCAAACGGGACGTTTAGAATTAAAAAAGTTTTGTAAATTTTGCAGAAAACATACATTACATAAAGAGCAAAAGAAATAGTAAGAAGGTCTGTAGCTCGAATTGGCTAGAGCACCGGATTCCAAATCCGGGTGTTGGGGGTTCGAATCCCTCCAGACCTGCCATAAAATTTTATATTACTAAATAAATGTAATGACTTTCGAAATTTATAGAAAAGGAGTGGGTGTAACTGCAAGGTGTACAGTGGCAGGTCTTTTTGGGGTTGCTTCAATATTTGCCGCATATTCTTTATATGGAGTGTTGATAGATTATCCAGAATTTTTTGCCGGTGCTAAAATACCTTTATTAGACATTCGGTTGACCTGGGGACTTGTAAGTTCGTTTGTTCTATTTATGTTTTGCGGCGTGATAATATGCGCCTTTACGACGGGTTTCGAAATAGGACTTAAGCGGATTGATAGTAAGACCAAAGGAGCTGTTGAGTTTTTCATAGAAACGCAGGCGGAACTTCAAAAGGTCTCATGGCCTACAAGGGACGAATTAATTGGATCAACGGTTGTTGTCATAGTATGTTTAGTAATATTAGCTTTGTATATTTTTGGTGTTGACTGGGTAGTATCAAGTGTTATGAAGACTATAGGTTTATTATAAATAGGATTTTTCGTGTGTAATATTGAGAAATTAATGCGTTGAATATCTTAAAATTTAAGATCACTTCAAGTGGCCCTAATTTACGAATATTCAAGTAAAATCCCACCATTTTTCCACTAAGAAAGTTTGAAGAGTAACTAGTTATTTATTAGTAGCTAAATAGCAACAACAATGATGTATGATATTTTTTAGGATATTTAAATAAAGATTTATGTTTTGAATTATGGAGAAAAGATGGTTTGTGCTTCGTGTACAAAGTAATAAAGAGGATAAGGTCAAAAAAGATTTGGAGAGACGCATAAAAACCCAGGGGATTGAAGATCTTATTCCAAAGATTTTGGTGCCTTGTGAAAAGGTGTCTGAGATCAAGGGTGGCAAGAAAAAAGTCGCTGAGAGGAAGATATATCCAGGCTATGTTATGGCAGAAATTGAAGTAGATGACAAAGGGCTGATTCCAGATAAGGTGTGGTATATGATTAGGGAAGCTCCAGGAGCGGGTGACTTCGTTGGTGGTGACCGTAAACCAGTAGCAATGGCAGACCGTGAAGTTGAAAAGATATTAAAAGAGGTAGAACGTGGAGAAGAAAAGCCTAAAACGAAGATAGAATTTCATAAAGGAGATAGAGTAAAAGTCAAAGAAGGACCCTTTGAAAACTTTGATGGAGTTGTGGAAGAGGTTTTACCTGCCAGCGGTTGTGTAAAATTGATGCTCACAATTTTTGGCAGATCCACATCTGTGGAATTAGAATATTGGCAAATTGAGGCGATTTAAATGTATTTAGTTATTGGTGTAAAAGAACCTGATGGCAAAAGTAGTAGTAACTAAAATAAAATTGCAGATTCCAGGGGGTCAGGCTACCCCAGCACCTCCTGTAGGTCCGGCACTAGGCCAGCATGGCGTAAATATAGGCAAATTTGTTACTCAGTTTAACGAGAAGAGTAAAGATAAGCAGGGAGTAATAACGCCAGTAGAAATCACTGTATATAAAGACAAGTCATTTTCTTTCATTATGAAATCTCCTCCAGCTTCTGTGTTGCTTAAAAGAGCTGCAGGGGTAGCAAAAGGTTCTTCAACGCCAAATAAAGAAAAAATAGGAAAGGTAACAAAGTCACAGATTGAAGAAATAGCGAAAACAAAATTATCAGATCTTAATGCTAAGAGTATTGACATGGCGGTAAAAATTATCGAGGGTACAGCACAGACTATGGGTATAGATGTGGAAGATTAAAATGTCATGATTTATAAGGAACTTTATTAATGAAGTTTAGAAGTAAACGCTACATTGAATCCAAGGAAAAACTCTTAAAGTCAAAAGAATACGAATTAAAAGAGGCTATTTCGGTCTTAAAAACATTTGACAAAACTAAATTTGACGAAACTGTCGAAATAGTTATGAAGTTGGGCATTGATCCTAAACGTTCAGACCAGCTAGTTCGGGGTTCATTCTCATTGCCAAAGGGGATAGGGAAAGAGCTCAGGGTAATAGTTTTTGCTAGTGGTGAAAAGGTAAAATTGGCAAAGAAAGCTGGTGCTATAGAAGTTGATGGTGACGATTTGATAAAAAAGATTGAGGATGGTTGGCTGGATTTTGACGTGGCAATCTCAACACCAGATATGATGCGTAAGGTGAGTAAATTGGGTAGAATTTTAGGCCCACAAGGTAAAATGCCATCTCCAAAATCGGGTACAGTAACGAATGATGTTTCTAATGTGGTTAAGGAATTTAGGGAAGGAAAGATTGAGTATAGAACAGACTCAGGTGGCAATATTCATACGGCGGTAGGGAAAATGTCTTTTCCTGATGAAGACCTGACTGAGAATATTAAATCATTTATAAAGCATATTATTAACAATCGACCACCCTCAGCAAAAGGAACCTTTGTTCAAAAGATATCTATTTCATCTTCTATGAGTCCTGGTATTAGAATCGTAACATCATAGTAACTTTAAATAATTTATCAACGGATTTCTCTATATGTCTAAAGAGTTGAAAAAATTAGTAGTTAATGAGCTTATATCTGACTACAGAGGTGTAGATAACTTTATTGTGGTGAGTTTTAAAGGAGTAAATACACAACAAGCAAATACATTGAGAAGGGATTTAAGCGAAAAAGATATCAAATTGAAGGTTGTGAAAAATTCTCTTGCAGCTATAGCATTTAAGGAAATAGGTATTCCAGCACTCGGCCAGATGCTGGAAGGACCGTCAGCTATTACAATAAGCGACAATGACCCTGCAATTTTAGCTAAAGTGTTAGCGAAATGGTCTAGAGAAATATCTGGCCTCAAGATTATGGGTGGTTTAATGGATGGAGAGATGGTGCCACTTGAGGATATAAAGGCCTTATCAGCAATTCCATCTAAACAAGTTGTTTTAACACAAATACTATTCGGGATAAGTACACCTTTGATCCAATTAGCGAATTTATTTAACGCTGTAACAAATAATCTTTATTTTGTTTTATTAGCAATTAAAGAAAAAAAGAGTAATGGTGATAAAAAAAACGTTTGAAAATGCATAAGGAGGAAACTATGGCAGTAGATCTAGAATCAGAGAAGATTGAAATTGAACCTACTGGGAAGATTGCACAGGTACTGGAATTGGTTGAAGGGATGAGTTTGCTTGAGGCGTCGCAGTTGGTAAAGGCATTTGAGAAAAAATTTGGTGTTTCTGCTGCGGTAGCAGTTCCTGCGGTGGGTGCAGCCCCTGCGGCTACTGAAGGAGCAGGTGCTGCCGAAGAGGAGAAAACTTCTTTTGATATTATCTTGAAAGAGATTGGTCCAAACAAGATTCAAGTTATCAAAGCAGTTCGTGCAGAGACTTCTCTTGGGCTGAAGGAAGCAAAGGCGTTGGTAGATAGTGCACCAAAACCTGTAAAAGAAGGTGTTGCAAAGGATGAAGCAGAGAAGGCTAAAAAAGCTTTAGAAGATGCAGGTGCAGTGGTTGAACTTAAATAGAACCTAATTTTTAAAATCCCTATTTTAAGACGCAGGAAGACTCATTAAATGTGTCTAGGGGGGGAAAAGATGGAAATAAGAAACTACAGTAAAATTGCTGAAATAGTTAAACAGCCAGACCTTGTTCAGATACAAACCAGATCTTATACTGCCTTTTTACAGGAAGATGTGTCACCAAATAAACGTAAGAATCAAGGGCTAGAAGCTATTTTGCGGGAAACGTTTCCAATAATAAACTATGACGAGACTGTTTCTTTACATTATATAAAATACGAATTAGGAAAACCTCGGTACACCCCGGATGAATGCAGACAATTGAAGTTAATTTACGGCAAACCCTTCAGGGTTTGGTTGAGGCTAAATAAGGGAGAATCTGTTGAGGAAGAGGTTTATTTGGGAGAAATTCCTGTAATGATTGGGGGGGGTGAGTTCATAATTAACGGAACAGAAAGAGTGATTGTAAACCAACTCCATAGATCGCCTGGTGTGGATTTTGTTGAAGAGCTTCATGCAGAGAAGAGAATGCATTCATGCAGGATTATTCCAGAAAGAGGTAGTTGGATTGAGACAGAAGTTGGGAAAAAAGATATTTTAACTATTAAAATCGATCAAAGTGGTAAGTTCCCTGCAACATGTTTCCTGAGGGCAATGTCAGAGAAGTACTCAAGAGATGAAGACATTATTCGGCTTTTTTATGAAACTGAGACGGTTGATACAAGCGATTACGCTTCTGCCCATAAACTTAAAGATAAATATATTGTCGGTCGATTGGTTAACCCTCAAACTGGTGAAGTTATTCTAGAAGCGGGGCGGCAAATAAATGAGAATTTAGTTAAGATTATCTCTGATTCAAACCTCAAAAAGATTGAGATTATTAAAAAGATGGATGACCCCCTAATACTTAATTCTCTGGAATCTGATTATACTGAATCACATGAAGATGCCTTATTACGAGTTTATGCAAGGTTTAGACCGGGCAACCCTCAACAATTGGAAAAAGCAAAGCAATTGATTCATGACAAATTTTTTGATCCAAAAAGATACAAGCTAGGTCTGGTAGGGCGATTCAGATTGAACAGGAAATTAGGGCAAAATATTCCTGATAAAGAAATGACGTTACAGCCAGAAGATTACGTAAATTCTATTAGATATATTATAAGACTCAGAAAGGATGAAGGAAGTGTTGACGATATAGACCATCTTGGTAATAGACGACTCCGAACTGTTGATGAGCTATTTGGAGAGGAATTGCGCAAAGGATTTCTTAAACTTAGAAGGACAGTGCAGGAAAGGATGAGTGTTAAAGATTATGAGCAATTAACCCCGAGAATACTTATAAACTCTAGAACAATTTTTTCAGCTATAGAATATTTTTTTAGTCGAGGGGAACTTTCTCAAGTATTAGACCAAACAAACCCATTAGCACAACTTACACATGAGCGGAGGTTAAGTGCTTTAGGGCCTGGTGGCCTTAATAGAAAGAGGGCAGGTTTTGAAGTTAGAGATGTTCACGTTTCACATTATGGACGAATATGTCCTATTGAGACCCCTGAAGGAACGAATATCGGACTAATTGCATCATTGAGCGCATATGCCGCAGTCGACGATTATGGTTTCTTAATAACTCCTTATTTAAAAATCAAAAAAGGGAAGTTAACAAACGAAATTGTTTACCTTCGTGCTGATGAGGAAGAAGGTAAAGTTCTTGCTCCGGCTGATGCACAACCTAACTTTGAGAGCAGAGGTTTGAACAAGGAAATACTTGCACGTTTTAACGGTGATTTTAGGCTTGTAGATGTAAAGGATGTTGATTACATAGATGTGTCACCCAAACAATTAGTAGGTGTATCCGCGAGTTTGATCCCGTTTCTGGAGCATAGTGATGCTAATAGGGCGCTAATGGGTTCAAATATGCAGAGACAAGCTGTTCCATTACTCAAAACTGAGCCACCTCTTATTGCTACAGGTATGGAGAAAATAGTCGCAAAGAATTCTAGTATGGTAGTCTGTGCTAAAAATAGTGGTATCGTTACCAAAGTAACATCCGAACAAATTGTTATCGATGATAATGATGTGTATGACTTAAGGAAGTTTATTGGATTAAATGAAGGTACCTGTTTAAACCAAAAACCTATAGTATCTGAAGGCCAAAAAGTAAAAAAGGATGATGTTATTGCTGATGGTGCTGCTACTTGTAATGGCGAATTGAGTTTGGGTGCAAACGTGTTGGTAGCCTTTATGACTTGGGATGGCTATAACTTTGAAGATGCTATTGTGGTTAGTGAAAGTTTATTAGAAGAGGACCGTTATACGTCAATTCATAGGGATGAATTTGAAGTAGAAGTCAGAGAGACAACACTTGGGAGGGAAGAGTTTACCAGAGATATACCAAACGTTTCAGAAAAAGCCCTCAGTAACTTAGATGAAAATGGGATAATCCGGATCGGGACGAAAATTAAACCATCAGATATTCTTGTGGGAAAAATTGCTCCAAAAAGCAGGAGTGAACTATCTCCTGAGGAAAAATTATTACATGCTATCTTTGGTAGAGCTGGAGAGGATGTGAAAAATGTATCTTTGGAAGTACCATCTGGTGTAGAGGGAATTGTCATTAATACTCAATTATTTTCTCGGAGAGCACATCTGTCTGATGAAAAAAGACAGAAAATCACAGCTAAGATTAGGGAAATTGAAGACAAGTTTGAAAAAGCGATATCAAAAAGTTTTGTGAAGATGATCAAAGAGCTCGAACAGGTTTTTGATGGCACGCTTGTAGATTTAAGGACTAATCAACCTTTGAAAATTTCATATGGAATGGACACTAAACTTATTCTTACTTTACAAGAACAGTTTGATATCAGGAACTTTGATTCTGGAAATAACAAACGAAGAAGCGAAAGAGCTGTAAGGATTTGTAAAGAATATGGTGAAAAAATTGAATCTCTGAAGGATGAAAAGGATACAAAGGTAAGTCAATTAAAACGGGGAGATGAATTGCCAAGTGGCGTATTAGAAGTGGCAAAGGTTTCTATTGCAACGAAAAGGAGATTATCTGTTGGAGATAAAGTGGCTGGAAGACATGGTAATAAAGGCGTTATTGCCAAGATACTACCAAAGGAAGATATGCCATATTTGGAAGATGGAACGCCTGTTGAGATGATTTTAAATCCCTTAGGAGTACCTTCCAGGATGAATGTTGGTCAAATTCTGGAAACACACTTAGGTTGGGCTGCAAAAAAATTGAATTTTCAATCTATTACACCCATTTTTGATGGAGCAAAGGAATCGGAAGTGAGAGATACATTGAAAGAAGCGGGGCTTCCAGAGGACGGTAAAACTACATTGTATGACGGGCGTACTGGTGAACCTTTTGAACAAAAGGTAGCGATTGGATATATGTATATGTTGAAACTACATCATTTAGTTGATGAAAAGGTACACGCTAGAGCTACAGGGCCTTACTCTTTAATAACGCAACAACCATTGGGAGGAAAGGCCAGATTCGGTGGGCAAAGGTTTGGAGAGATGGAAGTATGGGCACTAGAAGCTTACGGGGCAGCATATAATTTACAAGAACTTCTTACAGTGAAAAGTGACGATGTAGAAGGACGTACCAAAATTTATGAGTCTATGGTTAAGGGTAAAAATACGCTAGAAGCAGGAACTCCTGCATCATTCGATGTACTTGCCAAGGAAATTGAAGGACTTGGACTTACTTTGAAACTTGAAAAAGAACCACTTTAAAGCCTGTCTTTGTAAATATTAAATGGAGATTGACTAATGACAATAGGAACGTTTGAAAGGATAAACGAATATAGTTCGGTGAAGATATCCTTATCGTCTGCAGAAGATATTAGGAACAAGTCATATGGTGAAGTAAAAAAACCAGAAACGATAAACTACCGTACATACCGCGCAGAGAAAGATGGACTGTTTTGTGAGCGAATCTTTGGCCCCGAACGTAATTGGGAGTGCTTTTGTGGAAAGTATAAAGGTATCAAGCATAAGGGTATTGTTTGCGATAGATGTGGGGTTAAGGTAACTCATTCTCGCGTAAGAAGGAAGAGATTAGGGCATATTAATTTGGCTGCACCGATTGTTCATATTTGGTTTTTTAAGGCAATGCCTTCAAGAATAGGGACACTTTTGGCAATGAAGACTAACGCACTGGAAAGGGTTATTTATTTCCAAGACTATGTTGTGATTGAATCTGGGGATACACCGCTTAAAGAAGGACAATTGTTAACAGTAGATGAGTATAAAACGGTTCAGGAGAAATACGGCGAAAGTAGTTTTAGTGCTAACATGGGTGCTGAGGCTATAAGGACATTGTTCAAGAACCTGGATTTGGTGAAATTATCAAAGGAACTTAGGGTAGAACTTAAAGAAACGAAATCCAAGCAGCGAACTAAGGATATAATAAAGAGATTAGAAATTGTCGAAGCTTTTGTAAAGTCTGGAAATAAGCCTGAGTGGATGGTTATGGATGCTGTTCCAGTAATCCCGCCAGATTTAAGGCCTTTGGTGCTGTTAGAAAGTGGAGATTTTGCTAGCTCAGACCTTAACGATCTTTACAGGCGTATCATTAATCGAAATAATCGTCTAAAAAAACTGATTGACCTAAACGCGCCAGAAGTAATAATCCGGAATGAGAAAAGAATGTTACAGCAGGCCGTAGATGCACTTTTTGATAATAGCAGAAGTAAGCGCCCTATTTTGGGAAGTAACAATCGTCCTTTGAAATCTCTCACAGACATGATTAAGGGAAAACAAGGGAGATTTAGGGAAAACTTGCTGGGCAAACGAGTTGATTATTCTGCACGATCGGTAATAGTTGTTGGTCCTGAACTGAAATTAAGTCAATGCGGAATTCCAAAAAAGATTGCACTTGAGTTGTTTCAACCATTTATAATTCGACGTTTGAGGGAAATAAGATTAGCAGATACGATAAAAAGTGCAAAAAAGATGTTGGTAAGGCAAGAAGAAGCAGTTTGGGACATTCTTGATGATGTAGTACGTAAACATCTGGTTCTGCTCAACAGAGCTCCAACATTACATCGTATGGGAATTCAAGCATTTGAACCCATTCTTGTAGAAGGTAATGCGATTAAACTTCATCCGCTAGTATGTCGTGGGTTCAATGCTGATTTTGATGGGGACCAGATGGCTGTTCATTTGCCTCTTTCTATCGAAGCTCAGATCGAAGCAAGGACCCTGATGTTGTCTGTTAATAATATTTTTTCTCCTGCTTCAGGTGAACCAATAATTACTCCTTCACAAGATATAGTATTGGGCTGTTACTATTTGACTATTTTGATAGATAAAAATGAGGAAGAAAAAAAACTAAGAAGTTTTAGTAATTTTGATGAAGTATTAATGGCTTATGAGGAAAAGAAGATAGGTATTCATAGTCAAATAAAACTCAGATTGGCTCCGAATAAAACTATTATGGGTGATAAAGGCGAACAGCCTAAGAATGGATTATGCACTACTACGGTGGGTCGTGTTATTTTTAATGAAGTTCTACCTTCTGAACTGCCTTTTTATAATTATCCACTTGATCATAAGTCAATAAATGGAATTATCCAGGATTGCTATAAGATTTTGGGTAGAGGAAAAACTATTTCTCTGTTAGACCAGATCAAGGAAATGGGGTTTAAAGAGTGTACTAAGGCTGGACTTTCCCTTTCAATAATGGATTTAAAAATGCCAAAGAAAAAAGCTCAAATCTTAGAGAAAACACAAAAAGAAGTAGAAAGGATACAAAAGTTGTACCACAAAGGCATAATCACTGAAGGTGAAAGGTACAACCAGGTAATAGATACTTGGACATATGCTGGGGAAAAAGTGGCAGAGGAAATGATTGATGAACTCAAACATGATACCAGGGGTGGCAAGCCATACCTAAATCCTGTATTTCTAATGTCTGCATCAGGCGCTAGAGGAAGTACCCAGCAGTTGAGACAACTTGCGGGCATGAGAGGTTTAATGGCCAAACCGTCAGGTAAGATAATTGAAACACCAATTAAAGCGAACTTTAGAGAAGGATTAAGTGTATTGGAATATTTTAGCTCAACTCATGGTGCACGAAAAGGATTAGCCGATACAGCATTGAAAACAGCAGATTCTGGATATTTAACTAGAAAACTAGCAGACGTTGCGCAAAATGTTATTGTTACAGGTTATGACTGTGGAACGGTTAATGGAATTAGTAAAAGTGCCGTTTATAGAGGAGACCGCGTTGAGGTTCCTCTCTCCAAGATAATAGTAGGTAGAACATCCCTAAACAACATCGTGGATTTGGTTAAGGATGAGAAAATCGTTAAGGAAAATGAGCTAATTACAGAAGAAAAAGCTAAGAAGATAGAAGCTTTAGGGTTTGAAAAAATTCGTGTACGTTCTTCATTAACATGCGAAATGCCACTAGGTTTGTGTGCTAAATGTTATGGAATGGATCGCTCTAAAGGAGAATTGGTAGAAGAAGGTACATCTGTAGGAATCATTGCAGCACAGTCAATAGGTGAACCTGGTACCCAGTTGACTATGAAAACCTTTCATATTGGTGGGACAGCAACCCGATCAATTGAAGAGTCAGAAATAAGAGTTAGGAGGGTAGGTAGGGTCAAATATAATAATCTAAACGTAGTAGAGAATCCACACGGAGAAAATATTGCGTTAAATGGAAAAGGAGAAATTCTCACTGTTGATGAGAAAGACAGGCAAATTGAGAAACACGCAGTGCCACTTGGTGCGGCGGTTTTAGTAAAAGAAGGTGAAAAAGTTACCTTGAATAGAACAATCATTAAGTGGGACCCTCACATGACTCCAATTCTTGCAGAGATGGCAGGTAAAATTCGTTTTGAAGATATAATAGAAAACAAAACAATGCAAAAAGAATATGACCCCGTGACACGCATTAAAAGGAAAGTTATTATCGAACATAAAGGCGATCTTCACCCTCAGGTAATTATTGAAGACAACAGCGGTAAAATCCAGGGACTTTATCCAATACCGGAGAAAGCACATATAGAAGTTGAAGAAAAAGCAAGAGTTGTTGCTGGTACACTTCTAGCTAAAACACCCAGAGAGATTACGAGGACCGAGGATATAACAGGAGGACTGCCTAGGGTGTCGGAGATTCTTGAAGCAAGAAGACCGAAAGACCCTGCAGTAATGAGCGAAATAGATGGTATAGTTGAACTTGGTGAAAAGAGGCGTGGTAAAAGGACTATAATTGTCAAAGGTGAATCTGGAATGGAAGTAGAACACCTTGTTCCTCGTGGCAAACATTTGAGAGTACATAGAGGTGATCATGTGAAATCAGGAGACCCATTGGTTGAAGGTCCTCTTGTTCCTCAGGATATCTTAAGAATTTGTGGTGAGGAAGAATTGCAACAGTATATGCTAAAAGAAGTTCAAAATGTTTATCGCTCACAGAATGTTCCTATTGATGATAAGCATATTGAGATAATTATTGCACAGATGTTGCGAAAAGTGCAAGTGGATGAATCGAATGATACAAAATTGCTTCAGGGTGCAATTATCGATAAATTCAAGTTTCAAGGGATGAACGTAAAAATAAAGGAAAAGGGTGATAAACCTGCTACTGCCAAACCATTATTATTGGGGATAACTAAAGCTTCCATAAACTCCGATAGTTTTATATCAGCAGCCTCTTTCCAGGAGACTACTAAGGTGCTGACTAAAGCAGCAGTAGAAGGAAGTAGAGACAACCTTGTAGGCCTAAAAGAGAACGTTATCCTTGGGCATTTAGTTCCAACAGGGACTGGATACAAACCATACCATATGTTGACTATGAAAAAAGCTGAAGTTGAGACTTCTGATGAGAAAGAAGTTGAAAAGGAAAAACTGTTATCAACATTAACTAGTTAAATTAAAGGGATAGCCGATGCCAACAATAAATCAGTTAGTTAGAAAAGGAAGAAAAAAGATCTCAAAGAAAAGCAAAAGCGTTGATTTGGGGGAATGTCCTCAGAAAAAAGGTGTTTGTCTTCAAGTTATGACACGGACACCCAAAAAACCTAATTCTGCCTTAAGAAAGGTTGCAAGAGTAAGATTGACAAATGGAAAGGAAGTTACAGCATATATACCTGGTGAAGGGCACAATTTACAAGAACATTCAATTGTCTTAATAAGAGGGGGACGCGTTCCAGATCTTCCAGGTGTTAAATATCATATGATACGAGGTAAGTTGGATACTGCAGGTGTCGAAGGCAGAAAACGGGGTAGATCTAAATATGGAGCAAAAAGTTCAAAGTAGAATTTAGTTTTTTATTGCATATTTATAAAGGGGTAGATAAGTGGCGCTGGAATATAGAAGCACAGAGATATATCTGAAACCAGATGTACGTTATAGAAGTACTTTAGTATCCAAGTTTATTAATTGTTTAATGCATAAAGGGAAGAAGAGTGTAGCAGAAGGGGTTTTTTATCAAGCTGCGGATATATTAAAGGAAAGATTTCCTGATAAAGAACCATTGGAAATACTAGAGACTGCTATTAATAACGTTAAACCATTGGTTGAAGTAAGGTCTAAACGTGTTGGGGGGGCAACTTATCAGGTTCCAATTGAGGTGTCAAGAAAAAGACAGTTATCATTGGCAATTAGATGGATTCTCAACGCAGTACGAAGCAAAAAAGGGAAGGCAACATATCTGAATTTGGCAGATGAAATAACAAATGCGTATAAGAAACAGGGTGCTGCAGTTACACAACGGGAAAATACTCATAAAATGGCGGAGGCAAATAAGGCCTTTGCGCATTTTGCTTGGTAAATATTGATTTCTATAAGTTATGAAAAAAGAAAAGCTTGTAAATCTTAGAAATATAGGAATTGCTGCTCATATTGACGCAGGAAAAACAACGGTAACGGAACGTATACTCTTTTACACCGGTAAGAGTTTTAGATTAGGTGAAGTTCACGAAGGTACTGCGATAATGGATTGGATGGAAGAGGAACAAAAACGCGGTATAACTATTACGGCAGCGGTAACTACATGCTTCTGGAAAGGTTTTCAGATAAACATAATAGATACACCCGGACATGTGGACTTTACAATGGAAGTTGAAAGGTCTTTAAGGGTCTTAGATGGAGCAATTTGCGTTTTTTGTGGAGTTGGTGGTGTTGAATCACAATCAGAAACCGTATGGAGACAGGCAGATAAATACAAAGTTCCACGAATTTGCTTTGTCAATAAAATGGATCGAATAGGTTCTGATTTCATGAAAGTATTTCATGAAATCAGGGAAAAATTGAATAGAAATGCTGTTCCGGTTCAATTACCGCTTGGCAAAGAGGAAAATTTTAAAGGTATCATAGATTTAGTAAAGATGAAAGCTGTAGTCTTTGACAGCAAAGATGATACTTCCGGTGCGAAGTTTGAGGAATGTGATATACCTGATGATATGTTGGAGGAAGCGAAAACACATAGAGAGATGATGATTGAAAGTATTGCTGAAAAAGTAGACTGGTTTATGGACAAATATTTGAATGAAAGTGTAATTAATGAAGAACATATTAAAAAAGCGCTTCGCGAGGGGACTATAAAGGCAGGTTTGATACCTGTCTTATGTGGTGCAGCCTTTAAAAATAAAGGGATACAACAATTATTGGACGCAGTGTGTTATTATTTGCCATCACCTCTTGATATCCCACCAATAAAAGGGATTCATCCTAAAAATGATACAGTTGTACAAAGAGGGCCTTTAGAGACGGAGCCTCTAAGTGCCTTAGCTTTCAAGATCGCCTCAGATAAACACGGTGACCTTACTTTCGTTCGTGTTTATTCTGGTAAGGTAACGTCAGGACAAAGGCTTTATAATCCAAGGATCAATAAAAAGGAGTTGGTGAGCCGTATTTATAGTATGCATGCCAAGAATCGTGAACAATTAGATAGCATTTCGGCCGGAGATATTGTGGCCATCGTAGGTTTCAAATCTACTGTTACTGGCGACACGTTGTGTGACGAAAAAAACCCAATAGTTTTAGAAAAAATTGATTTTCCAGAGACGGTTATTTCAATGGCTATAGAACCAAAGACGGAGACAGAAAAAGAAAAATTAGCATTTGTTCTGTCTAAACTGTCAAAGGAAGACCCAACATTTAAAGTTCATACGAATGGTGAGGCAGGACAGTTAATCATCTCTGGAATGGGAGAATTGCATCTTGAGGTCCTGAAGAATAGAATGCTAAGTGAGTATAAAATAAATGCAAACGTTGGTGCTCCAAGAGTATCGTATAGGGAAACAGTGAAACGTAAAGTTGAAGTTGAAGCGAAATTTATAAAACAAACTGGCGGACATGGTCAATATGGTCACGTAGAAATAAAACTGGAACCATACGCAGGTGAAAAAGCAGTTGAGTTCGAAGATAAGATAGTTGGTGGGGCGATTTCAAAACAATACATAAGATCTGTAGAAAAAGGCATTAGAGATACAGCGGGAAGTGGGGTGTCAGGTGGTTATCCCCTTATAAATATAAAAGTGACTTTGGTAGACGGTTCTATGCATCAAGTAGATTCATCAGATCTTGCCTTCTATAATGCTGCAAGTATGGCCTTAAAAAAAGGTGTAGAAATGGCTAAGGCTGTTTTACTAGAACCAATAATGCGTATTGAAATTACGCTTCCGGAGAATTATCTTGGTGACGTACTCAGTGAATTGCATAGCCGTAGAGCTGGTATTGACGAATTGATTACAATGGAAGACTTGAGAGTAATTAAAGGACATATTCCTTTGGCAGAGACTTTCGGTTATGCAACTACTTTAAGATCTATCACTCAAGGAAGGGGTACATATACTGTGGAACCTTTGGAATATAGTCCGGCACCAGTAAAAGTTAGCAGTAGTGTGACGTAATTCAAATGAATCTTTAAAATTATCTCTGGAGGAAGGGGAAAATGGCCAAAGAGGTATTTAAGAGGACGAAGACGCATGTGAATGTTGGAACGATAGGGCATGTAGACCACGGCAAGACTACGTTGACATCAGTGATAACACATATACTATCGAAGAGGGGGCTAGCCAAGGAGAGGCCATTTGATTCGATAGACAAGGCGCCGGAGGAGAGGGAGCGAGGAATAACGATAGCGATAGCACATGTGGAATATGAGACGGATAAAAGGCACTATGCTCATGTGGATTGTCCTGGCCATGCTGATTATGTGAAGAATATGATAACGGGTGCGGCGCAGATGGATGGTGCGATATTGGTGGTAAGTGCACCAGATGGTCCGATGCCACAGACCCGAGAACACATACTGCTTGCCAGACAGGTGGGTGTACCGAGGATAACGGTATTTATAAATAAGGTGGACCAGTTGGAAGATAAAGAGCTGTTAGAGCTGGTGGAGCTGGAAATTAGAGAGTTGTTGAGTAAATACGAATTTCCTGGTGATGATATACCGGTGATAAAAGGTTCAGCGTTGAAGGCGTCAGAGTGTGGATGTGGTAAGAAGGAGTGTGAGAATTGTGGTCCCATAAATGAACTGATGGATTCGTTGGATAACTACATTCCTGATCCAGTGCGTGAGATAGACAAGCCATTTTTGATGTCTATAGAAGATGTGTTTAGTATAAAGGGGAGAGGTACGGTAGGAACTGGGCGAGTGGAGCGAGGGATTGTGAAAGTGGGAGATGAGGTAGAGGTAGTAGGTATGACGGAAGAGGTAAGAAAGACGGTGGTTACAGGAGTGGAGATGTTTAACAAGACGTTGGATCAGGGTCAGGCGGGAGATAATGTTGGGGTATTGTTGAGGGGGGTAGAGAAAGACGATTTGGAGCGTGGGCAGGTGTTGGCATTGCCCAAGAGTATAACGCCGCATACCAAGTTTGAGGCGGAGGCATACATATTGACGAAGGAGGAAGGTGGTAGGCATACGCCTTTTTTTAATGGATACAGGCCGCAGTTTTACTTTCGGACGACGGATGTTACAGGAGTGGTGACGTTGTTGGGAGGTGCGGAGATGGTTATGCCTGGAGACAATGCGAAGTTTGAGATAAAGTTGGTAACGCCGATAGCGATGGAGCAGGAGTTAAGGTTTGCGATAAGAGAGGGAGGTAAGACGGTAGGAGCTGGTGTTGTTACTAAGATTATTGAGTAGTATTGTTTGAACTATGGCAAACGAAGTGGATTTTAAAATCAGGATTCGGATGGAAGCTTATGATCATAGGATACTTGATCAGTCAGCTGCCGAAATAGTGGAAACTGCGAAGCGCACCGGAGCAAAAGTATCCGGGCCAATACCTTTACCAACACGTATGGAAAGATATACAGTGCTTCGATCACCGCACGTTGACAAAAAATCTAGGGAGCAGTTCGAGATAAGAACGCACAAACGGATAATAGATATTATTGAACCGACAGCAAAAACCGTTGATGCCTTGAATAAACTAAATATGCCAGCTGGGATAGAAGTAAAAATAAAAGCTTGAGTTGAGTGTTAGGTGTTATGTAGGAACATAATTTTTTGATTAAATATCTATAAGGTAGTGTATATGTCAATCGGACTATTGGGCAAAAAATTGGGTATGACTCAAGTATATAATGATCAAGGTGCAGTAATTCCTGCAACTTTGGTCCAGGCAGGTCCATGTAATATTTTGCAAATAAAAGGCCAGGAAAAAGATGGATACTCAGCTATCCAAATTGGATTTGAAGATAGAAAAAAGAAAAGAGCAACTAAGGCCGAAACAGGACATTGCTTAAAAGCAAAGACAAGTGCAAAAAAGTGGGTAAGAGAAATTCGTGATGATGCAGATACTGAATATCAACTTGGACAAAGTTTGACCGTTGATATTTTCGAAGGTGTGGAAAAGGTTGACGTTACTGGCACCAGTAAGGGTAGAGGTTTTGCTGGTGTTGTTAAGAGATGGGGATTCAGAGGAGGACCCGCCTCGCATGGTTCTACTAAGCACAGAACGCTTGGTTCTATTGGTGCTGGTACTGATCCTGGACGCGTGTTTAAGGGGAAAAAAATGTCAGGAAGGATGGGTGGTGTAAGAATTACAGTAAGGAATCTTGATGTCGTTAAGATAGATAAGAGCAGAAATTTACTGGTTATTAGGGGCGCAATACCTGGTCCAAATGGTGGATATATAATTATACGAAAGAGTAAGTATTATTAATTATGTTAGAAGTTCCAATGTTTGATGATAATGGCAGTTTGTTAGAAAAGGTATCTTTACCTGAGGAAAGTTTTGGGGGTAAAGTTCATAAGGTACTTTTGAGAGACGCAATAATTATGTACGAAGCGAACCGTAGGCATGGTACGGCATCTACAAAGACTAGAGGAAAGGTTAGTGGTGGAGGCAAAAAGCCGTGGGCCCAGAAGCATACAGGGAGGGCAAGAGCGGGAACTATACGTTCACCGCTGTGGAGGGGGGGAGGCACTATTTTTGGGCCGCAACCAAGAGATTATTCTTATTCAATTCCGAGAAAAGCAAAAAAAGTCGCCTTGTATTCTGCAATATTGGCCAAATTAAAAGATAATGAAGTGGTTCTAATTAATAAATTGGAGTTTGATTGTCCAAGTACAAAAAGAATGGCAAATTTATTGGAGTCCCTGGGAATAAAAGATAGTTGTCTTATTGTAATACCAAATAAAGATGAAATAATATGGAAATCCTCTAGGAATATTTATAACTTGATGGTTAAGGTTGCTTCGGACTTAAATGCTTATGATGTGGTTAGACACAAAATGTTATTAATAACTAAAGATGCATTGGACAACCTTAAGTATGAACAAGTAGACTGAAACATAAGGATAAAAAAGCTTATTCCATCATTACATTCTAAAGACCGTTATGGATTATTATCAAATTATAAAGAAGCCTTTGCACTCGGAAAAAAGCGTTGGGGATAGAGATTTAACAAATTCGTATCATTTTAGGGTGGACAAAAAAGCAAACAAAATTCAAATAAAAGAAGCAATTGAAAAGCTCTTTGACGTGAAGATTTTAAACGTCAGGACAATGAACAGGGGTGGAAAAAAGCGAAAATACAGAAACAAGGTATATAAAACGAGCGGCTGGAAAAAGGCAGTAGTAACCTTGAAAGAGGGAGATAGAATAGACCTTGGTTACTAAACGTGATTATATGATTAGAAAGTGTGATTTAAATGGGTGTTAGACGTTATAAACCTACTACAAATGGAAGAAGAAATGCAAGCGTTTCTGATTTTTCAGAAATAACCACTGCAATTCCTGAAAAAAGCTTGTTGATACCATTAAAAAAAACTGGTGGAAGAAACAATGAAGGCAAGATTACTGCCAGGCATAGAGGTGGTGGAAGTAAAAGGAAATATAGGGTAATTGACTTTAAGAGGAATAAACTCAATATTGTGGCAAAGGTAGCAAGTATTGAATACGATCCTAATCGTTCTGCCAACATTGCATTATTACATTATGCAGATGGAGAAAAGCGATACATATTGGCTCCTGCTGGTTTAGCTGTGGGGCAATATATTGTCTCTAGTGAGAAAGTCGAACCTAAAATTGGTAATTGTATGCCTCTAAAAAATATACCCTTAGGAATGGATGTACATAACATCGAACTGAAGGTAGGAGAAGGTGGAAAAATTGTTAAGTCGGCAGGTAGTGTTGCGCGTACTTTAGCTAAGGAAGGTAATTATGCGCAAGTAGTCCTTCCATCTGGTGAACTCCGCAAGATTTTTCATGAGTGTAAAGCGACTATAGGACAGGTTGGCAATGCAGAGCATTCAAGCCTTAAAATTGGTAAGGCAGGAAGAAAAAGGTGGATGGGGCGTAGGCCTCATGTGAGAGGCGTTGCAATGAATCCCGTTGCTCATCCGCTGGGTGGTGGGGAAGGTAGAAGTCATGGGGGAAGACATCCTTGCTCACCAACGGGTTTGTTGGCAAAGGGTGGAAAAACAAGAAGGAGAAAGGCGTTAAGTAATAAATATATAATACGGAAGCGAAAGAGAACCAAGTAATAGCAAAAAATTATATTAAAAACTGTGTTAAACATTTGAGTTAAATAAAAGGTTATGGGGCGTTCAGTAAAAAAAGGTCCGTTTGTAGATAGTAAGCTGTTGAAAAAGGTATTGAAGCAAAAAGGAACAGGTGGCAAGGATCCGATTCGTACATGGGCGCGAAGTTGTACGATCATACCGGAATTTATATCTCATACTTTTTTGGTTCATAATGGCAAAAGTTTTAATAAACTCTTTGTTATGGAAGACATGGTTGGGCATAAACTTGGAGAATTTGCACCTACTAGGATTTTTAGGGGTCATGGAGGAGGAAGGAAAAAGGAAGCAACAAAGCCTGGTTCCTAAAACTAATTTTCATAAAATTTAATGGTTTAAAATGGATTTTAAAGCAAGTTGTAAATATGTCAGGATTTCACCTAGAAAAGCTAGGTATGTTGTTGATTTAATAAGAGGAAAATCCGTAAACAACGCACTCGAAGTCCTGAGATTTACAAATAAGAGGGCTTCACACATTATAGATAAGACGTTAAGGACTGCAATTGCAGGGGCTAACGAAAATTTAGATGCGGACATAGATTCATTATGCATAAAAGAAATCCGTGTGGATGGAGGCCCTGTGCGCAAATGGCATCGGCCCCGGGCAAGAGGTGTTTCTACAATAATTTTGAGGCGCACAAGCCATATAACTTTAGTTTTATCTGATGGAAAAGAATAACGTAAATCTTGATCAGGTAGTATTAGGTATATATAAAATTAACTTTTGTTACGAAATTTAAAAAGGAAGAAATATGGGTCAAAAAGTTAATCCAATAAGTTTGAGAATAGGTATAACTGAAGATTGGAGATCACGTTGGTATGCAGGAAAGAAAAAATTTGGTAAATTACTTGTAGAAGATCAAAAAATTCGAAAGTATATTAAAAAGAACTATCGTTTTACAGGAATACCAAAAATAATAATCGAAAGGACACGTGATGAGGAAGTAAGAGTTATTCTTTATACAGCAAGACCCGGATTAATAATAGGTCGTAAGGGAGCAGAAATCGAAAAATTAAAGGATACGACAGAAAAGCTAGTTGGCAAAACTGTCGACATAAGGATTCAAGAAATCGATAAACCAGAACTTGAGGCACAGTTAGTGGCTGAGAACATTGCTGAACAACTTCAGAAAAGGGCTGCCTTTAGAAGAACAATTAAAAAGGCCATAGATATTACCATGGGAATGGGTGCAAAAGGAGTTAAGGTTCAAATTTCTGGACGCTTAGGCGGAGCAGAGATAGCAAGGACAGAGGGGTCTACTGTAGGGAGTATCCCTCTGCATACATTAAGGGCAAATATTGACTACGGATTTGCAGAATCTTTAACCAAATATGGTACGATTGGTGTGAAGGTTTGGATTTTTAAAGGGTTAATCGAATTGGGAAAAGAGGATAAAAATGCGGTTGATGCCGAAAAGGGTAAAATTTAGAAAATCTCAAAGGGGACAGATTAAGGGCAATGCAACAAGGGGGAACACTGTATGCTTCGGGGAGTATGGATTGCAATCTACCGAACATGGTATGATAACGGCACAACAACTTGAAGCAGGAAGAGTAGCGGCAACACATTTTGTTGCACGAGAAGGAAAATTAGTTATAAGAGTATTCCCGCACAAACCGGTTACATCGAAGCCTATTGAGACAAGAATGGGTAAGGGAAAAGGGGAACCTGAACTTTGGGTAGCTGTTGTTAAACCAGGAACTGTCTTATATGAAATGGGGGGGGTACCTGAGGATACAGCAAGACAAGCCTTTAACAGGATTGCATACAAGATGCCGGTTAAAGTAAGATTTTTACATAGGAGGCGGGTAATTTGAAAGCGGGTGAGATTAGAAGTAAATCACGTCAGGAAATACTTGAAGAATTGGAAGGTTGTAAGAGAGAATTACTAAATCTTAGATTCCAGTGGCAAGTAGGAGAATTGCGCAATTCAGCACAATACGGACAAACCAGAAAGGATATCGCACGCCTTAAAACTATCTTGAGGGAAATGGAATTGGGAATTAATAAAAACGTTTTTCAGAAAAAGGGAGATGAAACTTAGTGGGAACTAAAAATATAGATAGGCGGAAGACTGTTTTTGGAGTAGTTACGAGCAATAAAATGTTCAAGACAATTACAGTGAAATCTGAAAAGCGTGTAAAACATCCCAAATATGGAAAATTTGTCAGAAGGGTAACAACTTATAAGGCACATGATGAAGAAAATAAAGTCAGTATAGGTGACAAAGTAGAAATTACCGAGACTCGACCATTGAGTAAAACTAAACGCTGGAGATTAGTTCGCATTGTAAAATGATAGTAGGATGCTGACAAAATGATAATGGAACAAACTATGTTGGATGTTGCTGATAACTCTGGCGCTAAAAAGGCTAAGTGTATAAAGGTTCTTGGAGGTTCTAGGCGTACCTACGCTTCCATTGGCGATATAATAGTGGTTGCTGTGAAAAAAGCTATTCCAGGTGGTGTTGTAAAGAAAGGTGAAGTTGTCAAAGGTGTGATTGTGAGGGTAAAAAAGAATATAAGACGTGAAGACGGTTCTTATTTGAAGTTCGATACAAACGCAATTGTAATAGTTGACGATGAGGGTAATCCTAGAGGAACTAGGATATTTGGCGCAGTTGCAAAAGAGCTAAGGCAAAAAAAATTTATGCGAATAATTTCTTTGGCTCCTGAAGTAGTATAGAAAATTGTAATATTTTGTATCAAGGGTTAATTTAAAGATATGCATGTACAAAAAAACGACACAGTACAAGTGATAACAGGTGATGAGTCAGGTAAGACTGGTAAGATATTGTGGGTTATACGAAAGAAAAGAAGGGTAATTGTAGAAGGGATAAATTACATTCAAAAGCACGTACGACGAAGTGAAAAAAACCCGCAAGGTGGTCGTGTGCAAAAAGAAGCACCTATATCCTGGTCAAATGTACTGGTACTGTGCCAAAGCAAAAATTGTGAAAAATATGGGAAGGGTGTGCGAACCAGGCATAAGTTTCTTGAAAATGGTGATAAGGTTAGAGTTTGTTATAAATGTGGAAATGAAATAATTGCTGCTGAGTAAAATTATAGTATCCGAATATTAAAGATATGGCACGTCTATTAGATAAATATAAAGAACAAATTATACCCGAAATGATGGGAAAGTTCAACTATAGGAACAAATTAGAAGTTCCTAAGCTGATTAAGATTGTGATAAATATGGGTATCGGAAAAGCGAGAGAAAACAAGAAAATACTTGATGATGCTATTAAACATTTGGCAACGATTTCAGGACAGCGACCAATTATTACAAAGGCCAGGAAGGCCATAGCCGGTTTTAAGACCAGAAAGGGTGATCCTATTGGTTGCAAAGTAACACTTCGTGGAAAAAGAGCGTATGAATTTTTAGACCGTTTAATAAGTATTGTTCTCCCAAGAATAAAAGATTTTCGTGGTCTTCCAACGGAGGCGTTTGATGGTCGCGGAAATTATACATTGGGAATAAGTGAATTAGCAGTATTTCCTGAGATAAACATAGACGATATTGAATTTGTACAAGGTATGGATATAACGGTAGTATTATCCGGTAAATCAAACGAGCAATCATGCGAATCCCTTAGATTGTTTGGTGTGCCTTTTAGATCATAGTTCAGAGTTTTTTTAAAATCTCAGGAACACCAATAGTTGTCAAGAAGTGGAGATTATATGGCAAGAAAAGCATTAATAGAGAAATGTAAGAAAGAACCAAAATATAAGACACGAAGATATAATAGATGTCAACTGTGTGGCAGGCGACGAGCATATTATAGAAAGTTTCAGATTTGTAGAATTTGCTTTAGAAATCTCGCTTCTAAAGCAGAAATACCCGGTGTAAAAAAGGCAAGCTGGTAAGGTATAGAAAGGAAAAAGTGTTGTGGAAAAGAGGAGTTGTTTATGTGCATGACTGATCCTATTGCTGATATGCTGACACGAATTAGGAATGCAAATATGAAGGTTAAAGAAAGTGTAAATATGCCTTCGTCTAGGATTAAGATTGGTATAGCTGAAGTGCTCAAGAGAGAAGGGTTTATAAAGGATTTTAAGAAGATTTCTGATAATAAACAGGGTTTGTTGAGAATTTATTTAAAATACGGACCTTTAAAACAAAAGGTAATTAACCATATAAAGAGAGAGAGTAAACCGGGTAGAAGAGTATACAAAAAAGTGGAAGAAATTGGGAAGGTACTTAATGGTATAGGTATATCAATATACTCAACTTCAAAGGGAATATTAAGTAATGGAGAATGCAGGAAAAACAAAGTAGGTGGTGAACGGATTTGCACCATCTGGTAGGAGTAATTAGTAACGTGTATTTTTCTAAGAGACATTTTAAAAGGTAGAAAATATGTCCAGGATAGGGAAAAAACCAATTTCAATTCCTGATGGTGTGAATGTTAATTATGATAAAGACACAATAACCATTGAAGGGCCTAAAGGGAAATTGACACAGAAGATTCATCCGTGGTTGAAGATAGAGGTTGACAAGGAGGGAAAGCAGGTTTTGGTAAAAAGTTCCTCTGACGAGAAAAAGTTTAAGGCGCTTCATGGTTTAATACGCACACTTTTAGCAAATAATGTTCATGGTGTTACTAATGGTTTTTCAAAGGACCTGGAGATAATAGGTATAGGATATAATGCTAAGTTGCAAGGCAAAGACTTGGTTTTACAATTAGGATTCTCACACCCCGTTAAAGTAGAAATTCCTCAAGGTATAAAGGTGGAAATTAAGAATCAGACAAATCCTGGAAGACTGACAATTATGGGGATTGATAAGCAATTAGTTGGTCAATTTACAGCAAATATTAGGAGCTTACGTCCACCAGAACCGTACAAAGGGAAAGGTATCAAGTATGCGGATGAAATTATTCGTAGGAAAGCAGGGAAGGCTGTAGCTGCCTCTACCTAATAGTTTTATTTGCATTTATTTTTGCTTTTAAAGAAACGCTTATGGATATTTTAAAGGAAAAACGTAAAAGAAGAATTAAACGCCGTAAGAGTTTGAGAAAAAAAATCTTTGGGGTTAAAGAAAAACCCAGATTGAGTATATATAGAAGCTCGAGAAACATATATTGCCAATTAATAGATGATACAACTGGTAGAACACTCGCCAGTGCCTCAACATTATCAGAAGATATCAAGAAAAAATTGCCCTATGGTGGAAATAAAAATGCTGCTGAATTAGTAGGTCGAAAGATAGCAGAAGAAGCAAAAAAGAATGGTATCAGCCGGGTGGTTTTTGATAGGGGTGGATATAAATATCATGGTAGGGTTAAAGCTTTGGCTGAGAGTGCAAAGGAAAATAAGCTTATTCTTTAAAATCCTTGTGTGTAATATAAATTGAGCTTATATATAAGCATAGGAGGTGTTTTTTGGCACAAGAAATAGAAACTGGTAAGTTAGAAGAAACAGTTGTAAAAATAAAAAGATGTACTAATGTAACAAAAGGAGGGAAGAGCCTTAGTTTTAATGCGTTAGCTGTGGTGGGAGATAAAAATGGAAGGGTTGGCTATGGTTTTGGAAAGGCTCGGGATGTTCCAAATGCAGTTGGCAAAGCAGTAAAGGATGCGCATAAGAGCCTTATTTCTGTGCCTATTAAGAATGGAACCATACCGCATGAGGTATGGGGATGTTATAAATCTGCGAGGGTTTTTTTAAAACCGGCAGCACCAGGTACTGGAATTAAAGCTGGTGCATCGGCCAGGTCTGTTCTTGAGTCTGTAGGAATTAGAGACATTTTAACAAAATGTTATGGTACAAGAAATACGATAAACGTTGTGAAGGCAACTATTGAAGGTTTAAAGTTATTGAAAACTAAACAACAAGTTGAGCTTTTAAGGGGTGTAAAAATAGAATGAACCTCATAGATGCTAAGGCGGCACTTCATAAAAGGAAGAAAAGAAAAAGGGTTGGCCGTGGTCGTGGCTCTGGACATGGTAAGACAAGTTGTAAAGGAGCAAAAGGTGCAAAGGCACGCTCAGGTAATGAAACCCGTCTGCTATTTGAAGGGGGGCAAATGCCTTTGTTCCGTAGAATACCCAAAAGAGGTTTTAACAATCCATTTAAGAAAGAATACACAATAATTAATATTAAAGACCTTGAAAATTTTGATTCAGGAGCGGTTGTTGATCCTCAAGAATTGAAAAACAATAGAATAATTAAAAACACGAAATACAACTTAAAGGTTTTAGGAGAAGGTGAACTTAAAAAGTCGCTTACGGTTGTTGCGCACAAATTTAGTAAAACTGCTATAGCAAAAATTACGGAAGCAGGCGGAGAAGTAAAAACACTATCATGATAGAAAAATTTAGCAACATGTTTAAAATCCCGGAGTTAAGGAATAAGTTGCTAATAACTTTGGGGTTGATAGCTATATGTAGATTAGGTGTTTTTATCCCAATGCCGGGTGTGGATACAACAGTACTCAAGACATACTTCCAGCAGTTTACACAGACGGGAGTTGGTCAGTTGTTAGGTTTAGTAGATATGTTTGCTGGGGGGGCTATGAGTTCAGGTGCAATTTTTGGTTTGGGAATTATGCCATACATTAGTGCCTCTATAATCTTTCAGTTACTTGTGGGTGTTGTTCCTTTTCTTGAGAAGTTGCAGAAAGAAGGCGAAGCTGGTAGAAAAAAGATTAACCAATATACAAGAATTACGACTGTTGGCTTGTGTTTATTTCAAGCCTTTATAATGATACGCACTTTATATGCAATCGAGATCAACAATGTTCCTGTTGTGCCTGTCCATATTCAGGGCATTCATTTTCAGCTTATGGCGGCATTACTCTTAACAACTGGGACTGTTGTCTTAATGTGGATAGGTGAGCAGATTGATGCGCATGGTATTGGTAGTGGGATATCATTGATTATCATGGTGAGTATTATTGATAGATTGCCATGGGCATTTAATCAAATTTTGCAAAACTTTACTTTTTCAGTAGCACCAGCAGAACACCAGATTGGAATTGCTAAGTTGATATTATTAATAGGCATGTTTCTTACAATAGTAACAGGAGTTGTGTATATAACTCAGGGTCAAAGACGCATTCCAGTTCAACAGGCAAAGCATACGAGGGGCAGGAAGGTATATGGGGGCCAAAAACATTTCCTTCCTTTAAGAGTGAATCAAGCGGGAGTTATGCCCATAATCTTCGCACAGTCGTTGCTTATTTTTCCTGCTGCCATAACAAGAGGTTTACAAGTCAGATTTGAGCCGGGAACGTTCTGGTATTGGATAACATCTCGGTTGACTGAAATGTTTCAAGGTGGTTTTACATACGTAGCTATGTATGTGGTACTAATTGCTTTCTTTTGTTACTTTTGGACTGCAATACAATTTAATCCAAAGGAAATGTCAAGTAACATGAAGGATTATGGTAGCTTTATTCCTGGGATTAGACCAGGACATCGTACTGCCGAATATCTTGAAGGTGTAATGAGCAGGATTACTCTTGCGGGGGCGTCATTTTTGGCTGTAATTGCTATTTTACCTATGTTAATAACAAGTGGGTTTGAGATTAACAGATCGGTTGCTAGTTTCTATGGTGGTACAGGTCTTCTAATTTGTGTTGGAGTAGCCTTGGATTTGGTACAGAAGATAGAGTCTCATCTAATTATGAGACATTATAGTGGTTTCCTTGGAGGTACCGGCAGAATAAGAGGAAGAAGAGGATGAGGCTTGTTTTTCTAGGGCCTCCTGGCGTGGGTAAGGGCACTCAGGCTGAGGATATTAGCTTAAAGGAAGACATACCTCATATTTCTTCTGGCAACCTTTTAAGAGAAGATGTTGAGGCTAAAACCGAAATAGGTTTAAAAGCAAAAGCGTATATTGAAAAAGGTTTACTGGTTCCGGATGAATTAGTAGTTAAAATAGTTGTAGGTAAGATCACTACTGAATACTGTAAGAATGGATTTATTCTAGATGGATTTCCAAGGAATTTATCTCAAGCTAAGATTCTTGATGAGACTTTAAATGAATTGGGAGAAAAGATAGACAAGGTTTTTTATTTTACAGCCACTGAGGATATAATAATTAAACGTCTTGCGGGTCGGCGAATTTGTAAGTCATGTGGTGCCAATTATCATGAGACTTTTATGCCTCCGGCAAAAATTATGGTGTGTGACAAATGTGGTTCAGAGTTATATCAACGCAAGGATGATAACCCTAAAACGATATCAGAAAGGTTGAGGGTTTATCGAGAGCAAACAGAAGAATTAATTGATTATTATAAAAACAATAGTGAATTGGCGGAGATAAACTGTAATGGAAATATATCAGAAATTCATAAAAAGATATTTAAAGAATTCCATTCGCAATCAAGGGATGAAAGGGAAATGGAGTAGCTTGTGTGATAGTTTGTAAGTCTAAGCGTGAGATAGACTTGATGCGGAAAGCGGGGAAGATAGTAGCGGATGCTCTTGGAATGGTGAGGGAGATCGCGAAAAAAGATATAACTACGGAGACTTTAAATACAAAATTAGAAAGATATGTATTACAGAAAGACGGTATACCTGTTTTTAAAGGTTACAGAGGTTATCCAAAAAGTATATGTACATCCATAAATGAAGAAATTGTTCATGGAATCCCAGGGCAAAGAAAGCTTTGTGATGGGGATATATTGAGTGTTGATATAGGAGTAGAATATCGTAAATATGTTGCAGACGCAGCGATAACCATTCTAATTGGAGATGTTTCTGAAGAGGGGAAAAAATTGGTGAATGTTTGTGAAAAATCACTTGATAGAGTAATTAAAACAATACATGCAAATATCAAACTATCAGAAGTTTCAAGGTGTATACAAAGTTACGTTGAGAGTAATGGTTTTTCCGTAATACGAGATTATACAGGTCATGGCATCGGTAGAAAAATGCATGAAGACCCTCAAATCCCTAATTATGTTAGCAAAGAATTATTAAAAATGGATGAAATACTCTTGCAAGGAATAACGCTTGCGATAGAACCAATGATATGCGTAGGTAAATGTGATACAGAAGTCCTTAAAAATAGATGGACGGTTATTACTAAAGATAGAAAACTTTCGGCGCACTTTGAGCATACAATTGTGATGACAGAGAATGGTGCTGATATTCTTACTGTGTAGGGAGGAAAGGAATTTTTAATTACAATAAACATGTGTTGAAGTTTATTTTATGGTCAAAGAAGAACCTATAAGAGTTGTAGCAACAGTAAAAGAATCTTTACCTAATGCTATGTTTCGTGTTGAGCTAGAAAATGGTCATGAAGTTCTTGCTCACGTGTCAGGAAAGATGAGGATGCATTTCATCCGCATTCTCCCCGGTGATAAAGTCACAATCGAGATGTCTCCTTACGACTTAAGTAAGGGAAGAATAATTTATCGTCAAAGTTGAGAAGGAAGATTTATGAGGGTTAGATCATCTGTAAAGAGGATATGTGAAAATTGCAAAGTAATAAGACGCAAAAATGTAGTACGTGTAATCTGTTCTAATCCGCGCCATAAACAAAGGCAGGGCAAATAAGATATAGAATTTAAGACTTAAGAATTCTTTTATAAATTTTTGAAAGGATTGTTATAAATGCCGCGAATTGCAGGAGTTGATATACCCGCAGAAAAAGGGATTGAGATAGCACTAACTTATATTTATGGTATTGGTAGGAAATTGTCACGAGACGCACTTAAAGCCTTAGGTATTAAAGAAAACATACGTGCTAAGAACATTTCGGAGGACGAATTGAGTGCATTGGGTGCTTATATAGAAAAGAATTTTACTGTTGAAGGTCAACTAAGAAGGCAGGAATCACAAAATATGTCACGAATGAAAAATATAGGATGTTATAGAGGTTTGCGTCATCGTATGGGACTTCCTGTAAGGGGACAGAGAACGAGGACTAACGCACGCACAAGGAAGGGAAAGCGGAGAACGGTATCAGTAAAAAAGAGTGTGAAGGAAATGAAGGGATAAGGGTTTATTGGTAGAAGTAATGAAAATAACAAATAAAACAGAAATACTAAATCTATTAGAACAAGAAGATGACATAATAAATCCCCTTGGATTCAAGCATAACAATGGACTGTTAAAAAAAGATATGAACAAAAAGATTAATGAGATTGCTGGCTTCTGCGAGCAAATCTTGAAGGTAGTTAGAAAGTTTGATAAAGATAAAGAAATTGTTTTTCTAGAATGTTCATGTGGCAAATCTTATCTTTCGTTTGTTTTAAGTTATATTTTAGAGAGAGAGTTTAATACAACCCCCTTTTTCTTTGGTGTAGATACCAATAAGGAGCTTATAGAAAGATGTGAGGAGATCAGATCTGTTTTAGGTTATAAAAACATGACCTTTAAGCACGGAAGAACAATAGATTTTACTCCTGATAAAAAGGTTGATGTGGTTATTGCTCTACATGCATGTAATACAGCTACAGATGAAGCCATTGCCAAGGGTATTAAAATTGGTGCTAAGTATATTATGATTGTACCATGTTGCCATGGACAGTTGCGTTCTCAAATTAAGTCTCATCATCCTTTAACTAATGTAACTCAATTTGGTTTGCTCCGATATAAATTTGCGGATATATTGACAGACGCACTAAGATCACAATTTCTTTTAGGTAATGGATATTATGTGGAACTTCTGGAAATAGTATCTCCCAAGTTGACTCCAAAGAATATTTTGATATCAGCAAGGAAGATAAAGGGAAGAAACAAAAGGAATTTAGAAGGATACTATGAGCTGGGCAGTATGTTTAATACAAATTTTGGATTACAAGAGTTTTTCCAGGAACGTTCTTCAAATGATACTCTGGTTTGTACTTGTTAGTTGTCTGAATGAGTAGTTTTATTTTTTGGAAAGGATAAGGTTTTTATTAAATGGGTAAAAAGAAGATAAGGCGCAGCGTTGTTAAAGCAATTGCACATATTAAGGCAACTTTTAATAATACGTATATAACGATTGCTGATATAAATGGAGAAACATTGTGCTGGGCTAGTGCTGGAACGGTTGGTTTCAAAGGTTCAAGAAAGAGCACACCTTTTGCAGCTCAAAGAACTGCTAGAAATGTTGCAGAAAAAGCACGACGGTTTGGTGTTAAAGAAGTTGAGGTTAGGGTAAAGGGACCAGGACCTGGAAGAGAGTCGGCAATAACAGCTTTACAGGAGGCAGGACTTTTGGTTAAAGCTATTGAGGATGTTACTCCACTGCCTCACAATGGTTGTCGCCCCAGGAAGAAGAGGAGGGTTTAGGAAATATCTAAGTTATTAGATAAAAGTAGATTTAGTGTAAATTTCAATTTTTCTGAGTAAAGGGTAACATGGCTAGACATATAGATCCTAAATGTAAATTGTGCAGAAGAGAAGGTGTTAAGCTATATTTAAAGGGTATTCGTTGTGAAACTCCAAAGTGTAGTGTAGCTAAAAGGAAAAACGTACCTGGTCAATTGAAACGAAGAGGTAGAAAATTATCTGATTATGGAATACACTTTAGAGAAAAACAAAAATTGAAACGGTTTTATGGTGTCTTTGAGAGACAGTTTAGACATTGCTTTGCTAAAGCGGAAAGGAAAAAAGGTAATACAGGAGAAAATTTACTTATATTATTGGAGAGAAGACTTGACAACGTTTTATTCCATCTCGGGTACGGGTTTTCACGTAGTCATGCAAGGCAGGTAATCAATCATGGCCATATAACGGTAAACAATAGAAAGGTTGACATTGCTTCTTATTTAATTAAATCAGGAGATTTAATTAAGCCGATTAACAAAGAAGATAGTGTAAAGATGATAAAATTGAACGTGGATTCGGATAATAATCGAGACCTACCCTCTTGGTTAGAACTGGGAGATGATGGATTAGAGGGCCGTGTTTTGCATTTGCCTACTAGGGATGAGATATCAATAAATATACAAGAGCAGCTTGTCGTTGAGCTTTGTTCGAAATAACCTATAATTTGTAGGATATAATTAAAATTATTACGTATCGTAATATTAAGTAAGTTATGAAATCCTACCTTGAGTGTCTTACCCAACTAAAGGACATTTTTTTCCAGCTCATAGTAATCGATCTAACAAAACAAGAAGATATTCATTTTTCAGAAATGATCAAAAAGGAATTTATGATCAGAAGGAGGCTTCCAGATGCGTATTAGATGGGGAGATTTTGAACTACCTACGAGAATTAATGTAGAAAAAGAAACATATACTGACACTTATGGAAAATTTTTTGCTGAGCCTTTTGAACGAGGCTTTGGAGCTACAATTGGTAATAGCTTGAAAAGGATTTTGCTTTCTTCGATAGAAGGAAGTGCTGTTACGTCGGTTAGAATTGATGGTGTACAACATGAATTCAGTACAATTCCAGGTATAGTGGAGGATACAACCGATATTATTCTTAATATTAAGAATCTTATTGTGAAGTTGCACACAGACAAACCTGGAATAATTAAGATTGAAGCAAAGAAAAAAGGGGAAATTAAGGCAAGAGATATTATTACCGATGATGGCGTGGAAATTGTTAATGGTGATCTTCATATTGCGACTATTTCTGAAAATATGAATTTTAATGTTGAAATGGAAGTTAGAAAAGGAAGAGGTTACAAAACAGCTGAGGAAATTGAAGTTGGAAGTCATGAGATAGGTGTCATTCCAATTGATGCTGTTTTTTCTCCTGTTCGCAAGGTCAAAATTCGTACCGAAGAGACTAGGGTTGGTAGAAGGACTAATTACGATAGATTAATCATTGAAATATGGACAAGTGGTATTATCTCACCTGAGATGGCATTGGTAGAGGCTGCAAAGATTTTTAGAAAACATTTGAATTCCTTCGTACATTACTTTGAATTGGGTCGTGAGTTGCCACAAACTGGCGAGAAGCTGCTTGAAAAAACGGAAGAGAAAGAAGATTCTGCTAATGAAATAGACCAGAAACTGGCCACATCAGTTTCTGAACTGGATTTGTCTGTGAGGGCATCCAACTGTCTTGCAGTAACTAATATAAAGACACTCGGTGATCTTGTTACAAAAAGAGAGGATGAATTATTGGGATTAAAAAATTTTGGCAAAACAACATTAACTGAGGTTAAGAAAAAACTTACACAGTTGGGTTTATCGTTTAAGACTGATAGTGAAGATGTAAATCAAGTTGAAGAGGAAGCATCATATGAGACACAGAAAAAATGAAAAACATCTGGGTAGGACATCCAGTCACAGGAAGGCCTTGAGGCGTAATTTGGCCATAAGTCTTTTTACCTATGGTAGGATTGTTACTACTGTGGAAAAGGCAAAATATGTTCGCCCTTTTGTCGAAAGGATTATTTCATTGGCAAAGAAAGGCGTTGCAAAGAAAGAAGCAGATAGGCCTGCTTACGTTCACTATTACAGGCAGGTGTTGTCAAGGTTAGACAATAAAGAGGTGGTTAAAAAACTATTCGGCGAAGGCAAATGGCGTGAATCTGGTGGGATAGGTGAAAGATATATTGACCGAAACGGTGGTTATACGAGGATACTTAGACTATCGGGAAGTAGAATGGGTGTTTTGTCCGGAAGTAGTGTGGGAGATATACCGGAATTGGAATATAAAATGGAAGGTTTTGAGAGGAAACTTCGCCTGGTAGGAAATCGTCTGGGAGACAATGCCAGTCAAGCTATTTTTGAACTGGTAGAAGAAGTTAAAGAAGAAGAGGAAAAAGAGATAAAGCCCAAAGTGTCAGTCCCAAAAAAAAAGAAATAAGTTTCAAAAGACATACTTGATTTGTTGTTGACAGTTTGGGAATATACCCTATATCATTTATTACATTATTAGTCTTATATAATAAATAGTTTTCAGGGTGAATTGAATACTGTGAAGTAAAAATGATTAAGAATTTTAGCTGGTTGATAGAAGGTGAAATAGCTGGTATGGCTAAGCCAGCATCTACAGTGGGCGATTTTGAATTTCTTAAAGATAATAATATTGAAGTGATTGTATCACTCACTGAATTTCCTCTTAACAAAAATTTAGTGGAGGAGTTCGGTTTTGAGGTTAAGCATATTCCAGTTAAAGATTTTGAATCTCCAAGCTTGGAGCAGGTTGGGGAGTTTTTAAAGTTTGCAAAGGAAAAAAGAACTGGCGGCAAAAAATTAGTAGTGCATTGTGATGCTGGTGCTGGCAGGACAGGGACTATGCTAGCATGTTATCTTGTAAGCAAAGGATACGATGCGGCAAAAGCAATCGAGGAAGTTAGGAGAAAAAGGCCCGGTTCTATAGAAACGCCCGAACAAGAAGAGATAGTTATTAAGTGTGAGGGTAAAATAGAGCGGAAATAAGAATCTTCCATAATCATTATTTAATGGATAGGTGCTAGATAATGATACTTTATATTATCAGAGTACCATTGTCGAATACTTAAGTATTCGAACTGTATTCTGTGTTTTTTGGCTCTTCTGACATTACCATCCAGATATAAACTATTCATTCTCAATTCCTAGTTATCACTTTCAGAAACAGCTTAAGAAAAGATTAAGCGTAATCCTTTTTTAAACGGTCGCTGTTGTCCCAATACTGTTCAGTACGATAAATGAAAACATCCAATTACAACAATTACACATTTCATTTCCTCATCAAAAATGCGTATTTAGTCCTTCTCCAATCCCACATTCCTAATATAAAAAAGGTTATTATCTAAATTTTCATAACGTTGGTACAACAACTTATCTCCCTAAATAGCAGAGGATTATGTCTGTAATTTCCTTAGAAAAATTGTTGTTTTTGTGCTAGACTGCGGTATCCTAAGATACAAGTCGTGCCATGTAGTAAGCAAAAAAGTTAGAAATCAATAATTTTGAATATATAAAGGAGATTTAGACATGCCCCTTCAGCTGAAAAAAAATTTCAAGTTGTTTGCAGTCATAGTGATTGTCGGCGCTGTGGTTATACTTTCCATAAGTTCCACGAATTATCAAAAACAGTCTGCCATGCTGCGGGAAGAGATTTTCGATAAATGTGAAATGATCGCCCTTGAGCTTAAGTTCACAAGAGAATATCTGGCAGAGACGATAGCACTTGCTAATTTAGAACATGGCGAAGAAGCAAGAAGACTAATGCCCGCAATGGCAGGAAATGAGATAGGGAAAAAGTTTTATAACGCGACAGGCTATCAATTAAGACAGATCAGTTCAAAATATAGAAATCCAGATAATAAACCCGATAAATTTGAAGAAAAAGCTCTTGCTGAATTTGAGAAAGACAAAAATCTTTCTGAATACAAAGGTGTGGACAAGATAAATGGTCAAAAGGTATTGAGATATCTCACCCCGCTTTATATTGAAGAGGCATGTCTAAAATGCCATTCTGCAAAGGAAACTATACCTGAATTTATACAAGAAGATTATCCTGAGGATAGGGCTACAGACTATACGTTTGGAGATTTGAGGGGCGCTATCTCGGTGATTGTTCCAGTGGACAGGGCTGAAGCTGAGGTTAAGGGGCATTTAATTCATATGACCATTATAACGACAATAGGAACAATCTTCCTGGTGACGTTTATCGCTCTTGCGATGAACGTTTCGATTAGGAAGATAGATAGAGATAAGAAATAAATTTTTTGTGATGAAAATTCACATAGAAATCCTGGATAAGTTAAAAGAACAAATCTCTGCAACAGTGTCAGGATATTATAAATCTCTGAAGGACTGTAAATATTTGGACTTGAGGTTGGGGATTAGTGAGTTCAGATCGGCAAGTTCTGAGAATGGAAAGGCGAAGGGCGTAAGAGATGATTGTGATCTTTCCTTCGGTATAAGGGTTATTGCAGGGGGAATGCCATCCTGGGGGTTTTATGGACAATCCTTGGGGAAAAACGACTTAAAGAGCAGAGAAATTGCAAGACTGATTAAGTCAGGCGTGAATACCGCCTATGAAAGGGCTATAGCTAATGCAAAGAAAAAGTCAGAATTTAAAGAAGTAGCTGATTCGTTAACAGGAGTTAGACTTGCAGAGGTTGAAGTTTGCCAGGAAACTGTTCCAGCAGAGTTTGAGATAGATCCTCGAAAGATTACTTTGCAGAAGATATTAGGGATGAGCATGGATGTTTCTAAGCAAATGAAGGCCCTTGATGCATCAGTGAGATTTACGGCTGTTGAAATAACAACTGGTATAACCAGAGAACTTTTTTGCAGCTCTGAAGGGGCAAAGATTGACCAATCATTTCCGCTGACACAGGGTGTTATTTATGTATCGGCGCAGAAAGAAGAATCAAGCCCTGAGGTATACTATGATTACGTTGGAGACTTGAAGGGCTGGGAGGTGATTGAGGGGGAAAATGTCTATAACTTGAGTTTACTTGATTTTGCACTTGAGAGAACCAGAGATACAATCGAACTATCAGGTGCAGAGTTTTTAAAAACCAGTGAAAAGGAAGAGGTTGTTGTAACAGATCCTCACTTTAATACGTTGCTTGTGCATGAAATCATCGGACATCCTACGGAAGAAGACAGGGTATTAAAGATGGAAACTGCTTATGCAGGTAGATCATGGCTTTTCTATAATCTTAATGAAAATCAAATAGGAAATCAGATAGCATCTCCCCTCGTAAACGCATTTTCAGATCCCACTATGATGGGATATGGGCACTATAAGTATGACTCGGAAGGAACGCCTGCCAGACGGGTAAACTTGATTGAGAATGGTATATTAAAAGGTTTCTTGAACGGGAGGGAAACCGCTGCAGTTCTTGGGCATGAACCAAATGGCTCTATGAGGGCGACTGATCCATCCCTTGTGCCATTGGTCAGAATGACAAATGCCGCCTTTGGGCCCGGTGAGAAAACTCCAGAAGATATAATCAAAGAAGTAAGAGATGGCTATTACGTAGTCAATCATCGCATACCATCAATAAGTGAATCCAGAGAAAACTTCAGGATTTCTGCACAAAAGGTTTATAAAATTGAAAACGGCAATCTCACCAGGTTATATAGAGGTGGTGGTATAATGGCGAATTCAAAAGACTTCCTTATGAGTATTGACGCAGTGGGTAATGATTTCAAATTGTATCCTGTGCCAAATTGTGGGAAGGGGCAACCAATGCAAATTATGAGGGTTGGAAATGGTGGCCCAACACTTCGAGGCAGAGCAAGGGTAACTGGTTGTTGAAGATTATAGCTACGTAAACTTGTTTTGTAAAAAATTAATGAATGGCATGTAGAAGACCTTACCTTTACTCTGAATGTAACGTAGCCTTTCACTTGTCATTCTGAACGAAGCGTAGCCCTTCGCCCCCACTGCTTTCTTGCGAAAGCAAGAAGTGGGGGCTCAGGATAAACTCCGTGAAGAATCTCTTGTTCGTAGACCTATAGATTCTTCCCCGCCTGCCATTAGTCGGGCAGGGATCGTAAACTCCCTCAGAATGACATGCTGATTTTACACAAATTTATAAAAAATGATAAGGATAGAAGATTTAAGGACATCTGTTGAGGTAGCGCTAGAATACATAAAGGGAAAGAAAGATGTGATTGATGTTGAGGTATTTGCATCATGGAATGAAAAAATAACAGTAAGATTAAACTATACATCTGATATTCCTTGCAATGGAGTACAGGAACCAAAATCTATACACTCTTATGGTCTTGGAGTATTCGCTGCGTTCAAGACGAGAAATAGAATCGAAGTAGGGTTTGGGTCCGTTACAGGTGATTTGACGCAAGAAGGAGTCCTTGAAGCCTTGATGAAGGCAAAAAGAAGCAGGGTGTACGACCCTGATTTCAAGGCACTACCAGAACCAGCGGATAAACCAACTTTAGAAGATTATCATGACAATTGCGTCATGGAAATCAGTGTAGAAGATACTGTTAATTTGGGATGGGAAGCGCTTGGAGGTTCTCTTAATACTTTTACTAATGGAGGATATGTAAAATCAATTATAGTTGGTGGTGATATTACTATTCTTAAAGAAAGGATGGTAATAAAGAGTACAAGAGGAATAAATGATTTTGATGAATCTACTATCCTTACCGCAAACATTACCTCGATGATTGAGAAAGAGAATGTTAAAGGCACTGGATGGGATATAAGCACACATCTGGCATCCTTTAAACCTGAAGAGGCTGGGAAAGAAGCTGCCTTAGGCGCAATCAGGACGATCGGGGGAAAGAGAATTGAATCTGGAAAACACAACGTCATCTTTGGGAGTCAACCTCTTACGGATATTGCTTTACATGTTCTAATACCATCATTAAATCTAATCTCGGTTAACGCTTCGAATACACCATTCCTCGGAATGCTCGGACAAACTATATCCTCATATAATTTAAATATATACGACGATGGATCAATAAAGGGAGAAATAGGCAGCAAAAGAGTAACCTGTGAGGGTTTGCCAACGGGAAGAACTGACCTGATTTCAAGCGGTATACTTGTTGGTTTTCTTGCAAATAATTATTTTGCAAAGAAATTTACAAACAACTTATATAGCCCTGTGCCAAGGAATGGTTTTAGATCCTCAACGGGAGGTAGACAGTATAAGATGAAGGCTAGTATATCACCAACAAATGTGATAATAGAAGGAAACAATGAGACTTCCAAAGAGGAATTGCTTAATCAAGTAAATGATGGAGTATATATAGGTAGGATATGGTACACCTACCCAATAAATGGATTAGCCATGGGTGATTTTACGAGTACCATAATAGCTGATTCTTTTTCAATAAAGAATGGAAGGATATGTGATCCTCTGAAACCTAATACTATCAGGATAAATACTAATATCAAAGGAATACTCAACAACATAATTGGTATTACAAAAGAAAAAAGGTCTACACTGGTATGGGGGTCTGAGGAAGTAGTAATTGCCCCGGAAATTGCAGTAAGTAACGTACAATTAGATAATATTGCAGGCTTCTTAGACTAAATGTTTAGGCCTATCTGATATCCCTCATGCACTGCGTCATGAATATTCCTTGGTATCTTTGCATCCCCTATTAAGTGTACTTCATTTACCATATCCTTTGCTTTAGGATAAAAATCATTTGCAGGATTAAAACCACTTGCATTAACAACTAAATCAGCCTTAATCTCCACCCTTTTTCCTGTACTATCCTCAATTATTACTTCATCCTTAGTTATCTCGACAAGTTTACTATTAAGGCAAAACTGAACGCCGTATTCGTCAAGCTTCCTTAACAAGATTGTCCTGTTAACTAAGTCCATATCTTGAGCTAGAGAAGGGAGTTTTTCTACGAGGGTTGCCTTTTTACCTTTTTCTGCTATACATTCCGCAATTTCTGATCCTATAAAACCTGCACCAATGACTACGTTATTTTCACCGGGTTCCTTCTTTCCAAATAACACAACGCCAGGACCATCTACCTCTCTTCCTTCACTAACAGGCACAGTTATCTTTTTGAGTTTAACGCCTGTCCCGATAACAAGCACATCCGGCAAGTTGTCTTTTAAATATTCCTCAGTCAACCCACACTCCATCCTAACATCAACATTAGACTCTTTTAGCTGATTTTGCAAATAATCTAAGAATGTTATCCATGACTTCTTTCCAGGCGCCTTTGGCGCGGCCTTTAAATGACCTCCTAGCTTTGGCCCCTTCTCAATCAAGGTAACATCATGACCTCTTTCTGAGGCCGTAAGGGCTGCCATAATGCCACCAGGCCCACTACCTGCAATAAGTACTTTCTTTTTGACAGATGATCCTGTACCAATTTCTTCACTCTCTCGTCCAACCTTGGGATTTACTGTGCAATCAGCACCCATCCCCTTCATGACACGGTCATTACAATTTGCACATGAAACACATTCGATAATATCACTGATTCTTTCTGAACGAGCTTTTACTGGAACATCTGGATCGCAAAATAATGGTCTATCAAGCGCTAAGGCGTCTGCACTTTCTGAAGCGAGTATGTCCTCAACCATCTGTACATTTGTTATCTTTCCAGTAGCAAAAACAGGAATAGTAACTTCACGTTTAATATCTCTACTTATTTGAGAAGTTCCACCTTCAGGAGACCTCATTGCAAAGAGGCCGTCACCATTAAAGAATGACTCTGGTGTCCCTGAAGTAACTGTAATATAAGCAATTCCGCAGTCTTCAAGTCTTTTGGCAAATACCTTTGCATCATCTATAGAAAATCCATCAGGAAGTAGTTCGTCTGCCATTAACTGGTATCCTATTGGTAAACTATCTCCCAATTTGCCTTTTATTGATTCTATTATGTCCAAAGATAATTTCATTCTTCCTTCAAGACTACCACCATAATTATCACTTCTCTTATTAGTCCTTGGCGAAAGAAACTGGCTCAAAAGATGACCATATCCTCCATTGATTTCAATCATATGAAAACCAGCCTTTTTTGCCAAAACAGCCGCATTTGTAAAAGACGTAATTGTTGCATTTATATCGTCCCCGGTCATAGATGTAGGAACTATATCTCTTCTGGTACATGGGCACGTAAAAGAAACATCTGAGGCGGACATTGGATTTGAGCCCATTGCAAGCCTTCCACCATGCTGAAGTTGCAATACCGCAAATGCTCCGCTTTTCGTGATGCCCTCTGCTAACTCATTTAAACCTGATAGGTATGTTTCACTACTAGCCATAAGCTGCGATAAATAAATCTTACCTTTATCTTCAACAGCAGCTCCTTCAACTACTATTAATGACACACCACCTTTAGCTCTTTTTGCGTAATATGAAACCATCTTTTTGGAAACAAAACCATTTGTGCAACTAAAGCCTGTAGGCATTGCTGACATTGTAATACGGTTTTTCAATAGAAAACCCTCTATGTTTATGGGTTCAAATAAGTGCTTAAATTTCATTAATTTCCCCCTTGAAAAATAAAATATATTGTCAAACTTATCATCGCACGGAATAAAGAAGCGTGAATATAACTTCAAACAGTAAAGGAATCAAATCAAAAATCTTTTTTAAGAACCCTTGTTGAATTCGATTGTATATTTTTCGAACTCATCTGCCTTAACACCATGTATTGTTGCTTCAAACGACCTTCTTGTTCCCCTGTCCATATTCAATATGTAGAAATCGTTACTTGCCAAGACAGCACCCTTTTTGTCATAGACACTTATTTTAAAGAGTGCATATTTGTAATCTTTATTTGACTTATTTATAATGTTACCTTTAAAAATTGTATCATTATAATGAGTTTCGTAAGTAACGTTCACTATTGAAAAATCTTCATCCGACTGTTTGAAAACATCAGGAATCCTTTTGAATTGTGCTTCTGTCTCAGACCTCTCCAGCAAGAATTTTTCTTCAAGTGAGATAATCCTTTTCTCTAAAGCAAGAATTCTGAATGTTAGATCAGAAATAGTCTTTTCTATAGAATCAAGTTCTTTAAGAACCTGTTCTGGATTTAAAGCACCCAATAAGAGAAATGAAGGTATAAGACAAAAAATAAGAAATATAAGAATTTTTTTCATAGTAATTTAGCACCTCCTCATTTATAGTAAGAATTATTCCCAGCCTAATTTTTTTATATCCCTGATTGTTTTTGTCATTTCGTTCGAAGCAAGCATTAACATCTCTTCATCCTTATACTTAACGTTTATGTCATACATAATCTCATTTTTTTGGAAGTCCCTTTCAAATTTATAAGTTTGTAATTTTAGAGAATATCTTTCCAGAACACTTCTTATGTTGTCCAGAAAATGTTCCTGACCAGCAATTAACATTTTCATTGTTATATATTTATCTTTCTTAATTTCACTTTCAACTTTTGGAAGTAAAATTAAGGTCATAATCGCAATAAAGGCTGTGAAGATAGCGGGTATAATAAATCCGCTACCTATTGCCAGGCCAATACCTGCTACAACCCAGAGAGACGCTGCTGTGGTTAATCCCCTCACACTACCCTTAAACCTCATAATAGTACCTGCACCCAGAAAACCTATCCCTGTTACGACCTGAGCAGCAATTCTAGCAGGGTCTATCCGGAGGATTGAATCTTGCTTATAAACTTGATACTGAACAAAGATGTGTTCTGACACCAACATAATTAGGGTTACACCCAAACACACCAATAGATGCGTCCTTAACCCTGCAGGCCTTCCTCTTCTCTCTCTTTCCCACCCAATAAGTCCACCCAAGACCGCTGCGATAAGTAGTTTTCCAAACACAGTGCCAATGTCAAACATAAAAATATCACCAAAATTAGACATTTTTTACCCTCCTTCTTACCAGATTAAACAGAAATATTTTCAGTAATTATACAAAGGAGATAGACCTTTTCAAAGTAATTTGACACTTTCAGTTTTATGTACATTTTTTAAAAGAACAAACCCGTAAGATAAACCTACTAATGTTCCAAGCGCAAGTCATTATATTTCCTGCACTTTTTGGGATAATTTTATTTTCTTGCATTGAATACGTTTTTTTGATAATATTTTGCTTCATTATAAACTGGAAGACTTGCGCTTTAACTATTTTTGGGGTAAATATTTACATATAATCATTCATCTCCAAAATTGAGGAAATGGTAACAAGAAAAACTGTGTGCAGGAATATGACAGATAATAGCGAGAAATAATCATAAGTTCTTAGTGAGGTGCATAATTTCCGTTTTTAAATTAGAATATGGACGGAAAAAGTCGTATAGATACTCTAAACAATATACAAATATTTGCTGGAAATGCAAACCCAACTCTTGCAAGGAAAGTATGCAAGTATCTTTCAATTCCTCTTGGAAATGTTCTTGTAGGTAGATTTCCAGATGGGGAGATAGACGTCAAGGTTAATGAAGATGTTCGTGGGTCGGATATATTTATTATTCAACCCACATGTCCGCCTGTAAACGAAAATCTTGCGGAATTATTAATCTTAATAGATTGTTTTAAAAGGGCATCTTCTGCGAGAATAACCGCGGTTTTGCCGTATTATGGATATGCTAGAAAGGATAGAAAAGATGAGGGCAGGGTTCCCATTACGGCAAAGCTGGTTGCAAACCTTGTAACCGAGGCTGGTGCAGATAGACTGCTAACTATAGATTTACATGCCGCCCAGATACAAGGCTTTTTCGATATACCAGTGGATCATCTTCTTGCATTCCGTGTGCTCGCAGATTACTATAGAGAGAAAAAGTTAGAAGACTTTGTAGTAGTTTCACCGGACGTTGGTGGTATAAAGATAGCAAGATTATATTCAAAAAATATGCATATTAGATTGGCCGTGGTCGACAAAAGAAGGGTTGGGCCTGAGGAAATAGAGGTTGGATTTGTAATAGGTGATGTAAAAGATAGAAACGCAATTATAATCGATGATATAATAGCTACAGGTGGTTCCATATGCCAGGCTGCAAGGATACTGAAGGAAAAGGGAGCCAAAGATATTTATGTAGGAGCAACGCACCCAGTGTTATGTGGATCTGCTGCTGAAAAATTGATGGATGCACCAATTAAAGAGATAGCAGTGACAGACACAATTCCTCTGAATGAACATGCCAGAAGTCTTGGCACGAAAATTAAAGTTTTGTCTATTGCAAGTCTTTTAGGTGAAGCAATCAAAAGGATTCATACTAACAAGTCTATTAGTTCAATGTTCTCTGAAAGCTGAACTATAAGCTTTCTCGATAAGTAAATTTGAGTTTTAAAATTTTCTAGAATATATCAGAATTGTAACAATGGATGCAATATCAATACAGATACAGATAAAGAAAGATTGTGGTTCTCGTATAGCACGTAAGTATAGGAAATCTGGATTAATTCCCGCTATCTTGTATGGGCATAAGCAGGAAAGCCTGATGTTCTTACTAGATAAAAAAGAATTTATTAAAACACTTAATTCCGGGGTAAAAATGGTTAGTCTAAAGTGGGATAGTTCAGAGGAAACGGCGCTTATAAAGGATGTACAATTTGATACCTTTGGTAAGGAGATATTACATATAGATTTTGTTAGAATTGCTTTAACGGAAAAAGTCACTACTCAAGTACCCATTGTGTTATACGGAACTTCGCAAGGAGTAAAAGAAGGAGGAATCTTAGATCATTCTATGAAAGAGGTTGAGGTAGAGTGTCTTCCAACTGAGATTCCGAAAGAAATACGGATTAATGTTTCAGAACTCAAAGTTAAAGATTCCTTGCATATGAAGGACATAGAACTTCCTCCCAATGTTAAGGTTTTGGAAAATCCAGATGCTATTGTTGTATCAGTCTATTTTGCTGTGGAAGAAAAAGAAGTACCAGAAGAGGAATTAGTTGCTGAACCAGAGGTATTAACTGCTCGTAAACCTGAAGAAGAAGCAGAAGCAGAGGCAGAAAATAAGGATTGATGAAAATTGTCATTGGTCTTGGAAATTCAGGTAGAAAATACGCAAAGACCAGACATAATGTAGGATTTATGGTTATAGACAAATATACTAAAAAGCATAATGTAAATCTTGCCAAAAAGTGTTGTAATTCTCTAATTAGCGAATGTATTATTGAAGGTGAAAAAACACTCTTTGTAAAACCACAGACATTTATGAATGCAAGCGGAAGACCTATCAAAGAAATTGTAGGAAGATATGATTGTAAACTGGATGATATACTTGTAATTTTGGATGATATCAACCTTCCTTTAGGGAAAATTAGAGTAAGAGAAAAAGGAAGCAGTGGTGGACATAAAGGATTGAAATCAATTTCGGATCATTTAAAAACTACGTGTTTTCCCAGGTTAAGGATCGGTATTGGAAATTGCTTTTCGGAAGACAAAAAAGACTTTGTTCTATCATGTTTTGCAAAAGAAGAAGGTAAAACCATTGAGAATGCTTTAGAAAGAGCAAGTAAGGCGATAAATATTTGGGTTGCAACAGGAATAAACGATTGCATGGGTATGTTTAATTAGGAGGAGATATAATATTGAAGCTATACGAGGGAATGTTCATAATCGACAATACTATTGCTAATGCAGATTGGGATGCAGCGGTCAAACAAGTCAGTGATATTTTGGAAAATAGAGGAGCTGAAGTGATTAAGAGTGAAAAATGGGAGGAAAGAAAATTTGCATACAAGTTGAAAGGTCACAAACGAGGAACTTATTTACTCACATATTTTAAAGCTCCACCAGATTCAGTTACGCCTATAAAGAGGGATTTACAACTTTCAGACAATGTTTTGAGGAGCTTGATAGTAAAGATAGATAAAATTAAAGAACCGGTAACTAAAGAAGCCCAAAGCCCTGAAAAAGAACCTACTGCGCCGGTTGCACCAAAATAAATTAATCGTTTAATAAAGAAGTAAAAATAAAAATTAAAAGAGATAAAATATGGCAAATCTTAATAAAGTTTTCTTGATAGGAAATCTTACTAGAGATCCTGAGTTGCGTTATACACCTAGTGGTACAGCAGTTGCTAGTTTTGGAATTGCTGTCAACAGAACCTGGACAGGGCAAAGTGGTGAAAAGAAGGAAGAGGTATGTTTTGTAGATATAAATATGTTTGGTAGACGCGCTGAAGTTATAAACGAGTACTTTAGCAAAGGTAATCCTATCTTTATCGAAGGGCGATTGCAGTTTAACCAATGGGAGACAAAAGAAGGGCAAAAGCGCAATACCTTGCGTGTTGTGGCGGAGAATTTTCAATTTATAGGTAGTACAGCAAAAAGGGTTGCGGAGACGGAAATGCCTGGAGAAACGAATACAAGCAATAAGCAGTCCATGGAACCAACTGACGTTAGTGACGAAGAAATACCGTTTTAAAAAATAGAATCATTAAACAACTTTTAGGGAGAATTGCTTTCAATGAAACGCATGAAGAAATTTAAAAAAAAGAAATTCGATAATACAAAACAAACAAAAAAAAAGTATTCAGATCTTATAACAAAGTGTCGTTTTTGTCGAATGAGGGTAGATAAACTTGATTACAAAGATATACAATATTTACAAAAGCTTATGGGAAACCAGGGAAAATTATTTTCAAAAAGACGTTCAGGAAATTGTTCTAAACATCAGCGCTCAGCAAAGATTGCCCTAAAAAGGGCTAGGCACATGGCGTTATTACCTTACACTGCATAAAATGAACTTAGACTTTTTATAAGTTATCTATTTTAATAAATAAAATCCTAATGAAAGTACTGCTAAAAAGAGATATTAAAGAACTAGGTAATAATG
The DNA here is from genome assembly GCA_008636105.1 of Candidatus Scalindua sediminis. Lineage (GTDB taxonomy): Bacteria > Planctomycetota > Brocadiia > Brocadiales > Scalinduaceae > Scalindua_A > Scalindua_A sediminis. Next base: position 73,216 of record VSDH01000001.1, on the reverse strand, counting down.
GTGATGTAGTAGTTGTAGCTAATGGTTATGCAAGAAATTATCTTTTACCTAAAAAGTTTGCAACAATTGTAACACCTGGCAATGTCAAGCAGATAAAGCTTCAAAGAAAAAAACAAGAAGAAAAACGTACAGAGGAAATGGAAAAGCTTCAATCATTAGCAAATGAGATTTCAAATGTGTCATGCACTATCACCGTTAAAACAAATGAAGAAGGAAAACTTTTTGGTTCAGTAACTGCTCATCATATTGCTAATGCACTCTCTGAAAAGGGCTATCATGTGGATGAGAACATGGTAATTCTTGAGACGGCGATCAAAAAATGTGACCTCTATAATGTAACCGTGGCTCTGCATCCCGAGATTAAATCACAATGTAGAGTGTGGGTTGTTAGTGAATCAGAAAAGTCTTCGGATACCAAGAAATAACCACAAAGTATAATCCTGATTTGGTTCATATCTTAAAATTGCAAAATAATGCAGACAGAATTAATTCGAGAAAAAACACAACCCTTTAGCTTGGAAGCAGAAATAAGTGTTTTGGGTTCCATGATGATAAACAATGACTCAATTGATCTTGTTACCCAGATTTTAAATAAAGACAGCTTTTACAAAACCGCTCATCAAAATGTATTTGAAACTATTATAGACTTATATGACAAACAAAGAGGTGTTGACCTTGTCATCTTAAGAAATGAACTTAAAAAACATTCTTTGCTTGAAAAGGTCGGTGGCGCTGAGTATTTAATGGAATTAGAAGAATCGGTCCCGATAGCCTCAAACGTAGAATATTATGCAAAGATTGTTCGAGAGAAGGCAATAAAAAGAGACTTGATTGCAGGTGCAATAGAAATCCAGCAGGAGGCATATAACGACTCCTTAGAATCCGACGAACTTTTAGACAGGGCTGAAAGAGCAATATTCGATATAACACAACGTAAATTCTCCTCCCCAACCGTAAAACTGTATGACATGCTTCATGATGCTTGGGATCATATCGGAAATACACATGAAAGAGAAAGCAGATTAACGGGATTATCAACTGACTTTATTGACCTGGACGACATAACATCCGGGCTCCAAAAATCTGAGTTAATAGTTATAGCCGCAAGACCAAGCATAGGAAAATCAAGTTTGGTACTAAATATTGCTGAGAATGTAGGTAATGGAAAAGATAAGAAACCTGTATTGATTTTTTCAATGGAAATGTCAGCTCAGCAGGTAGCACAAAACATGTTATGCTCTAACGCAAAGATTGATGCACATCTACTGCGTACAGGTAAACTTGACGAACACCAATATCAAAAGCTCCCCTTGGCTATGGGTGATTTATCAGAATCAGAAATATTCATTGATGACACTCCAGGACTTGGTATTCTCGAACTACGTGCCAAGGCCAGACGCCTTAAATTACAACATGACATTCAGTTGATTATTGTTGATTATTTACAACTAATGGAAGTAAAAGAGAGGAAAAGAACAGACAACAGAGAACAGGAAATCTCCATTATCTCTAGAGGTTTGAAATCACTTGCCAGGGAATTAAAAATACCAGTAATTGCTGTCTCGCAACTGAATCGTTCAGTGGAAGCTCGTGAAGGCCATAGGCCGAGGATGTCTGACCTGAGAGAATCTGGGTCTATAGAACAAGATGCCGACGTAATAATATTGATGCACAGGGAAGATTATTATGACGAAAATCATAAAGAAAAAAATAAAGTCGAACTTAACATAGCAAAACAAAGAAATGGGCCTACAGGCAAGGTAACTCTTACTTTTCGACGGGAATTTCTAAGATTTGAAAACTACCAAAAAAACACTTCCTTAGATATGTACTAAATTATGTCATGCAAATATGCATTTATAGCCCTTACATTTATTATTTTTCTTCTATTAGGGAGTTATGTACCGCTTAATGCGCAGGAAACTGAAGAAACCAGACCTGTTATAAAGAAAGTTGAGGTTAAAGGAAATCAAAGAATAAGTACTGCTACTATAAAATCAGCCGTAAAGATTAAAGAGGGAGATATATACGATCCTCAAGCAATGAGTCAGGATGTCGATGCTATCTGGTTGCTGGGATTTTTTGACAATATAGAGGTGGAAGTAGAACCATATGAGGACGGAATTAAACTAATTTTCCTTGTAACTGAACGTCCTGTCGTAAGAGATGTAATATTTATAGGTAACAGGAAGATTAAGACAAAGAAGCTTGAAGAAGCTGTAGAATTAAGGAAGGGAGATTATTTAAAGTATTATTTACAGAAATCAGGAGAAGATAAAATACGGGAAATCTACGAGAAAAAAGGATTCCATCTTGTAGATGTCAAGAGCGAAGAAAAAAGAGTAAATGGATATGCTGACATTATTTATAATATCTATGAAGGTGGAAAGGTACACATAGAGGAAATAGATTTTGTAGGCAATAAGACTTTTACAGATAAAAGACTTTTAAAAATCATTTCTACAAAAAGAAGAAAGTTTCCTAGTTTTTTATTTCCTGGTAGATTTGATATAGATAAATTCAATGAAGATATAGAAAAGGTAAAGGCATTTTACGGAGGTGGAGGATGGTTAGATGTTGATGTAAAGCGGAAGACAAAATATAGCACAGATAAATCAAAAATGTTTATCGAAGTACTTGTAGAGGAAGGAGAACGCTACTATGTTGATACTATAGTCATAAAGGGAAATAAGCTTTTTACTGATACTGAGATAAGAGATATTCTTGAGTTAAAAGAAGGGGATGCTTTCCTGCCTGAAACTCTTCAAAAAGACTCTCAAAATATACGGGCAGCTTATGGAAGGCAAGGCCTTATGAATACAAATGTAAAGGTATCTCATACCTATAAACCTGTTGAACCTAAAATAGATTTAACTTACGATATTCGAGAAGGAGAAAGGATATTTATAGAGAAGATCATAATTTCTGGCAATGACAAAACAAAGGATAATGTTATACGAAGAGCATTACTTTTTTTCCCTGGAGAAAGACTGGATACTGAAAAAATCCGTATTAGTCAGGAAAGATTGACACATACTGGGTACTTCGATAACGAATCCGGTATGCCTACCGATATAAGCTTTGAACCCGGTTCAAAACCCAACACCAAGAATGTAATAGTTAACGTAAAAGAAGGAAGAACAGGATTACTAAGATTTGGCGGAGGATTTGGCGCCAATACTGGTCTCTTTGGAGACGTTTCTTACACTGATAAAAACTTCGATATATTTGACCTTCCTAAAGATTGGAAGGACTTTACTTCTGGCAATGCCTTTCGTGGTGCGGGTCATATAGTAACTTTGCGATTCAGTCCAGGATTTCAAAGGACTGAAGGAATGTTTTCTTTTCAGAATCCTTCTGTTTATGATACAGGATACAGTTTGGGATTCAGCGCTTTTATTTTTAGGCGTGCCAGAGAGGATTATGACGAAGAAAGGAAGGGAGGAAAAATAACTCTTGGCAAGGAAATGCTTAGAGGATTGGTATTAAGGCTTACTCCAGATTATGAAGTAATTGGAGTACAGAACGTTGATAGTAATGCACCACAAATTGTAAAGGAAATTGAAGGAAGTAGTTCTAAACTAAGTTTAGAATTGAGTGCAACTCTGGATAGGCGGGATAATCCCTTTATTCCTACCAAAGGTTATAAAGTTGATTCAGCTGTAGAAGTTTCGGGCCTTGATGTTGACGTAGTAAGGTTTATAGTAAAGGCTAGAAAATATAATACCATTTTTGATTTCGTTAGATGGGGTAAGCACGTAATCTCTTATGGTGGGACTTTTGGCATAGTAGAGTCAACCACAGACGAGGGAGTCCCAATCTTTGAACGACTTTTTGCAGGTGGCTCAGGTTCAATACGTGGTTTTAGCTTTAGAGGTGTAGGACCAACTGACCCAGTGACAAAAGAACAGATAGGCGGTAAGGTGTTAATCATTGGAACGGCTGAATACACCATGCCCGTTTACAGTGATATGGTGAGAGGTGCATTTTTTATTGATGCGGGAAAGGCCGATACCGACGTGAATGATATAAACCTTAGTAATATGCGTGCTTCTCTTGGTTTTGGTTTTAGGGTACGTGTACCATTTTTAGGAAATTCTGTTGTATCTGTTGACTTTGGCATCCCATTTATAAGCAAAAGTGAAGATGATGAACAGACCATAACATTTAACTTTGGCGGAAGTGGATTTTGACGAAGAAAATCATTATATCTTTTTTCTTAAGAACCGGGAAAGGAATTTACAATTATGAAAATCTCTTTTGTTAGAATACCGTTTATAATCTTTTTTCTTACTTTTCTAATAAGTTTCACTATCTTAAAGATGATACCGGCAAATGCTGTTGCAGAAGGTTTTAAGATTGGTGTCGTTGATATAAGTGGAGTGTTCGAAAAGTGTGAAAAAAGAAAAGATCTTGACCAGGAGTTAAAGAATTTGGAGAAAAAATTCCAAAAAGAAATAAACGAAAAAAGGAAAGAAATAATAAATTTAGATGAAGAGACACAATTACTAGATTTAGGTAGTGAAAGTAGAAGGAAAAATGTAGATTTGTTGGAAAGAAAAAACGTGGAGCTTGAAGGTTATGCGAAATATGCTGAGAGGCAATTACTAAGGAGATATAAAGAATTCTTTGAGACGATTTATGATACGGTAGTAAAAGAAGTTGAAGCCATTGGGATAAAAGAAGGATTTGATCTCATTATCAAAAAAGAAGAACCAGAGTTAAAGAGCGGACAGATTTCTGATTTACAATTTAAGATAGGCATCAGAACCGTATTATATCATTCAAAAGACGTAGACGTTACATCAAAAGTAATTGAGAATTTAAATGCTAATTATCTTAAGGAAAAGGGGAAAAAATAGTCTTGAAAAATCAACAAAGAACAATCTCAAGGGTCGTAGAGTATTCTGGAATTGGGTTGTTTACTGGTGAGGAAGTAAGGCTTTGTTTCAAGCCTTCTTCAGTCGATACAGGCATAAATTTCGTACGTACCGACATTGAAGGCCATCCAAAGATACCAGCAAGTGTTGAAACAGTCTCTGACTCAGAACGACAGATATCATTAAAAAAGAAGGGGGTAGGAATAAAAAGCATAGAACATCTAATGGCTGCTTTAGCTGGACTTGGTATCGATAACATAGAAATAGAAATCAACGGCAACGAAGTGCCAGCAGGAGATGGCAGTTCTCTTATATTTACTCAGTTGCTAAAAGGTACTGGGATAGTCCCCCTTGAAAAACCAAAAAAGACTTTTTATTTAAAAAAAGAATTAAGAGTAAGCAACGGTGATGCAAGTATTATAGCTTTGCCATATAATAAGGGGCTATTTCTTTCTTACATCCTTGATTTCAATGGCTCATTCTTAAATAGACAATGTTTTGAAATTGAAATGACAGAAAACAATTTTAGCACTCAAATAGCATCTGCCAGAACATGGGGTTTAAGCAGCGTTGTTGAAGAATTCAAAAAGAAGGGACTGGGAAAGGGCGTAACTGATGATAATAGCCTTATTTTACACGAAGACGGTACTATAACAAAACCACTATCCATGACCCCCGCCAACTTAAGATTCCCAAATGAATGCGTTAGGCATAAAATTTTGGACATTATTGGTGACCTTTATCTAACGAATCTTGAATTAAATGCTCGCATAGTTGCAACCAAATCAGGACATTATCTAAACGCTTGTATGGCCAAAAAAATTATTGAAATATCTAAAAAACAAATAAATAATTAGGCTAAACATACCACCCTAAATGATATGGTTACAGTATAAAACTATTTAGCTAAACAAATTGACTATCAGCCGATAGGCTCAATTACTTAAATTTGTCAAAAGAGTCCGCTGAAATGTGTGTTTTTAAATAAATTTTATTTTTGTGTATAAATTTTTATAAAGAATTTGACCAAAGAGTATAAAATAAATGAAGATACATTCAGCAGCTATAATTCATCCAAAGGCGGAGATTGGAAAAGATGTAGAGATAGGACCTTTTTCGGTAATAGGTGAACACGTAAAAATTGACAATGGTAACATTATTTTCAATAATGTTACCATTACCGGTAATACCACAATAGCCAATAATAACGTAATATTTCCTAATGCTGTGATAGGTTCTGAGCCTCAGGATTTGAAGTATCGTGGGGGACAGACAAAACTTATAATTGGAAGTAACAACATTATCAGGGAATGCGTTACAATCAATACAGGCACAGAAAAAGGAGGGGGTGAAACACTTATAGGCGACAACAATTATTTTATGGCATGTTCACATATAGCACATGATTGTGTCATTGAAGACAACGTTCTTGTAGCTAATGGTGTCCTTTTAGGAGGCCATATAAAGATAGAAAAATATGCAAAGTTGATGGGGCTCGCGGGTATACAACCGTTCGTAACTATTGGTCAGTATTCTTATGTTGGCGGGCTCACGAGAATTGTCCAGGATGTACCACCTTACATGATAGTAGAAGGTAATCCCGCTAAGGTGCGACAGGTTAATGCAATCGGGTTAGAAAGAGCGGGTTTTTCACAAGATAAGATTAATGTCATAAAGGAGGCATTCAGACAACTATTTCGTTCAGAAACATTGAACAGGGGTCAGATCCTATCTGAATTTGAAAATCAGGAGAACTTGTTACCTGAAGTGAAGGTACTGACAGATTTTTTTAGAAATGTTGATAAAGGGAAATCGGGTAGGTATAGAGAATCCTTAAGGTTAGCGCTAACAAGCGTGGCATAAAAGATCAATGAATTCAGGAAAATTAAAGATTGCAGTTATAGGGGTGGGCCATCTCGGTAAAGAACATGCACGTATTTACTCCGATATGCCAGATGTAAGTCTTGCGGGGATTGTAGATATTAGCAAAAAAAAGGGTGAGGAAGCAGCCCAACGTTATAATACCAAATATTATAGCTCATACAAAGAAATCTTGGATAAAGTTAATGCTGCTAGTGTTGCTGTGCCTACAAAGTCTCATTATGAGATTACTAAAGAGCTACTTAAAAATGGTATTCCCGTATTAGTAGAAAAGCCTATGACAGGAACATTGTCTGAGGCAGAAGAATTAATAAGGTTAAGTAAAAGTAACAATACAGTATTGCAACCAGGTTACGTAGAAAGATTTAATCCTGCTATACAAGCAATCCAAAAACTCAATGTTTCCTTGAAGTTCATAGAATGTCATAGATTAAGTCCATTTACCTTTCGTTCTGCTGATATAGGTGTTGTTCTAGATTTGATGATTCACGATATAGACATCATACTTTATCTATCTAAATCTAAGGTAAAAAAGATAGATGCGGTTGGTGTAAATGTTATATCCAATAAGGAAGATATTGCAAATGCACGTATTCAGTTTGAAAATGGTTGTGTGGCAAATATTACGGCAAGCAGGGTTTCTTTTGAGCCAATGAGAAAAATCCGCTTATTTTCGGAGGATTCCTATATTTCGCTTGATTATCAAAAACAAGAGGCTATGATTTATAAGAAATCTCCTAAACTGACCCTTAAATCCATCAATGTTGAAGATAGGGAAGTTTCGACAATCAAAGATCTTAAGAGCTTTGTATTTGGAGATTTATTAAAAATTGAGCGAATAAAAATGGATAACCAGGAACCATTGAAAAAAGAAATTGAATCATTTGTAAATTGTATAAAAAATGGTAAAAATCCCGTTGTTTCAGGAGAAGAAGGGGTCGAAGCCATAAAAATTGCTAATATCATAAACGACGAAATCAAAAAAAATTTGGAACTAGCAAGGGTTAATGTTTCGGAGGGAATTGTATGATGACTTTCGATTTTCTGCATATAGATGCTAAGATTGAAAATGGCAAGATTGTTGGAAAAGCAGGAGGCGCATTAGGAGAAATTATGCAGTCTTACGTCGATCAGTTTTTTAATAAGCTTAATACGTTAAAGGTAATAGCAAAAGTTAATGGTGGAAATGTTTATAATATTTATAACCCTCCATTTCCAAGTGAAGCGGGGATGCGCTTCCTTACTAGAAAACTTAGAATGATGCTAAATAAAATGGCGTTTCCTGTAACAGCTAATTTAGCTATAACTCACAAATGTCAATGTCAATGCATACACTGCAGCGCAGACCCATTTATTGATCCTTCTAAAAAAGAACTTACTGTAGAAGAGATTAAGACTGTAATAGATGGTTCTTTAGACCTTGGCGCCAGTCTCATTATTCTTGTTGGAGGAGAACCATTATTGCGTGAAGAAATTTATGAATTAATTGAATATGTAGATAAATCAAAAGCCATTGCTATGATTTTCACTAACGGCCTCCTACTAACAGAAGAAAATGTAAAGAAACTGGCGAAAGCAGGACTAGCGTCGCTCAATATATCTATTGATAGTAGTGAGCCCGCGTTACATAACGAATTCAGGGTTGTACCAGGATGTTATGAGAAAGCATTTGAGGGTGCTGTAATGTGTAGAGAGGCTGGAATCCTGACAGGAATTTCCACTTATGCCACTAGTGAAGGAATTAGAGAAGGTTACGTTGAAAAATTACTGAAAATCGCAAAGGAACAAGAGTTTTCTGAAGTTACGATATTTGATTGTATACCTTCAGGCAGGTTTTTAAAGGATGCTTCTAAAATTATTAGTCCTGATGACAGAAAGCAGCTTATTGCACTGGCAAAGAAATATCATGAAATGGATCATCCTATGGGTGTAAATGCAATGGCTTTAATAAATTCCCCAAAGGGCGTTGGATGCTATGGTGCTCAATCACAGTTTTATATGACCGCTTATGGGGATATTAATCCATGCGATTTTAATCCGATAAATTTTGGTAATGTGCGTGATATGCCAATACAAGCAATATGGAAAAAGATGGTTACCCATCCTGATTTCAGTAAGCGTTATCCTACGTGTCGCATGCAAAGCAAAGCTTACAGAAGAAAATATATAGACCCCCTTCCACCGGACGTAAGGTTGCCCGTACCTATTGAAAGGTATGATAACATATCAAAAGAGGAATCATTGGTTAGTTGTTAATAGATTAATAGAAAGGTTGTATAATGAGAGTTTCTGGACATATATATTATTATTTTAATTTACGAAAAAGCCTTTTAAACAAAGGAGATAAAAGGAGAAATATTTGCCAATTGTAAGTCTTCAAGAGTTAATCGATGCGGGGTTTCATTTTGGACATAGGACCAGCCGATGGAATCCTAAGATGAAACCATTTATTCTTGGGAAGCGTAACCTGATTCACATAATCGATTTGAAGGAAACAGTCAGAGGATTAATTACCGCCTACAAGTTCCTTGTAAAGTTTTCTGGTAGCAGAAAAGAAGTCCTTTTTGTAGGCACAAAATGGCAAGCAAAAGATACGATTGTTACTGAAGCAAAGCGTTGTAATATGCACTACGTTAGCGAGAGGTGGCTCGGTGGTACATTAACAAACTTTGAGACAATTCGTAAGCGATTGAAAAGACTTGAAGAGTTGGAAGAAATTGAAAATAATGGTTCAATTCAAGAATACAGTAAAAAAATAATTTCATCACTTACTCGTGAAAAGAAAAAAATCACCAAAAACCTGGAAGGTATAAAGAGAATGGACAAGCTACCGTCTGTGTTGGTTGTTGTAGACCCCAAAAAAGAACATATAGCAATAAAGGAAGCAATTAAAATGGGGATACCAACAATATGCCTGGCCGATACAGATTGTGATCCGGATTTAATTGATATATGTGTACCTGGAAACGATGACGCTATCAGGTCAATAAGACTATTTTTGAGTAAAATAGCCGATGCTGTATTAGAGGGACAACCTTCAGTTAAGATAGACGAAGACGACAAGGTTTTGCAAGAAAGCACTTAGATTGCTTTTATTCCCCACGAAATAACAACATCTATAAATAATTGATAATCCTTCCTTAAGAAAGACCTTTTTATCTACAAAATTTAAGAGAAATAACTGTAATGGCTATAGATGCATCGAGCATAAAGGAATTAAGAAATCAAACTGGTGCGGGTATTCTAGATTGTAAAAATGCACTTGAAAAATCAAATGGAGTATTTGAAAAAGCAGCAGAATTTCTAAGGAAGAAAGATCTTGCAAAAGCAGCTAAAAAAGATTCGCGTGGCACGCCGGAGGGCAGAATAGGTTCGTATATTCACACTAATGGTAAGATAGGTGTCCTGGTCGAAATAAATTGCGAAACGGATTTCGTAGCTAAAAACGAGATATTCACAACCTTAGTAAAAGACCTCTGTATGCAGGTAGCTGCAACTGATCCCATATCTGTAAGCAGGGAAGATATTGCCCAAGAAATTATAGAGGATCAAAGGAAGGGCTATCAAGAAGAATTTCAGGATAAACCTCCAAATATAAGAGAAAATATTATTGAAGGCAAGATGGAAAACTTTTATAAAGAAAAATGCTTATTAGGACAACCATTCATAAAAGATAATGATCGAACTGTAAAAGATTTGTTAGACAACGCAAAAGCAAAATTTGGTGAAAATATCAGGATTAATCGTTTCGTAAGATTCAAGATAGGAGACTGATAACTTTGATTGCTTGATTCCTTTTGGTTATTAAAGTCGTCAGAGAACTGTAGTGGAAAGTATTCCTTGTATATTATATTGTGTTTAACAATATTTATCGCCTTGAGGTGCTGTAGTAACCTTCATCCCGTTAAATAATGCCCAAACGCAAGAGAAAATACAAACGTGTTCTTTTAAAAATTAGTGGTGAGGGTTTTTGTCCTGAGAATTCGTCTGGCATAGATAATGCAAAGTTTGCTTCTATAGCAAGAGAAATCAGGAATGTAAAAAATACTGGAGTTGAAATTGCGATAGTTGTTGGTGGTGGTAACATTATAAGAGGAGCAATATTAAGTAAGTCAGGTATTGACCGTACTCGTGCTGATCAATTGGGTATGATTGCTACGGTCATTAATGCAATCATTCTTCAAGATTCACTTAAAAAGCTAAAAATACCAGCATGTGTCTTGAGTGCAATACAAATCCAGAACATTGTAGAACCGTACGGTGCACAAAAATGCCTGAATTGTCTTAAAGAAGGTTATGTAGTTATTATTGCTGGTGGGACTGGAAATCCTTATTTTACAACAGATACTGGAGCAGCGCTAAGAGCAATAGAAATTGAGGCTGATATTTTTCTTAAAGGAACAAAGGTTGATGGTGTATACTCTGATGATCCGTTAACCAACCCGAACGCTAAGAAGTATACAAAATTAAAATATATGGATATATTAGAAAAAAAACTTGGAATAATAGATTTTACTGCCATATCTTTAAGTATGGAAAGTAATCTCCCGATAATTGTGTTTAATCTCAGGAAAAAACATAATATTGAGAAGGCCGTAACAGGTAGCAAAATCGGCACGTACATAGGGAATAATTAGATGTCTTCAGAAGAGATACAAACTGAGGCCAAGAAAAAGATGGGGAAAACTATAGAAATAATGAAAGAGGAGTTAAAGAGTATAAGAACAGGTCGCGCCGCACCAGGACTTGTTGAGAATATCAAAGTTGATTATTATGGTTCTCATACTCCAATAAAACAACTTGCTAATATAACTGCACCAGAACCGCAGGTAATAGTCATAAGGCCTTTTGACCCATCCGTTATTAAAGATGTAGAGAAAGCAATATTACAATCAGAGATGGGATTAACGACGAATTCTGATGGAAAAGTCATCCGTATTCCTATACCGCCATTGAATGAGGAGCGAAGAGGAAAAATCGTTTCCCAGATAAAGGAAATGGCAGAGGAAGCCAAAGTAGCTATTAGGAATATAAGGCGTGAAGCCAACAAACATGTTGATAAAGAGGAAAAAGAATCACAATTAACGGAGGATGAGGCAAAAAAGACTAAAGAAAAAATCCTAAAAACTACACATGACTACGAAGCCAAGCTGAATGAAATACTAGCTAAAAAGTCAGAAGAAATATTAAAGATATAATTAAAGTCAGGGGGGCATAGCTCAGTTGGTAGAGCACCGCCCTTTTAAGGCGGGTGTCGAAGGTTCGAGCCCTTCTGCCCTCACTTAAATAACGATATCCGGCCCCATCGTCTAGCCTGGCCTAGGACACCGGGTTTTCATCCCGGCAACTGGGGTTCAAATCCCCATGGGGTCAAATTAAAGAAAGCCTTATACTTTGCTTAAGTATAAGGCTTTCTTACCTTATATACTTGTATAATCAGTGGCAACATTTGGAATTCCAAAACATGTCTTTGTTCCGAAGTACGGGCTTGAAGTATATCCTAAAAATTTCACTTGATTATACTAAAGGTTGCTGTTAATTTCGCAATATTGTAGATCGTGATAAGTCATAGATAATTGCCTTTAAATAGGTATGGCGTTAGTATCTGTAATTTCTAATACGGTCTTCCCATTCAATTATGACCTTTTTTTGTTGGACATTAAAGCCATAATCAAATTATGACGGTTTCAGACAATACAAGATGTGAATCAGTGAAAAGGAACAGGTTTAAATTACACGGCTGGATTGGTATTTTCTTAATCTTATTGGCTGAACTTGGGGTTGTTCTTCAACATAACTTCTACTTAGCACACCGCATAAGCATATGGACGACACCCTTATGCTGGTGGGGATACGTATTCTTAATAGATGCTGTAATATTCAAATTAAAAGGGAATTCACTCATTTGTAATAGGAGAAAAAATTTCCTGCTACAACTTCCACTTTCTGTAGTGATATGGCTCCTCTTTGAGCTTTACAACTTGCATCTTGCTAATTGGAAATATGTTGGTTTGCCGGAAAATACAATAGAACTTTATTTAGGGATGGGCTTGTCCTTTGCAACAATAATGCCTGGGCTGTTTCAAACCGCAGAACTCCTGGATACACTTCGTATTTTTGATAGATTTCATATCACAAAACTTAAGGTAACAAACAGAATAATTTATAGTGGTATTGTACTTGGTTTCATTTTCATAATGGCACCACTGCTAGTAAGTAAATACTATGCCAAGTATCTATTTGGTCTTGTGTGGGTTGGTTTTGTAATGTTGTTAGAACCGATTGTGTATTCTAGCAATGGAGATTCTCTGTTAAGAGATTTAGAAAATGGAATCTTAAGAAGAATCCTTTCTCTATTTACAGCGGGTTTTGTTTGTGGATTTTTGTGGGAATTCTGGAACTACTGGGCGGCTTCAAAGTGGGTCTATACAGCACCGTTTATGCAAGACGTAAAGATATTTGAAATGCCAGTTATAGGTTTTCTTGGGTTTGCTCCGTTTGCATGGGAGTATTTTGCAATGTATAATTTTTCAAGGCTTTTCCTGAGATGGAAGTAGCAAAGATATAGTTTGCCGTCTTTGATTATGCAACTTCTCTCACTGCATTCTTAAATTTAACTGATACCTTTTTTGATACTCCTGCTTCTTCCATTGTAATTCCATACAGAACATCTGCTATACTCATAGTTTGTTTGTTGTGTGTTATAATAAGAAATTGGGAAGTTTTTGTAAATTCCTTAAGTATGTGAATAAAATGGTTAATATTGTTTTCGTCTAAGGCTGCATCAACTTCATCAAGTATACAGAATGGGCTTGGTTTGGACTGAAATACAGCAAACAGTAGTGCTATCGTTGTCATGACCTTTTCACCCCCGGAAAAAAGTGTAATTGACCTAAGGTCTTTTCCGGGAGGCTGGGCGATTATTTCTATGCCTGCATCCAGAATGTCAACACCTTCTTCTAAAATAATATCTGCTCTACCGCCACCAAACAATTTCCGAAATATCTCATGAAAGTTGTTCCTTATATCATGAAAGGTTTTTTCAAATAATTCTCGACTTGTAATATTTATCTTTTCTATGATGTCCCTCAAGGTATTCTTTGATTTTTGAAGGTCTTCCATCTGACCCTCAAGATGTACATCTCTAGTTTCAAGTTCTTTCTGTTCCTGAATGGCTTCTAAATTAACGTTACCCATTCTTTCTGTTTTACCTTTTAATTGTTCAATCTCTTGAGAAACACTTTCCCAATCAAAAGATTCGTTATATTCTTCTTTATTTTCTAGGTCGAGTTCAGATAGCTCAACATGATAATCATCACGGATCCTCTCTTCTAAGCTCATAATTTTTACCTTAAACTCATTCTCCTTAAGTCTCAAGTCGTTTATCTTTTGTTCGTGGTTGCTATATTCTTCTCTATATTCATCAGTTTGAATATTAATATCATTTAGCTGTTCATTATAATCACTTTGTTTTTCTTTTAGTGTCACGATATCTTTTTCCAGAACAGGTTTTTCTTTCTTGAATTCTTCATATGATTTGTTCAGGTTTATAATCTCTCTCTCACTTTCAATAGTCTTTTCTTGGCAATTATTTATTTCATTATTTGTTGATGCAAGTTCTTCTTTATTTTTCTGATATTCTCCTTTTAGTTTTTCCGTGGAAGTATTGATATTATCTTTTCTTTCTTCTTTTTGTGCTATTAAAACTTTTAATTCTGTGATTTCATTTTGAACATTTATTTTTGTTGCCTCTTTTTGCGTTTTTTCTTCAGTTGAAGCTGCGACCTGGCTTTCTAAATTTTTGTGCTGATCACTTAATTTTATTACCTCCTCATTAAGTCTTGCTTCTCTTTGACTGATCTTTTCAATAAGTTCGCTTATTTCATTGATCTCACTTTCATTAACATCCTTTTCTTCATTGAGCTCAACAATTTTAAATTCTTCTTTTTGAAGATTGTTTTCATTTGAGACCCTAAGAATATTTTCTGCATCTATCTTCTTTCTAATCTCATCTGATTCTTTAAAGAGGTCTTCAATTTCTTTGGTCTTAATTCTCTTTTCATTCACATACATTTCAATTTCTTTTTCAATCTTTTGGAGTTCTAATTTAATGTTCTCAAGTTCAGTCTTACGAGAAATAAGTCCGATCTGAACGTTATCCACTCCAACAAGAATCGTTCCGCCTGGCTCAATAACTTCACCATTTAGTGTCACAAAACAGTTTACTCCATTTTTATCGTTGGCGAGTGTTAATGCTGTGTTAAAATCTTTAACTATAATCGTCCCCCCAAAGATATACTCAACTAGTGAATTAAAACCATTTTTACTTTTTATCAAATCAACTGCTTTCCCGATAACACCTGGAATATTCAAATCAAAAGATGTTTCAGTTTTTCTCGCTTTAATATCATTCAGCGGAAGAAATTTAACATAACCCTTATCGCACTTTTTCAGATAGTTAATTGCTTGAATTACTTCTTTTAATGAATTGGTAACGATTATTTGTGCTCTATCACCCAAAGCTGCCTCTATGGCAGGAACGTAGGTAGCATCTACACTTATCAAATCAGCAACCATCCCACAAATATTAGTTGTCAATCCATCATTCTTTCTCGCTTCTTCCAAAATAAACTTTACACCAGAACCTATACCTTCATAACGTCTCTCAAGGTCTTCCAGGATTTCTAGACGAGATTCTTTACGACTTAGTAACTGCTGCTGAGAATTTATGTTATCATCAATAGCTTTAATCTCGTTATTAGATACCACTAACCGCTCATTAATCCCGGACAAACAAGCTTCAAGGTTCTCAATATTACTTAACATTATATCTCTTTGTTTTGTAAGGCCTTGTCTTGCACAATCTATCCGTTCCAGTTCCGATAATATATCTTCCTGGCGTTTTGACAATTTAGCTTTTCTATTGGCAATTGTGTCTCTTTCTGCACTTAAACTACCCATTTCATTTTGAAGATTGGATTCTCTATGGAGTATATCTATTACTCTTTTTTTATTTTCTTCTATCTTCTGATGAAGGATATCACATTCAAATGAGTATTGTTTTAATTCGGACTCTTTTTTTGATAAACGATTAGCATTTTCTGATATATGATTTTGTATTTCCTCTAAGTTGCGCGCCAAGCTTGCAATACCATTTTCCGCTTCATTAATCCTATCTTTGAACACGCTAATATACCTTTCATACTTGTCTTTATGGTTGTTAAGTTCCTCTATTGCCTTATGGTTAAAGCTTATCCTGTCGTGTGTACTAGTAATCTTTGCATCAAGATTGGCCAGGTCGGACTGCGACTTTCCAAGACCAGAAACAAGTTCATCAGTATAATTATGTAAACTATCTTTCTTCACCTGCAGATCTTCAATATTAGTAAGCATTTCCTGGCCTTGATTTTCCTTCTGGTGTATTTGTTTCAAAATATTTGCTCTTTCAGTCTTGAAGGACCTATATCTTTTCAAGGAAAGTTTAAGCCTTAAATCCTTCAATCTATTTATATACTCATTATATTTACGAGCCTTTGCTGCTTGAAGTTTTACGGAGCGGAGTTGTTTCTGCACTTCTTCAATTATGTCACTTAAGCGGAGTAAATTTTGTTCAACCTTTTCCAGCTTTAACATGGCTTCTCTTTTCTTAGTTTTGTATTTACTAATACCTGCTGCCTCTTCAAAAACAAAACGCCTCTCCTGGATATTTGCCTGTAGTAAGGTATCTACCTTTCCTTGTTCAATAAGGGAGTAACAGTTAGCTCCTACTCCAGTATCCATAAATAGTTCTTTAATATCTCTTAAGCGACAAGTCTGCTTGTTTATTAAGTACTCGGATTCCCCTGAAGTATATAGACGCCTTGCAATACACACTTCTTCATATTCTATCGGTAGCATATTTTTGTCATTCAAAATGGTTAGAGAGGCTTCTGCATATCCCATAGAGGGCCGTTTATTAGTTCCACTAAATATCACATCTGACATTTCATTACCTCTAAGTGACTTTGCACTTTGATCCCCGAGTATCCATTTTATGGCATCGACTACGTTACTTTTCCCACATCCATTAGGACCTACAATAACGGTAATTCCCCTTTCGAACTCGAAACTTGTCTTGTCCGAAAAAGACTTGAAACCAAATATTTCTAACTTTTTTAACTGCATGGCATACCTTCGGTAGACTCGTTGTAGCGAGCCTGACTAATTCCTTATAAAAAAAAGGAGCGCCTCATTATCGGGGCGCTCCTTTAACTCTTTCAAAATGTTCGGTCCCAAAGAAACAAATTGGAAAACTGTGCATTTACGAGCTCTTAAAGCCTTTAGCTGGTAATCTCCATAAAAATTAAAATACCTTTCTAAATATATTTTACCTTTTTTTCTTTGTTGCTTTCCTCTTAGCTGGTGCTTTCCTCTTAGCTGTAGCTTTCTTTTTTGTACCGGTAGATTTTTTCTTCGCCGTTGCCGTTGTCTTTTTCTTAGCCGTACTTCTCTTTTTAGCTTTTACTGCCATATTATATCACCCCCTTTTTTAGGCAAAAAAGACCAAAAACATCTCGAAGAGTTACCAATTACAGCTTAAGGCCTTCATGCCTTCGCCTCTAACATAACAATTCTTTACAAACCTCTGTGCATCTTCAGCAAACCCTTTTATTTCATCTTCTGAGTATGGTTCGACGTCTAACAGCCTGCTGTCCAGACAATTATTCGGTTTAAAGGTCTGTAAAATATATCTCTTGCTTCCGGCTATACTTTGTGCAATTTCCGTAATATCCAACCCGTCTAAAACAGTAGGACAAACTGTAGTGCGGAATTCATATTCTATACCACTTTCCATTATTAATTTTATGCTCTTCCTTATATCCGACAGGTCGCACGAAGTTCCGGCAGCTATTCTATATTTTTCCTCCCTTAAAGGTGCTTTTATGTCCATAGCTACACAATCAATTAATCCTCTTTGTATCAGATTCTCCAATGCAGCGGGATTCGTACCATTTGTATCTATCCTGACCTTTAACCCCATCTCCTTAAAAATCTTTATCAATAAATCTATATCACTATGAAACGTAGGTTCCCCGCCAGTAATAACAACACCATCCAGCCAACTTTTGTTTTGTTTTATCTTTCCTATTACGGCATCTAATGGAATGCTTTCAAGCTCGTTAGGCTCCCTGACCAGGTGAGTAGCATGACAATATGGACATCTCAAATTACAATGGGGGAGGAAGATAATAGAAACAATATTTCCCTCCCACTCTATCAAACTGTTTTCTATGAAACCTTTTATTGTTATGGACATGTTTCTTTCCGCGTTTCAAAAATAAAAACCTATAATAACCAAGATGTTTTCTATGTCAACTATTATTTTGTTTATATTGCATCGTGAAAAGAAAAATAATTTTTTTAACAGTCATTTAAGTTTCAGAATTCTCCTTTTGTCTACCTGCCAATTCACTAATTTTCGTTCTGTCCCAGTTGTTGACTTTGTCGTGCGATACAAGTCTTCTTATTCCATAGAAATTTGATGAATCACAGTAAGAACACACATCTACCAACCTGGGAATAACACGATGACATTCGTTACAAATGGTGAATTCCGGTGATATGGTTAATTGTGCTGCCTGTGTGTTTTCAAAGGTCTTTCGCACCAATTTCATAATACCGGAAGCTGGTGGCCTCTCCTCTCCCACAAAAGCATGTATTATTGCGCCAGACTCAATCATGCTATGGAATTTACTCTGAACATTGATCCTTGTGATCATATCTGTAGGCGCATCGGGACGCAAGTGAACGCTGTTTGTGTAATAAAACTCGTCTTTGTCGATGTCGCCCTTGATTAAGTTAACGGCTTCCTCGTAGTTTCTAACGTCTATCTTGGCAAGTCTCCTGCTCGCACTTTCTGCAGGTGATTCTTCAAGTGAAAATTTCAAATTGTATTTTTTGCCCTCTTCCTTCACTTTGAAGTACATATGAGAAATAATACGTAGTCCGAGTTTAACTACATCATCACCTTCATGTAATTCCTTGCCGATCATATACTGTAGACATTCATTCAGGCCTATAATGCCAACTATGTAAGTAGCTGCTTCCAAATCTACATATGGCCTTCCATCGGCGGCTTTCTTGCCAATTTCCCACAACGGCATTTCAGGACCAGACATCAGCCTAGTAATGAATTTCTTTTTTTGTAGATGTGCCTTGATGGCAATGTCTATACCTTTGTCAATCTCTCGATAAAGTTTATCAAAGTCTCCTTTGCCAGCGCGGTAGGCAGCTTGAGGAAGACTTACAGTTACATTTTGGAATCCACAAAATCTCATACTTTCAGGATGATCAATCATATAATTATCTGATATAGTTGTACGCAGTCGACAACATGCGGACAAGGTTATTTCATCTCTATCAAAGACAAAATATGGTACCCCATTTTCACTGGCAATCTGACAAGCATATTCCAAAAGTTCATATTGTTTAGGGTCTTTGTATGTATCATGACTTATATGCAGATCACATTTAGGAAATGCAAATACATGCCCATGACAATCACCCTCACGCCAGACATCAAGCAAGGCCTTTGTGAACCTCTGTGAAGCTAATTCATATTCTCCATACAGCCTGCCTGTAAGTTTTCCACTGGGACCAACAGCCTGTATCTTTTTCAGATAATTTGGTATACCTGTATGTATGTTGAAATCCAAGAATAATGTCTGACCTCCACGAGAGAAAGCACTTTGTGAACCACTAAAAATTAAGTGTTGAGCTTCCTGCTTCATTTCATCATAGTTCATATTTTCTACATATGGAGCATACATTATGTTTATATAGCCTATCCCTAAAGCTCCAGCATAATAAGCCTGCATTGAGGCAAGAAATGTATTCAGATGACCCGTAAGCGTTCTGGCATGTTTAGCAGGTGCAGAAGATGTATCCAGATTTTCCAGTGATAATCCGTATTTTTTTAAATACTCAAGGGAATGAGAGGAACAATATACTCTGGTCGGATAACCAAGATCATGAATGTGGACCATTCCAGTAATGTGTGCGTCTGCAACGTCTTTAGAAAATACTTCTTGGAGAGCATATTGTTTTAAGGTGTTTTCTGCTACAGCAAGATTAATTGCCTCAGGATTATTGGATGCTATATTGCTGTTTTCTTTATTTTTCGAGTATATGAGTTGTTCAATGTCATATTTTGGCATACCTAAGGCAGTTTGTTTTTCAAGTTTTGCATTGTACCCTCTTTCAAAGAGTTCATTATCTGCCAGTTCGCGAACCAGTGATGTAGATATTCTATTTAGACCTGAAGCGAAAACACGATTCTCAACAGCACTTGCAATCTCCTGAGCTATTTCGCTAGACAAATCCGCTTCTTTTTCCAATGCTGTTGCAATCTTTCTTTTGTCCCAGGGGAACGATTCATCCCTACTAATCTGATCCACCATTAACGCTGCATCGGTTGTATCGCTGCTTTTTCTGATTTGTTTTCTAACGCGGAGTGATTTACGTACCCTTGCTCTATCTTCTCGATATAGTATATAGGCTTTTGCTGTCTTTGCATGTCCATTCTTGATTAAAATCTCTTCAACTAGGTCCTGAATATCTTCTATTCCCGGGATTTTGTCATTGAATCTTTTTTGCAAGAAATGAGTCACAGCACTTGCAAGTTCTACCGCAATGGATCTGTCTTCGCCATTAATAGCTTTTGCAGCTTTGAAAATGGCATCTGCTATTTTACTTTCATCAAAAGGTACTAATCTACCATCACGCTTCTGAACCATTTCAATCGTCATCGTAGAACCATCCTCCTTTTTGTTACGATTAATTTCTCTTAACTTTTTTCTTGGCTGGAGATATTAAAGGTTTCAACTCATCAAGGAATTCTTTTACATCTTTAAACTCTCTGTATACTGACGCAAACCTAACATAAGCTACCTTGTCCAGAATTTCAAGCTTTTGCATGACAAGTTCACCGACAAACTTCGTATCAACTTCCCTTTCAAACTTGTCGTATATTACTCTTTCTATTTCAGATACAATATTTTCAAGTGCTTCAGTTGACACAGGCCTTTTTTCACATGCCTTGAGCAACCCTGTTAGTATCTTATTGCGATCAAAATTAACTCTACTACCATTCTTTTTTACTACTCTTATAGGGCTTTCTTCAACCCTCTCGTATGTTGTAAATCGTCTGCCACAATTTAAACATGCACGCCTCCGTTTTACACTTAAACCATCTATTGATGTTCTTGAGTTAATTACTCTGTCGTTATCAACCTTACAAAATAGACACTTCATGTGTACGATTTACTATTGAGTTTCTAAAAGTAGGCTTATAAAATCAACATATAGAAGTGTAGTGCAATCTAACATACAACATATTGAATGTCAAGCGAATTCCAAAAATATCCTGAATTTTATTTACCAATACAAAATTCTGAAAATATTATATCCAGTATATCATCCGTTATTACCTCTCCCGTAACTTCACCAATGGTGTCTAACAAACTTCTCAAATCTATCGCCATAATCTCGTAGCTTACCTTTTGATTTAAAGAATCTGTAATGTGCACTAATGTCTCAAGTGCCTGAGAAAGTATAATTTTCTGTCTCATGGTGAAGGCTATACCTGAAGCAGATATATCAACATTCTTTTTAAGAATATTAGAGACCAGTATCTTTTTTAATTCACCTACTCCCTCCCCTGTGAGTGCAGATGTTTTAACTACTGGAAATGTTCTCATCATTAAGGAAAAATCCTTACAATCAACTTCTTGTGGCATGTCATTCTTATTGATTACTATTATCTTATTTTTTGTGGTTATGGAGTTGAAAAATTCGATTTGTTCAGTCTGAAGTTTCATACTCCCATCTATAAAAAACAGGACAATTTGGGCATCATTTACGGAATCGTATATTCTTTTCATAATTATAGATTCTAATTCCCCTTTTTCATGTATAACTCCTGCGGTGTCTATAATTCGAAAATTTATACCTTCCAAATTTAATACAGCTTCCAGCGTATCTCTTGTTGTACCATTGATTGGTGTGACTATTGCCTTTGAATAATTTAATAGTTTATTAAACACACTTGATTTGCCTGTATTTGGCCAACCGACAAAAACAGTTTTTATGCCGTCATGAAAAATTCTTGATGTTTGATCTTTTTCAACAATCTTACTCAATTTCTCTTTTATATGTTCAAGCTGTTTTTCTATTTCATTGAAAGATATTAATTCAATATCCTGATCAAAAAAATCAATATTTGCCTCTATTCTAGCGCTGAGTTTCATTAATTCTCCTTGTATCTCACTCAGAAATCCTGCCAGTCTTCCTTTCAAATTTGAAACAGCAAGTAACAGTTCAGACTCTGTCTGGGAACGTATTATATGTAATACAGATTCTGCTTCTGTAAGGTTTATTCTCCCATTTAGAAATGCTCTTTTGGTAAATTCTCCGGGTTCTGCAATCCTAATACTTATTTTTTCTTCACCATTACCTGCTTTGTAGTTATTTATGTTTCTTGATGAAACCAATGTTTCCAAAAGTATTTCGAGTAAAGGAGATGAACCAAAAGTATGGATTTCTACAGTATCTTCCCTTGTATACGAATTTGGGGCTTTCATAATATAAATGTAGACAGGAATACTAATCTTTTCTTCTTCGATATAAATATTACCTTGATATGTGCTGAAGCCTTTTTCATGCGTAATCCTATTACAATCTTTAGGCACAAAAATATTTTGTAAATAAGTAAAGACATCTTTGCCACTGAGCCTGATAATAGCTCTAAGAGACCTGCCAGAGGGTGTGGAAATTGCTAATATATTATTTTCAAGGTCAAATGCCATAATTCTTTTTTTATTTAGCCCTTTAGAGATGTTGTTCACAGGGAGCAAGACGAGCTTTGATAATGAAATCTCTAAGGGTGTGTGTAGTTAAACTCCCAATGGTGTATCCTAAAAGCTGCGGCAGATAAGTTCGTGGTTAAATGGGTTTTGCAGAAATGGGATTTTATTTTGCCTTTACCTTACCCTTATCCTTACCCTTAGTTATCCTTTTTCCCTTATAATAAATATCAACCTTCTTAATGCTCCTTCTGATAAACATTTGTTCACCAATACTAATCAATGTACTGGTTGTCCAGTAAAGGGTAAGTCCTGAAGGCATGGTATAAAGTATGAAAGGAAAAATAATAGGCATCATCTGCATCATTCTCTGTTGCATCTTTGCTTGGGCATCATCTCCAGAAATAGTTTTTGGTGTAAGTTTCATTTGTACAAACGAAGCAATACCCATTACTATTGGCAAGATATTTAATCCGTCTCCAAGAAATGGAATGGTGAAAGGCAAATGAATTAGTGTATCTGGCTTTGATAAATCGCTAATCCATAAAACAAAAGGAGCCTGTCTCATTTCAAAGGATAGCTGTAGTGTCCTGAATAGGGCAAAGAATACGGGCATTTGAAGCATTATTGGCATGCAACCACTCATTGGATTTACACCATGTTGTTTAAACAACTTCATTTGTTCCTGCCCCATCCTTTGCTTATCACCTTTATACTTTTCTTTTAATTTGCCAATAAGAGGTTGAAGTTGTTGCATCTTGAACATTGACATCTGACTTTTCCTGGTTAGTGGGAAAAGGATCATCTTTACTAAGAATGTTAACAGTAGTATGGCAATTCCATAATTTGGTATAAACCCGTAAAAGACATTTAATATCTTTATGAGTATCTTACATATAGAGGTAGTCCAGCCATATTCTAAAAGCACTAAAAGTCCATCGTATTGCTTTAATATACTTTCCTTCTTAGGCCCGAGGAAGAGAACATAATCATGTTGTTCTTTACCTTGGGGTATTATGCTTATTCTTTTAGTCTGAAGATTTACGCTAAAATCATCTTTATAAAGGGGGTCTTGGTTTTCATTCGGTGCAGATGTTGTGGTAGCTATTATAGCACCTGACGAAGACTTCAAAATGCTTACAAAATACTTATTAACAGCGCCAGCCCAGGAAATTCCCACGGATTCATTTTTATATGGCATATCTT
Source organism: Candidatus Scalindua sediminis (assembly GCA_008636105.1). Taxonomy (GTDB): domain Bacteria; phylum Planctomycetota; class Brocadiia; order Brocadiales; family Scalinduaceae; genus Scalindua_A; species Scalindua_A sediminis. Next base: position 49,407 of record VSDH01000001.1, on the reverse strand, counting down.
CAGTCGCTGTGCGTACAAGTTTTACTTTACCTCGCCCAACGTCTATCCCTACTGCCGATGCAAGACCAGTATATTTGTCAAATTCTGGGTAGATACCGCTTGCTGAATTTACCGTATACGCCAAGGCAACAACTGAATTTGAAGTATTTTCGAAGGTTATCGCAATGTCAAGATGATATTTGCCATTTTTTAAAGATATATCTTTTGTTACACGAAGTCCATTTTCTAAAAGTGTGGTAAAGACAACTTTACCTTCCTTTTGCTCAACGACCTTATGTCTCCGGCGATCTAATTGAAATTCTTCGTCTAATAATTTAATTCTTAAAGGCAACAAATCTTCTCTATTCGGTTTAAGTAATTCCAATACCTGTGTTTTTTCTGTATTCTTAAATTCGGTTAAGACAGCAGATTTTAATGCTGCACCTTCGTTAGTCCATACCGTTCTTATTAGGTCATTTTGTATTACTATGTTGTCCTGTAGATCTATTTCATCTTGAACGATCTTTATTTTTTCTTCTTGCTCCTTTTGTACTATTATCCTTCTTTCTAGTATTTCTTTTTCATCGATAACTTCTTCTTTCTTTTCTTCATCTGGAGGCTTTGTTAGCTGTGGAAATCCCTGAAGAAAGTAAAGCATTATTATTGCACAAAGGACGAACGCCAATATTGCTTTCTTATCCATTTATCTTTTTCTTAAACTCCTTATACAAAAATTTATAAGTTCAAAGTACCGGTTAAAATGTGTCCGGGCTACAGAAGTGGTAATCATTTCCGAATAAGCAAGGTAGGATAATACTTGTGCCTGATTGTTAACAAAAAGTAATTCCGAGGTCTGACATTCTCAAGATAGTAAACAATTATGGCTTAATCCTAACTATATATAAAAACCCCTTTGCAATACTTCAATCTGATCCTTAATAAGACGATAAGTCCCGCCAAAGAGAATTTTTTTTAAGAGAAGCTTATTTCTTATCTTCTGGCAACTCTGCTTCATCAATTAACATTACGGGAATATCATCCTTTATTGGATACCTTCTCCCACAGTTTGTACAAACTATCTTGTTATTTTCAAATCTTACTTCTGTCTTGCAGAGTGGGCAGGCAAGTATTTCCAACAATTCTTTGTCAATCATAATGAGTACCCTCGATTTTCTTAATTATTTGATATTATCCGAATTTCGCCAAACTCTTCGTGTTGCTCAAGTCTAATTTTCTTCAAACGCACTAATTCAAGTAAAGCCAGAAAAAACCCTGCAATTTCTATCTCGTCTCTGGCCTTAAAGGACAAATCATTAAATGAGATAGTATAAGCATTAATCAACCTATTAATTACCATATCCATATATGTCTGCGTTGGTATGTTATCATATATTATAGTAGTACTCACATCTCCGAGAGTTTGCTTCATAAAATTTGAAAAAAGTTGTGCAATTTTCCATACATCTATTTCATCCAGAGAAACTTGTTCAGTCTCCTCTTCATTTATCTGACGTTCTTTGGGCCTCGGATATCTCTTACTCTTTTCTTCTGCCCATTCCGCTATTGCTGTGGTGGTTTCCTTATATCTTTTATATTCAAGAAGTTGCTTCACTAACTCTAATCTTGGATCTTCTTCCTCTTCGCCCTCAACTATTTCAGTACGAGGTAAAAGTGTTCGGGATTTTATGTACATTAAAGTTGAAGCCATAACCAAAAAATCCCCAGCCAATCCAATGTCTACCTTTTGTAATTTATCCAGGTGTACCATATACTGGTCTGTAATCTTTGCAATTGGGATATCGTATATATCAACCTCTTCCCTACGGATTAAGTAGAGAAGGAGGTCTAATGGGCCATTGTAAGTCTCAAGGTCAATTTTATATTCTGTTTGCATTTATCTATTAACTAAACTTATAAGCCAGAAAAAATTTTAAAAAAGAAAATTGTCGGTGGCCAGATAATGTAAGATAATATTGGTATATGAGCAAAACTCCCAAGCAAAATTACCCCAAGTAAAATGAACGGACTATACCTGCATATGTTTTCATACCCGGGAAGCATATGGCGAGGTAAGAATCCTTTTAAAATATGTGAACCATCCAACGGATGAAGCGGAATAAAATTAAAAATAGCTAATATCAAGTTTATCTGAATTACCATCAACAATAAGTTACGTAGATTATTAATAAAATAGCTTGTATCGCCTACAAATTTGTAAGATGTTTGAAAAATCAGACCAAAAAAAAATGCCGAAACAAAGTTGGAAATAGGCCCTGCAGCTGAAACAATTACATCATCTCGCCTTGGATGCTTAAAATAATTTGGGTTTACGGGTACTGGTTTCCCCCATCCAAAGTGTGCAATGACGAAACAAATTGTACCAATAGGATCAAGATGCGCTATTGGATTAAGTGTCAAACGTCCTTGCATCTTGGCTGTTGGATCTCCCAATTTGTTAGCAGTCCAGGCATGAAAAAACTCATGAATAGTAATGGCATATAGTATCGCTATTGCGAAAATAATTATACTTTTAGGATCGAAATTCATTATTATATTAGTCTTTGAGAAACTTCGAACTATATTATCACGCTTCATATGCTATGTCAAGCAAAGAACACCATTTACACATTTCGCTTGAATAAAAAATACTTACGCATATAATGCAAAAGAGTTTATAATTAGTTTTAATTATTTATGAACCTGGCAATGAAAAAAAGTTCAACTGATATAGAATATGGTAAAAAGGTCATAGATATGGAGGCAGATGCAGTCAAAAACCTCATTCAACATATTGATGATAACTTTGAGAAAGCGATTGATTTAATTATTAAGTGTAACGGCAGGATAGTTGTGACCGGAATCGGCAAAGCAGGAATAATAGGGCAAAAAATATCAGCCACATTGGCCAGCACAGGTACTCCCTCCTATTGGATGCATTCTTTTGAAGCAAGGCATGGTGATCTCGGAAGGGTAGTTGCAGAAGATGTGGTTCTGGCTCTTTCGAACAGTGGTGAAACTGAAGTTGCTCAACTTATACCCTTTTTAAAAAAAATTGGTGCAAAAACCATTTCAATAACTGGTAATGACAAATCCCGTTTAGCAAAGTACAGTGACATAGTCCTGTACATTGGTAATATAGATGAAGCTTGTCCTTTAGGCCTTGCCCCTACAGCAAGTTCTACAGCCATGCTTGCGTTGGGTGATGCGCTGGCATTAACAGTTTTAAAGAAGAGAAACTTGAGTAAAGAAGAATATGTCTTTTTTCATCCGGGTGGAGAAATCGGGAGAAAGCTTCTAACTGTGGACGTAATAATGCGAAAAGATGAAGAAAATCCAATAACAAATGAAGATACGATTGTAGCGGATGCACTTAAAATTATGACAAGTACGAAGGGAAGGCCTGGAGCCGTAAGTGTCCTTGACTCGAATAAAAAGCTGGTGGGTTTCTTTACAGATGGAGATCTTAGAAGAAATCTTCAGAAAGATGTTTCTTTTCTTAAAAAAGCTATTAAAGATGTTATGACGAAAAAATCAAAATTCATTAAAACCGGTCGTCTTGCATCGGAGGCCTACAAGATATTACGGGAAAATAAAATAGACCAAATTTCTGTTGTAGACGATAATAACGTCCCCGTTGGCATGGTTGATGTGCAGGATTTGCTCGATGCGGGATATTAGTCGTTATTCAAATCTTGCTCGTCTGGTCAAATCGTTTGAACGGACAGCCCACCTAGCTGTGCTCGAGCAGCTTTAAGATTTTTATGTTACAATCTTTGTCATTCTTGAACCCGGAGATTTATTAAGTATTGAAAGAAATAAAAATTGTTATTATTGATGTGGATGGAGTGCTTACAGACGGAAAGATTATATTGGATGCGAATGGTAACGAATCAAAAGTCTTTTACGTGCAGGATGGTACGGGTATTACTTATTTACACCGTGCAGGTATAAAGACAGCCATTATCAGCGGGAGGGAAAGCAAGGCTGTGGTACATCGAGCTAAAGAACTTTGTATAGAAGATGTATACCAGGGCATACATAATAAGATAGAAGCGTACGAAAAGATTCTCAAAAAGCATAGAATAAAAGATAATGAAACCTGCTATATTGGTGATGACCTTATTGATCTGCCAATCTTAAGAAGGGTTGGGTTTTCAGTTGCCGTGCCCAATGCACCCTTAGAATTAAAGAGAAGCGTTTCATATGTGACTAGTGCACCTGGAGGGTATGGTGCTATACGTGAAGTGACAGAAAAAATCCTGAAATTACAGGGTAAATGGGACATGATAATCTCGAGATATTACTGAAATCTCAAAATTTCTAGGAGTTGGCTAATATAAGAAGGATGTTTAAATTGACGACTGAAAGAGGTTTAAGTCTATTATGAGAAAACGACGTTTCTTTTATATGGGAATAATAATTGTTTGCTTTCTACTTTTGGCTCTTTCGCTTTCCGGCTTACTTGAATATACCTCTTACATCAAAAAAGAAGATCAACCCCTGTTAAAAAAAATAATAGACGAAAGCTCTAAAAGAAAGCAGAGGCTAACTCAAAAATCAGACATAAAAGATATAACCCAAGAAATATACGGCCTTTATTTGCCAAACTATGACAAAGAGGGAAGGGAAGTTTCGGTGATTAGGGGTGCCTATACTGTATTTCTTAAAAATAGAATTTATAAGATCACAAAGCCTGAGATCGAATTTTTAAGTACCGGTAACGAAAATAATAACCAACCAGGAAACATAGTCATAACTTCCGATTTCGGGGAGATATATATAGAGACCAATAAAGGGTTTCTCTATGGAAATGTGATAACCAGATTAGAAGAAGATTTTAAGATATACACTGATGATTTAAAGTATTTACCTGATGAGAAAATAATTAATACAGATGGTTTTGTTACAATTAAAAGTGAAGGTATGGAGATTACAGGATCTGGCTTTGAAATTAGTTTGACTGATTCAAAAGCATGGGTCAAAGATGACCCTGAAATGGAAGTAAAAAGTAATCATGACGATTTCTTCCTTTTTCCCGGGAAAGAAGCTACTGCTTCAAATTTTAAAAGCCAAACGGCCATTGCAAATGGAAATGTCGATGAGAATATTTTCATTCGGTCTAGTGGAGAATTGGTTTTTGAGAACGAAAAAAGGCTTATAACATTTCATGATAATGTGCGTGTTTCAAAAGGTAAGTCCACTATATTTGCGGATAAATTAACAATATCTTTTGGCTCGAGTATGGAAAATGTAAAGAACGTAATAGCAAGTGGAAATGTTTTGGCGTCCGATGGCACAAAAACGGCAAAGGGAGAAAGTTTGTCATGGGATTCAGAAAAACAAGTCGCAATACTAGATGATGATCCTGTAGCTGAATTCTTTGACGACAAGGTGTCAATAGCTGCTGCCAGGATTAAGTTCTTTAAAGATCAAGGCAGAATGGATGTTCCCGTAGGCGGGCAATTAATTACCACTGTTAGTGTGGGAAGTAAAAAAAGTGATGGACAAGATGGGAACAAAGAAATAATGTCAATTCTTCCGTCTTCCGGTAAAAACCAATCTTACGAAAGTATCACAATTACTTGGAGTGGCAGAATGTCCTTTCAGCAGGATGAAAACCAGGCTATTTTTGAAGAAGATGTTGTTGTAAATAAGAAAGGATCAAAATTGTATTGTGGAGAGTTGATAGTAACTTTTGATGATGAAAATGAGGGGATGCAGAAGTTGGAAGCTACCAGGGATGTTCTCTTTATTGAAAAAAAGGGTGATTCGCTTAGGGAAGCACGGGGAGAAAAAATGGTATGGTTTTCTAAAGGAAATTACATTGAATTATACGGGAGCCCTCTGGCATCAGTTAAAGATGGTGAAAAACAAATATCAGCACCAAAGATCTCCTTTTCGGAAGATGAAAATAAAATGTTTGCAGAAGGGAAAGGAAACCTATTAGTCAAAACGCATACAAAGAAAGAAGAAGATTCTGAATTCATTGATATTAACTGGAATGAAAAGATGGTGTACAATGGCAAAAATAAAACTGCAATCTTTTATGAAATGGTTAATACCGTTAAAGGAGAAGAAAAACTTGATTGTGACAGACTGGACGTACTTTTTTTTGACAAAGATAAGATAAAAAAAATCACTGCATTAGGAAATGTTTATATTGAAAGTCCGGGGTTAGAGAATACAGAAGGAGTCGGGACATTACTTGTTTGGGATTTCTCAGAAAACCTTGCGGTGCTTACGGGAGACCCTCTTGCAGAATTAAGGAGGTCAGGTGCTCGAACATTTTCTGAAAAGATATACTTTGATATGAATTCAAAAAGAGTCCACTGGGAAGGGAAGCCACACTGGCAAATCTATGCAGAACAGTGATAAACACATCGAATGGCAAATAAAGTGTCTTACAAAATTATCCTCATTGTAATAGTTTTTATAATACATTTACAAACGGTAATTTCTGCAGAATTGTCCAAAAATATTATCGTCATCGCACGACATGGTTCGCTGGAAGATACCCCAGAAAATACATTTGTTGCCTTTGAGAAGGCAATAAATATAGGTGTAGGTGGTTTAGAGATAGATGTAAGAAAAACGAAAGATGATAAGTTGATCTTAATGCATGATGACACGATTGACCGGACAACCGATGGCAAGGGTTACGTCAGCAACTTGTTATATGATGAGATAAAACAGTACGATGCGGGAGCATGGAAAGGAAAAGAATTCACTGGAGAAGAAGTGCCACTTTTATCTGATGTTTTACAATTTGCAAAAGAGAAAAATATCAAAGTTATATTAAATGTCAAAGAACATGGCATTGAACAACAAGTCATGTCCCTTATTAGAGAATTTGACATGTTAAATCAAATTTACTTTGGCGGAACGTTGGAGGCAACTCGTAGTACGGAAACAGGGATTCAAGGGGCTAAATTAGTATTCGTACTACCCAATAAACTGACCAATGATACGATAGAATTAGTTCATGAAAGACATAATCATATTGGAATGAGTCTTATTAACTCTGATGACAGAGATAAAATGAAGGAAAGGATGATTAAGGGTGTTGATGTTATTCTGACGGATTACCCTAGTGTTGCAATTGATCTGTTGCATTATAAACCAAGTAATCAACAAAAGAGGGAAAATAAAAAAAGTGAAAACAAATTAAAAATTAAAATGAACGGAAACGAAAGACAAGTACATGCCCTAGTGGATATAATGATAAATGAATCACCTGATAAGTCGAGAATGGCTGCACTGGCAACAAGTACTCTACCACAAGAAATTTCAGTTCCACCATTGATTCAACTCTTAGCTTATAAAAAAAGCTTGAAGCGTTTCAATCCTATCAGAAAAATTATTTCAACTTTCAAAAAGGAAAAAGACAACTCGCTTCCATCAATTATGGTTAGAAGGAATGCCGCATGGGCTTTAGGATTTATCGGAGACAAAAGTGCTGTGGAGCCACTTGTCATGCAATTAGAAACTGGTGATACAGAATTAAAAAGAGAAATAATACTGGCACTTAAAAGAATTGCAGATAGGCAAACAGTACCAGTACTAAATGAGATATTATTAAATGAAAAAGATCCCTATGTCAGGTATGACGCTGCAAGGGCCTTAGGTGAAATAAAAGATGCTGATTCTGTTTATACCTTAATAACAGCACTTAAAAATGACAGAAACTGGACGGTTAAGAAAGGTTGTGCCGGTGCTCTGGGAAAAATTGGTAACAGAAAAGCCGTAAACTCGCTTAAGACGCTCCTGGCAACTGATGCAGGTAAAGAAGCTTCATGGGCACGTGATAGAGCGGCATGGGCATTAGCAAAAATAGGGAAAGATGCAATAAGAGCTCTTGTGTCTTCACTGGGCGATAACGAAAAAAGTACTCGCAGAAGAGCTAGCTGGGCCTTAATAAGGATTGGAAACCCTGCAGTACCATACTTAATTTCAGCATTGAAAGATACTAGTAAATCGGTTCGTGAAAGATCTGCAATGGTACTGGGATGGATAAGGAGCAGAGATGCAATAGTTCCTCTCTTGTGGGCGCTAAAGGATAAAGATACAGAGGCAAGAAAAATGGCAGCCTGGGCGCTTGGCCGGATTGGCGGAGACAAGACAGTCACAGCACTTGAACGGGCATTGGGAGAACAGGATGAAAGAGAAGAAAAGATTAGTAATAGGATATCGATATTAAATGATCAGTTAGGTGTTTTGAATGACCTGTTTGCGGTTTCAGATAAAAAAGAGATGCAAATCGCAGTACTTAAACGGGTATTTGGCATAGAGAATGAAGAAGATGAAAAGATTAATAATCAGCTAAAAGTTTTGAAAGACCGGTTTGTAGGCTTAGATATTGATATGGTACAAAGTGATATTACCGAGCTTATTGTCATGATGGCAAATAAGGAAGATAGAAAAAACAAAATCATCGCCTCTATTAAGAACTTGAAGAAGGAGCTTCAGGAGAACAAAGAAGTAATAGAATATGCAAAAGAGGCAATGCAAAGAATTAGATTATAACTTTAACAATGAAAAACAAATGATAAGGAACCAATGAATAGAAGTATCGTTTACCTGGTTGGGGCGGGTCCTGGTGACCCTGGATTAATTACCATAAAAGGAATGGCTTGTATTAAGAAAGCCGATGTTATTATTTATGACCATCTCGTTAACACTTCCTTGTTGAAAGAAGCCAAAAACGAAGCCGACATAATCTATGTGGGAAAACAGGGAAATAAACATACAATGGAACAAGAAGACATCAATAGACTAATTGTAAACAAGGCTAAGGAAGATAAAATTGTGACTAGACTAAAGGGTGGAGATCCGTTCGTATTCGGCAGAGGAGGAGAAGAGGCAGTGTTCTTGAAAGAAAACAATATACCCTTTGAGATTGTTCCCGGAATAACTGCAGCCATTGCTACACCCGCATATGCCGGCATACCAGTAACTCATCGTTCCTGTACATCCACGTTTGGTCTCATCACAGGTCATGAAGATCCGACAAAGGATCAAAGTGAAATCGATTGGGGGAAAATAAGTACCGGCATAGGTACGCTAACGTTCTACATGGGTGTTAAAAACCTTCCAAATATAGTTGAACAACTTATCAAACACGGTCGTTCTAAGGATACACCAGTAGCCGTAATAAGGTGTGGAACCACTCCTGCACAACAAACAGTTACTGGCATATTATCAAATATTGTAGAAAAGGCAAAAAAAATCAAACCTCCTGCCATCACGATAGTGGGAGAAGTCGTAAAACTCAGAGATCAGTTAAATTGGTATGAAACAAAACCCCTTTTTGGCAAGACTATTATAGTCACTCGATCGAGAGATCAGGCAAGTGAGTTCTCCGAGAAACTTATTGGCCTTGGTGCAAATGTTCTGGAGTTTCCAACCATAAGTATAACCAATCCGGACAACTTTGACTCTCTTGACAAAGGGATAAAAAGATTAGAATCCACTGACTGGATTATTTTTACAAGTGTGAATGGCGTTGACTCTTTCTTTCATAGACTATTTAATCTAGGTGGTGATATTAGAGACCTTAAAGGAGTAAAGATATGTGCTATAGGGCCGGCAACAGCAGAAAGGATAAAAGAGTTCCATATCAGAGTGGACTGCCAACCACCTAAATACGTTGCTGAAAGCGTGGTCGAAGTATTCAAAAAGATTGAAAACCTCAGAGGAAAGCGAATCTTAATGCCACGGGCGGATATTGCACGAAGCTATCTTCCTGAGGAATTACAAAAATTGGGGGCAGATGTTATGGAGGTTGTTGCCTATAAAACAGTTGTCGCAAGTAACGGAGATGCTGCGATTCTGGAGAGCCTGAAAGATGGAGTGGTTGACATTGTAACCTTCACAAGTTCTTCCACGGTGCGAAATTTTGTAAAGATTGTAGGTGAAGACAACCTGGCCACATTCAAGGAAAAGGTAAAATTCGCAAGCATCGGACCAATTACTACTAAGACGGCAGAAGAAATGGATATTGAGGTCTCTATAAAAGCTGATGAATATACAATTCCGGGTTTAACAAAGGCAATAGTTGAAAGAGTAGGATGATAATGCGGAAGGGGGGAGTCGAACCCCCACCCCCTTGCGAGGACTAGGCCCTCAACCTAGCGTGTCTGCCATTCCACCACTTCCGCTTAAGACAAAATTCATTTTAACTCCGTGCAGACGAAAGTCAATTCGTTTTTGTGAAGGGAGATAAAGAATGATAGCAAATTTCAGTATTGTGCCAATAGGCAAGGAGAATAGTTTAAGTACTCAGGTGGCAGAGGTATTAAAGATAGTCGATGAAAGTGGAATAAATTATAAACTACACTCCATGGGTACCATTTTGGAGGGCGATTGGGATAAGATACTGAGACTCATAAGGAAGTGTCACAAAAGGATGCTGGAGAACTCGGATCGCGTATTAACTACAATCACTATAGATGATCGTAAAGGTAAATCAGGCAGAATCGTTGGAAAGGTTAAGTCTGTGGAAAGAAAATTGGGCAAAGAATTAAAGAAATAAAAACAAAATTATATTGCAATTTGTATAAAAATGTGTTTCATTTGTCCGAAGTGAATTCAGGTTGCCTCTCTTGCCACGTTAAATAGAGCACTTCTGATAAAATTCTATTTTTTCAAGGCCGAACTTAGCTTTGAATACTCCTTCATTAAGATAGGTGTAAATTTGATTCCTAAAAAGGTTTTCTTCACAAAAGGTGCAGGTAAGCATAAGGAGAAGTTACAGTCGCTGGAACTTGCGCTGCGAAAGGCTGGTATAGAAAAGTGTAACCTGGTCAGGATATCAAGCATCTTTCCTCCAAACTGCAAAATTGTGTCGAGAGCACAGGGTGTCAAACACATAAAACCCGGCCAGATAGTGTTCTGTGTAATGAGTGTTAGTTCAACTAATGAGCCGAATAGAATGATATCTACATCTATCGGGTTAGCAGTACCTGCTGAACCCAATCACTACGGATATCTGAGTGAGCATCATGCATACGGCGAAACAGACGAGAAATCTGGTGATTATGCAGAAGATTTGGCCGCATCCATGCTTGCCAGTACACTGGGCATTGAGTTTGATCCTGAAAAGAACTATGACGAACGCAAAGAAATATTTCGCATGAGTGGCAAGATTGTTAAGACAAGAAATACTACACAATCGGCTATTGGTGATAAAAGAGGCCTGTGGTCAACGGTTGTAGCTGCTGCTGTTTTCATCCTTTAATCCTTGCGTTAAATCTCCAATATCACCACATCACTATTGCATTTTCTTTATACTTAAGTACAATAACACACCATGCAACACATAGATACAATCAAGAAGGAGTGCCTTTATGATTAAGGTAGTTTCCGAAGGGGTTATTGCTCCAAAGGGTTTCAAAGCAGGCTCCGTTCATTGTGGTTTAAAAAGAAGCATTAAAAATCATGATATCGGTATTATAACCTCAGAAGGACCATGCAAAGCAGCTGCGCTTTTTACGACAAATCAAATAGTTGCAGCGCCAATAAAATACAGTAGAAAGATTGTAAGGAAAGGTACTGCATATGCCATAGTCGTAAACAGTGGCAATGCTAATGCATGTACAGGAGAGAAAGGTTATAAAGATGCTGAGACAATGGCACGATTAACGGCAGAATATCTCAATGTAAGTCCGGATAAAGTCATAGTCGCCTCTACCGGCATAATAGGACGGCCCCTCCCAATGAAAAAGATACAATCAGGTATAAAAAAAGCTTCTATGGGTTTGTGTAATCAACATATCAATGCCGTAAATATTGCAAAGGCCATAATGACTACTGACACCGTTCCCAAACATATTGCCGTTAAGACGCGAATAAGTGGAAAAGGGGTTACTATTGGGGCGATAGCCAAAGGTTCCGGTATGATCTCGCCGAACATGGCTACAATGTTTTGTTTTATCACTACCGATGCCTCAATCTCATTAAATACCTTAAGGTCTTGCATCAAAAAGTCTGTAGAACATTCTTTTAATCAAATCACAGTAGATGGCCATATGAGTACGAGTGATATGGTTGCTATTCTTGCAAATGGTATGGCATATAATCGGACGTTAACATCCAAAAGTGGAAATGCTCTTGTGTCATTTCAAAAAGCACTTGATTATGTGACATTACACATGGCAAAGGCAATAGTAAGGGATGGTGAAGGTGCAACGAAATTTATTCAGGTTGACATAAACGAAGCAAAAACGGAATCGGATGCAAAGGAAATTGCGCGAAGAGTAGCGGAGTCTCCTCTGGTTAAAACCGCCATAAACGGCGGGGATCCTAACTGGGGGAGGATTATTTCGGCTGCGGGTTATGCCGGAGTTACCCTTGATGAATCCAGATTATGCTTATCCATTAACAAAATAATGATATATAAAAATGGTTTGCCGGTTACACCTATTCCAAAAAAGTTACTGAGTGAAATGAAGAAAGATGAAATCAAGATTCAATTAAATCTGGGTATGGGTGAGAAGAGCACTACATTATGGACGTGTGACCTATCGAAAGAATACATAAAAATCAACGCAGAGTACCACACTTGAATGTAATAATTTACACACCGAAAGAAAGACAATCAATAATACACCTCGTATAAATTGCTTACTGCCTTATCAGAAAATGGGCCCACTAGGACTCGAACCTAGGACACGCGGATTATGAGTCCGCTGCTCTAACCAACTGAGCTATGGGCCCGATATGATTTATGAGTAAGTCTGGCTGATCAGAGAAAATTCAGATTGTTAAACAAACCAGGTGCTTTAATCCTTCTATTCAGAACTTATCAATATTATCAAACCTGAAAGACAATTCAAGCGTTTTTTAACAAATTCAAATACACTTGACATAATGTTATTATATAAATAAAATATATGATTCTGGAATAAGTTAATTCATTTGCTGTCTACATCTAAAATACTATAAGGTGATAGGTAAATGTTAAAGGTTTTTGGAAATAAAGCAAAGAGAAGATACGAGATAGATGAAGAAGCTCCATGCATTGTTGCTTGTCCGATAAGACAGGATGCAAGAGATTATGTTCAATTGGTTGCGAGGGGCAGGTTTAGGGAAGCTATGCAGGTAGTAGCTGAAAGAAATGTGCTGCCGTCTGCGTGTGGACGTATATGTACCCATCCATGCGAGACTGAATGTAGAAGAAATGGGGTGGACAAGCCTATAGCAATTGCATGGCTTAAACGTTTCCTTGCAGACGGCGATTTTATGGAACAACCAAAAAGGCCACTGGAAGTAAAACATCCTGAAAAGATTGCAATTATTGGTGCAGGCCCGGCAGGATTAGGAGCAGCAAAAGATTTATCAATCCTTGGATATAAATGCACTATTTTTGAAGCATTTTCGGAGCCTGGAGGAATGCTTCGTATGGGAGTTCCAACATATCGCTTGCCGAAAACTTTCCTGGATAAAGACATAAAATTTATTAAAAATCTGGGTGTAGAAATACGATTTAATACAACTTTCGGTAAGGATATTTCATTTGACAGTTTAAAAAATGAAGGTTACGGAATTATATTTTTAGCTGTAGGTTTGCCCATAACCAGAAGACTTCCTATTGAAGGTACGGATTTAGACGGAGTTTTAAATGCCATAACATTTCTTAAGAGCGCGAACTGTGAAGGAAACGCAAAGGTTGGCAACAAGGTATTAGTTATTGGCGGTGGAGCGGTTGCAATGGATTGTGCAAGGACAGCCTTAAGACTTGGCCCAAGGGAGGTTCACATAACATGTCTTGAATCTCGAAAAGAAATGCCAACAAGTGATTATGAGATAGAAGAAACTCTACAGGAAAAAGCAATACTTCATACCTCAGTAGGACCAAAAAGGATACTTGGAAAGGATGGTAGAGTCACAGGTCTTGAGACGCTTAAGGTAAAATCGGTTTTTGATAGTCAGGGTAGATTTAACCCGTCATTTTACGAGGGTAGCGAATCAGTATTAGATGCGGACACTATTATTTTAGCAATTGGCCAGGCTTCTGATTTGTCTTTCCTTGAGGGACAGGAAAAAATACAGGTTACAAGGGGAGGGACAATAGTTACAGATTCAAATACATTAAGTACTGATATGCTGGGGGTTTTTGCGGGTGGAGATATAGTATTAGGAAGGGGGACTCTTACACAGGGGTTGGGGCATGGTAAGAAGGCAGCATTATCTATACATAATTATCTTAGAAAAACCTCGGAAACTGATTATAAAGCCAGAGATGTTAAACCTATCGATGAACTTTCAAAGACAGAGACGAGGGTAGATAAAATAAAAAAAGAGGAAAGAGAAGAAATGCCATCCTTGCTGCCAGAGAAGAGAGTAAAGAATTATGAAGAGGTTGAACTGGGTTTTACCGAAGAGATGGCAGTGCATGAAGCAATGCGTTGTATGAACTGTGGTAGTGGAGCTTCAGTTTCAGAAGAAATTTGTGTAGCATGTTTAACATGTGTCAGAGTTTGCCCTTTTGAGATTCCAAAAATACAAGGAGATGAGAATTTTGCCTATATCAATGGCGATTGCCAATCATGCGGAATTTGTGTGGTAGAATGTCCTGCCAGGGCAATTGAATTCAAGGGGCCTTATGAAGATTTCGGCAAAGCGCAGTTAGATGAAATTTTTGAAGGAGCAACGAACGTTGCTCCCTTAATCATAAATTTTTGTTGTAGTTATAACTTGGGCTTGACATCATCTACAGAAAAACTGCCAAAGAACGTCAAACAAGTAAAAATACTCAGTTTAGGGAAATTAGGCCCTAAATTAATCCTTGAGATGTTTGAGAAGGGCGCAGATGGTGTTTTGATTACGCCATGCGATGATTCTTGCCATTTCGGAGACCTGTGTAATACCTGGACTGAAAAAAGAGTAGAAACTGCAAGGGATCTTTTATCCTCAATTGGTATAGAAAAAGAAAGAATTAGACACCATAAACTTTCTTCTAATAATAAGAATGAGTTTCTACAAACCGCAAATCAAATGGTAAAAGATGTGCGAAAACTGAATTAAAGGAGATTCGTAATGAAAACAGCCCTAATCTTTACTGGAAGTAGTCCAATTCTCATAATTACCTCATATCCATCATTAGATGACAAAAGGTTTCTGGAAAAGTTAAAGCAAAAAGGGATTGAGAAATTTATTGCTTTTGAAGTCCAATTAGAAAGTGCAAAGAAAAAATACGGCAGCCGTTTTGATGTTATAAGAAATGACCTGAATGAAACCGAAGACATGCGAGTACTTGATTATAACGGCCAACTTGCTTTCGAAAGATTTTCTTTTGAGGAATTGGGTGAAATGATTAAGCACGAGGGACACAATATGTAAGCCCGAAATAAACTAATACCTAAATTGAGCGATTTTATAATGTATGTCAATGTAGCCGTCCGCCTAGGCGGACGTTTCCTATCATCTGATGAGTTTATGACAATTTCACGTAAGTTACGCAACCCTTCGATACGCTCAGGGCAGGCTCTGAAGGTTGCGGCTACCTGCCCGACTTTTGTCGTTCGGGCGGGCAAAAATCGCTCAATTTAGATAATAACAACTAGCCTGAAAAAGAGGATATTATTACTGTGAACGAAAAAAATAATATAGATGACAACTTCAAATCAGGAAGTAATCTTGAGAAACTGCTTAAGAGGGGAGAGTTTGTAGTTACGTCAGAACTGGGACCACCCAGGGGCGCTAGCCGGGAAGCAGTCGAAAAGAAAGCAGAAATCTTAAAAGGTTCGGCTGATGCTTTTAACATAACAGACTGTCAGACTGCAATGGTGCGTCTTTCTAGTATTGCAAGTGGAGTTATTCTTATTAATATGGGCATGGAGCCTGTTATACAGATGACCTGTAGGGACAGAAATAGAATAGCTATACAAAGTGACATACTTGGCGCTGCAGCCTTGGGTATGAAAAACCTTCTGTGTTTGACTGGAGATCATCAATGTTTTGGAGATCACCCGGATGCAAAAGGCGTCTTCGATATAGATTCGATTCAACTCCTGGATATAGTCAGACAAATGAGGGATGAGAAGAGATTCCAGTCAGGTGAAGAGTTAAAAGTAGAACCGCGTCTTTTCCTGGGTGCTGCTGCGAATCCCTTTGCCGATCCTTTTAAATTCCGTGCTATCCGCCTTGCGAAAAAGATAGCAGCAGGTACAGATTTCATACAGACACAAATTATCTACAACATAAAGAAATTTGAGGAGTGGATGAGCATCGTACGAGATATGGGGCTACATAAGAAAGTATTCATTTTAGCAGGTGTTACCCCTATCAGATCTCTTGGAATGGCCAAATATATGAAAAACAACGTTCCAGGTATGGATGTCCCTGATGAGATTATAAAACGCTTAGAAGGTGCAGAAAAGAAAAAGGTCGAAGGCATAAACATCTGCCTTGAAATAATTGAGCGGTTACGCAAGATAGAGGGAGTTGCAGGGATTCATATAATGGCTATTGAGTGGGAAGAGATTGTTCCGGAGATCGTAGAGAGAGCGGGCTTACTCCCAAGGCCAAATCTATAACCTGAATTGAGTGATTTTTAAGACTCAATAGTGCTAATATTTTTTTAATACAGTAGTTACTTGTAAATTTATATCATCTAGTAAGTGTCATAAAAACCACCCCTCTTCCCCTCCTTGTTAAGGAGGGGATAAAGGGGTGGTTGTATTAATTTTAGGAAAAATCACTATATTGTTACCCTGAACTCGTTTCAGGGTCTCTTAACATCTTGATATATATAGATTCTGAAATCGGAGATCCTGAAAGAGATGCTGAAATAAATTCAGCATGACCTTTTTCGGGACCTGGTTCAGCCCCCACTGCTAGCTTGCGAAGCGCAAGCGAGCAAGCTGTGGGGGTAAAAATGATCTTTTTGGGCATTTTAGCTTTCCGCAACAGATACTAATTATATAAAATCAAAATTACCCCTGAAAGCATAATAGCACTTCCTAAAAATCTTTCCTTAATATTAGTTTCCTTGAAGAACACAGCACCATAAATAACACCAATGAGGAGGCTCAAGCGCTTTACAGAAATCATGTAAGATACTTCAACAAGATTAATTGCCTTCATGTGTGTAATCATCATGATTGCCATAGATATTCCAATAAAAAGGAAAAGTAATGGTTGGGAAACTATTTTTGACAAAACACGTTTGGTCTTAAAACTTACTATTAAAAACAAAAAAGCTGACAATAAAATCGAATAAAATACACTAAAAAATATTGGGCTTGAATGTTGTACGGCCATTTTGCCAAAGGTTGCTGTTATACTGAATATGAAAGCAACAATAATCATTAATATGGATCCTTTCTCTTTGACTACGGCTCTTAATGGTTCAAGAAATCCTTGCTTGATTGCATGAACATTTAACAAATAGGCGCCAATTACGACTAAAATTATTCCTATAAGACCGGTTTTGCTGGGATTTTCTCCTAAGATAATATATGACGTTCCAATCAAAAAGACCGGCGTTAAAGATAAAAACGGGAGTGTTAGTGAAAGGGGTGATATACTTATGGCCTTCATATATAGCAGCAAAGCTATTATGTCAAATGGAAGGACCAGGAAGGTGGCTATAAAAAAGACGCTATCAAGTTCAGGTATATCGATGAAGGGAATGATAAAGACCATGAAGGGAACTGCATAGCCGATTCTGACCAGGGCAACAAGATATGTGTCGTTATTAGTTGCTAATGCCTTTTTGCTAAGGGCATCTGCTGTTGCCACACTCAAAGCGCATATAAAGGCATATATAAACCAGTTCATTTAAACTGATTAAGAAGTTTTGGTTTATAGAAAGTTTTTTTAGTATGCATTTTTACTTATAAAGCCTCTCCAAATAGTCCTCCACATTATTTCAAAATCAAACATAAATCTCCAATTTTCTATATAGTACAAATCATACTCAATTCTTTTCTCGAGTGATGTATTCCCCCTCCATCCGTTGACTTGCGCCCATCCTGTAATGCCGGCCTTCATCTTATGTCTTAACATATACTTTGGTATCTTGCTTCTGAATTGCTGGATAAAATGCGGCCTCTCAGGCCTTGGACCAACGATACTCATATCCCCCTTCAGCACGTTAAAGAATTGAGGAAGCTCGTCCAGACTGGTCTTTCGTAAAAAAGTACCAACCAATGTCCTGCGATGATCATTTTCTGTTGCCCACATAGGGCCAGTTTCTTCTTCTGCCTCGATTCCCATAGTCCTATATTTCAACATCGCAAAAACCTTACCATCTAAGCCCATTCTATCCTGTTTGTACAGTATTGGCCCCGGGGACATTGTTTTTATCAGAATGGAGATAACAAACATTAAGGGTGAAGTGACTAATATTATGACCAAAGACAATAATATATCCGTAATCCTTTTAATTACTCTATTCCAACCATATAGCGGAGAATCTCTTAAACTGATTATGGGCATTCCCTCAAACTCTCCGACACCCCCCCTCAATGTAATAAATTCGAATAAATCTGGGAGTATCATGACTGAAACCATCTCGTCCGCTATGTTGTCAAGAATTGATTTCAACTTCTCATGGGCGCTAAGGGGAAGGGCTATTAAGACCATGTCGATCTTATGGTTTGTTATAATATTTCGAATATTTTCATAAGTATCCAGTACTTGATATCCTTTCACTGCATTGCCAACCTGTGAAGTATCCTCACTTAAAAAACCTCTAATCTCAATCCCGAGTTCAGGATGCCCCTGTATTTTATCAGTAATATCCTGGCCTAGATTTCCTGTGCCAACGATCAAGGCATATCGTAGATTGTAGCCCCTTTTCCTGATGAGTCTTAAAAACTCACGGAAAAGTATTCTGCTAATACACAAGGCGACAATGCTTATTATCCAGAAATACAGGAAAAAAACCCTTGAAAACTCCTGTCTCGCTACAAAGAATGTTAATGTAATTAAAATTAAGGTAGCAATTGAAGTTGCCTTACCAATGTCCACTACTTCTGCAACCTTGGATGAGATTCTTCTTGGCCTGTAAAGACCAAGGGCCTTAAACACTATAAACCAGAGTGGAATCATGATAATGAGAAGAGGAACATATGTGTAAAATGAGGGGATACCTTTATGTGTCGGAATAATAGGAATGTAAAAACGTATGTAATAGGCCAATAACCATGAACATGAAAGGGTTATCCAATCAAGAAGCAAGACCAATGTTTCAAAAAATTTACTGTGGGTTTTTAACATGTTAGTTTTTTGGTTTTAACACAACAAAGTGAACGACAGACTTAGAGTATAAAATTACTGGAGTGATGGAAAAAACATTAATCATTCTTTCAAGTTGCAACCCGTTCTATTAGACAGGTTTTGTATGGCTTTTGAACCTTTATTAGAAAATTTCGCACAATTTATCTCTATGGTGAACTATTATCCTTTTTGTATTTCTCCTATTATTGGTATTCTTATAGTGGGTTGTATTTTGCTGTTAGTTTGAAGTTCTAGCAATCCGTTTAGCTTGCCGATAGTTGCTTCTTTGTTTAATTTTATTTCAATTAAGTAATGGGGATTATTTTTTTCATATTTCTCAATAATTTTAGTGCTTAGATAATCTGGTGAGACCTTACTGTTTAAAATCTTTATATCATTCTTATTTATCTTAACGAAGATTTTTTGAGTTATTTCTTTTCCCTTTATGACGCGACCATAGTAAATTTTTTTTGGATAAGTGGTAATGTCTCCAATTATTTCTCCAAAAAACGGTATTGTGGCCTTTGGTTGCCTTGGATTGTCAGTTTGTAGATATATTACACCACTAAATCTCCCAATTTCAAGATTATCTTTTAGTGTTGCCTTGATGATATATTCTTCGTTATTCCTTTCTACAATTGAGGCATTTACAAATGGTTTAGATGGTGTAATTTTTTTTATCTTGAAGTTAGGCTCTGTTAGCGATTTAATTGTGATTGTTTTGTCTATTTTCGTGCCTAAATAAATCGAACCAAAGTTAATATTTCGTGGTTTTACAATTATCTCTTCTATGATTTCTCCGGAAAGTGTTAGTTTGTATTTTGGAGAATTTGGATCGTTGCTTAAAACGGTTATGCTCTTGGTTACATTCCCTTTATAAGAACCAGAATTAAAGGTTGCCTTAATTTCTCCTGTTTTACCGGGCGATATAATTTTATTGGTTAACATTGCTGCCGTACATCCACAAGAAGTTTTTACTTTGCTAATTTCCAGGATACCTTTTCCTCGATTTTCAAATTTGTATACATATTCAACCTTTTGTCCTTTGAAAATTTTACCAAAATTAAAATCTGCGTTTTCAAAGAAGATTACTGGATGCTGTTCAGAAATATTGACAGAAGTGCTTTCATCATTGAGAGGGGTTTCTGCCTTGAGCAATTCTGTACTTGTAATGGATTGTCCAACTGTAAGCATGAGGAATAGAAATATCTTTAAATGTATTTTACTCATTTCAATTTAATAATCGCACAAAAGAGGTTAATCAAATTTTTAAATATATTATAAGTCAAAACTGTATTATATTATAAAAATTGCCAACGTAATCAAGACATTAAAGGAGAAGAAAATATTTTTGTTTTTAGGGTACTTGGTTTTTTAATTGCTTTCAACATATTTTTTTGTTTGAAAGCATATGTTATTTATGCACAAGAGTTAAGTGCATCGTGGACTGGTTTTCGCCATGATTCCCAGAATACTGGACGTAGCACACTTTTGGGGCCCAAGACGAATAATCTTAAGTGGAAATTCCCAACAAGGGATAGTATTGATTCATCTCCTGTAATTAGGCGTGATGGCACAATTTATGTAGGTTCTCACGATGGGAAACTTTATGCGATAAAACCAGACGGTGCGATTAAGTGGTTCTACGATACTGGAGGTAAGATATATTCAACCCCTGCGATAGGCTTGGATGATGTTATTTATGTTTGTGGGTGGAATGGCAAAATCTTTGCGCTCGATTTTAATGGGAAACTTAAGTGGAAGATACAGATAAAAGGTCGGATTTCTTCTTCGCCTGCTATTGCCGCCAACGGCAATATTTATTTGGGTTCAGATAATTACAAATTGTATGCAATAAGTCCAAAGGGGATAATTCTATGGGCTTTTGCTACCCGTAAATATGTGGATTCCTCTCCTGCGATAAATGAAGAAGGTACAATATATTTTGGTTCGAACGATGGTTATATTTATGCTATAAATCAGGAAGGTAAACTTAAATGGCGCAAGCGGAAGGGGAAGATCACTTCGTCACCTGCAATTGGCTCAGACGGCACAATATATTTTGGTTCAAATGATGGTAATTTTTATGCACTTAATCCTGACAGCACGTTGAAATGGTATTTTCAAACAAGAAAATGGATTGATTCCTCACCAGCCATTGGTAAAGACGGAAGCATTTATTTTGGTTCTAATGACAGCAAGCTTTATGCGCTTAATACGGATGGAATTTTAAAATGGACTTTTAAGACATCTGGAGTTATAACCTCGTCTCCGGCGATAGATTCTGATGGAAATGTCTATTTTGGATCATGGGACAAAAAGATTTATGCACTTAATCCTGACGGTATGCTTAAGTGGAGTTTTACTACTGGTGGGGCAATAAAATCATCACCAGCAATTGGCTCAGACGGCACAATATATTTTGGTTCAAGTGATGGTAACTTTTACGCCGTTGGAGACAATAAATAATGAGCTTTTTATTGCAAATTCTATGGGAGAATGAAAATGTCTAGTAAAACATTTTTGCAAAGATTTATTGTTTTATGGGTTACGTTTTCATTTATAGTAATTACCAGCTACGGGATTTGTACTTCCAACGCCGAGCTGGTTGATCCTCCCTGGCAGATGTTTCGGCGTGATTTAAGACACACCGGGGTTAGTCCTTATAAAGGGGCTCAGGCAAACACTCTTAAATGGAGTTTTAAGGTTGAAAAAAGGATTACGTCGTCGCCGGCAATTGGTTTGGATGACACAATATATTTCGGTTCGGTGGATGGAAAACTATATGCAGTTAGTCCAGAAGGTAAACTCAAGTGGAGCTTCAAGACGGGAGACGAAGTTACCTCATCTCCTGCCATCGGATATGACGGTACCATTTATTTTGGCTCAAGAGATAAAAAACTGTATGCGGTAAATCCAAATGGAAGCCTCAAATGGGATTATGAAACAGAAGGAGCTATTTTTTCCTCACCAACTGTAGGAAAGCATGGCATTATTTATTTTGGTTCAGGTGATGGCAGTCTGTATGCGGTAGATTTGTCAGGAAATCTGAAATGGACTTACACGAATAAACTTTATAGCCCTATAAGTTCATCACCATCAATTGGACCAGATGGTATGATTTGCTTCATGATAACCAAAGGAATTATCTATGCCCTGAACCCTGATGGATCTGAAAAATGGAAGCGTAGGATAGGCAGCAATGTTTATGCTTCTTTTTCCTCCCCTGCAGTCAATGAAGACGGCACCGTTTATATTGGTTCAGAGAACGGAAGGGTTTATGGAATTAATCCAAATGGTGAGATAAAATGGATAGATGGTAAGAGAAAATGGATAGTTAATACGGGAAAGACTATTCAGTCTTCACCCGCAATAGGTAATGACGGAACAATATATTTTGGCTCTTACGATAAAAAAGTATACGCAATAAATTCTGACTGCACTCTTAGATGGAGCTTCAAGACTAATGGTTGGATTGAGTCATCACCAGCAGTGGATTCTGATGGAACTGTTTACATCGGTTCGAGCGATGGTAGTCTTTATGCCATAGACTCGGAAGGAAAACTTAAGTGGAGTTATCAAACTAATGGTTGGATTGAGTCGTCGCCATTAATAGGTTCAGATGGAACTGTATATTTTGGCTCGAATGATAATCACTTGTATGCAATTGGCAATTAATACTAAGAAACGTTCTCTTAAGCATCTTTGAGACAAGACAATTTCTTTATTTCCCCCATTATCTTATATGTAGCCTGCTCTCGGGTTTTTCTTTCATTGATATATTTATTGTTAAAATAGATTGGCTCTCCATATGTTACTTTTATTTTTCTGAAGAAGCGAGGGGAAAAAGCCCCGGCAGGTAATACTTCAAATGCCCCATCAATATAAGCAGGAACTACTGTTGCTTTACTTTTGATTGCCAGGAAACTGATACCGTGTTTTCCATCTTGTAGATTACCATCAAGACTTACCTTTCCTTCCGGAAATATGGCGAGGGCCCCATTGTTTCTTAGTAATTCTAAGCCTTCTTTTAATGCATTACAGTTAATACCTTGTTCTTTTAAGGGTATTACGTGTAGAGATTTGTAAAACCATTTCCCCCAGGTTTCGTAATTCTTTAATAACATCATGTAGGTTATTCTTTTTGGAAATGTAGCTTGCAAGATCATTCCATCCAAATGGCTAGTATGGTTTGAGGTTATTATTATTGCGCCTTCTTTCGGGATTAAGTGAGTATTTATGGCTTCTATTTTGAAAAATACCTTGAGAAATAAGACATCTGTATATTTTATGATTAAAAAGAAAGTAACATCCAGAAATTTTAATATGTTAGAACTGTTTTCTTTATTAAGTTTGTAAGTTAGATAATTTCTGTTTGTAATGATTGAACTCAATGCTTTATTCTTTAATACTATTGTTCCCAGCAGGAAGATTGTCCATAAGCCAGTTAGCATCATTACCTTTTGGATAGAAATTATGGTTGTAACTTTTCCCACAGTAAAGAGTAATGTGAGAATGGTAATTTGTCCAACCAACAACTTCCGGGAACTTTTACTCTTAACTAATTCTCCAGATTTAACTGTTTTTTCCATATGTCTCTCCTTTTATATCAGAGCACATTATAACATCTAAGAATTTACGTTCAACTGATTTCTGACTATTTTGAGCTTAAAAATGTAATAATATTTGACCTTAAAAATGAGCTTGACAATCGAATATTGTTAATATAAACTCTTGTTTTAGGGTATAAAATGAAAGGAACCTACTTATTGAACAGTAATTTCGATTTTTTACGCTTTAGTTATTGGCAGGAAAAGGAGGTTGTTAGGGCCTTTTAATGATAGTTTACGTGATTTCCTTAAGAGCCCTAAGACTTAAAAGTTTTAGGGTTTTTTTATTTAGTAGAGACAGTCGTTTTTTGGGGAATATATATGATAATTGTAATGAAGCCGAATGTTGGAAAAAGCGAGATTGATCATGTGATTGAAAAAGTTGAGGAAGTTGGCTGTAAGGCAATATTGTTAGAAGGTACTAACAGGAAAGTGATTGCTGCAATAGGCGATAAGCGAGATGTTTCTCCAGAATTTTGGAGTGCAATACCGGGTGTGGAAAAGGCTGTCCCTATCTTAGCTCCATACAAAATAGCTAGTAGAGAAGTAAAAAAGACCGATACTGAAATTAAAATTAACGATCAGATAATTGGGGGCAATAAAGTAAGCGTAATTGCGGGTCCTTGTGCCGTGGAAAGTCAGGACCAGATTAATTTTATAGCAGATAAGGTAAAAAAAGCAGGAGCCATAGCGCTTAGGGGAGGGGCATTTAAGCCGCGGACCAATCCTTATTCTTTTCAGGGCTTAAGGGAAGAGGGTCTTGAATATCTTGCAAAGGCCAGGGAAGCTACGGGATTAGCTGTGGTTACAGAAGTGCTAAGTCCGGAACATGTAAAGCTGGTAAGCAGCTATGTCGATGTGCTACAAATAGGAACAAGAAACATGGCAAATTTCCTGTTGCTACAAGCAGTCGGTGAATGTAAAAAGCCCGTAATTCTGAAGCGTGGTATGTCAGCTACTATGGATGAATTTTTACTTGCTGGTGAATATATACTTTCACATGGAAATCCAAATGTTATCTTATGTGAGAGAGGAATAAGAACATTTGAGAACCATACAAGGTTTACGTTGTCTTTAAGTATAGTACCACAGCTTAAGAAACTAACACATCTTCCCATAATTGTTGACCCCAGTCATGGCACGGGAGTGCGGGATCTCGTGAAACCAATGTCTAAAGGGGCAATCGCAGTTGGCGCTGATGGGTTGTTATTAGAAGTTCATCCGGATCCGGAAAAGGCTTTTGTTGATGGTCCTCAGACAATAACGATCGAGGAATTTGAGAATTTAATGACAGAATCGAGAGCAATCGCAAGGGCCGTAGGAAGAGATATTTAAGGCAAAGAGGGTACAAATAAACTTATAGAAAAATATGCTCGCCAATCACCTAAGATTTCTTTAACATCTGAAGCTGCGAAAGAGACTAATGTCCTCGCAATCGGAGTTAAAGAAATCCCTGTTAGCAAAAAAACTATTACTGATCCCTCCAAAAAATAGTTAAATCCAAAAAGGCTAATCTAAAAGGATGTCACAGCCCAAATTTACAAAAAAGGTATTTTTAGAGTTAATAATATAGGAGGCTCTAAATTTGGAAATTGTACCGTCTAAGAGAGTTCAATCAATTGGCGCTTATGCATTCGCTGAGGTTGATAAGCAGGTTGAAAAGTTAAAAAAAAAAGGTATTGAGCCTATTGATTTTGGTGTGGGTGATCCTACGTCTCCCACGCCTGAAATTGTACGTGAAGGCACTAAGGAAGGAATTGAGAAAAGAAAATGTTCAGGTTATCCGAGCTACATTGGTTCACCAGAATTCAGGGAAACCATATGCAAATGGATGAAGAGAAGATTTGGTGTTACCCTTGATCCTGCCACAGAGGTTAGTTCTACCCTGGGTTCGAAGGAGGGCATTTTTAATTTTGCAGAGGGGTTTGTCGATCCGGGAGATTATGTCATTATCCCCACACCGGGTTATCCGCCTTATACAAGAGGGACGCTTTTTGCCGAAGGAATTCCTTTTTTTGTCCCTTTATTACCGGAAAACAAATATTTACCAGACTTGAGTTCAATCCCAAAAGATGTATGCAAGAAGGCTAAGATAATGTGGGCCAATTATCCAAATAGTCCCAGTGGTGTTACTGCTTCCACTGATTTCCTAAAAGAGATTGTCGCCTTTGGCCAGGAGAACGATATTATCATAGTTTCTGATGAGGCATATATAGATATTTATTTCGGCAAGCCACCGCATAGCATACTTGAGATTACGACTGAGGGTGTAGCAGCGGTGCATTCTATGTCAAAAAGAAGCGCTATGACATGTTATCGAATAGGATGGGTTGCTGGTGACAGTCGAATTGTTGACGTATTTAAAAAGGTAAAGACTAATATTGACTCAGGTACAGCCACCTTTATCCAGGATGGCGCCATTGCCGGACTAAATGACGAAACCCATGTTCAAGTTATGAGAGAAGAGTATAAGGTTAAGAGAGATATATTAATCAAGGCATTAACCGGTATAGGATTGGCGGATTGTACGCCTGAAGCGACAATCTATATCTGGCAGAGGGTTCCCGAAGGGATGACATCTTTGGATTTTGCAATAAAATTGCTGGAGCCAGAAATAGCAATTGTCACCACACCTGGAGAGTGGATTAGTGATGAAAGTTTTGATGGTCACAATCCTGGTGAAGGATTCGTACGTTTTGCACTCGTTCCAGGCATAAAACAAACAGAAGAAGCAGCCAAAAGGATAAGTAGGCTGAAATTATAATCATGAAAAAACGTCTATTTAGTGGTATCCAACCAAGCGGTGATGTTCATATTGGAAACTATCTGGGTGCAATTAAGAATTGGGTTAAGCTTCTGGATGATTATGATTGTATATTTTCAATAGTAGACTACCATGCAGTAACGATTGAGTACGATCCAGGACAAATACAGAAGAGAATCATTAATGCTGCCGCGGTGAATATGGGCGCAGGTTTGGATCCAGACCGTTGTATTATTTTTGTACAGTCTCATGTTCCGGAACATACGGAGTTGACATGGATACTTAATACACTTACACCTATGGGACATCTTGAAAGAATGACACAATTTAAAGATAAGGCAGGGCAGAATGAAAAGAATGTTAATGTAGGTTTATTTGATTATCCTGTGCTCCAGACAGCTGATATTTTACTATATAAGGGCTGTGCAGTACCAGTTGGTGAGGATCAGGTTCAACATATCGAGCTGTCACGTGAGATAGCAAGAAAGTTTAATGCGAAATATGGAGAATTTTTCCCTGAACCTCAACATATTCTTTCAAATGCACCCAGAATTATGGGACTGGATGGTAAGACTAAAATGAGTAAAAGCACGAATAATTACATATCTCTTATCGAAGCACCTGATACTATCTGGAAAAAATTGTCCAGGGCAGTAACTGATGAAAACAGGAAAAGAAGACATGATCCGGGAAACCCTGATATTTGTAACCTTTTCACTCTGCATAAATACTTTTCAAAAGAATCTGAGATAGACAGAGTTAATAAAGAATGTAGAACTGCAGAGATAGGTTGTATTGATTGTAAAAAAATCCTATCAGACAACATGATTAAAGAACTTGAACCAATAAGAGAGAAAAGCCTGGAATTAATTAATAACCCTGACTGTGTCATTGACATCCTTCATACGGGTGCTGAAAAATGTAAAAAAATGGCAGAAGAAACGATGGATGAAGTAAGATCGCTAATGGGATTGAGATAACCAGGTTATGAAATTCACACACAATTGGAATGGTAAAAAACAATGGTAGATTTTTATCTACATCAATAGTCCTCTTAACGTTTGCCCACCTCTTTAACGATTTCTATGCCGGCTTCCTAATTCCGCTTTTGTCCTACTTTCAAACCAGTCTCCATTTAACAATAACACAGGTGTCTGTATTGCCCACGGTATTGGCTGTGTTTGGCTCGATCTTGCAACCCGTATTCGGCTTTCTCGGTGACAGATTTAATAAGAAACATTTTTTTGTTGTATCCGGTGTCTTATGTTCTGCAATATTCTTGAGTAGTATTTGCTTTGCTCCAAACTTCATTGTCCTGGTCTTAATGCTCATGATCGGGGCATCAGGTGTGGCGGCCTTTCATCCTAATGGAGCAGCAACAGTAGCCGGTTTAAGCCAAAACAGGTCCACGTTCCAGATGTCTATCTTCCTTATGGTGGGATGCATTGGACTGGCCGGAGCGCCATTTGTTATTACGTTGATTGTTTCATTACACGGATTCAGCAAGTTATGGTTTTTGTCTCTACCCGGTGTAATCCTGGCACTAATATTGATTAAGATACTGCCCGGAATTCCCGTCAGTAAGAGTAATGTAAGTCTGTCAGGTTTGAAAGTACTTTTTGCGAGAACTTCGCGGCCGTTGTGGATTATGTTTTTAATAATGTTTATCCGGTCAATCGTCATTACGAGTTTCATTAGTTTTATGTCAATACTTTTTACAGAAAAAGGAATCTCAATGCAGAAGGGTGGAATAGCTATATCCATTTTCCTGATTAGCGGGAGCATTGGCGGTTTGATAGGAGGATATCTGGCAGATAGAATAAACAGGAAAATAGTAATAGCATGTTCCTCAATCTTTGCGTGTCCATTACTTATATGGTTTTTAGATTCAAGCGGAACTCTTTCTATAGTATTATTAGGCGTAAGTGGTATGGTTATATTTGCAGCTTCTGCCGTTAATGTATTAATAGTTCAAAGATTATGCCCGGACATGGCTAGTTCTGTTTCAGGCATTTCGATGGGACTTGTCTGGGGTGCTGCCGGGCTTATGCTCCCCATAATCGGAAGTATTGCGGATCGATATAGTATGGCAACGTCGTTAGGGGTTGTAGCATACCTGGTACCCATAGCAGGACTGTTGGTTTTCCTGCTGCCAGATATCAATAATCCAACTCAACAACTGAGTAATAAGCAATTGTAATTTCTAGTTTTATAGTTTACTATTCTTTGGATAAATTTTTACAATACCAGAGTACATTCAAACAGGAACAAAATAACTCGTTCCCACGTTCTACGTTAACTCGTTCCCACGTTCTACGTTAACTCGTTCCCACGTTCTACGTGGGAACGAAACGTAAGCTTATTCAATGGGAAGAAACCGTTACAAAGTTATAGAAGATGAATGCCCTCATTTTTTTACCTGTACAGTGGTCAGTTGGATACCAGTCTTTACAAACAGAGACATTGTGCAGATTGTTTTAGATTCTTTGAATCATTTACAAGTACAAAAACATTTGAAACTTTACGGCTATGTTATCATGGAAAATCATCTTCATCTTGTAGTTTCAGGCAGTGACTTAGCCATAGAAATAGGGCGTTTCAAATCATTTACGGCAAGAAAGATTATTGATTATTTAAAAGAAAACAAAATAAAGGCGATACTCAAACAATTGCAGTTTCACAAACTTAAACACAAAAAGGATAGAACATATCAGTTTTGGCAAGAAGGTAGTCATCCTGAGTTGATTCAAGGTGAGAAAATGATGATACAAAAGCTGGAATATATGCATTACAATCCTGTAAGGAGAGGATATGTGGATGATCCAATACATTGGCGTTATTCAAGTGCCCGAAACTATGCAGAGCAAGAAGGTTCGTTGGAGGTTTGTATGGAGTGGTGACGCAAAGCGTCTTATAAAGTCGTTCCCACGCAGAGCATGGGAACGAGTAAGCAGAGCATGGGAACGAGTAAGTGTTTGGATTTTTGTATTTGTTTCGCCAGCCTGCCATTTGCCCGTCCGGCAATGCCGTTCGGACGGGTCGGGCAGGAATTTCGTACTTCGTATTTCGGGTTTTTATTACCTGCCTTTGTTGTTAAAATTAACAAAATGAAATTAATAACTTGTTCCCACGTTCTACGTGGGAACAAAACGTAATGAAATTTTAACGGAAAAAACAATATGGATATTTTTATCAATAACATAATCTCCCTGCTAAAAGACAAGATACCGTTGTCGGTGGAAGAAATAGAAGGTCTGATAGAGATTCCTCCGGACATAAAGATGGGTGATTATGCCTTTCCCTGCTTTGCTATTGCAAAACAATTAAGAAAAGACCCAAAAAAAGTTGCGTCAGAACTGTCTCAGGAACTTGTTCCTCCTGCCCAACTAAGTAGTTTAGGCGGGAGCGACATAATAATTCGCATAAGCGCTCACGGGCCATATCTAAATTTTTACGTCTCCAAAAATATGCTTTTCAAGACAGTCTTAAAGGGGATTTTTAGTGAAGGAGATTCCTATGGGGGTTCTGATTTGGGCAAGGGGAAAACGGTTGTTATAGATTACTCTTCCCCAAATATCGCAAAGCATCTGGCAGTCCATCATCTTCGTTCGGCCGTTATTGGGAATGCGATTTATAACCTTTACAAGACCCTGGGATATAAGTGTGTAGGCATAAACCATCTGGGAGATTGGGGAACGCAATTTGGACAATTAATCGTTGCCTTTAAGAGATGGGGTTCAGAATTTGAAATCCCTTCAGTTGAAGATTATAAAAAACAAAGAACGGCCGGGGAAACAGGACTGGATATAAACAAACTTAATGAGCTGTATGTTAGATTTCATAAAGAGGTTAAGAGCGACAATTCTCTGGAGGATGAAGCCAGGGATTGGTTTAGAAAGTTGGAGAAGGGGAGTGAAGAGGCAAGGGAGATATGGCAATATTTTAAAGACATAAGTTTGGAAGAGTTTGATAGGGTATATAAAAGACTGGGAGTAAAGTTTGACTCATACGCAGGTGAAAGTTTTTATAATGACATGCTTGGTGATACGGTTAATAGAATTAAAGATGCGGGCTTGAGTGAAATAAGCGAGGATGCCTTGATTGTGAACCTCGACAAATACGATATGCCGCCATGCATCCTGAGAAAAAAGGATGAGGCAAGCTTATACGCTACCAGAGACATATGTGCTGCTGAATACAGGAAAAGAGAATATGGATTTGACAAAATGATCTACGTTGTTGGTTCGGAACAAAGGTTGCACTTTAAGCAATTCTTCAAAGTCCTGGAACTTATGGGATACAAGTGGGTGGATGATTGTGTGCACGTAGATTTTGGGTTGATCAAGTTCAAACACGGCAAGATGTCCACGAGAGAAGGCAAGGTTATTCTATTGGAGGATTTATTGGAGGAGTCGTGTAAGATTGCTAAGGAGATAATGGAGGGGAAAAATCCCGATTTAGAGAATAAGGCAGAAGTGGCAAATGACGTTGGCATTGGGGCCATAATCTTTTCCGAGCTGAGCACAAAAAGGGTTAAGGATGTCTTATTCGATTGGGATGAGGTTCTTAATTTTGACGGAGAGACGGGGCCTTATGTACAATATACCCATGCCAGATTGTGCAGTGTCTTAAGAAAGTATGGCGAAAAAGTTACAACCGATATAGATCATGATTTATTAAGGGAAGATGACGAATTAATATTAGTCAAAAGGCTAGAGGCATTTCCACTCTTCATATTGCGTGCTGCAAAATATTATGAACCTTCCATACTAAGCAAACATCTGCTTGACCTGTGCAGTACGTTCAATCGATACTACCAGCACCACAGGATTCTTACTGACGATGCAGAGTTAAGAAAGGCAAGGATTATGCTGGTTGATTCAATCAGGCAGGTTATAAAAAACGGTCTAAGTATTCTTGGCCTTAAATCACCTGAAAGGATGTAATATTGCTTATTTATAATTTTTTTTATGGAGAAATTTTGACAATAATCATAAAAACGTTAATATAATGTAATATAAAGTCTTATATTACAAATGAGACGTGCTACAAATTTATAATTTGGAGTGAAATAAATGCGAAATAAAATAATTGTTACAGTTATGTGCGTTGCTGTCATTTCAGTTCTTGCCACTGGCTGCATGACAACCACACAAAAAAGTACAGGGGCTGGAGCCGGAATTGGAGCAGCTCTTGGTGCAGGTATAGGTGCATTGTTGGGTGATCCTGCCCTGGGTGCAGCAATCGGTGCGGGAGCAGGTGCCCTGGGAGGAGCTCTGGCCGGAGACCAGTTAGATAAGAAAAGAGAAGAGGCAGAAAAAGCAGAGCTGGAAAGACAACTTGAACTTGAAAGAAAAGCCGGATCCGGAGAAGGTAAAAATTACATAGAAGAGCATTATGAATATGTAAAGAAGAGAAAATGGATTGATACTTCCAAAAAAGAGAGGGTCTGGGTTGAAGAACGTACAGAAGGTGATCGAAGGATTGACGAGCATTACGAAGACAGGCTTGTACCTTCAGGCTACTGGGAAGAATATGAAGAGAAGATATGGATTCCATCACACTACGAGTAGGCCACAGATTGAGTCTCTTTCAATCTTCTCTCCTCTATCTTCAGTGCTAATCTGTGTATTTCCGCGAATAATTCTTCCAAATAACGAGTGACTTAATAACGCGCGACAAAAAACAGTCGCGTTAACGCGTTACAAGACAAACGCGGTCATGAATTTCCATTGCAATCCAAACCCACTCTTTTATAATATCGGCAATGTCGCTGTCAGTGATATTGCTTAGCTCTTTAGGTGCAATTCTTAACAAAAGAGCCGTAGAACAGTTACAAATTACTTTTGTCACATTTTTAATTATCTATTCTAAAAAAGTTTAAAAGACAACAAACAGGGATTTCCAGTTCTGGATACATTATTATATTTTAAGATCGCGGTATTTACATTTATATTGGCCGGCTAAAGTAGACCCAAAAAGGGATGTATCCCTTTTAAAACAAGAGAAACTATCATGAAGAAGACCAAAAACGGGAAAGAGATAATAAAAATTTACGTCAAAACTATAAAGTCATCTCAAATACATATGGTGTTGTGTCTATTGCTGTTTTTGGCTCCTATGCCAAGAATAAACAAAAAAAGAGGAGCGATATTGATATATTTGTGGAATTAAAAGAAAAATATAAAACCTTCGACAACTTCATGGAATTAAAATTCTTCCTTGAAAAAATTGTAGGAAGGAAAATTGATCTTTTGATAAAGGAATCTATACGTGAGGAGTTAAAATCAAGAATTTTTAAGGAAGCTGTTTATGTCTGAGAGGGATTGGCTTTTATTCGTAAAGGATATACATAAAAGCATAACCAGAATATTGGAATATACAAATACTACGAAGAGTGAATTTTTCAATGATCGAAAGACATTTGATGCTGTTATGAGAAACTTAGAAATTATTGGGGAGGCGGTAAAGCATATACCAGCCGATGTTAGAAGAAAATACAAAAGTGTGGAATGGAAAAAGATAGCTGGCTTAAGAGACATAGTGGTGCATGAATATTTTGGAATAAACGAAAAGATTATATGGGATGTAATTGAAAATAAAATCCCGACGCTAAAGGAAGTTCAAAGCTTCTTTCATCACATTTTAATACCATCAAATCAAATATAACTTGCTTGTATATACAAGTAAGCGTTTCACATACATTTATATTCGCGGGCTGGGACTAGCCTCTAATATCTTAAATGCGGGCGCTGTCCCCATAATTCCATAATTCCGAAAAATAGGAGAGAGGAAATGAACGTTTTAATTGCGATTGATTTATCCAAAGCTTCTCAAATAATTTTGAATTATGTAAAGACTTTAGCTTTAGATTTGTCTGCTAAAGTATGGTTGCTACATGTTGCGAAACCTGAACTAGGTTTTGTAGGCTTCGGCCAGGGTCAGCAACCCGTAGGGGATCAAGTTGCTCAGAAATTTCCCAAAGAACATAAGGAACTACAAAATGAGGCGGAAAAACTGCGGAATTCTGGAATAGATGCAAGGGCTCTTCTTCTTCAAGGGTCAGCCATCGAGGTTATTCTTGATGAATCGAGTAAGTTAAAGATTGATTTGATTGTTGTTGGTTCTCATGGTCATGGGGCTGTTTACCATTTGATAGTTGGTAGTGTCAGTGAGGAAGTATTGCAGAGGTCTTCTTGTCCAGTTCTTGTAGTACCTACGCATGATCGTACATAACAAAAGAATTAAGCAGACCCCAGGCAGTGGTTTTATTTTCAAAACGGGTCATGCCTGAGGCAGATCCGCCTCTGGAGGGATTCGCCTGAGCAAACTAACATCTAACCACACCCAAATAACTAATAACGAATAACCAATAACGAATAACCACATGAATTTCCATTGCAATCCAAACTGTTTACCCCCAATGCCTCCTTGCGGTTAAGTCCCGCTTTGCGGGAGAAAGCAAGGAATGGGGGCCAGTCTCTGTCTTTCGTTTTCTATCTTCAGTGCTAATCTGTGTATTTCCGTGGATAATTCTTCCAAATAACGAGTGACTTAATAACGCGCGACAAAAAACAGTCGCGTTAACGCGTTACAAGACAAAGGCGTATGAACGAATAACCATGCCACATCATACAGCTGCAGTCCATCAGAAGAAGGCATTCCTTGTTGTTAGGATGAAAAGTAAGTAGCGATAAAATGCTTTCACAATACGTAAGCTAAATAAACAAAGTTTGGATAATATTGTCTGTTGAAATATCATGATTGTCCTGCTATCATGTATTTGTGATTCAGTCGTTTAAAAATCAAGGAACGGAAGATATTTACAACGGCAGAAACACAAAAAGTGCCAGGAAAATATGTCCACGAGTTTTGTGGAAAGTTGCAACAAGAAAATTGGATCAACTTGATTCGGTCAAATTTCTTAGGGAACTCCGCATTCCTATAGGCAACAAATTTGAACCACTTACCGGTGATCGAAAAGGCCAATATAGCATCAGGATAAACGATCGGTATCGTGTATGTTTTGAATGGTGGGAATCAGGGCCAGAAAAAGTGGAGATAGTTGATTATCATTGATATGAAATAAAATTTATTTTTTGGAGGTAGAAATGGTTCGTATACCAACACATCGTGAGCCAACCCATCCTGGGGAAATGCTTCTTGAAGAGTTTTTAATTCCTATGGGTATTACCCAAAGGAAGCTATCAAAGGAGATAAATGTTCCATACCAGAGGATAAATGAAATTGTTAATAAACGACGAGGAATTACACCCAGTACAGCGTTAAGGCTGGCAAAATTTTTTAGAGTTTCAGAAGATTTTTGGATTAACCTACAACTTCGCTGGGATTTATATAAAGCGAAACGCAGCGAAACTAATAAATTAAAATCGATTAGACCATTTCGCATAAAAAAGAGTCTACAATTCTGAATCGAGTATCCCCGCCTGACGGCAGACAGGTATTTCACTGTAGCCTCTCGCTTTTATCTTCTGTCTTAACGTTACCCTTACCCCTCAACTAAACTGGCTTCGTGACCCTAACTCTTTAACGAAGAACAGACTTACCTCTAGCTTCTTGATTCCAGCCTATTATTTCCATTGCAATCCAAACCCACTCTTTTATAATAACCACCAATAGACAGCAGTTACAAATCACATTTGTCACATTTTAAATATCTTCAAAAAGATAGTCTTATTTGTTTATATAAGTAAGATTTTTCATATACATTTACAATCGCGGTCGCTGTTGTATATGCTCAGTAATTAGGTAACTCTTTTGGTATAATAAATCAAAACCTAAAGGAGGACCTAATGCAATATTAGATGAAATTGATACAAAGGCCATTAAAGATTATCCCATGTTCTTTTTTGTGGATCCGTTTGGATACTCTGGTTTTTCAATGCAAACATTGAAAAGAATCTTGTCTTACCCGAGAAGTGAAATTTTTATCAATTATATGGTCTACGATGTGGTTCGGTTTTGGGAACAAGATCATGCAGAACAATCTATGTTGGAGTTGTTTGGCACTGAAGAATATAAAGATGTAGATGAAACACAAAATGCTGAACAACGCCAGCTGTTCTTCATGAATTTATATTGCAAGAACCTTCGAGAGATAGCAAAGTCAAGATATGTTATGCCTTTTCGAATTAATACTCCTGGTCAGGGCGTTCGTCCTCGATATTATCTTATTCATGCGTCACAACATTTTAAAGCATTAGAGGTTATGAAAGATAATATGGCACGAGTTAGTGATGTTGAATATCGTTTTGAAGCTATTGGTGTTAAAACTGCACAAATGTCTTTGTTTGAGGATCCTGGGAAAGTTGATCTACGTAATAGAATTCAAGAGTATAGCAAAGAGCATGGAGCTACGGCTTATGATGAGATTGAAGAATGGGCATATGCAAATACGAATGGTGTGAAAAAGACAATTAAGGAAGCTTTAATGCAGTTAGAACAAGAAGGTTTGATTGAAATACAAAGAAAACCAAGACAAAGAAATAATACTGTTACTAAAGGGGCACAAATTAAATTCATAGGAGAGTAATTATGGCTACACAATCAAAAATTGAATGGACAGAATCTACCTGGAACCCTGTAACTGGTTGTAATAAAATTAGCGAAGGCTGTGATAATTGTTACGCAGAAAGAATGGCAAAAAGACTTAAAGCAATGGGGCAGCAAAATTATATTAATGGCTTTGAAGTTGCGTGCCATCCCCATATGTTGGATGCCCCTTTAGGGTGGAAAAAGCCAAATATGATTTTTGTAAACTCTATGGGCGATATCTTTCATAAAAAAGTACCTTTTAATTTTGTAAAACAAGTATTTGATGTAATGTGTGCAGCAGACCAACATCTTTATCAAGTCTTAACTAAGCGAGCCAGACGTCTATTAGAATTATCAGAAAAACTTAAATGGGAAAATCACATTTGGATGGGGGTTACAGTTGAGAATGAGACTTTTAAATACCGTATAGATTATTTGAGAAAAACACCTGCAAACATAAAATTTCTTTCATTAGAACCTTTACTTGGATCTCTTGACAAATTAAACCTGTCAGGCATTGATTGGGTTATTGTTGGTGGGGAATCTGGTCCAAAGGCGCGTTCTATTGAAGCAGACTGGGTAAGAGAGGTAAGAGACCAATGCATTGAACAAGGTGTGGCATTCTTTTTTAAACAATGGGGAGGTGTTCAGAAGAAGAAAAATGGAAGGATTCTAGATGGTGTTACGTGGGATGAAATGCCCACACACGAATTAACTACAGTTTAAGTTTAACGCATAACAGCTCATTTCGCATAATAGTAAGTACAGGAGGATCGAATCTTTCAAAATGACAAATGCTTCAATCCCTCATACCTATCTTTTATAAAGGTACACCCCCGCCCTAACGCTTGGCGGGCAAGTCATAATATAAATCAATCCTTGCTTAAAAGGAAGTATCAGCATCTATCTCACCTTTATTAAATCTTTCCCATTTCCTCTTGATTTTTATATTATGTAAATTTATTATTCAATTAAATATAAAATGTAAAGGACAGATTCCCGTAACTCTACAAATAATAAAGTGAGATACGAAACCCATGTAAAGGAAGTAATTCAGAGGACGCATAATGTTAAAAGCTTTCGTTTTGGAAGACTTGATGAATTTGACTTTCAGGCAGGTCAGTTTTTCTTCCTCACCCTGAAGGTAGATGGAGAAAAAAAGACGAAACACTTTACTATTAGCAGCCCTCCAACACGAAAAGAATATATTGAATTTACAAAGAAAATCACTAACTCTGCATTTAGTCAATTGCTTGACAGGCTCAAAGGTGGTGAATGGGCAGAGATAAAAGGGCCAAGAGGAAGGTTTGTTCTAGAGGATATTAAAAAAACCTGTTTCTTGAGTGGAGGAATTGGTATCACTCCCATTCATAGCATATGCCAATATTGTACAGACCTGAAATTAGATACTGACATAGTTCTCCTTTACGGAAACGAGGAGGAAAGAGATATAGTATTTCGGTATGATTTTGAAAGGATGGTTGAGAATAACCCGAATATAAAGGTTGTCCATATCCTTAATAATCTACCTGTAAATTGGAAAGGTCATTCTGGGTATATTACCACTGACATTATCAAAAAAGAGGTTTCTGATTTTCAGGAACGTATGTTTTATACCTGCGGACCACCAAAAATGGTAGATGCAATGCTTGAGTTACTGCAAGAACTTGATGTAAAAAAGATAAAAATAGAAAAATTTCCTGGTTATTGATAAACTACATTGGAAAAATAGGAACCGCCAAAAAACACGTCGGTCAGTCCCGCCAAGCAAGACGGCGAGTATTATGAGGGTTACCTATTGACAAACGCTTCAATCCACTATCACCCGCCCCCATTCCTAGCTTACGCAAGGAAGCTATGGGGGGCATGCCTATCTTTGATAGAAAATATTTTGTAATATAAATCAATCCTTGCTTAAAAGGAGTAAAGAGAAAATTCCAAACATACCATTAATTTGGTCATCAATTATTGCTGGCTTCCATTCTTTAATCTTTCTGCTCTACAATGTTTCAGGTGATGATACTTATGCTTGATGTTGTATTGATTGAAAGAGGCAAAAATTAACTACAAACTTAATCCAGGTAAAACTTTTAAATAAAACATTATTTTTTTCTTGAAAAATGTAACCTGACGGGTTACACTTATTTAGTGATAAAGAGTTTCGTTCATAAAGGCTTGGAGAAATTTTTTTATGATGGTTCTCTGAAAGGAATTCAGACTCAACATGCACAAAAATTGTCAGATATTCTCGATAGACTCGATGCATCAAATGTTTTAA
Source organism: Candidatus Scalindua sediminis (assembly GCA_008636105.1). GTDB lineage: Bacteria > Planctomycetota > Brocadiia > Brocadiales > Scalinduaceae > Scalindua_A > Scalindua_A sediminis. The sequence continues at coordinate 10,997 of VSDH01000001.1, read as the reverse complement.
CTGATATGAGATTTCCAGGTTCTAATTTGCATCAACTCAAAGGAAAGATGAAGGGCATTTGGGCGGTGAAAGTTTCAGGTAATTGGAGAATTGTCTTTAGTTTTAAAGAGGGTAATGTTTACAATATGGATTATGTCGATTATCATTAGGAGGATTTAAAATGAGAATACGAAAACGACCTCCTACTCATCCCGGAGGAATATTAAAAAGGCATTATTTAGAACCACTTTCTCTAACAATTTCAAACCTATCTGTAAATTTAGGAGTATCAAGAAAAACCCTTTCCAAGGTTGTTAATGAACACGGCTCTGTTACCCCAAATATGGCGCTAAGATTAGCTAAAGCCTTCAATACAACTCCTGAGTTGTGGTTAAATCTTCAACAAAATTACGATTTATGGCATGCCTCAAGGAAGTCAAATGACTGGAAAAAAATTGAGGCTATAGCTGTATGAGGACAATTAAGGTCAGACCAGTCAATAGTCATGGTGTTGGGGTGTGATTATGTACCGCTGTCCGAAGTACAGGTATAATCACCTAAGCACTATACTTATAATTGACAAATGATTCAATCCTTGCTAAAAAAGAAAACAATGGAAAAAAGTTTCGAATATGACAATAAAGCTTAATAAGGGTTTTACACTTATCGAATTATTGGTTGTGATTGCCATTATCGGCGTCCTTGCCGGCATACTGCTTCCTGCACTGAGCAGGGTCAGAGAGTCTGGCCGCAGGACACATTGTACCAGCAACCTGAGGCAGATTGGTATGGGCTTAATCATGTACTTAAATGAAAATAACGAAACCTTTCCAACTGGTGCAACTGCAATGACGGCTCTCAACAAACTTTATCCTGATTACATTTCGGAAAGAAAAGTGTTTATGTGCCCTAGTGATAACCTTGTTACAGATGTTACGAATGCCGGTATCACAGCAGGCGATGCCTTTGAGAAGGATGAATGTAGTTACGGCTATGACGGCACGCATACCCCGGCGGATAACGCCGGTGTTGCGATTGCGGGAGACCGTCCTTCAAATAATCCTGGACTCGGCACCCCCAAAAATAACAGGTCGCCAAATCATGGTGGTACTGTTAATCTTGCTGGTAATGGCGATTTTGAAGGTGATGGGCAAAATCTGGTTTATATTGATGGTCATGTGGAATGGGTTGCATCTCAGAATGCAGGCTGGACGGATGCGGCTGGTAATAGAGACAACGTCTATGTAGATAATTTAGCGGTTACGGGTGGAACGGATTCTTATATATTACAAGATGGTACATAATTCCGACTCAGGCAGAATGATTTTGTTAGGCTGTGGGGCAGGTTATAATATAAATCAATCCTTGCTTAAAAAGAGAAGAATGAGTAAATATAAAAGCAATTAGAAGATTCTAAGAAGGAAGGAAAGGGGTTGTAGCTATGTCAAATAAGTTTGATAATGATACTCTAAGGCTTTTTACAGTTATGTATGCAATCCTTTAAACTAGGCAGGCGCCTTAAATAATATATCTAAAACAATATCAACCTGTTCATTGGTTATCCAACCATGTACAGATAATATAAATCCTATGAATCTGTGGGGTCTGTTAGAAAGACTATCCTCAGCTTGTTCGGCAAGGGCATCTGTTAGTTGTTCTGCAGTTATAAATCCCATATCTACTGCAATATTACCGAACTGAGGGCTATATCGCTTTGAAAGCTTTTTTATAAAATCATTTTCCACCTTATATCCCTCCATTCAAGCTATAAGACATAAAATAAGTGATTTAACACATTATTATCGGAATATTCTCAATAATCTTAACCCCTCACACACCAAAAATATTTCATTTTCTCCATTTCTCAACTACTCTTGTGTATGAATTATCCCACACCAAACCATACATGTCAGGCATCATTCCTATTTTGTATTGATTTGAGTAGATAGTTTGCTACTATAATTCTTGAATTATTTTCAGCAACATGATAAACAGCAAAAAGGGGACACCCGCCCCCATTCCTTGCTTCCGCAAGGAAGCATTGGGGGCGGGCAGGCACTCAACTAATTTCTCTAAGCAATCCAGTGAGATTTGATGAAAGTATGGTTTCTCTTCAGGTTTGAGCCGTTCGATGTTGGTTGATATGGATCATGATGAACCCATGAATTGCTGGCAGGATATTTGGTGAATTGGTCAGGTAATAATATTTGCTGTTCCTTCGAGTGCGAAGCTCATTTTGCAATGAGATCGCGCTGGTTTGCCTGGTACCATCTCTGCCAGGCTTTGGTATCCTTGCCGAAGTCCTGAACGGTAAGGAACTTCAAACTGTCAAGTACAGCTTTAGCCACGGACTGATCAGGGTCGTTGACTACCTCAATAAGGGCAGCAACTGGTTTTCTACGATCGAACTTTTTGCTCGTCATGTTGCCCAAGGCGTATGCAGCCTCCTTACGAACAAGGCTGCTATTATCCTTTATCAATGCTTCAACGAGCATCTCGGAGAGCTTCTCGAAGTTCCTCCTGTATCTGACGAAGTATCCCTCATACTTGCGGGGGAGTGTAATGTAGTCGCCTGCGGCTGAACAGGTTGCTGAGCGTATCACTATGCTTTCTGCATCTCCATTATCTTTGTACTTATCGAAGACCTTGAGAAGCAGCCTCATGAGGTTCGGATCACCAGTTCTGCCAATAGCGTTAACAGCAGCAAGCGTAACCTGGCTGTCAGTGTTCCTCTTTATTATCCTGTCCAGCGTATCTGCTATGTTAATCTTTGACCCGTTCTTTACGGCAAACGTCAGCAGGTTAATAAGATCAATACGGAGGTCTTTATTTCTCTGATCATTATCTATGATATAGAGGAGGTCTCTTGCCTCCACCGGGCTAATTTTCCGGCCTTTTAGAATTATCTGATTCTTGAGGGCCTTGATAGCTCGCCTGCGAGGGCCCGGGTCATCTGTAATCACATTCTTCCAAATATGGGCGCCCAGGTCCCAGTTCCACAGGTTGAGTGTTTCCATAATGGCCTTAGAGAGAATGGTATCATTCGCGTCGAGCTGCTTTTCGAGGTAAGATCCTAACAATCCTCGCTCGCTGACATCTTTTGACTCAAGAGGACTGATTATGCCTCTTCCATAACTTTTAGTTTTCATACCTTTATATTGAGCGTCAACTCTTGACATGAGAGGGCCGATTATGACTATGGCCCTTGCTCTTACTACCGAATGCATATTTTCATTCTTAATGGTTTTGACGATTAGGTCGATGATTTTTCGTTTATCAAATTCAGATGCGTCACTTCCCTGTACTCCCAGTGCTTCAACCACCGCCTGCTGCACTTGCGGAGAATCAACCTCCTTGAGAACCTTCGTAAAAGGCCCCCATGCTCTGTAGGTAATAAGGTCTTCAGGCTTGAACATAGCGAGATCCCCGGCAGCCCCAACTCGTTCACGACTGCTTCCGCCGATGAAGATCGTAATTGCCTCCTTGATCTTCTCTCCCACATTCTCCTCTTCTCCAGTCGCTATTACGCGGAGTGGGAAGATCGTAAGCACAATCCCGACTATGAGTGTAAGACGCATAATGGACATAAACATATTTTATTAAAAATAGTATAATATTGCGAATAAAAATGGTAGAAATGGAATACTTACTATAAAATATTTTTCCTACTACTTTCTATGTAAACTGTAAAGGAATAAGTTTTCGAATATTTTTTGATGGAGAAATTTTGCCATCAATGTTATATTTTGGAGGGAATTTTCACGCAACAGGAGGGTTAGCCATTGTACCCCCGCCCAGCGGGGTGTTACCGTTTCGTTTTACATGGTTAAGTAAAAACTGATGACAGCCAAAAAGGTATTTTCTGTATTTGGAATAGCTCTTCTTATCTTTTTAATTGCCATACCCCTTTTTAGTTATAGTGCTTTTAAGTCAGCCATAAAAGAGAAGGCATTCAATCACTTAATCACTGCCAGAGAGCTCTTAAATAATCAGATAGAAAATTATTTCGAGGAGAGATTTGGCGATGTAGACGTCCTCTCAAGAAACCCCATAATTGCTCAGGGTCTTACTCGATTATCAAGGGCTTTTAGTACTTCTGGCTTCGAGAGTACCAAATATCTTGAAACTGTAGGCACCTATCAACCCTTAATGGACCATTACGTCTCTGATTATGGTTATATAAACGTATTCTTTGTTGACAGAGATGGTGATGTGGTATATTCCGCAAAGAAGGACGAATATACAGGGACTAATTTGCTTACGGGCAAGTATAAGCGCTTTAGTATGGCCCAGGTATTCAGGCGAGGTATGGAGGAAGTAACCTTTGAGGACTATACATGGCATGATGGGATAGAAGAATTTACCGCTTACTTTGCTGCACCCATCTACGGCAATCAAGTTGTTTTAGGTGTCTTAGTAATAGAAATCCCTTTCTCTCATCTGGATGCTATGTTAACTCGCAGGGCAGGGCTGGGGCAAACAGGAGAAATGTACCTGGTAGGTGATGATGGATTTATGCGATCGAATTCCAGATTTTCTGAAGAGCCAACAATACTTCAAAAAGAGGTGGATACAGAGGCAACAAGCGAAGCATTTGATGGAAATACTGGCACAAAGATTGTGGACGATTATCGTGGTGTTCCAGTACTAAGTGCATATACACCACTGAATCTTAAATTTGTCGATTGGGTACTTCTGGCAGAGATAGACGAAAAAGAGGCATTCAGCGTCATCCACTCCGTAGAGATGAGACTAATAATAATTGCATCCACAATTGGTGCAATAGCTATTGCATACCTCTATTTAGCAAAAAGAAGAGAAGACAGACACGAAATCTCAGAATCTGTAGAAGAAACCGAAACCTGATCAATTACTATCAGGCCCCTTTGTGTTGCTCCTGAAAAAGATACCCTGGCCACGGATGAGAAATAGATCGGCAGGAAAACGGACTTGTTTAGTATATCCTGGTGCTGCATCAATTGGATTTTTCTAAGGTTTGTTAATGTACAGTTGACAACTCTTGTTCCTTGATTTCTTTTGTTTGTTTTGCAGTTTTAAATATAAAGGGCAGCATTTCGTCTACCTTTTCCACAAATTGGAATGTCATCTTTTCCTTTGCTTTTTCCGGCACCTCTACTAAATCATTTTCGTTTCTCTTTGGCAGTATGACGGTGGTAATACCTGCTCTTTTCGCTGATAAGACCTTTTCTTTAATCCCCCCAACAGGTAGGACTCTACCCATTAAGGTTATTTCACCCGTCATAGCGACATAAGATTTTGTGGGCTCTCCCCTGAACAATGATATCAGAGATATTGCCATGGTAACACCTGCAGAAGGACCATCCTTTGGAATAGCTCCTGCAGGGACATGGATATGATAGTCATACTTAGAGAAGTCCTTTATTGAAATGCCTAATTCCTTTGCTCTTGCACGGACGTAACTCATAGCGGCCTGAGCAGATTCTTTCATAACGTCTCCAAGTTGACCGGTTAAGGTCAGTTTTCCACTTCCCGGCATCCTTGTAGATTCAATAAATAATATTTCTCCTCCGGATTGAGTCCACGCAAGGCCGGTTGCTACCCCCGACTCGATCGTTCTTTCTGCAACTTCAGCAAAGAACTTAACAGGACCTAAAAATTTATTAATATTTTCAGCATTCACTTCGACTATGCCTTCTTTACCTGAAGCAACTTCTTTTGCGACCTTTCGACAAACGGTGCCAATCTCACGTTCAAGATTTCTCAAACCTGCTTCTCTGGTATAATCGCTTATTATGGACTTAATAGCATCGTCCATAATCTTTAAGTTTTTCTTCTTTAAACCATGAGCTTCAAATTGTTTTGGGATTAAATATTGTTTTGCGATTGCCAATTTTTCATCGGTAGTATAACCGGGCAAATCCAGAACTTCCATTCGGTCTCTTAAAGCAGGTGGTATTGTATCAAGAATGTTTGCCGTTGTAATAAACATTACCTTTGATAAATCAAATGCTACGTCAAGATAGTGATCTGAAAATGAAAAATTTTGTTCCGGGTCCAATACTTCCAACAATGCGGAAGAAGGGTCTCCATGATAATCTGCTACCAGTTTATCTATTTCATCCAGCATATAAACAGGGTTATTCGAGGCTGCCTTGCGAAGGCCCTGTATAATTCTTCCGGGTAGTGCACCAACATACGTGCGCCTGTGACCGCGAATTTCAGCTTCGTCCCTTATGCCCCCCAGTGACATTCTGACAAATTTTCTCCCCATTGCTTTAGCTATTGATTTACCGACAGAGGTCTTTCCTGTTCCCGGTGGGCCAACAAAGCAAAGAATAGGACCTTTCATATCTTTCTTTAGCTTCCTGACTGCTAAATATTCTAAGATTCTTTCCTTAACTTTTTTCAGATTGTAGTGATCTTCGTCCAGCACTTTTTGAGCGCTTGATATGTCAAGATTGTCCTCAGTAGAAATTGCCCATGGTAGGGTGATTAACCAATCCAAATATGTACGTGCTACAGTGTATTCTGCTGATGAAGGGTGCATTTTTGAAAGGCGGGAAAGTTCACGATCAGCTTCCTTTTGGGCTTCTTTAGGCAGCTTTGCTTTCTTTAACTTTCCCCTCAATTCTTTTACCTCAACCGCCTGTTCATCACCTTCCCCGAGTTCGTCTTGTATTGCCTTGAGTTGCTGGTGCAGGTAAAACTCACGTTGCCCCTTCTCCATTTCGCTCTTTACTTGCGACTGTATCTTGCCTGCGAGTTCGAGTACTTGCATCTCATTATTTATGAATGTATTTATCTTCTGTAACCTTTCCTTAACATTTAACGCTTCCAGTATTCCTTGTTTTTCCGGGACACTAATGTTTAAATGGGAAGATACTAAATCCGCAAGCCTACCGGGATTGCTGATGTTGACAATAACTATCTTTAATTCTTCTGGTAAGTTGGGAGAAATGGATACCATACGCGAAAATTGATTCTTAACATTAGTTGCTAATGCCTCAGTCTCAACGTCCTCTTCATCAAGAGTGTCTTCTAATACTTTTACTTTTGCCTTAAAGAAGGGTTCCGTTTCAATAATTTTTTCAATATGCAGTCTTGATATGCCCTGCACCAGCATCTTTGCAGTATTATCGGGCATTCTTAACATTTGCAATACTACAGAAGCTGTTCCATACTCATAAAGGTCTGATGGATCCACTTTTTCTTTTTCCTGGCTCTTTTGTGCAACTAGCGCTACAAATCTATTTGATGCTAAAACATTATCAAGCAGTTTAAGTTCTTTTTCTGTAGAAATACCTAGTGCAGTAACCATTTGTGGGAAAACTACCACGTCCTTAAGACCTAAAACAGGTAGCTCTTCGGGAAGCTTTATTGTTTCTGGTTCGATAATCCCGGGGAGCTTTGGCGTATCTGGCTCTAACCCCTCTGGTTTTTTTGAATTGTCCTTTTTGATTTTCATCTTTTTTAATAAATTAGAATGCTATTTTAATAGCGATTGTTGAAGTAAAAACTTTTTCAGCCTTTGGAATGATTATGACTATGAACCCATCCTCGTATGTGGCCTGGATATTGTTCGCATCAACATATTGTGGAATCTTTATTTTTCTTTCAAAATATCCATATCTTATCTCTACTTGATAAAAACATATCTTCTGGTGGGCCGAAGTATCGTTTCTTATACCGCTTACGGTAAGAAAGTAATCAGAAAAGACCACAGATATATCTTCAGGTTTAAGGCCGGAAACGGCCATTTTTATGATAATATCTTTTCCTGTTTCGTATACATCGGTAGGAGGTTGCCACGGTGTTGATGAGGTAATATCATAACTTTTAGTCATCAAAAGGAATTCTTCGAAAAGTTTTTCTATATTGCTGTGCCTCGCCATTAATTTCTGCGTTAATTCGTTTGACATAAAGGCCATTGTATTCTCATTCTCCCTGTCGTATATACTTATTTAAAACCAAAAGTTATATTTAAATTATAAACCTAAATATAGCAGGTTTATAAAACCCATTCAATAAAAAAAGCCGATCCAGAGCCTCTGGACCGGCTTTTTATTAAGAGTTTCTGCATTAAGCCCTTGTTATTAGTAGGACTTTGATATTAATACATATCTCCGTATCCACCATAACCTCCACCACCAGACGGCGCAGGTGGCATCTTTTTCTTTTCAGGTACCCTTCCAATCAAAGCATCAGTGGTTAATAAAAGTGTTGCGATACTTGAAGCATTTATAAGTGCCGTTCTTACTACTTTAGTTGGGTCAACTATCCCTTCCTTAACCATATCGCAATATTTACCTGAAGTTGCATCAAAACCTTTATTTCCTTCGGCATTGGCAATATTTTCAGCGACAATTGCTGCATTAGCACCTGCGTTTTCGGCAATTTGTTTTAGAGGTGCAGATAATGCCCTGCGAACGATATCAACTCCTATTGATTCATCCCCCTTAAGCCTAAGGGTCTTCAACTTATCAATTGCACGAATGTATGCCACTCCTCCGCCAGGCAGGATTCCCTCTTCAACTGCTGCTCTGGTGGCATGTAAGGCATCTTCTACTCTGGCTTTTTTCTCTTTCATTTCACTCTCAGTTGCTGCACCAACATTAATCAGTGCCACGCCACCCGTTAACTTTGCAAGTCTTTCTTCCAATTTCTCACGATCGTAGTCTGAAGTAGTAGCCTTTATTTCCGTTCGGATTTGTCCTATCCTGCCCTGGATTTCCTTGCTACTGCCTGCACCCTCGATAATGGTCGTATTTTCTTTATCAATTTCAATTTTTTTAGCCCTTCCCAGGTCTTTGAGTTCTATATTTTCTATGTTAATACCCAGATCTTCGAGGACTGCCTGACCCCCAGTAAGTATTGCAATATCCTGCATCATTGACTTCCTTCTGTCACCAAATCCCGGTGCCTTAACGGCTGCACATTTTAATGTCCCACGGAGTTTATTGACTACCAAGAGGGTTAATGCCTCTCCTTCAATATCTTCTGTAATTATCAGGAGGGGTTTTCCTCTTTGTGAAATCTTTTCTAAAATAGGCAGCAAATTCTTTGCAGCTGAAATCTTTTTCTCATGAATGAGTATATAAGGGTCTTCCAATATAACTTGCATCTTTGATGGATCTGTTACAAAATACGGGGATAGATATCCCTTGTCAAATTGCAGGCCTTCGATCCATGTTGATTCGGTCTGTAAACTCTTTCCCTCCTCAACCGTAATAACGCCGTCTTTGCCTACTTTTTCCATCGCGTTGGCAATTATCTTGCCTATCTCAACATCATGATTTGACGATACTGTGCCGACTTGCTCTATTTCTTTTCTACCTTTTACGGGAATACTAATTGCCTTTAAGGCTTCTATTACCTTATTAACTGCTTTTTCAATACCACGTTTAATCGACATAGCATCTGCCCCGGCAACAACATTCTTCAGACCCTCCAGAAATAAGGATTCTGCCAGTACAGTAGCAGTAGTGGTACCATCACCAGCAACATCACTGGTCTTTGCAGCAACAGATTTTACCATTTGAGCACCTATGTTTTGCATATGATCCTCGAGTTCAATCTCATTTGCAACTGTTACGCCGTCTTTGGTTATTGTCGGTGCTCCAAAACTCTTTTGTAATATCACATTTCTACCTCTTGGGCCTAAGGTTATCTTGACCGCCGAAGCGAGCTGATCTATACCTTTTTTTAGTGCATCAAAGGCCTCCTGATTGAACACAATCTTTTTCTTATCGGCCATCTTTTAAAACCCTCCTTTTCCTGAATAATCTAAAGACAAGTTTTGTAAAGGCATAAATATCGCAAAAGAAATGCCTAATGGATGATATACCAACAAATTGCAACCCTTTCCGGCTTTAATATTACTCTAAGATGTATGATATTAACAAATCATAACACATTTTATTCTAAAAGTTAAAATTTGTTTTTTATCGGGGGAAAAACTTTATTAATACTCCTGCCAGTATGACAGCTATCCAATATTTCACAAGTACTTGAGAGTGTCATACTGGCAGTTCGTAACACGAAAGATTATGAGGATCAATGAATTAATCTAAGTATTAATATATACAATAGTTAAAAGCTTTTTACAACAAAATATGCCGAAGCGGGGATTCGAACCCCGACATCCTTGCGGACATTAGGTCCTGAACCTAACGCGTCTGCCAATTCCGCCACTTCGGCGTAATAGGCTGTAGGGTGTGAATATGGTGTTTTAGCTATCTAATCATTTGAAAATATGTAACTTAAATAATTTATTCCTATTACTTAAACCAACTTAGATAAATTAACATATATTTAGTTTACAGATTTATTGACACAAAATTGGCACAAAACATTGCTCGTCAAGGGGTGTGACAGCCCCGTAGGGACACGATGGTTTGCCACTATGGTTTGGTAAGCAATGCTCATGTTCGTCTTGCTGACTATGGCAAGGCCATGCAGGTTTATTATAATAAGGCGATAGTTGTCATTTCTATCGAGAAATGATATTCCCGGGTATCCAGCCCACATATTTACTACCATCTTTTAAGAGTATCCGAACCTTGTATGCTATTGGTTTATCAGGGAATTTCTTAGATTCCATAATCACCGCATTGATCCCATTTGTAAATATGTTTGTTATATCACCGAGTGATTCGTCTTTGTGTATCGCAACGGTCGTGTCGGAGGGGTTGTGCAATCTTATGGTGTACCCTATCTCGTATTGCCGTGGAGGGGCAACGGCTTTTTTCGGACGTTCAGCATCAGGCTTAACTTCTGCATAGCTCTGTGCAGTAACTCCTATCGCCTTACCATTGACAGGGCTTGCCTTTCCTTTTAGGTCAACGTGCCATCTATATTCCAATGACATTCTCTGGTCGAGTAATAATAAACGTTCAACTTCAAAGCCGTCTTTCCTCGGGTACACGTTCCACCCCAAATCCTCTACTGCCGGTACCTGCGCCTTTTTAGTTAGATACTGGTCTACGGTTCCACCTTTTGAGCATGGCAGGTTTTTAACGATTTTCTCCGCATCTTCC